>CALSSW010000002.1 GCA_943789105.1 uncultured Ulvibacter sp. | reverse complement strand
AATAACGAATATGGAAAACCCATTTTTCTACATTTCTTTTAATGACAATATTAGTGGGTGGGATGTTAGCAATGTTACAACTATGGAGGAGATGTTTGGCTGGGGAAATTTAGTTGCATTTAATCAAGATTTAAGTTTCTGGGATGTTAGCTCTGTCAGATATATGAACGAGATGTTTGATAGTGCGTCATCCTTCAACTCAACCTATTGGGCACTTGGGATGTTGAGTAATGTGATCGGATATGGGGGGTATGTTTAATCGGTGCAACATCTTTCAACCAAGACATAAGTAATTGGGATACCAGTAAACGATGTGAATCGATATGCGAGATATATGTTTCGCTCTTGCTGAAGCTTTCAACCAAGACTTAAGTTCTTGGTCTGTTGATAGTGTTACGAATGTACTAATTTCAGCGATGGCGCTCCATCTTGGACACTACCTCAACCTAACTTTACTAACTGTACTCCTTAAATAACTCCCTATAACCCTTACTATTTAGTAGGGGTTTTTTCTTTCTTAAATTCCTCTTTAGAGCAGATATGTTGGCACAACATAGGTTGTTAAAGATTGTAAAAGGCGAAAAGAACTTAAATGTCTGTCAAATGTCTGTCAATTTTTAGTAGTTTTATACTGTTCTTTGAGTTGTATAGATAAAAGTAGTGTAAGCCTTTTAGAAGGTTTAACAACTGGTTAGAGCCTATAAAAAAAGCCCTCACATTGCTGTGAAGGCTTCTAATTTTCGCTCCCCCTATTATTCAAAGTTGCAGCACAACCTCATCTATTGGTGACCTAAGAGTCTAATGAAAATGGGATAAGTATAGTCTTTGTTATTAGCTACCCGAACGGAATTATATATTGAGATAATTAATCCAATTGAATACAAGGAAACTGAAGGCAATTATGAGTAAAGCCCAAGATTGGGTTATTAGTAACGAGGCCACTCCAAATACGATATAAAGGAGAATCCAATTAAATTTAAAATTGATAACATCCCTTCCCTGAAATTCAATTATTTCATCTTTTCTTTTAAAAATTACCCAAATAATGGAAGTTGTTATTATTCCGAAAATTGAAGATAGGTGTAATAAAATGTTCCACGAATTTGTTGATTTTGATTTTTGCTTCATAATGTTGTTTTTAAGTTCGTTTAAATTAACCCCAAGAACTTCTCCTATTTGATTTAAGGAGTATGGAGTTGGCTCCACTTCGTTATTCTCAATCCTTTG
Organism: uncultured Ulvibacter sp.; assembly: GCA_943789105.1. Lineage (GTDB taxonomy): Bacteria > Bacteroidota > Bacteroidia > Flavobacteriales > Flavobacteriaceae > Patiriisocius. The sequence continues at coordinate 227,722 of CALSSW010000002.1, read as the reverse complement.
AATAGTTCTCAATGAAAGAGAACTTAGTTCAGCCAAGTCAACTTGAGTATAACCTTGTCTTAGTCTTAATTCTTTAATAATGTTTTTATATTCCATGAAGCAAAACTACTCTTTAGGTTAAAATTATAAAACGACATCTTTACGTCATTAATACAAAAAAACGGCTACACTATAAAAGTATAACCGTTTTATCATTATAAGTTGCTCAACAACATTTTCACTCCAGAGATAAAGTCTATTATGTTGGCCAGCAAGGTTTTACGGAGGAATAAAAATAAAAAGGAGGTCAAAAATGACCTCCTGTCTAATATGGCTCCTCTTCTTGGGCTCGAACCAAGGACCCTCTGATTAACAGTCAGATGCTCTAACCAACTGAGCTAAAGAGGAATTTCATATAGAAAAATAAAGACTATTGTCTCTAGCAATGCCCAATTTTAAAGTGTTTGAAACCCTTACAATACTTGGGCGGGTGCAAATATAAATTAATTTTTATCTGCGGCAAATACTTTTTTGTTTTTTTTAGCTCCCAAAGAAGTATCTATAGATGTCATTCCCGTTGGCAAATAAAACCAGTGCAATAAGCAAGAAAAACCCAAGCATTTGGGCATACTCCATAAATTTATCATTGGGCTTACGGCCACTGATCATTTCATATAATAAAAACATCACATGCCCGCCATCCAGCGCAGGGATCGGCAAGATATTCATAAAGGCTAAAATAATAGAGATAAGGGCTGTTGTTTGCCAAAAACTTGTCCAGTCCCAGGTGTCTGGAAATAAGCCTCCAATGGCTCCAAAACCACCAACTTGTGAGGCTCCCTTTTTAGTGAATACATACTTAAACTGAGTTACATAATCTTTCAAGACGTCCATACCATACCCAACCCCTCCTGTGATACTCTCTACAAGGGTATACTCCTTGCGTATAGAGCTGCTATATGGCATAAGCCCTATTTGTCCTGTCTCATTAGGAGTTGCCTTTAAAGTGAGCTGCGCTCCATCACGAGATATTAAAAACACATTTTCTTTTTGTCCGTTTTCTTTTACAAGGTTCTGGAATTCATGCCAAAATACAATAGGTGTTCCGTTTACCTCCAAAATAGTATCGTCTAGTTTAAATCCTGCCACCGCCGCTGGAAAACTCTTGTCTCCAATTACACCCAAAATTGGAGCTACTCTCTGGGTGAAGGGTCTTAACACGTCATTTTCAAACATTATAGCGCCAATGTCTTCTGGCATTTCTATGGTTTGCTTTTGTCCCGTATTATGCAATACCTCTATGGTGTTTACATCACGTAAAAACAAATATTTATTAATAGCTGTTACATTTTCAAAGGTCTCGCCGTTAAGGCTAAGAATTTGATCTCCGTCTTGGAAGCCGTAGTCTTTAAAAGACTCGTGCACAGCAAACCCATCTGGTAGTTGCTCGTTGGTTGTGATGTCTTGTCCATAGAAATGTAAAATCCCCATGTAAATCACAAATCCAACAATGATGTTTACCGTAACCCCGCCAAGCATAATGATGAGTCGCTGCCATGCTGGCTTAGACCTAAACTCCCAAGGCTGAGGCGGCAAGGCCATTTGCTCCTTGTCCATGCTCTCATCAATCATTCCAGATATCTTAACATATCCTCCTAGTGGCAACCAGCCAATACCATACACGGTATCTCCAATTTTTTTACTAAATAGCGCGAACTTTACATCAAAAAACAAGAAAAATTTCTCTACCCTAGTTTTAAATAGTTTGGCGGGTATAAAGTGCCCTAGCTCGTGAAGAACGATTAAAAAAGATAGACTTAGTAATAATTGTATCGCTTTAACTAAAAATGGACTCATAACTTAAAAAAAATAGATTGTTATTTTCTGGTTTATTTCTTTCAAACCAGATCAAAAAAGAGTCTGCATAAAAAACCCTTACTTTATCTTGGGCACAAAAGTAACCTATTATATAGTGCAAAAAAAATGTTGTTTCTACTGTTTTTGTAACAATAAAAAGAAACCGTCTAAGCAGCTATTATCGATTTTAGGTCGTATTTTTGTACTCTACACGCCTTAAGTTATATGCTTCAATTTTTTTCAAAATACAAACTGTTTGCCATTGTCTTAACGATGATGTCTGTGGTTATAATTTCTATTATTTACAGTGTACTTACCCCCATAGAGGTGCTCCCAATCTACCAGCCCTCCCAGGTAAGTGCAGCCCTAGTTGCTCAAGATATAAGACACCAAAAAAAATACCATACCATCTCAGATTTTAGCTTGACCAACCAAGAAGGCCAAACCATAACCCAAGACACCTATGATGGTAAAATTTACGTGGCAGACTTTTTCTTTACCACATGCCAAACCATTTGCCCCCTAATGACCAGCAATATGCTGGAGCTGCAAGATAAGCTTCAAGACAACCCAGAGGTGCTACTTTTGTCTCATACGGTAATGCCAGAGATTGACTCGGTCTCCCAGCTTAAAAAATACGCCACACAAAAAAAGGTAAACCCCACAAAATGGAATCTAGTTACCGGTAGCAAACAAGAGATTTATAACCTTGCTAGAAAACAATATCTGGTAGCCAAAGAAACCCCTGGGGACCCACTAGGGCTTGTTCACACAGAAAATTTTGTTTTAATAGATACCCAAAGAAGAATTCGGGGGTTTTATGATGGTACACAGACCCAAGAGATGGACCGCATCTTGCACGATATTGACGTACTACAAAACCAAGCAAAGAAGTCCATTTTCTTTGGGCTTATCAATTATTAAAAAAGACTACCCCCCTAATTGTTGCGTTAAAATTTCACAATACATCCCTCAAAGCTTTGTGGGTAGGTTTCAAATAATTATTTTTGCTTGTTTAAAATCAATCTAAATAAAATGGCGACCATTGCTTCATTAAAACAAGGACAGCGCGGTATAATAAAAGAGTTTTCTGTAGATGTTGTGCCTCTTAAACTCCTAGAAATGGGTTGCCTTCCGGGCAATGAAGTAGCTCTTGTGCAAACAGCACCTTTTCAAGACCCGATGTACCTTACTGTAAACGGGGCTCATTTGGCCATTCGTAAAGAAACAGCTGCACAAATTGAGATTGAAATTATCAAACAAGACCTTAGCACAAGCCTAAATATATAATGGCAAAACAGTTTAACGTTGCACTAATTGGAAATCCTAATACAGGGAAAACATCTGTTTTTAATAGACTCACTGGGCTAAACCAACAAGTGGGAAACTATCCTGGAATTACTGTTGAGAAAAAGCAAGGGATCTGCAGGTTAGACCGCGGAGTAAAAGCACATGTACTTGATTTGCCAGGAACCTATAGCCTTAACGCCTCTTCTTTAGATGAAAATGTTGTTATTGAGCTGCTGCTTAATAAAAATGACAAAGATTTTCCAGATGTTGCCGTTGTGGTTACAGACATAGAAAATCTAAAAAGAAATTTACTGCTCTTTACTCAAATTAAAGATTTAGGCATCCCCACTATACTGGTTATAAACATGGCAGACCGCATGAAGCGTAAGGCAATCACGGTAGATATTGCAGCACTAGAACTGCGCCTAGAAACAAAAATAGCCCTTATTAGTTCTCGTGAAAATAAGGGGTTTGAAGCCTTAAAAAAACTTATCACCAACTACAAAAGACTGTCTGTTACCCCTTGCTTAAATGCCTCTAGTATTGCCCCAGAGTATTTTGACAGGCTGAGAAAAACATTCCCAAATCAAGACATTTACAAGCTTTGGCTGGTTATTACCCAAGATGTAAATTTTGGAAAACTAGACAGAAACCAACTCAAAGGGGTCACTAGTTTTAAAACAGAAAGTATAAGTAACCTTAAAAGATTACAACAAAAAGAAACCATCAAACGCTACCAGTTTATAAATCAGGTGCTTAAAGAAACACTTTTAGTAGATAAAGAAAATGCCAAAGATTTACGCGGTAAATTAGACCGTGTATTAATGCATACGTTTTGGGGCTATGTCATTTTCTTGGGGGTTTTATTGCTAATTTTTCAGGCCATTTTTGACTGGAGTAGCTACCCCATGGATTTTATAGACAGCACGTTCGCCTCTCTGGGCGAATGGGCAAAAAACACTCTGCCTGCCGGAGATTTTACCAACCTTATTGCAGAGGGTATTATTCCTGGCCTGGGAGGTATTATTATTTTTATACCACAAATTGCCTTTTTGTTTTTCTTTATATCTATACTAGAAGAAAGCGGCTATATGAGCCGAGTAGTATTTTTAATGGATCGTGTCATGCGCCGTTTTGGATTAAGTGGCAAAAGTGTGGTGCCGCTCATCGCAGGTACTGCCTGCGCCATACCCGCAATTATGGCAACCCGTAATATAGAAAACTGGAAAGAACGTCTTATCACAATTTTAGTGACCCCTTTTACTACCTGTTCTGCAAGACTGCCTGTGTACCTTATTATTATCGCCTTAGTGATCCCAGATCAGCGCGTTTTGGGCATCTTTAGCCTACAAGCACTTACGCTAATGTTTATGTATTTGTTAGGTTTTGGAGCGGCAATAATATCTGCATGGATGCTAGACAAAGTGTTACAAATACGCAGTAAAACATTTTTTGTAATAGAAATGCCGAACTACAAATTACCTCTTTTTAAAAATGTAGGTATTACAGTGGTAGAAAAAACAAAGTCATTTGTACTTGGTGCCGGTAAAATTATTCTAGCGATCTCTATAATACTTTGGGTATTGGCCTCTTACGGTCCTGGAGATTTTAATAATGCCGCAACTATCGTACAACGAGAAAACCTAGAAACTTCTATTTCCCAAAACCAGTTAGAAACAAAAATAGCAGCATTTAAACTAGAACATAGTTATATTGGCCACGCGGGTAAGTTTATTGAGCCTGCCGTAAGACCTCTGGGCTATGACTGGAAAATTGGTATTGCGCTCATCAGCTCCTTTGCGGCAAGAGAAGTGTTTGTGGGTACCCTAGCCACTATTTATAGTGTTGGAAACGATGATGTAGAAACCATTAAAAACAGAATGGCCGCAGAAACCAATGTAAAAACCGGAAAACCACTTTTTAATTTTGCTAGTGGGGTTTCTCTGTTACTTTTTTATGCTTTTGCTATGCAGTGCATGAGTACACTTGCTGTAGTAAAACGAGAAACCAATAGTTGGAAATGGCCCCTATGGCAATTAATAATAATGACCGCCATTGCTTATATAACTGCTCTTGGCGCATATCAATGGTTTAAATAATTAACAATGCAAGAACTATTTGTACTTTTTACATTTTTGGCAGCAGCTGGTTATTTGGTTAACAAGTTTGTGTGGTCTGCAGTTGTATCTAAAAAGAAAAAAACTGTTGGCACCCTTGATGGTGGTAACACAAAATGCGGCAATGACAATTGTGGGTGTCACTAAAAGAGCTGTATGCTATTTTTTTAAAGTTTAATTCCTTTCTTGGAAACTTGTAATTGATACCCTATTTCTTTGCTGGTAGTCCCACCAGGATACGGAAGTAATTTCAGGGCCGTAAATACTGTATCGTTTGTGGTGGCAATAACATTTTGAGAGTCGTTTTGAAAAACCACTGTTATCTCTTGTGGGTCTTCACCAGTTGCCCTAACAAGAATTTTCACTGAAGCTTTACCTTCCCAGACACAGGTGGTGTCTCTTGGGCATCTAGAATCTTCTATAACGGCAACCAGGGTTATAGAGACCCCGTTATGTGTGCTCGTTTTAGTAAGTGGAATATTAAAAACAGTCTCAGGGGTGTCTTGTTTTTGAGCCAATACTTGACAAGAAACCATAATACTCACGATACTAAAAATAAATAGTAATTTTTTCATAGGTGTGGTGGTATTAAAAATACAGCTACCCTCTAAACAAAAAGAAGTCATCCTTAAGGTGTTCTATTTTATCGTCTTTATTTGTAATGATATACTCCAGGGCGGTTTGGGTAAAACTTAGCCCCTTTGTTGTTAGAGAAATAACCTCATTTGTGATGGTAATCAGGTTATTATCTAGGGCTAATCCTACAACAGTATTTGCCTTTACCTGTTGCCAATTAATGTGCTCTCTTAAATGATTAATATGCCTTTCTTGTGTTTCTTGATGGTTGTTAAGGTGCAGTAAAAAGGTAAGCAAGGATACCTCTGTGCGCTGCTGTTTTTGGCGATACATGACAGACAACAGCCCTTTTTTAGGAGCAAAAAAGTACACCAGCAAAAACACCAAAGCAAGTACTGTAGTAATAGACCCTGCAATAGAGGAGTCCAGCCAGTGTGCTAACCAATAGCCGCTAATGGCCGCAAAAACACCAAAAAACACAGATAGCCACAGCATTTTTTTTAAATCTGCAGTAAGCAAATACGCTGCTGCAGCTGGTGCAATCATAAGAGCTACCACAAGTATAGCCCCTACAGCATCAAAAGCACCCACAACAGTAACAGAAGATACAGACATCAAGCCATAATGTAAGATAGCCGGAGAAAACCCAAGAGCAGAAGACAAGCCCACATCAAAAGTGCTTACTTTTAATTCCTTAAAAAACAAATACAGCAGCGAAAGGGTGATAAGTAAAATAACTCCCATAATCCAGGCAGCTTTTGGCCCAGCGTCTATACCTAAAAGCAAAAACCTATCAAAAGGAGCGAAGGCTAGCTCGCCGAGCAATACAGCGTCTACATCTAGATGAATGTCATTAGCGTTTTTAGCAATTAATAACACCCCAACACTAAAAAGGGCAGGAAAAACAAGACCAATGGCTGTATCTTCTTTAACAAGGCCGGTTTTTTGGATGCGCTCTACTAGCACCACTGTGATAATTCCTGTTCCAGCTGCTAAAATAATTAACAATGGAGAATTAAGATCTTGTGTTATAAAAAACCCTAAAACAATTCCTGGCAAGATAGAGTGGCTTATAGCGTCACTAATTAAGGCCATTTTACGCAACACCAAAAATACCCCTGGAATAGCACAAGAAACTGCAACTAGGGCCGCGATAATCTGTATTTCTATTTGAGGGCTACTCATGTTGGGTTTGTTGATTAAAAAGGTTTTGGGCCTCTGTAAACCCTTTTAGAGTGAGAGACCATTGTTGTTTGTTTAGTAATATCCACTGGTTTTCTTCCATTTTACGCAATGATTTTTTGGTAAAACCTTGAAAATTATTTAATATTCTAATGGTGTGAGGATGGTCAATGTTTTCATGGGTTTGTGCAATACCATACATAAACTGCAGGGTTTTTTTGAGCTGTAAATCGCGCCTATTTTTTATAAGTCTTATTTGCTTAAACAAAAGCCCACGGGTGGGAGAAAAAACAAAAGATACCACCACAAAAAAACTAGCCACCAAAACAATAACTGGCCCTGTAGAGAGGTTGTTTTGTGTGGCGCTAATAGCGGTGCCAAAAACTCCAGAAAAACCACCAATTAAAGCGGCAAGAAAAACCATAACCGCCAAACTGCTTGTCCATTGTCTTGCGGCTGCGGCTGGTGCCAACAACATAGCGCTCATTAAAACAACTCCTACCGTTTGTAGCCCAATTACAATAGCCAAAACAATAAAAAAAGTAATTAAAATATCGATAACCCTTGTATTAAACCCTAGTGTGTTGGCGTAGTCTTGGTCAAAAAGTAGAAGTTTAAATTCTTTCCAAAACAAAAGTACAACCACAAGGGCTATTGCGGTAACAAGTACCATAAGCAACACATCACTCTCTACTAAAGTAGCTGCTTGGCCAAATAAATACTTGTCCAGTCCTGCTTGATTGGCATTGGGTTGTTTTTGTATGTAGGTGAGAAGCAGCATACCAAAACCAAAAAACAGCGATAAAACAAGACCCAAAGCAGTATCGCTTTTTAAATGTGTTTTAGATATCATTCCACGAATCCAGAAAGCGCCAATCAAGCCACTTACCAAGGCTCCCAAGAGTAAGATATTAGTGTCTTTGGCTCCAGTTATTAAAAACGCAATGGCTATGCCGGGCAAGGCAGCATGCGAAATAGCATCTCCCAACAAACTTTGTTTTCTTAAAACAGCAAAGCTCCCAAGCATTCCGCAAATTGCTCCCAATACAGACGTCCCTAGGCTAATGGTGCGCAGGGTGTAGTCTGTAAATAACAGGTTGAAATACTCGGTGATGCTCATTAAGGTTATTTATTTACGGCTACTTTATAATTAATGCCGTAGGTCTTGGTTAAGTTGTTATCATTGAAAATGTCTTTTACCGCTCCGGTGGCAATTTTCTTTACATTTAAAAACGTAACCCAGTCAAAATATTCTGGGACAGTTTGTAAATCATGGTGAACAACCACCACTGTTTTTCCTGCTTTACGCAACTCTTTTAAAATGTTAATAATCGCTATCTCTGTAGAGGCGTCAACCCCTTGAAAGGGTTCGTCCATAAAATAAATTGATGCGTTTTGCACCAACGCTCTTGCCAAAAAAATACGTTGTTGTTGCCCGCCGCTTAGCTGGCTAATTTGTCTGCTTTTAAAAGAGAGCATGTCTACTTTTTCAAGGGCTTCTAGTGCCGCCTTTGTTTGCTTTTGACCAGGTCTTTTAATCCAGCCCAAACTGCCATAGGTTCCCATCATCACTACATCTAGCGCTGTGGTTGGAAAGTCCCAATCTACGCTCCCTTTTTGAGGCACATAGGCAACAAGTTTTCGTTGTTTTTTATAGGGCTCTCCATAGATAGCCACACTACCCGCAATTGGCTCAATAATACCTAAAATAGCCTTAATAAGGGTAGATTTTCCTGCTCCATTAGGCCCAACAATAGCCATTAAAACCCCTTCAGGGATCACCAAATCTATATCCCATAACACGGGCTTGTAATTATAGGCTACGGTTAAATCATCTACTTGTATGGCAATTTTTTGTGTCATATGTTATTGTAAGGCGTTAACAATTGTCTTTACATTGTAGAGAAACATTCCAACATAGGTGCCCTCTACAGAACCCGCATCTCCAAGCGCATCACTATACAAAGAACCTCCAATGGAAATCTGATGCCCTTTTGAGAGCACTGCAGCCTCTAAAGCTTCTATGGTTCTTCTTGGCACAGAACTTTCAATAAAAATAGCCTTAACTTTATTTGCTATAATGTAATCAGATAATTTTTGCACGTCTTGAACCCCAGCCTCTGTAGCGGTAGAGAGCCCTTGAAGGCCAACTACTTTAAAGCCGTAGGCCTTCCCAAAGTAATTAAATGCATCATGAGCCGTAACTAAAATTCTTTTCTCTGGAGCAAGGGTAGCAATTGTGTTTACAACCGCCGTGTGCAAGAGATCCAATTCTTGCTGAAATGCTAGGTTATTTGCTGTAAAACTGGCTGCATTTTTAGGATCCTTCTCTGATAATACACTTGTTACTTTATCTGAGAACTCCTTAAAGTATTGGATGTTAAACCATACGTGAGGATCATAATTAGAAGCAAAATAGTCTGACCCAATCAAGCCGTCTTTTGCTAAAAATTCACCCAAAGCTACCGTTGTTTTTTGAGTATCCATTTTTTCAAAAACCGCTACTAGTTTTCCTTCTAGATGCAATCCGTTATAAAAAATAATATCTGAATTAAATAGTTTTGAAACATCCCCCTCACTGGCTTTATACAGGTGTGGGTCTACGCCTGCCCCCATTAATCCTTGTAGTTCAATTAGATCACCGCCTATATTTTTTACTAGGTCTGTAAGCATTGTTGTGGTAACAACCACCTTGAGTTTACCAGAGGGTTTTGTGGGGCTTTTACAAGCAAACAAGAGTAATACACATAGGCAAATAATACTTTTTTTCATGGGCTATTTATTTAAATATTCTATAGCTAAAACCGCCACTCAACAGAAGGTCCTGGCCTTTTGTAATACTTGTGCCAATGGTTGCATCTAATTGCAGGTTAGGTAAAATAAGGTAGGTGACACCTGCATCCCAATAATGATTCGAGCTGTTTTTTTCTGGTAAATCACCATACAACTCGGCATAAAAACCAAAGCTATCTGTGATACTATAACCGTATGCAAGGGTATAAATATAGGCCGCTCCAAGGCTATCTGCCTCCCACTGCGCGCCTAAGTTATATGCAATACTTGAGCTGTCTGAAAGCGTGTGGTCAAAGGCAAATCTAAAATCAATACTTGTGTGTTGTGGTTTAAAATCTTCGCTTGCGGTAAATGGTAAAAAAAGATGACCAACAAGGCCAATGGTGGGCAGCCATCCTTTTTCTTGAGCGATGTTTACTTTCATTCCAAAAAGCAAAGGAGAAAAACCGCTTTCTATTGTAGCTAGGCCATCTCCAGTAGTTTTATTGCTTTGCTCAACAACATTCCAACCCAGCCTAAGTTCTAGATTATCTAACAAACCATATCTTAGCAGTGTGGTATTATAGGTTAGCGTTTGTGTTTGTGTTTGCAAAACATCCTCTTCAAAAGAGGTAAACAAAGCGCCTGTCTCTATTTGTAAAGCTCCCTGAGGGACAACACTCGGGGACTCTGTAGCATCTGGTCTGTCTGTAATTAACTCAGGCCTTTCTTCCTGCGCTAATATAGGCAAGGATAGCAGTATCATTAAAAGTGGTAACCCTATTTTTTTCATAGTTTCTGAAATATTATTGTAATAATTATGCTGTTTGTACATATAAATTGTCTGCGATTTTTTTAGAAACGAAAAATTGATCTCTCCCTACTTCAATTACCATCGAACCGTCAAAAAACTCTTTGCCTAAGACATTGATCTTGGTGCCAATACTTATGTTTTTTTTGTCTAGATATTGCAAATACTCTGGGCTAGATTCTTTTACACCCACGCAAACACCAAACTGGCTTTTGTTTAATTGAGAGAGTAATTTTTTTTCTGTTTTTATAAAATTTCCTAGCTCATCTGGAATAGGATCTCCATGTGGGTCAAAGGTTGGATTACCTAAAAAGCTATCTAGGCGTTTGATAAGCTCTGTGGAATGAATATGCTCTAATTGTTCGGCAATTTCATGAACCTCATCCCAATGGAACCCAAGTTTATCTACAAGAAAAACTTCCCACAAACGATGTTTTCTAACAATTTTTGTAGCTATTTTTTTTCCTTTTTCGGTAAGTTGAGCGCCTTTGTATTTAACATAAGAGAGCACTTTTTTATCTGCCAGCTTTTGCACCATATCTGTTGCAGAAGAGGCCTTGGTGTCCATGCTGTCTGCAATAGCGTTAGTGCTTACCGCACCGTTTATGGTTTGTTGTAAATGAAAAATGGTCTTAATATAATTTTCTTCTGCTAGTGTGTACATAAGGCAAAGGTAAAATTATTTTTTTAATACACCTTAACTAATTTTTAGCTTAGACTAAAAATTATACCTTACTAGCAATGATGCTTAGACAACTACGCTATTAAAAGCCGCGCTCTTTTTGAAGGCTTTCGTAAGATTCTTGAACTTCTCTAAACTTTTGCTCGGCGCCTTTTTTATAGGCCTCATCCATCTCTATAAGTTTGTCTGGATGGTACTTTTTGGCCATGGTGCGGTAGGCTTTTTTAATTTCAGCAACGGTTGCTGTTTTGTCTATTTCTAAAATTTCATAAGCCCTGTCCGGGTTCTTAAAAAACATAGCTTTTATGCTATGAAAATCTGCAGATTGTATAGAGAGATATCCTGCAATTTGGTTGATCATATTAACCTCGCTGGTTGTCACAGTACCGTCAGCATTGGCAATGCTAAACAAAAAATGTAAAATTTGTAATCTAGATTCATAGCGTGTTTTGGTCCTAATTTTACTAGCAATTCCCTTGGCAGAGATATCGCTTTTTTTTATGACATCATTAAATACTTTAAAAGTGGCATTGGCTCTTTCTTTTCCGTAGGCCTGGACAAAGTATCGGCGCACAAAGTCTAACTCACTTTGGCTCACGGTGCCATCTGCCTTTATTACAAATGACGCTAAAGACAGAAGATTAATTTCAAAATCTGCAGGGTTTACTGTTTTACCTCTTTGTTGATCAAACAAGTCTCTAAAAATATCTCGCTGCCCTGATGTATTTCTTCTCTTACTGTTATACTGGTCAATAAAAGATCCTAAGAAATAGCCTGCAATAGCTCCCGGAAATCTATAAATACTATACCCAACTACGGCGCCAAAAATACTAAACATATATACTAAATTAGGATACAAATATACGTAAAGCTATACGCTAAATTGTTACATTATCTAGATTTGAAATTCTATGAGACCTTTAAATTTTAGCGAATTTTTAACGAAGTTATTAAGTATCTTTGTAGCTTGATAAACAATTTAAAACAGTAAAATATGTACCCACCAGAATTAGTTAAACCCATGCGTGAAGAACTTACCAGCATTGGGTTTACAGAATTACATACACAACAAAGCGTTACAGAAGCATTAAGCAAAGAAGGAACGACCCTGGTGGTCGTAAACTCTGTTTGTGGTTGTGCTGCTGCAAATGCTCGCCCAGGAGCTCGTATGTCTTTACAAAATGACAGTAAACCAGACCACCTAGTAACGGTATTTGCAGGAGTTGATCGTGATGCAGTAGATGCAGCTCGTGCACAAATGGTGCCATTTCCTCCAAGCTCACCATCTATGGCTTTATTTAAAAATGGGGAGCTTGTACATATGCTAGAGCGTCATCACATCGAAGGGCGCCAAGCAGATATGATTGCAGAAAATCTAAAAGGAGCTTTTGACGAGCACTGTTAAGCTTTAAAAAACATTCTATTAAAATTCCGTTCTCTGTCTAGGGTAAGCGGAATTTTTTATTTTTATACCTTCAACAAAATTTTAAACACAAACACCCTTGTTAAAAATTATAAGCTATCCTATTAGTGTTTTATTTTATCTGTGTTTTGCAAGCACTTTAGTAGTGTTTCATTTAGGGCAATGGGTGGGGTTTATCTTTTTTGGCTACAAAGGACACAAAAAAGTTGTAGATGCTTTAAACTGGACCATACTAAAAGTCCTACATATTCTTGGGACTCGTTTTAGCTTTACTATTGAAGAGAAAATTCCAGAAAATGTTCCTTTAATCATAGTCTCTAACCACCAAACTACCTGGGATATCCCTTCTATTATTTGGCATCTAAGAAAATTGCACCCTGCTTTTATTGCTAAAAAAGAACTCGGGAGAGGCATTCCTTCCATATCCTACAACCTAACCCATGGAGCCTCGATACTTATCGATAGAAAAAAACCATTACAGGCCACACAGCAAATCATCGATTTAGGCCAATACGCCGCAAAAAACAATAGAAGTGTTGTCATCTTTCCTGAAGGAACTAGAAGTAAAGATGGAACCCCAAAGGCCTTTAAAGTTCGGGGATTAAAAACCCTCTTTGAGCAAATGCCAGGGGGATATGTAGTGCCTATTACAGTAAATAATTCTTGGAAGTTACAAAAACATGGATTCTTCCCAATGGGCTTGGGCGTGCATTTAAAACACCATGTGCATCCTGCAATTAAAATTTCAGATCATACACCCCAAGAACTTGTAATTGATACAGAGCAAATCATTACAAAAAATATTGTCACCAAGTAATTACTTGTTCACAAAGCGGTCTATCGTTACTTTGTTTTGAAGGTCTTTCATGGCAATAATCTTCGTGTTTTTTGTCTGGGTAGGCAATCCATAATCTTGAAATACTGTGTATTTTAAATAGGTAGGGTTTTTAGGCCTTTCAGTAGATAAAAATTGCATATTAACAATCCAAGGCCCTGTTTGTGCATCGTCAATAATGTGTTCTTTTACAGCATACCCAAGAGAAACCTCTTCTTGAAGTACGTTTTTTGATTCAAACCTAGTGTGTGTCCAGTTAAAAAACTTGCGTTCAGGACTTACAAACTGAACATCAAAATCTACGTCGGGTTGTGTCCATTCAAAGACAATTCTAATGTCCTTTTTATAGTTAAGACTCAGTAGCTCATTAGGCAATTTTTCAAAGGGCACTTTATTTTTATAAAAGGCAAGTAATTGTCTAAGTTCGTTGTAGGACAATTCTTGTATTGGCGTACAGTCTACATTGGGTATGGTGTTGTATACAATCTGGTATAATAAGGTAAAAGCAAGCTCATATTCTCCTGCGGCCTCATAGGCCAAGGCAAGGTCTCTATAACTTTGAGCGCTATCTGGTCTTAAATTTAGTATTCTAGTATAGATGTTTACTACTTTTTTATACTCTCGTCGCTGCTCAAGGATAAAGGCATATGCTTTTAAAGCCTTGACATTGTTAGGAGCCAATGAGGCAATGGTAGAGAGTATTTTAAAGGAGTATTCTTTATCCCATTTCAAGAAATATTCAGAAGACTCAATATAAAAAGGAATGGTGCTTATTGTCTTTTCTTGTTTTTCAAAAACAGCTTTGGCCTGGGCAAATGTAGTAGCTTTTTCTAGGGCAACTAGGGTATTAGATTTATTATTTACAGTAACCAAATAAGGCACTGTTTCAACATACTCGTTGCCTTTAACTTGCAGTGATTTTATTTTCTCTTTTGTTGACACCCTATTTCCTTTACCCAGTTTTGTGACAATAAAAATAATCCCTCCAGAACCTAATTGCCCATAACGAAGCGTGGCGGTTAATCCTTTTAATAATTTTATAGATGAAATTTCACTTGGGCTTATATTGTTGAGTATGCTTTGGTCTAACAATGCGCCGTCCAAAACAACTCTTGGAGCCTGTGATGTGATGGTTCTATTTCTAGTAAAAAGGATGGATTGATTAAATCCAGGCATACCAAATATTTCTACCCCTGGCATTTTTCTCAAAATATCAAAAACGGTAACGTCTGTATCTCTAATATCCTCTTCTGTGATTTCCTGACCAGAACTATAGCCTAAAGATTTTTTGTTTTTTCTGCCAGAAGCTGTTTCTACATATTCATCTTTTGATTTTTTTTGCCCTTTAATTACAACTTCATCTAGAAGTTGGCCATCATATTCCAGTTCAATTGTCATTGGAGTATCTCGTTGTATGGTAAGCTCTTTATATTCCATGGCAAACGAGCTTACTTCAAATACCGTATCATCTTGGGTAACCTTGATAGAAAATTCTCCCTTTTGGTTGGTTGCCACCTCGTTAAATGTATTTTTAACAGCTACTGTAGCGCCTTGAATAGGGCCATCTGCATTTTTAACAACACCAGAAACAAGTGTTTTTTGCTGAGCCACAAGCACAGATGTGCTTAAAAACATACATAGTAGAATAAAAAAATTTGTACCTGGATTAAAAACACTTTTCATAGCTTTTGTTTGGTTGTAAGTAAAATTACCGATATTTATATTTAGACGACAAACAGACCTATTTGTTTCAATTTTTGGCGTCAATTTTCTGTTAAAAGTCTTATTAAGCGCTATCAATCACATACTATGCCAAAAAAACCCTCAGCCTTTGATATTCTAATTACCAACACAACTGCCTTTGTAAGGCAAGAATTAAATGGCGCTGAGGCTGGCCATGACTGGTTTCATGTACAGCGGGTCTACAAAAATGCGCTGTTGATTTCTAAAAATGAAAACGTAAATAAGACCATCGTAGTGCTAGGGGCGTTGCTTCATGATATTGCAGACAGTAAATTTCATGATGGAGATGAATCTATAGGACCTATAAAAGCAAACGCGTTTTTACAAACTCAAGGGCTATCTCAAGAGACGATCACACATGTTATAAAAATAATTGAAAACGTTTCTTTTAAAGGAGGAAATACCATTAAAACATTTCACTCCAAAGAGCTAAAGGTAATACAAGATGCAGACAGGCTAGATGCAATAGGAGCCATCGGTATTGCACGCACCTTTAACTATGGAGGGTTTAAAAATAGAGCCATCTATAATCCGTCAATAAAGCCAAATTTAAACATGAGCGCTGCTCAATATAAGGCCTCTGATGCTCCCACCATAAATCATTTTTATGAAAAACTGCTGCTATTAAAAGATAAAATGAATACCCCATCAGGCAAAAAAATTGCCCAAGAGCGCCATGAGTTTATGGAAAAATTTCTAGAACAGTTCTACCAAGAGTGGAGTGGTGAAAAGTAATTGTGATGCTTTACTCTCCAGGAAAAATAGGTTTTCTTTTCCCTAAAAAAGCCTGTGTCCCCTCTTTAAAATCTGCGGTGCCAAAACATTTTCCAAACTCTGTTATTTCAGCATCAAAGCCATTTTCTCCGTCCTTAAAACCTGCATTTACTGCGTTAATTGCAGCTGCAATTGCCACAGAAGAATTACGAGCTATTTTACTTGCTATTTTTTGAGCAAAAACAAGCAGCTCGTCTTGAGTAGTAACATAATTTACCAGGCCGTATTCATAAGCTTTTGTTGCATCTATCATCCCTGCAGTCATGATAAGCTCCATGGCGCGTCCTTTGCCAATTAATTGAGGCAATCGCTGTGTACCACCATAGCCAGGAATAACTCCCAAAGAAACCTCAGGAAGGCCCATCTTTGCCGAGTCACTAGCTACTCTAAAGTGTGCAGCCATTGCTAGCTCCAAACCGCCTCCTAAGGCAAATCCATTTACTGCGGCAATTACTGGTGTTTGCAGGTTTGCAATAAAGTCAAACAACAACGCTTGTCCTTGAGCGGCCAAATTTTCTCCCTGTGCAACAGAAAAATCTGCAAACTCACTAATATCTGCACCAGCAACAAAAGCTTTGTCTCCACTTCCGGTAATGATAATTACTTTGGTTTGAGGATCTGCATCTGCCCTCTCAAAAGCGGTGTGAAGCTCTTCTATGGTTTGACTATTTAAAGCATTTAACTTTGAAGGTCTATTGATGGTGATGGTAGTAATACCACTTTGGCTTTGGGATAAAATGTTGGTGTAACTCATAATGTGTTGGTATAAAATAGCGTCGTAAAAATACTAAAATTGATTAGGGTAAGGCAGGAATTGATACTTTAAAAATCGTGTTTTGGTCCTGAGAAGATAGCAGTGAAATACTACCGCCATAAGCCTCTACAATACTCTTAACCATTGCTAGACCTAGCCCCATACCGCTGTTTTTTGTGGTAAACTTAGGCTCAAAAACCTTGTCTTTATTGTCTTTGGAAATACCAACACCATTATCCTCAACGGTGATAACAGCAAAGCGATCTTCCATAAAAACGCGTACATCAATTCTTGGGTTTTCTTGTAAAGACTGCTCCAAGGCTTGGGTGCTGTTTTTAACTAGATTGTTAATTACCCGTATGAGCTGGGAACGATCAAATCTGGCCATTATTTGATCCTGCCCGGGGGTAAAATGAATATACTCCTCATTAAAAATATCGAGCGCCAGTTTGGTTATTTTCACCACATTTAAGGTCTCGTCTTTTTGGGCTGGCATCTGAGCGTAGTTTGAAAATGCAGAAGCAATAGAGCTCATGGTATCAATTTGTTCTATAAGGGTGTTGCTGTACTCCTTTATTTTTTCATTAATATCTGGCAGATTAGCATCAAATTTTCTCTGAAAACTCTGTACGGTGAGCCTCATGGGGGTCAAGGGGTTTTTAATTTCGTGAGCAACTTGTTTTGCCATCTCTCGCCACGCCGCTTCTCGCTCACTTGCAGCCAATTGAGCGGCACTAACCTCTAGCTCGTCAATCATGCCATTGTAGGCCTTTACTAGGTTTGTGATTTCTGCAGTTGTGTTTTGTGAAACATCAATGCGTTTATTGCGCTTGTCAAGCCTGGTATCAATAATTTTTTGAGAAATTGTATTGAGTGACTTTGTAATATACTTTGATAAGAAATAAGCCAGTATTATGGCAATGCCCAACATAAGTAAATAAGCAACTGCCAATCTAGAGAGGCTCTGTTTTAATTCATCTTTTATAAACCCATCTTCTTCTATGTAAGATAAATTTAAAATAGCCAATGGCTCTTGGTTACTGTCTGTAATAAAGCTGTAAGAAGATTGATAATTTTGATTTGCTGCTTTAAATTCTTCAATAAAAGTTTTTTCAGAAGAGTTGAGTAAGGCCTCTAACACATATGTTTTCAGGTTTTTACTTACAGTGTCTTTGCCAATAGAGTTTTTTGACTTTTTAAGCAAGCCTCCCTGTAAGTCATAGAAGCTTAGCTCCAGGTTGTGGATTCGATTAATTTCATAAATCTCATCTTTAAAAATAAGAGGAATATACTTTGTTTGTATTGGATAAGAGGCATCATTAAGCACGTATTTAATGTGCTTTTTAATATTCTGCTGCTTTCGCTCCAGCCTATCGTGGTGATAATCTTCTGCCTCTTCTCGGTACTGATACACCGTTACGGCAGCAATCAAAATAGAGGCCAACACCACAAGTATTAACATGGATAAAAAGATTCTATTTCGCAGTGATTGTGTGTAAAACTTCAAGGGTGCTAGTTGTAAAATGTTATGGTAATCGAAAGATAACAATAATTAGACCGCTTTTATATAAACACGTATAATTACAGGCCTAAAATTTTTGTAAACAAATGGATTAGCGCTCTCGTATGCGTTTGTATAATTTAAGACCAAGCAGTAGCAGTAGAGCAAAAACAATAATGCCAATGGTGCCGTAAATCCAACTCACGGCATTCTTTAAAATCACCAAAAACACCACTGCAAAGAGTATAAAAGTAGCTCCTTCGTTAAAAATACGCATAAAGTTTCCAGAGTGTTTTATCCTGTCATGCTGCAAGTCTTTGAAAATAAGATGGCACTTTATATGGTAGCATATAAGCGCCACCACAAAGCCAAGCTTTACCTGCATCCAAGGCTCCTGTATATAAAAAGGACGCAGCACCAGAAGCCAAATTGCAAACCCAACTGCCAAAAACAACGAAGGCCAAGTAATTATGTACCACAACCGCTTTGCCATAATTTTAAGTTGGTCTCCTATAATTTCTTTTGCGGGAGACACTTTGTGATAGGCCTCTATTTGGTACACAAATAAACGTACAATATAAAACAACCCAGCAAACCAGGTGATCACAAAAATTAAGTGTAGAGATTTAATGTAATCGTATTCCATGATACAAAGCTAAGGGAAGCGGTTGATTATTCTTCTATGAATAAATAATTAAGTTGGTTTTTGTTAAAGGCAGCATTAAAAGTTTTTATTTCTCCAGCAATAAGCGCATCTAGCTTACCTAGCTCTGTAAGTATGGCAGCAGTTAATGCATCTTTAACGGCAATATCCTGGGTGGTGGGCGGAAAATCATCCATTCCTACCAAGCTGTTTAAATGCGCTAGTTTGTTGGTTAGCCTAATAGGAAAGTTTAAAGGATCTTGCCCACTTTTATTTTGGGTTTGGTACAAGGCTTTTTCTATGTCACTAAACTGCTGGCTTAAACTGTCTGCTTTTTCAACAAGCGCTTGTACGGCCTTATTGCTTTTGTGTTGTTTTTTAAAGGCCTTTAGTTGGGCATTAATAGCGCGTATTTTCTCTATAGACCTGTGGGCGCTGTCTACGGTAGTATTTACATCTGTGATAAAATCAAATTGCTTTTGCATACCTGCTATATCTGTCTCTGCATTTTTATCGGCCAACACTGTAAACGTTTTTATTTGCGGATCTTGCCCAGTCACCTCAAGAACTACTTTGTAGGTGCCTGGCACTGCTTGTGGCGCACTGGTGCTTGCCCACCATAAAATCATGCCGGGAAGTCGTTTTGCTCCTTTTCCGCGCATATTCCAAGTGTGGTAATTAGCGCCCCCAGAGACGCTAAGGGCGTCAATATTTTTAATTTTATCTGGACTAGTGCTAAACTTTTTAATAGTATCATTTGCCATAGATAAATAACTCAATGTTACTTTCTTATCTTCAGTATTTGCAAGGTTAAAATAGGTCATCACCCCGCTTGGGTGGTTGGCTCCCTCTGTCAAAGACCCTGCCCTTGAGCCTCCACCCATTCTATAGGTGTCTTTTGGGGTAAATAAATACGTGCCCTTATTTTTTGCATTGGCCAGTTGGTGCAGCACGCTTAAATCATCTACAATCCAGAGGCTTCTCCCTTGGGTAGCCACTATTAAATTTCCGTCTTTGATAGTTATGTCCGTGATAGGAACAATGGGTAAGTTGAGTTGAAATTCTTGCCAAGAATCTCCATCATTAAAAGAAACATACATGCCCGTTTCTGTACCGGCATACAAGAGTCCTTTTTGATTTGGGTCTTCTCTTACCACTCTTGTAAAGTGCTCTTTGTTAATCCCTTTTGTGATTTTTTCCCAAGAGGCCCCATAATCTGTGGTTTTATATAAATAGGGGTTAAAATCTCCCGTCTTGTATTTGGTTGCTGCCACATAGCACGTTGCTGGGTCAAAGACAGAAGGTTCAATGCTGTTTATCATCATCCACTCTGGCATGCCTTTAGGAGTTACATTGCTCCAGTCTTTACCGCCATTTTTAGAGACATGGATAAGCCCATCATCACTTCCAGTCCAGAGCAGTCCTTGTGTTAAGGGGCTCTCTGCTGCTGCAAAAATGGTGCAGTAATACTCTACAGAGGTGTTGTCTTGGGTAATAGGCCCCCCAGAAGATTTCTGTTTCTCTGGGTCGTTTCTTGTTAAATCTGGGCTTAACAAATCCCAGCTTTCTCCCTGATTGGTTGTTGCGTGCAGGTGGTTGGACGCGGTGTATAATTTCTTTGGGTTATGAGGAGAAAAGAAAATAGGAAAATTCCATTGAAATCTATACTTCATGTCCTCAACACCGTGCCCCATTGGGTTATCTGGCCAAACACTAATGCTGCGTACCGTGTTTTTTTGATGGTTATACCGCGTTAAAAAACCATCATAACTTCCGCCATAAACAATATCATTGTTCAGTGGGTCTACCGCAATATGTGCGCTTTCTCCACCTGCGGTGGCTTCCCAGTTGTCTTCTCCAATACTACGGCCTTCTGTGCGGTGTGCAATACGTATGGTGCTATTGTCTTGTTGGGCGGCATATATCCTGTAAGGAAATGCATTGTCTGTGGTTACCCTATAAAATTGTGAGGTGGGTTGGTTGTAATACGTGCTCCAGGTCTGGGCGCCATCATAGGTTATTTGTGCGCCACCATCATCTCCAATGATCATTCTGTTAGGATCCTCTGGGGCTATCCACAAATCGTGGTGATCTCCATGAGGTGCGTTATAGGTGCTGTAGGTTTTTCCGCCGTCAGTGCTTTTATGGTATCTAACGTTTAAAACATACATAATATCCTGGTCTTTAGGATCTGCATAAATACGGGTATAATACCATGCACGTTGGCGTAATTTACGCTCGTCATTAATTTTAGTCCAAGAATCTCCTCCGTCATCACTTCTATAAACGCCGCCTTGTTTTTCGTTTTCTACAATAGCCCAAACGCGCTGGCTATTTGCTGGAGACACCGTTACGCCAATAATTCCTAGGGTACCCTCTGCAAAGCCCTGGTGGGTTGAGATTTCTTTCCAAGTCTCACCGCTGTCTTCACTTTTCCAAAGAGCAGAACCATCACCACCACTACTAAGGCTGTAAGGAGTTCTTTTTACATTCCAGGTAGAGGCGTATAAAATTCTTGGATTGTTTGGATCCATAATTAAATCTACCGCTCCTGCATTTTCATTGGCAAATAAAGTATTACGCCAAGTGCTGCCTCCGTCTGTGCTTTTATAAACACCACGCTCTTGAGTTGGCTTGTAGATATTTCCCATAACGGCTGCATACACCGTATTATAATCTGTGGGGTGTACTACTATTCTTGGCACATGACGTGAATCTTTAAGACCCGCTTGTGCCCAGGTTTTTCCTGCATTCTCTGACTTCCAAATACCGTAGCCCGAAGACACATTACCACGCACGGTCTTCTCGCCGCCACCTACATAAATTACATTGGCATCACTTTGGGCAACTTCTATGGCTCCAATAGAGCCTCCAAAAAAGCCGTCGCTAATATTTTTCCAACTTCTTCCCCCGTTTTTGGTTTCCCAAACACCGCCACCTGCGGCGCCAAAATAGTATAAATTTGGTTTGCCTGGCACGCCTGTTACAGCAGCGCTTCTCCCGCCTCTAAAAGGGCCAACAAGACGATACTCTAAAGCGTCATAAAGTGCCTGGTCATACTCTTGGGCTACTAGGGGTTGATTGTGGAGGCTAAAAAAAGAAACTGCAATAAGCAGTAAAGTTGTTTTAATTGCTTTCATAACTTATTTTTTGGAAACTAAAGATACCTAAAAAAACTATGTTTGTGACAAATCGTGTTTGATGGCGCGCCTTAAAAAATAGCCCGTTACCAGTGTAGAACAAACATCTGCTATAGGGAATGAAACCCAAACACCCCAAACGCCAAAATAGGTTGGCAGTATTAAAATTAAGGGGATTAAGAAAAATCCTTGCTTTGTTAAACTTAGAAGTAATGCCGGTGTTACCTTCCCTATGGCTTGAAAATAAGAGCACCCTATGAGCTGTACTACAATAACAGGCGTGGCTGCAAACACCCAGCGCAGTGCATTAGGTGTTCTTTCTAAAAGGGCTATGTTGTCTCTAATATTATTGGCTTCTATGGCTTTGTCGCTAATAAAAACACCTACAAAAGATTCTGCAAAAAGCATGATAAGGGTAAAAATAAGCAGCGCCAATATCCCTGAATATTTAATAGAGATGTTAATGGCCTCACGAACCCTTTGCAATTTTTTAGCGCCATAATTATAGCCCGCAATAGGCATAAAACCTTGATTAACGCCAATAACAGGAAACAGCGCAAACATCAGTGCCCTACTTATAATACCATAACTAGCCACATCAATAGCATCTCCCACTCTAATGAGTATGTTGTTTATTAAAATAGTTAACACTGCAATCACCCCTTGTCTGGCTAGGGTGACAAAACTAAGACCGCTAATTTCTTTTACAATTGTATTGTTTAATAAAAAACTTTGTAGAGTGAGACGAAGCTCACTTTTAAAGACAAAAAACCACACAATAAAGCTAAAGCAAATACCATAACTAATAAAAGTGGCCCAGGCAGCTCCTTCCATGCCCATACCCAAGACATTAATTAAAAGATAATCCATACCTATGTTTCCTACCGCAGGAAGCATCATGGCATACATCGCAAATTTTGGTTTGCCCTCTGCACGTATCACGCTATTACCCATCATGCACATGGCTAGCATCACAATACCATACAACACAATACGGTAATAGGTTAATGCCAAGTCTCTAAAGCTATCATCTGCGCCAAAGAAGTTAATGAGGGTATCCTGGAAAAGCAGCCCCAGCACCGCTAGTAGCCCGGAAGACAAAAAGGTCAAGGTACTCATGTTTCCAAATACACGAAGCGCCTTGGTTTGTTGCCCAGCACCCAGTGCACGGGACAAAACAGAACTTCCACCTATACCAATGGCAAGACCCAGTGCCGCTATAAAAAAAGTGATCGGGATAACAACGGTAATGGCAGAAATTGCCAATGGGCCAATCCAACGTCCTACAAAGATGGTATCTACAATCATGTTCAATGACATGACTAATATACCAATAGAGGCAGGAACTGCTTGCTTTATTAGCAGGCTGCTAATAGGTTGAGTCCCTAATGAATCTGAATTTTTTTTCAAGGTTTTTCTCTTTAGGGAGAATTTATGCAATCGCGGTATCTATGTTTACTGTTTGCCAATCTTCAACCCAATTGGCCAACAATTGCGCAAAAGAGTCTCTATCATTTAAGCACGGTATAGTGTTAAATTCTTTTCCACCAACTTCGTGAAAAATCTCTTCTCCTTCCATGGCTATTTCTTCTAGTGTTTCTAGACAGTCACTCACAAAGGCTGGGGTAACTACCGCCATTTTTTTAAGCCCCTCTTTACCCATACGCTCTATTGTTCTGTCGGTATAGGGTTGTAGCCAGGGGTCAAAGCCAAGACGAGACTGAAAGGTGGTAGAATAGGTGCCGCGTTCTAGTTTTAAGTGTTTTGCGACATTAACAGTCGTAATTTCACATTGATGCCTGTAACAAAACTCATGTTGCTTGGAGCCTTTTTTAAAGCAACATTTACCGTCCATTTTACAGGCTCCGCTGGTGATGTCACTTTTTCTTATGTGACGCTCTGGAACTCCGTGGTAGCTAAACAATAAATGCTCGTAATTTATGGTTTTGAGCTTTTCTCCAATACTTTCTGCAAGTACTTTAATGTAGTCTTGTTTATGATAAAAAGCAGTGGTGCGCGTAATGGTTACCTTTGGAAAATAGGCGGCAACCAACTCATCAACTTTTACATCAATGGTCTCTGTGGTGGCCATCGCAAATTGAGGATAAAGCGGAATGGTTTTAATTTCTGTACACCCTTTATCAACGAGTTCTTGTAATCCTTTTTTAAGGGTCATTGAGCCGTAACGCATCGCAAGGGCAACGGGGATAGAAACCTTTTCTTGGACCTTTTTTTGCAAGCGCTCAGAAAGCACAATGAGGGGAGAACCTTCCTCCCACCAAATTTTCGCATAGGCCGCTGCAGATTTTTTAGGTCTTGTATTTAAAACAATTCCTTTTACAAGCAATGTTCTTGCCCATTTAGGCACGTCAATAACGCGCTCATCCATCAAGAACTCACCCAAATATTTTTTTACGTCTTTAGGATCTGTACTATCTGGCGACCCTAGGTTTACTAAAAGAACTCCTTTCATAAAATTTCTTAAATAACTTCTCAAGACTAACGCGAGAGATTGTTTTAATTTTTTAATACTGTAGCAATAAAAACCCGCTACAAACACCTATATATTTTGACTTTACACAAAAATAACTTTAAAATATGGGTTCTTAAATGTAGCCCATATAGATTAACATAATAATAAGATAATATGTGCTGGCATTTTATGGCCTATGCTCCCTGAGCGATAATAAATTTCTTTGGGGTTGTGCCAAAATTTTTCTTAAAGGCTGCAATAAAATGACTTGCCGTTGAGTAACCAACTTTAAGACCAACTTCGTTCACATTATGAGAACCCGAGGCCAATAGTTGCCGGGCAACTTCCATCTTATAATCAAACAAAAAAGCAAATACAGGATCTCCATAAATTTGCTTGAACCCCTCTTTTAATTTATTAATGGGAAGCTGTATTTCATCTGCCAACTCCTGAAGCGTTGGGGGTTCTGCCATGCGGGCAATCATAATTTGTTTGGCTTTTTTAATTTTAACAACATTTAGCTCATCTGCTAAAAAGGGACACTGCTCAACATCCACATCTTCCTCCCTATTAAAATAAAGGCTCAACAGCTCGTAGGCTTTTCCTTTAAAATATAAGGACTTTATAGAGCGGTGTAGGTTGTAGTTCATCAGCTGGTTAAGCACTATGGCCATAGAGGGAGAAATTTGGGCATCTTTATAATACTTCCTTTCTTTATTTTCTCCGCTTAAAAAGGGAATGTAGTTGGTTTCGTTAGAAAATAGGGTATGAAATTTTTTGATTGGAAGTAATACAGAAATCACCCAAGAATTTGGAGCCACCATTACTTCAATAGGCAAATCTCTTTGAGGATTGTATAAAAGTAAAGAGCCGCTCTCTTGAATGGGTAACCTGTAATTTCCGTTATTAAAACCAAAAGATCCTGAGCCTTTCACGCAGAAATGAAATTGAATAAAATCTGCATTTACATCTCTTTTAAATAGCTGATTATCAGGTGTTTCATTGTTGAACTTTAAAATATAAAACCCAGGCTCAATCATGGTTTCTTTATAGATACCTTGAGCGATACTTTTTGATAGGTTTGAGATGTCTTGTGGGTTCATTTTATTTAGAATTAATATAAATAACAAAGCGCCATTCTTGTGTATATGGAGCAATATAGTGACTTACAGCGGTTTTTTATGCAATAACTCATTAAAATAACGGGTATCGATATTAATGATACCTCTTGCGTTGTTTTTTGATTGTCATTGCATCTATTTTTGCTCTGCAGATTCTCTTTTTAATACAAGAGCAACTTGTGGCCTATGAAAAACAACGCTAAAAGCCCGTATGGTGCATCTTCTGAGGGTACATTCTTTGCCATTGGCCTTAATTACAAAAAGGCTGATGCAGAAGTAAGAGGGCGCTTTAGTGTTTCAGAAAATGCTCAAAAAGCCATTTTAACTGCCAGCCAACAATTAGGTGTAGGGTCTCTTACCCTTATTTCAACTTGTAACAGAACAGAGCTTTATGGTTTTGCACAAAGAGCAAAAGACTTAGTTATGTTATTGTGTGAGCATACTGCCGGAACTATTTCAGAGTTTGAAAAAGTAGCCTACGTGCACCAAGACCATAAGGCGGTATCCCATCTTTTTAAAGTAGGCACCGGGCTTGATAGTCAAATATTAGGAGATTTTGAAATAATAAGCCAGCTACGTAACAGTCTTAAACGCTCCAAAAAAATGAGCATGTTAAATCCCTACATGGAGCGTCTTGGAAATGCCGTCATACAGGCCAGTAAGCGTATTAAAAATGAAACCGAAATATCTACTGGCGCAACTTCTGTGAGTTTTGCTGCAGTGCAGTACATTATGGCAAGAGTACC
Source organism: uncultured Ulvibacter sp. (assembly GCA_943789105.1). GTDB lineage: Bacteria > Bacteroidota > Bacteroidia > Flavobacteriales > Flavobacteriaceae > Patiriisocius. The sequence goes on along the minus strand of CALSSW010000002.1, from coordinate 201,303 downwards.
CTATGTGAGCGAAAAAAATATACTGCTTTTTGGTATTGGAAAAATTGGCCGTAACACCTGTGAAAATCTTATAAAACACACCAAAAACGATCATATTACCCTTATTAACAGAACCAAAACCAAGGCAGAGGTGATGGCTGGAAAATTTAATCTGGTTGTAAAGGATTATGCTAATATTCAGAGCGAAATTGCCCAAAGCGACATCATGATTGTTGCTACAGGAGCACAGCAGCCCACTATAAGCAAAGAACTGTTATACCTAAAAAAACCACTTTTAATTTTGGATCTATCTATTCCAAAAAATGTAGCCAATAACGTTACACAAAACCCTAACGTAACACTGATACACTTAGATGAGCTTTCAAAGGTGACAGACGCTACCCTGGCCCATAGACAATCACAAATACCTCTTGCCCAAAACATCATAAAAGAAATAGAGGCAGAGTTTGATACTTGGGCGCAACACAGGAGTTTTGCGCCAACAATAAAAGCGTTAAAAAACAAACTGAGTGAAATAAAAATCGGCGAGATTGATAATCAACGCCGTAAAATTTCTGATTTTAACCAAGAGCAGGCAGAAATCATTAGCGATAGGATCATCCAAAAAATAACAACTCAAGTTGCCAACCACTTAAAAAACACCACTAGCAACCCCACAGAAACGGCAGGTTTAATTGAGCAAATTTTTAAATTAAACCTGGAGCATCATGAATAAAGTAATTAGAATAGGCACCAGAGATAGCCAACTTGCTTTATGGCAAGCACACACTGTTCAAGACAAGTTACAGGCCTTGGGGTATAAAACACAACTTGTGCCTGTAAAATCTGTGGGAGATTTAAAGCTAGATACCCCTTTATATGAGTTGGGCATCACCGGTATTTTTACAAAAACACTAGATGTTGCGATGTTAAACAATACCGTTGACATTGCAGTACATTCATTAAAAGATGTCCCTACGGCCCTGCCAAATGGCATTGTGCAAGCGGCCGTTCTAAAGCGCGCAAGCACCCTTGATGTTTTGGCCACCAAAGAAACTATTGACCACTCAAAACCCTGCACAATTGCAACAGGATCTTTACGTCGCAAAGCGCAGTGGTTACACAAATACCCCAATCACATAGTGGTAGATTTGCGCGGTAATGTAAACACCCGTTTACAAAAACTACAAGACAATTCTTGGCAAGGTGCTATTTTTGCCAAAGCTGGGCTTGAGCGTATCGATGTATTACCAAGAAGATATACCCCCCTTGACTGGATGACCCCTGCCCCGGCGCAAGGTGCAATGACAGTTGTTGCGTTAGAGAATGATCCTTTTTGCATAGAAGCAGCTCAAAAACTAAACGACATCCCATCACAAATATGCACACAAATAGAACGGGATTTTTTAAGAACCCTTGAAGGCGGGTGTACTGCCCCAATAGGCGCGCTGGCAAAAATAGAGGGTGATGCCATACAATTTAAAGGATGCCTACTCTCCCTTGATGGCACTAAAAAAATAGCAATAGAAAAAACTATTTCACTACAGTTAGCAGCCAAGGCGGGCGAGGCTATTGCAAAAGAAGTATTGCAAAAAGGGGGTGATGTACTTCTCAAAGAAATAAAAGCAGTCATGAATTTATAGCCAGAAATGAAAAGTATTTTATCTACAAAAAAACTAAGTCCCGTTCAAAAAGACCAGCTCTTGCAGCAGGGTGTACATGTAGTAGATTATGATGCCATTGCTGTAACATTTTTAGATTTTGATGCCCCAGAAATTATTGATAATGCCATTTTCACCAGCCAACAGGCGGTACGATCTTTCTTAGAAAAAAGCCAAGGGGTTTTGAGTATTAAAAACTGTTTTTGTGTTGGGGAAAAAACAAAATCATTTTTAGAGGAAAATGGACTAAAAGTGATAGAAATTGGCCAAAATGCAGCAGAATTAGCTCAAAATATAGCTAAAAACTATAAAAAAAGCGATTTTTATTACTTCTGCGGAACCATCAGAAGAGAAGAGCTTCCAAAAGCGCTAAAAAGTGAAAAAATGACTGTTTTTGAGGTAAAAACATACAAAACAGTCCTAAAAACAAAGAAATTTGATCAAAATTGGGACGGAATCTTGTTTTTTAGCCCAAGTGGGGTAGCGAGCTATATTTCAGAAAATAAACCAAAAAAAAATAGCTGTGCTGTTTGCATTGGACTAACAACAGCAACTAGTGCAAAAAAACATTTTAAGAGTGTTGTTATTGCGCCAACAAGTACCATAGAGAGCGTGTTGGAAAAAACCATAGAAGCCCTATAAAATTATAGTATGATTAAAAATGATTTATTCTTAAGAGCCTTAAAAGGAGAAACAGTAGATAGACCTCCTGTTTGGATGATGAGACAAGCTGGCCGTTATTTACCAGAATTTATGGAAATCAAAGCAAAGTATGATTTCTTTACGCGATGCCAAACCCCAGAGCTCGCCAGTGAAATTACTGTGCAGCCTATACGCAGATATGGTATGGATGCGGCTATATTATTTAGCGACATACTAGTGATCCCTCAGGCAATGAACATCGCTGTTGAGATGAGACCAGATATTGGGCCTTGGCTTCCAAGCCCAATTCGGTCTCAAAAAGATCTTGATAGGGTTATTGTTCCAGACATCCATCAAAGCTTAGGGTATGTTATGGAGGCTATTAAAATGACCAAAGAAAAACTCAATGATGATATCCCACTCATTGGTTTTGCGGGAAGCCCCTGGACTATTTTATGTTATTGTGTGCAAGGACAAGGGAGTAAAAATTTTGACAAAGCAAAACAGTTTTGCTTTACCCAGCCACTTGCTGCCCATGAGCTGCTTCAAAAAATTACAGACACCACCATTGCCTATCTAAAAGAAAAGGTAGCGGCTGGTGTGGATGCTGTACAGGTTTTTGATAGTTGGGGCGGTATGTTGTCTCCCGTTGATTATGGGGAATTTTCTTGGCAATATATCCAACAAATTATTGACGCGTTAAAAGACCACGCTCCTGTGATTGCATTTGGAAAAGGGTGTTGGTTTGCCTTAGATACAATGGCGAAAAGTGGCGCAAGCGCTTTGGGTATAGACTGGACATGCTCTGCGCAAAATGCTAGGTATTTAACTGGCGGAAATATTACCCTGCAAGGCAACTTTGATCCAACAAGACTTTTTAGCCCGCCTAAGGAGATAAAAAAACAGGTGAAACACATGATTGATGCCTTTGGAAAAGATCGATATATTGTAAATCTAGGACATGGTATTTTACCTAATATTCCTATAGAAAACGCTGCTGCATTTATTGAAGCGGTAAAAGAATATAAAGCAACCTAATGAATCTCTGGGCGCACATAAAGCAATTACATCTGGGGCAGCTAATAAAGCTATCTCTTCTGTTTTTGTCACGCCCACTTTATATTATCCCAACCATTAGTGCAACTAAAAAAGCACTGCTTATTTGTGACCGGCTATATAAAAATACCCATCACAAAAGCAATAAAGCCAATGCATTTAGGCATGCGCTTTGGAATGTGCTGATTTGTAGAAAAGTGATGAAATATACCAAAAACAAGCAAAAAAGTGTGTTTTGGGCCCAAAAAGTAGGTGATTTGTATGAAAAAGTGACTCAAAATGAAATTTTAGACCAAGAAATGGATTTACACAATAACGCCACTGGAAGGATCTTCTTTTTGAACCATTTAGAGCAAAAAGAGGCAAAAATCATTGATTTATTGCAAAAAATGAGTCAAAAAGCACAAAAAACAAAAAAAATTGAGCAAATGCGTCAGCACAAAAATGAGTTGGTATATTTGACAGAGTAAAACAGTAACCTATGGTACAAAATATCTTTAAAGGCATAAAAGCATACGCAAGCGCATTGGGGCTTATTAGTACCTTGGGTTTGTGGAAATATTTTGCTGTTCCTGTTTTAATTAGCTTTATTACAGCAAGTTTAATAGCATTATCTGCCTGGAGCTGGAGTGACAATATTGCTAACACCATAGATCTTTTATGGATGTGGGAATGGGGAGCTGACTTATTTCACAGCTTTGCAGAAATTCTCGGCGGGATACTCATCATTGTTTTGGGTTTAATTGTATACAAACACATTGTTATGGCCTTAAGCGCTCCATTTATGAGCCCTGTCTCTACTGCAATAGAGCGTCACTTTTTGGGAGACAAGCACATCCATAGAAACACCAGCAACACCTCTCAATTATGGCGCGGAATTCGCGTAAATGTCAGGAATTTAACCATGGAGATTTTCATTACAATACCACTGCTTATTTTAAGTTTAGTTCCGGTATTAAATATTATTACAACGGTGCTTCTGTTTTTGGTGCAGGCATACTATGCGGGCTTTGGTAATATGGATTACACACTAGAGCGCCATTATGGATATAAAGAAAGTGTTGGTTTTGTAAAAAGGCACAAAGGTGTAGCTATTGGCAATGGTATTATATTTACAATTATGCTGTTTATTCCTGTTATTGGTGTGTTAATGGTACTGCCTCTTTCGGTAACGGCTGCAACCTCACAAACTATAAGATTTATTCAAGAAAAAAAATGAAAGAACAATTTGTAGCTTATATCAAAGATCTTCAAAACACCATTACCTCTAAAATAGAGGCTATTGATGGAGGAGCTGCTTTTAAACAAGATCTTTGGGAGCGGCCCCAGGGCGGCGGAGGGCGCACTAGAATTATTGAAAACGGAAATGTATTTGAAAAAGGCGGCGTGAATACCAGTGAGGTCTTTGGTGAATTGCCAGAAAGCATGCAAGCGTATTTTGGTGTAAAAGAAGCTAATTTTTTTGCTTGTGGGCTTAGTTTGGTGTTGCATCCAATAAATCCAATGGTTCCAACAGTGCATGCTAACTGGCGCTATTTTGAAATGTATAACAAGCAAGGTGTTTTAATAGATCAGTGGTTTGGAGGAGGGCAAGACCTTACACCTTATTATTTGTTTGAGAAGGATGCCAAGCATTTTCATCAAACCTGTAAAGCGGCATGTGATATTCATGATCTTTTATTTTATCCCAAATACAAGGCGCGCTGTGATGCCTATTTTTACAATCCTCACAGAGAAGAAGGCCGAGGAGTAGGAGGCTTATTTTTTGATTATTGTAAAAAATCTACAAAAATGCAAATCAAAGACTGGTACAATTTTGTGACCCAAATTGGAGACAGCTTCCTTGACGCCTATACTCCTATTGTAGAAAAAAGAAAAGGATTGCCGTACACCCCCGAGCAAAAAGATTGGCAAGAAATACGCCGTGGCAGATACGTAGAGTTTAATTTGGTGCATGATAAAGGCACCCTCTTTGGTCTAAAAACCAATGGGCGCATAGAAAGTATTTTAATGAGCCTACCTCCATCAGTGCAGTGGCGTTATGACCACCATCCAGAACCTGGTAGTGAGGAGGAAAAATTAATTACTGTGCTTAAAAACCCTGTTAACTGGGCCTAATACTAACCTGGCATTAGATCCCGCTTCTGATGCCGCAAGACAAAAAAAATGATACTAAGAAGAAATAGAAGACTTAGAACAACACAAGCCATCAGAGACCTAGTGAGAGAAACAAGTATTGCGCCAACCGATTTTATCGTTCCTGTATTTGTGGTTGAGGGCCAGGGCATAAAACAAGAAATACCCTCTATGCCAAACTACTATAGGTACTCTTTAGACCTCATGCAAAAAGAAATACTTGAGTTATGGGATATGGGTTTGAAAAGCGTCTTACTATTTGTAAAAGTTGCAGAGCATTTAAAAGATAACAAAGGCATAGAGGCTATAAATCCACAAGGATTAATGCAGCAAGCCATTAAAGCCATTAAAGACCTATGCCCAGATATGCTTGTTATGACTGATGTGGCACTAGATCCGTACTCAAAATATGGTCATGACGGTATTGTTGAGCATGGGGTTATACAAAATGACGCTACAAATAATGTTTTAGCAGAAATGGCCTTAAGTCATGCAGCGTCAGGTGCAGATATTGTTGCTCCCAGTGACATGATGGATGGACGTATTTTTGATATCCGCTCTTTGCTCGAGCAAGAAGGCTTTCACAACACGGGTATTATGAGTTATAGCGCCAAATATGCAAGCGCTTTTTATGGTCCTTTTAGAGACGCACTGCAAAGCGCACCTGTTGATCTTAAAAATATCCCAAAAGATAAGCAAACCTACCAAATGGACCCTGCAAACAGAAAAGAGGCTATTAAAGAAACCCTTATGGATATAGAGGAGGGGGCAGACATAGTAATGGTAAAGCCAGGCTTGTGCTATCTAGACATTGTAAGAGATATAAGAGATGCCGTTGATGTGCCTGTGGCTGTATATCAAGTAAGCGGAGAATACGCCATGCTAAAAGCTGCAGCAGAAAAGGGATGGCTAGATCATGACTCTGTAATGATGGAGCAGCTACTAAGCATCAAAAGGGCAGGGGCTCACATGATTGTTAGTTATTTTGCTAAAGACGCTATAAGACTTCTTTAATGGCTTGTTGTTTTATTATTTAAAAATAATAGTGTAATTTTAATGTCTACTCCCCGCTCACATCATCATGATAAAACGTTTAAAACTAGAGCACATCCTATTTCTGGATATTGAAACTGTACCTCAATTTGCTGATTACGACTCGCTAGACAACCCCACAAAACTCCTTTGGGAGGCAAAAACTAAATACCAAAGAAAAGAAACCCTCACGCCCAAGGAGTTCTACGACAGAGCTGGGATTTGGGCAGAATTTGGTAAAATAATTTGTATTTCTGTGGGATATTTCAAGCAAAAAGAAGACCCCAGAAATTTTAGAGTTACCAGTTTCTATGGAGAAGAAGTTGACATTTTAAAAGACTTTAAAACCTTACTAGAAACACATTTTAACAAAGCAAACCATCTGCTGTGCGCCCACAATGGCAAAGAGTTTGACTTCCCCTACATTGCACGGCGCATGGTTATTCTGGGAATAGACTTACCTGAAAAACTCAACTTATTTGGCAAAAAACCTTGGGAGGTGCGACATCTAGACACCCTAGAATTATGGAAGTTTGGTGACTATAAAACCTTTACGTCTCTAAGCCTTATGGCGCATGTATTAGGAATCCCATCTCCAAAAAATGACATCTCAGGGGAGCAGGTGCGGGATGTGTTTTACAAAGAAAAAAACATTGACAGAATTGTTGCCTACTGTGAAAAAGACACCGTGACGGTGGCTCAAATTATCTTAAAGTTAAGAAACCAAGACCTGTTGAGCGTCTCTGAGGTTTTATCTGTGTAGATATAATTTGTTTGCCACTGAAAATAAAAATTGTGTGTTGTCTCAATCTGTGATTTAACTATCTTTGATACAATGGCTACAAAAAAAATACTTGACGTCTTAGGGTTAAACATTTCTTTTGGAAAAAACAAACAAAAAACCTCCGTTGTTCACGATATAGCTTTCACACTGTATGAAAATGAGATTTTAGCTATTGTAGGAGAATCTGGGAGCGGGAAATCTGTGACATCAAAGGCTATAATGGGTTTGCTCTCAGACAAACACACACACATTAAAGGCCATATAAATTTCGAGGAAACCTCCTTACTATCTTTAAGCTCCAAAGAGTTTGCTAAGCTTCGTGGCAATGATATTGCAATAATATTTCAAGAACCAATGAGCGCCTTAAACCCCTCATTAACCTGTGGTTTTCAAGTTGCTGAAATATTATTGCATCACAAAAAAGTAGCTGCCTCACAGGTAAAAAAAGAAGTGCTACAGCTGTTTGAAAAAGTAAAACTCCCAAGGCCGCAAGATATGTACACAAGCTACCCCCACCAAATAAGTGGAGGACAGATGCAGCGGGTGGTTATTGCAATGGCTATTGCGTGCAAGCCGAAGCTATTAATTGCAGATGAACCAACAACAGCACTGGATGTTACCGTACAGAAAGAAATTTTGCAGCTTCTCAAGGATTTGCAAAAACAAACCGGCATGAGTATGTTGTTTATTTCTCATGATTTGGCACTGGTCTGTGAGCTTGCAGACAGAGTACTTGTAATGTATAAAGGGGATATTGTAGAGAAGGGTACTGTAAAAGAAATATTTGAGGCGCCAAAAAAGCCATACACCAAAGCCCTACTAGGGTCAAGACCTACACTAGATGTGCGTTACAAGGTCCTACCTACCATTGCCTCCATGAAGGATAATAGCTTTATCCCGCAAAGTATAACCTCCCAACAACGGGCAAAAAAACATCAAAAAATATACACCAAAACTCCTTTGTTACGAGTAGAAAATGTGGCTAAATCTTATTTTTCTAAGGTTGGTGGTTTTGGTAAAAAACAAGAAGTTAAAGCTGTAAACGGAATTAGTTTTGAGGTCTTTGAGGGAGAAACGCTCGGTCTTGTGGGCGAGTCTGGTTGTGGAAAATCAACCCTAGGGAAAGTAATTCTACAACTTGAAAAAGCTACAAAAGGATCTATTTTCTACAAAGGAAAAGAAATCACCTCCTTAAAAAGCAAAGACCTAAGATCCTTGCGCAAAGATATTCAACTTATTTTTCAAGACCCATATTCTTCTTTACACCCTCGTAAGATTATTGGACAGGCCATCATTGAGCCCATGGAAGTTCATGGCATAGGAAACTCCAACAAACAGCGAAAGGCAAAAGCCATAGAGCTACTCTCTCGCGTTGGGTTAGGGGTTAGTTATTTTAATAGGTATCCCCACGAGCTCTCTGGAGGGCAGCGCCAACGTGTTGGGATTGCAAGAACCATTGCCATGGAGCCAAAATTGGTCATCTGTGATGAGAGTGTTTCTGCCTTAGATATATCTGTGCAGGCACAAGTACTTAATCTATTAAATGAACTTAAAGAAGATTTCGGCTTTACCTACATCTTTATTTCTCATGATTTGGCGGTGGTAAAATATATGGCAGATCAATTATTGGTGATGAATATGGGAGCCATAGAAGAGATAGGAGATGCAGATGAAATTTATGCAAACCCGGTTAAACAATACACAAAAAAACTCATAGATTCTATTCCAAAAGGAATTTAAAAAGAGGGTTAAAACTTCATTTGAGGAATCTCGCCCTCTATAATAAGATCTCCCAAAGTGGCCTGCTGAATTTCTGAAACAGATACACCAGGGGCTCTTTCTAGAAGTTTAAACTTTCCGTCTATAATTTCTAAAACAGCAAGGTTACTTACAATTTTTTTAACGCAACTTACACCCGTTAGAGGGAGGCTACATTGTTTTAATAGTTTAGACTGCCCTGCTCTATTGGTGTGCATCATGGCAACAATTATGTTTTGGGCGCTGGCAACCAAATCCATGGCACCGCCCATACCTTTTACCATTTTTCCTGGAATTTTCCAGTTGGCAATGTCTCCGTTTTGAGACACTTCCATAGCCCCTAAAATTGTTAAATCTACATGTTGACCACGAATCATCGAAAAACTAGTGGCGCTGTCAAAATAAGAAGCGCCTTCAAGGGCTGTAATGGTTTGTTTTCCTGCGTTTATGAGATCTGCATCTTCCTCTCCCTCAAAAGGAAAAGGGCCCATGCCAAGTATGCCGTTCTCGCTTTGAAACTCTACCTGTATATCATCGCGCACAAAATTTGCCACCAAAGTAGGTATACCAATACCTAGGTTTACATAATAGCCCTCCTTTACCTCTTGGGCGATGCGCTGTGCTATTTGGTTTTTATCTAACATAGTTCTTTGTTTAATGTATGGACCCTTAATTTGATTAGCATTATTGTTTAGTGTCGTTGTCTTAGAGTTCGCTGCTCTATACGCTTTTGGTAGTGCTCTCCCTGAAAAATGCGTTGTACAAAAATACCAGGGATATGAATTTGATTTGGATCTAACTCCCCTGCTGGAACTAACTGCTCAACCTCAGCTACTGTGATTTTGGCAGCCCCACACATATTTGGGTTAAAATTTCTTGCAGTTCCTTTAAAAATTAAATTTCCTGCAGTGTCTCCTTTCCATGCTTTTACAAAAGAGAAGTGCGCTTTAAAGGCGTGTTCAAGTAAGTGCATTTTTCCGTTAAAGTCTCTAGATTCTTTACCCTCTCCCACCTCGGTGCCATATCCGGCTGGTGTATAAAAAGCCGGGATGCCACTTTGTGCAGCCAAACAGCGCTGTGCAAGTGTCCCTTGGGGTATGAGCTCTACATCGAGCTCACCGCTTAACATTTGGCGCTCAAATTCTGCGTTCTCACCTACGTAAGAAGAAATCATTTTTTTGATTTGACGTTTTTGAAGTAATAAGCCCAGGCCAAAATTATCTACTCCTGCATTGTTAGAGATACAGGTTACTTTTTTAACATCAAGGCGCACCAATTCTGCAATTGCATTTTCTGGAATACCACACAAACCAAAACCTCCTAACATAAAAGTCATTCCGTCTTCCACGCCCCTGCAGGCCTTTTGAGCATTTGCCACTGTTTTATTAATCATGTGTCTTTAATTTTTCATAAAAATACAAAAGCCAAAGTACATTATGCATACTTTGGCTTTTGTTTGATAGTTTTGATAACTCAAAAATCAAATTCATCAGGCACCTGGTCTATATCTTTAGGGACCGTTTGTGCTTTCCATTTCTCACAATCTACCTCAATGGTTAGATCTGGCGGGACTGTAAACTCTTCTTTTGATATTGCTAAACGCTCATCACTGTAACAATCTTTCATATACAGGGCCCAAACAGGCAGTGCCATTGTAGCTCCTTGCCCATACATGGTTGTCTCGAAATGAACAGAGCGATCCTCACCCCCAACCCAAACTCCTGTAACAAGATTAGGAACCATGCCCATAAACCAACCATCACTATTGTTTTGAGTGGTTCCTGTTTTACCGGCTATTGGGTTTTTAAATTCATAAGGATATCCGGTTACCGCAGATTTATAGGCGCTATTAGCACCTGTTTTATGACGCAGTCTAGAACCAGAGCCAGCCTCTGTAACACCTTGTAATAAATTAATAGCAACATAGGCCGTTTCACTACTTATAACGTCTTTAGTTTGAGGCGTGTGCTGGTATAAAACCGTACCGTTTTTATCTTCAATTCTAGTAATCAGCGATGGCTTTACATATACTCCTTGGTTGGCAAAAGTACTGTAGGCTCCTACCATTTCGTATAAAGATACATCTGGTGTACCTAGGGCTAGAGAAGGTACAGGCAACATATTTTTTGTGTCTATCCCCATTTTCTCAACCAATGTGATCACTGGCTCTGGACCTACGCGATCTATTAATCTGGCGGTAACTGTGTTTACAGAATTGGCCAAGGCTTTTGTTAGCGATAGCATTCCGCCATATTTATCACTAGAATTCTTTGGGCACCAATCATTCATATTCCCTCTAGTTCCAGCAGGAATACAGTAGGGTGTGTTAGGTAGTGTATCGCAAGGAGACATGTGCATTTGATCTATGGCGGTGGCATATACAAAGGGCTTAAAGGTGGATCCAATTTGCCTTTTACCTGTTGAAACCATGTCATACTTAAAGTGTTTGTAATCTATCCCTCCTACATAAGCCTTCACTTCTCCCGTCTGAGGATTCATAGACATCATAGCGCCCTGCAAGTATTTTTTATAGTATCTAATTGAATCTCTGGGTGTCATTATAGTGTCTATATCTCCTTTCCAAGAGAAAATGCGCATCTTTCGTTTTTTATCAAAGCTTTCAAAAACTTCTTCTTTGCTTTTTCCCTCTGCGGTCATAGCCCTATAGCGTTCACTTCTGCGTATGGAGTTGTTTATTATTCTATCTATTTCCTCGGGCTCTACATCTCTAAAAGGAGCGGTTTTGTTGTATTTGTTTTGCTTGGTAAATTCATTTTGAAGGTTAGACATATGGCTTTTCATTGCCTTTTCTGCATAGCCTTGCATACTCGCATTTATGGTGGTGTATACTTTTAATCCATCTCTATAGATGTTAAAGTTTGTTCCGTCGCTTTTTGGATTATTTTTAGTCCAATCTCCCATAAAAGCACGTGCATATTCTCTAAAATATGTTGCCAAGCCCTCAACGTGTCCTTGCGGGGTGTATTTAAACTCTAGGGGCCTTGCCTGCAGGCTATCTTTAAGCTGTTTTGAAATAAAATCATACTTCTGCATTTGAGACAAAACAACGTTCCTGCGATTTTTAACCCCCTCTGGATTTCTTAAAGGATTGTATAAAGAGGAGTTTTTAAACATCCCAACCAACATTGCAGATTCGCTTACATTGAGCTGACTTGGTGGTTTGTCAAAATAAATATTACTCGCAGATTCTATTCCAATAGCCTGGTTTAAAAAATCATACTCATTAAAATACATGGTTAGTATTTCGTTTTTAGTGTAACGCCTCTCCAAGCGTGTTGCAATAATCCACTCTTTAACTTTTTGTATACCTCGTTGAAATTTATTTCTTGAGGCCTGGTCTGTAAATAATTGCTTTGCTAGTTGCTGAGAAATAGTACTGGCCCCTCCTTTGCTGCCTAGATAAAAAGCTGCACGAAGTGTTCCTCGAAGATCGATACCGCTATGGTCATAAAAACGAATGTCTTCGGTGGCTAAAAGTGCGTTTTTAAGATGCTCTGGCAACTCCTGGTATGCCACGGGAGTTCGGTTTTCTTTGTAAAACTTGCCTATAACCTTTCCGTCTGTAGTGATAATTTCTGTAGCGAGGTTTTTTTCTGGATTTTCAAGACTTGTTTCGTCTGGAAGGCTTCCAAATACACCAAATGAGGCCAACAAAAACAATAAGGCAACAGCAGCTACAGCGCCCAATAACAAAAGCCAAAACAAGCGAATGATACTACTCTTTTTTTTGGTTTTCTTTTTTTTTCTGGTGGTTTTCTTTTGAGCCATGTTATGCTACTTTTTGTATTAAGGTCTGAAATGTAAGTTCATTCTTGTTTTCTTACATTTTGTAGGGTGTGTAAAAACTACTTTATCATTTCAACACTATAGCCTATATCTGTTATGCCCTCAAGTTTGCTAACGCCTTGCGGTTCACCATTATTGCGTACTGCATGGGAAATATGCAAGGTGTAATTTCCTGCTTCAGTAAAGGCAAGGTTTTGTTTATAAAACAACTTATTCTCCTTTACGCTTCCAATACCCGTTCCTAGCCAAGATCCATCTGGTCTTGCCATTTTATACTCAAGTGTATCTACCACTGTTTTTCCATAAGGATGCTGCAATGAAACAATCAAAAACAGATTGTTAAAAGGATATTTATTGTTGTTTCTTACAGTGATAAAGGTGTTATAAGAGGCTACACTATCTAACTTTTGCAGCTCAAAAATAGCAGGATCTTTTACCCGCCAACCCTCTGGGTTAATTGCTAGGGTGTCTGCGGTAACAGCGCTATGACCACAGGCTAGTAAAAGCAGGGATAAAAGGATTGCAAAAAAACAGTTGTACATTACTTTTTTGGGTTGTTGGGTTTGTTACGGTTGTTTCGATTTTTATTTCTAGCATTGGACTGTTTTGCCTTTGTAGATCCTGCTGCTACTGGCCCCCTAGAATTACGTTTCTTCTTTTTTCTGCGCCGTGATGATTTTGGTTTATCAAAACGAGTAAGACTATCTTGACCCACCACATTACTGAAAAGCTCGGTGTCATCAATCTTGGTTTCTATTTTATAATCTTCAAGGTTGGCAACGGTATTCCCTTTTTTATTAACAGTAATAATTTCATTAACCCTTTCAAGGGTTAGTTCATGCCAGTTCATGGCCTCTTTTTCATAAGCAAACCACAATAGGCCCTTGAAAATATCGGTTTTTTGACAAATAGCATTTCCTTTCTCTGTTTTGAGTTTTACATCCCTTTTGGGAAAGGTTGCTAGGGTGTCTATATAGGTATCCAGCTCAAAGTTTAAACAGCACTTTAATTTACCGCATTGACCTGCGAGTTTTTGAGGATTTAAGGAAAGTTGTTGATACCTGGCCGCTGAGGTGTTTACAGACCTAAAGTCTGTTAGCCAAGTAGAACAGCAAAGCTCTCTACCGCAAGAGCCGATACCTCCCAGGCGAGCTGCTTCTTGTCTAAAGCCAACTTGCTTCATTTCTATACGAGAATTAAACGTACGGGCAAATTCTTTAATTAGTTCTCTAAAATCTACGCGCTCCTCTGCGGTGTAATAAAAGATAACTTTAGAGGCATCTCCTTGAAACTCTACATCACTAATTTTCATGCGTAGTCCCAGCCTAATGGCAATGACTCGGGAGCGTTTTTGAATATCTGCTTCACGGTCTCTTACCTTTTGCCATATGTCTATGTCTTTTTGTGTGGCTTTTCTGTAAAGCGTTGGCAGCTTGGTGGCGTCTGGGTTTTCTTTTTTCTTTTTCATTTGTACACGCACCAACTCACCGGTGAGAGTAACAATACCAATATCGTGTCCAGATTCTGCTTGAGTGGCAACAATATCGCCAATGCTTAGAGAAAGATTTTCATTGTTTTGATAAAAATGTTTGCGTCCGTTTTTAAAACGCACTTCCACTCCAGTATAGGGAGTCATCTTTGCAGGAAGCGACATATTTGAAAGCCAATCAAACACCGTTAATTTATTACAACCATCGGTTCCGCAAGTACCATTGTTCTTGCAGCCTTTTGGTTGTCCATCGGCGCCAGAGGCACAGCTAGTACAGCCCATAATAATTATATATAGTGGAGTTTTTAGTTTTTTTTATTTATTGCTTTCCGTTAGACTTATGCAATCATCAACCTCATTTTTCAGCTACATCATCACGGTATTTGAATAAACAAATCATTAAAACCAAGAAACTCTCGAATAAATGAAACACTATTGTTTACAATGTAAAGGTATTAAATCTTACAGAATAAAAATTCAGAAATATAAACTACTTCTTAAATTGAAGCTTCTGAGATCTTCCCTTTTTAAATATCTTATTGCTTGCATGAGTTCCTTTGCGAAGTTCTTTCTGTTGCTCAAAGGGTAGCTTAATAATTTGATGACACTCATCACTACAGGTATGCTCCATTTTTTCTGCGCAAACATCGCACTGAATAAACAACAGGTGACACCCCTCATTAGCACAGTTGGTATGGCTGTCAAAGGGGCTTCCACATTGATGACAGTTAGAAATAACATCCTCGCTAATACGTTCACTTCGCCTGTGATCGAAAACAAAATTTTTCCCTAAAAATTTATTTTCTAGCCCTTGAGCTTTCACCTGTCGGGTGTATTCTATGATTCCGCCTTCCAACTGAAATACATTTTTAAAACCTTTGTGCTTGTAGTAAGCGCTGGCTTTTTCACAGCGAATTCCTCCGGTGCAATACATCACCAATTGTTTATCTTCTTTATGATCCTGTAAGTCTTGTTCTATGACATCTAGTGAGTCTCTAAAGGTGTCTACATCTGGGGTTAGCGCATTTTTAAAGTGTCCTATTTCGCTTTCATAGTGGTTGCGCATGTCTACCAAAACTGTATCTGGATCTTCTATTAGCTCGTTAAAAGTTATTGCATCTACATGTACTCCTTTATTGGTAACATCAAAGGTGGCGTCATTAAGCCCATCTGCAACAATTTTGTGGCGCACCTTTACTTTTAGCTTTAAAAAAGACTTTAAATCTTGCTCCACCGCAATGTTTAACCTACAATTTTTCAGAAAATAAATCCCATCCAACACAGCTTTAAATTCACTAAAATTTTTTCCCGGTACAGAAAGCTGTGCATTTATACCCTCTTTAGCTACATATATGCGACCCAAAACACCTAAGGAATCCCAGGCTAAAAATAAATGGTTTCTAAAAAGTTCTGGATTACCGATATGGGCATATTGGTAAAAGGAAAGAGTTAAGCGGGCATCTCCAGCTTGTTCTAAAAGAGCGGCTCTTTCTTTGGCACTTAGTGTATTGTACAGTTGCATGCTATACTAATGTTAAGGGTTAAAAAGAATACTATACTAAAGCCCAAAAGTAAAAAAAAAGACTGTCAAAGCAATATAATATGGGTTAAACACTCTTAATTCATGTATCTATAGTAAGGAATTCTTCCAAAATTTGGAATATTTCCAAATTTTTGTATATTTGTGGACATTAAATAAATAAAACACCTGTTCACAACCTTTAAAAAACAAGCAAGCATTTGATTGTTTGAAGTAAAGCGAAGGTTTATTTTTAACATCAAAATAAGACATAAAAAAAAGCATTATGGCAGAGAAAGAAAAAGACGCAAAATTAAAAGCATTAAAACTTACCTTAGACAAACTAGACAAAACATATGGTAAGGGAACCGTAATGAAAATGGGAGACCAAGCCATCATTGATGTTGATATTATACCCTCTGGTTCACTAGGTCTTGATGTGGCCCTAGGCGTTGGTGGGTATCCAAGAGGGCGGGTTATTGAAATATATGGACCAGAATCTTCTGGAAAAACAACCTTAACAATTCATGCAATTGCTGAGGCGCAAAAAAAGGGAGGAATCGCAGCTTTTATTGATGCAGAGCACGCCTTTGACAGATACTATGCTGAAAGTCTTGGCGTAGACGTAGAGAATTTAATCATCTCTCAGCCAGATAATGGAGAACAAGCCCTAGAAATTGCAGATAACCTTATTCGTTCTGGAGCTATTGATATTATTGTTATTGACTCTGTGGCGGCGCTAACGCCAAAAAGTGAAATTGAAGGAGAAATGGGTGACAGTAAGATGGGGCTACACGCCCGGTTAATGTCTCAGGCATTAAGAAAACTAACGGGATCAATCTCTAAAACGAATTGCACCGTGATTTTTATCAACCAGTTGCGTGAAAAAATTGGAGTTATGTTTGGAAACCCTGAAACAACAACAGGAGGAAATGCATTAAAATTTTACGCATCTGTGCGTCTAGACATCAGGAGATCTACTCAAATTAAAGATACAAACGGTAGCGTTTTAGGAAACAAAACACGTGTGAAGGTTGTGAAAAATAAAGTGGCCCCTCCTTTTAAATTGGTTGAGTTTGATATCATGTATGGTAAGGGAATTTCTAAAGTTGGAGAAATCATTGATCTTGGGGTAGATTTTGAAATCATTAAAAAAGCAGGATCTTGGTTTAGTTATGACGAAACCAAACTAGGGCAAGGAAGAGATGCCGTAAAGACACTACTGCTAGACAACCCAGAACTTATGGAAGAGCTAGAAATTAAAATAAAAGAGTGTATCAAGACCTTAGCAGAGGCTTAGACAACTCCTTGAGCACATCTAGACAAACTTTGCTGGCTTGGTTGGAGTACTAAAAGGTTTTGAAACAGGGCTTGGTTTTGCATAAAACCAAGCCCTGTTTTTATTTTAGTATCTTTTGCTGGTTTTAACGACTAATTTTTTAGGGAAGTATATTAAAATCTTTTTTTAATCGTTATAATCGCGCTAGTGTTTTTATTATAAAAAAACCGCTACGCAACCCTCTTCAAAATCAAGCATCTAGTTGGTGTAGTAACCACTAATTTGAAGGGTATTGTGTAAAACAATTACTAACAAACCAAGGCAACTACATTTGACTTTAGACCAACTCATACAAGGCTGTAAAAAGAAGGACGCTAAGGCACAAGCAGAGCTCTATAAGCGCTATAGCGGTGTGTTGTTCTCAATTTGTTTACGCTACTCTCCCAACAAGGTAGAGGCAGAAGACAGCCTGCAAGATGCTTTTATTACTATTTTTAATAAGGCTGAGCAGTTTAAAGAAAAGGGCTCTTTTGAGGGTTGGATAAAAAGAATTACTGTAAATACAGTGCTTCAAAAATATAGAAAACAAAAGGTGTTTGCTATAGATGATGAAGCGCAAATCGAGGATACGGCAAACCAAGAGATTATTGACAATGGCCTGCCCCTTGATTATTTACTTAGCATTATTCAAGAGTTGCCCCAGAGATACAGACTGGTATTTACCATGTATGTTATGGACGGATATTCTCATAAAGAAATTGGAAGCTTATTAGGGATTAGTGACGGAACCTCAAAATCTAATTTAGCAAGAGCAAGAGGGATTTTAAAAACAAAAATTGACAACTATAACAAAAGTATCCTCTAGTATATAAATCGTTGCTGATAAAAACAGCATAATAATGAAACAAAAAAAGAACATAGACCAACTCTTTAATGAACGATTCGCAAATCACCAGACGGCTCCGGCTTCTCATGTTTGGAATAAGATACAGGCGCGTTTAGAAAAAGATAAGAAAGATCGTGTTATTGCTATCTGGTGGAGAGCGGCAGGTGTTGCGGCTAGCTTGGCATTTATCTTTTCTATAGGGAGCTTGTTAAATGACCCCAAAAACAATAGCATTGTTGAGCAGCAACAAAATATAGAACAGGTCCCTAACACAGGCCCAAATATTGACAAAACAATAGGGTTGCCGCAAGACGAGCTGCTGGTTACTTCAACAAATAAAGACACACAAAACCAGACCATAACACCAAAAGTAGAAGTCAATGATCCTAAGAGGTCAAAAAACGAAATTATTGTCTTAAATAAACCAGAAAAATCGGCTGTAAAATTAGCTATCAAAAAAGAGCTTGTTATGCCTACAAAAAACTCGAGCGTAGCAGTTGTAAAACCAGAAAAATCCGCTGTTATTTCAGAAAATAAAGAAATAATAGACACCAAGACTTTAGCGCCTTCTAACAGCACCGCTTTAATAGTTGCCGCTGAAAAACCAAACACCAACGCGCCCGAAAAAACATCTATTTTTGATGCCATAAAGGAACAAAAACAGCTTGAGTCTAAAGAGGCGGTAGCCAAGAAATCTTCGAAATACAATCTTTGGGAAATTGCGCCCAACATCGCTCCCGTTTATTACAACACATTAAGCCAAGGGTCTTCTATAGATGCTAGTTTTGCAGACAACTCCCAAAGCGGTGATGTAAATATTAGCTACGGTATCGGGGTGCGCTATGCCCTTAGTGATAGATTAAAAATCCGCTCTGGTATTAGTAATGTGGCGCTAAGCTATAGCACTGGCGGTATAGAACTTGGTGACGGCCCAGTCTCCTTGGCGTTAAAAACCATAGATTATGCCAGTGAGGGGGTTGTAGTTATAGCTCAAGATTTGGGGACATTTTCTAGTCAAAACCAAGACGGAACTTTTGGTGATATAACACCAAAATCAACAAACGGTGATGCTTTTATAAACCAAAACATTAGTTATTACGAAGTCCCTTTAGAATTAAGCTACACGCTTTTTGACAGCGCTTTTGGCCTTGATGTCATTGGAGGTATTAGCACACTACTTTTAGGAAATAACGAGGTTTCGGTAACCGCAGGCAGCTACAATGAGGTTCTTGGGTCTGCCAATAACCTATCTGATATCAGCTTTGCTAGCAACATAGGGCTTGGACTGCATTACAAAATGTCAAGCAAGTTTAGACTTAATGTAGAGCCAATGTTTAAATACCAATTAAATCCATATACAGACTCCTCTGTGAGTTTTAAGCCCTATTACCTTGGGGTGTACACTGGGTTAAGTTTTAAGTTTTAGGGAACTTCAAGATAGAAAAAACTGTTGTTTTGAAGTGTTTTAATTGTTCTGTTTGGCCTTCTTGGCCAAACAACTTCACTAAAAATCATCTCATCGCCATGAGGTGATTTTTTATTTCATAAACGCTTTTACCTGATCAAGGGGGATTCTTACAATAACAGGGGCATCTCTATAACTTGCTATCTCGTGTTGATTGTAGTGAAGTACCAGACTGTCTTGAACAAATCCAAGGGTAGAGGGCATCGTAAAGGTATTGTCATTGAACCAAAAGTTATTAACATTGATGCTGCTTTGCTGGGCAATAGTAAATGCTTTTCTAAACTCAATTTCAGCAAACTCGCTAAGGGCATCATAATGCTTAAAAAGAGCTTGATTTGTTAGCTCCTTACCGGTTTGCTTGTCAAAATTAATATAGCTAACATCCCGATAGCCGTGTGCGCCACCTGTGTATTTATAGAGTTTAAATTCTAAGGATAAAAATATCTCATCTCTGTGCGTCTCGGTTACGGAGGCCTCAACAAAATATTCTGCTGCCAAATCTGGAAACTCTGCATGATCACGCCAATAAGAATCCACAAACCCTTGCGCTGCAATATTTATGGTTAGTGCCGTCGGCTCTTTTGATGGGTCTTCTAGGTACAGAGACGCGGCAATAAAAGAAGTTATAGCCTTGTTTAATTGTAATTCGCGATTGTTCTGGGGAGTATAAAAGAGATAATCAATAGCTATATTTGGGCAATCTCTTGACAGGCAGTTTGATAAATCTCCCTGAGAGAAAGAGCGTGGTTGGGGCTGAAATATCTCTGAGGTACACCCACAGAAAATAAGCGCTATAAAAAAAAATCCCGGATACTTAAAATTCATTTCTCAAAATTACTAACGTGTTTTTAACCAAAAATTGCTACAAGGATTATTTATAAAAGTTCATTTCATCCAAATACTGCCATACATTTTGGGGCAACAGAGGGCGAATGTTTTTTTGATTTTTAACTCCATTTCTAATAGCGGTAGAAGAAATCTCCATGATCGGGGCCGATACCTTAGTAATATTTGGGTGGTTATCTAACAAAGCGGCTGCTTTGTTAGGGCTCAATCTAGGATAAACAAACAGCTCGTATCTAGAAAGTATAACCTCATAGTTTTTCCACTTATGGAAACTCTTGAGATTGTCCTCGCCCATGATTAAACAAAAATTTTGGCGAGGGTATTTTTCTTCTAAAAAAGCCAAGGTGTTGACTGTGTAATTGGGTTGAGGCAAATCAAACTCAATAGTGCTTGACTTAATTTTTGGGTACTCCTCTAAGGCAATATCAACCATGGTTAGGCGGTGATTATTGTCTAGTAAAGAGCTTTTCTTTTTGTGGGGGTTATGAGGTGTTACCACCATCCATACCTGATCTAAGTCACTAAACTCTACCATGTGGTTGGCAATGGCCAAATGACCTACATGAATAGGATTAAAAGTGCCAAAATAGAGGCCTATTTTTTTTGAACCAGTCATTTATTCTTCTTCTAAAATAGAGTGAGGACTATCTAGAGACGCTGCGTTTAAAAAAGGTTTAGCAATATGGCTTGCCACCAACTTGGTTGCTTCTTGCAAAGCGTATTCTAGGGTGTCATTTAAAATAGTATGATCAAACCTAGGGGCGGTTGCCATCTCTACAGAGGCTTTGGCAATGCGCATATTTATTTTTTCGTCACTTTCTGTTTTTCGGTTTTTAAGCCTTATTTTCAGTTCCTCAACACTTGGAGGCTTCACAAAAACAGCCAAGGTTCTTTCCGGAAACTTTCTTTTAATTCTTAGCCCACCAACTACATCAATATCAAAAATAACGTTCTTACCCATGGCCCAAATACGCTCTATCTCACTATTAAGTGTCCCGTAAAAGTTGTCGCGGTACACTTCTTCCCACTCTAAAAAATCATCTTGCTTCATGTGAGATTTAAAATCCGAAAGACTTAAAAAATAATATTCTTTGCCGTGTTGTTCTTCTCCGCGAGCCTCCCGAGAGGTCGCAGATACAGAGAACTCTAAATTCAGGCTCTCTTGTTTCAGCAAATGTTGTACAATAGTTGTTTTTCCGCTTCCAGAGGGCGCAGAAAAAACAATTAATTTTCCTCCTGTAGCCATTATAATACGTTTAAAGCTTGTTCTTTTATTTTCTCCAACTCATCTTTCATCTGTACCACCAATTGTTGCATTGGCGCAAAATTACTTTTACTCCCAATTGTGTTAATTTCACGACCAATCTCTTGAGTAATAAAACCTAGTTTTTTTCCATTACTATCATCGCTGTGAACGGCTTCTTTAAAATAACTTAAATGATTTTCTAGACGCACTTTCTCTTCTGTGATATCGTATTTTTCTAGGTAGTATATCAACTCTTGTTCAAAGCGGTTTTCATCAACCTTTTCTTTAAGGTCGTTTACTGCGCTACGCAGGCGTTGTTTAACTCCGTCTATGCGCTGGCTATCTATTGCAAGAACCTCTTCTAGATGCTTACCAATAATAGCAATGCGTTGTAAGAAATCATTTTTTAAAACCTCACCTTCGTCTGTTCTATAAATGTTTATTTCAACTAAGGCCTGAGTGACAGCCTTTAAAATTTCAGAAAACTCATCTTCGTCAACCTCCTCGCGTTCTGTTTTGAAGGCATCTGGCATTTTAACGGCCATTTTTAAAAGCTCTATTTGATCTGCAGCAACAACTTCAGAGAGTTGCCCCATGTATTGCCTTAGGGTTGTTTCATTGATCTTGGTGGCTGTTTGTTCTCCTGTAGATTCTACAAACAGGTTCAGATCTATTTTTCCGCGCGTGAGTGCTGATGCTAACAATTTACGAATGTTTAGTTCTTTTTGTCTGTAGGCAGAAGGAACCCGGGTGTTTAAATCTAAACTTTTACTGTTAAGAGATTTAATTTCTACGGTTATTTTTTTGGTTGGCAACTGTATCACGTGTTTGCCGTACCCGGTCATGGATTGAATCATGGGTTGTGTATATATTGTTTTAATGTGACATCAAAGGTACACAAATCATCAGTGCTTTGTTTGGTGTGTCTGGTCTAAGGGATTTCCTTGTGTGTCAAAACGGGTCTTTAACTGTTTTTCTGTGGCATAAATCACACAAAGTAATAATAGTGTATTTGTAACAATGGTAATCAATACGTTTAGTTGTGGATACAAAAAGTAAAGACCCACAGGAATAAAAAAACTATACAAAGAGACTTTAAAGAAAACTAAGGAGGAATACGTGTTAGCTACCTCCCAAGTTGCTTGGTTTTTCATTGACCTTTGGGTTCTATAGCCGTATAAATGATTTATTTTTTTAGGCGGAAATTTTTTAAGCAACCACCCAAGAAGTAACATAAAAGCGCAGTAACCAAGGGCCATGTATAACTGGTTTTGATCTGTATATTGGTTTGCTATCATTGTATAGAATTTAAAAAATCTAAGACCCGAAGCTCAGAGTAATACTCTGTATTTGTTACATGAAACCCAACATGTCCTCCGGTGTTTGGAACTTCAAGGTAAATATTTTTATGGTGTTTTGCAACATCAAAAGGATAACACGTAGGGGCCAAGAAACTGTCGTTTGCAGCGCTTAATATAAGAACAGGCGTTTTGATGTTGGGTAAGAATTGCAAGGCGCTGCTTTTTTGGTAGTATTCTGCTGCACTTTTAAATCCATGCGCTGGAGCGGTGTATATATTGTCAAAATCAAGTAGCGTTTTTATTTGGCTGAGTTTTTCTTTAGTCATCACCCCAGGAAATAACTTCATTTTTCTCTTGTACTTATTGCGCAAATCTTTCAAAAAAACAAGGGTGTATGGTTTGTTGCGTTTTTTCATTAAAAAGTCTAGGGAAGATGGCAAGTCAATAGGAGCAGAGATGGCAATTCCTGCAACAATTTTATGTGTAATCTCTCTGGGTTCTCCAAGGTATTTTAACAATAGATTTCCTCCCATACTAAAACCTATAAGCGCAACTTTTGAGTACTGCTCTTGAGTAAGTATGTGGTCTACCAGTTCAGATAAATCTTGGGTGCGCCCACTGTTGTAAGACAAGTACAAACGGTTTTCCTCGCCGCTGCATCCTCTATGGTTCATGGCGGCGACGTCCCAGCCATCTTCAACAAGAGCCTTGGCTTGCCCTTGCATATACACTCTTTGGGCGTCTCCCTCAAGGCCATGGAGTAGTATGGCTACTTTATTGCTTTTAGCTCTTTTTGAGTCGTGATAGCTCCAATCTATATCCACAAAATCTCCATCGGTAAGCTCAAGCCGCTTTCTTACTTGAGCTACCCTAGGAATGGGTCTTAATTTGGCAGAATAAATAGTAGAAAAATGCCCGCTTTTAAACAGGCCTTTGGCTTTATACCCAGATCTTATAATTGGCATAGAAACAATATCCCTAGACAGGGGTTTTAGGTGAGGCTCAAAACTACTAAACTTTTAACACATCTTAAGGGCACAACACAATACATTGAAAGTAATTCCCGGTTATAAGAAAGGCTATTGGTATCTTTGCGGCTGGAAAAAACCTACAGGTTAAATTAACGGCCCAATCACGCGTTTTCTCTTTTTATGTATATGAAACAAGTTATCACTAAATCAATAGGCTTATTTTTAAACGCTGCGGCCATTATCGCTCCTATATGGGGTGCACGTTTTGCTTTTAATTTGTTGTGCAAGGTCCGCAGAGCTGGTATTTCAGAAAAAGGAAAAGCATTTTTTGAAAAGGCAATACAACACACACTTTTACTTGAAAAAAATTCTGCGGTACTACACAAATGGGGCAGTGGCCCAAAAAATATTCTTTTCTTACACGGCTGGGAAAGCAACTCCCAGCGCTGGTTACCCTACTATAATTTGCTTGAAAAAGAAAAATATACCATATATGCACTTGATGCCCCGGGGCACGGCATGTCAAAAGGAGATAAACTTAATTTAGAGGTGTTTAGACAGGCTATTGAGGCTTCTTTGGAGCACATTGGGCCTATAGACACTGTAATTGGTCACTCTCTTAGCAATACCGCTATGGGGTATTGCTACGGGATACGTCCCGATGTTGATGTCAATAAGTTTATAGTCATGGGGGCGGCCTCCGGAATGGATGCTGTATTTACTTATTTTAAAGAAATTCTTGGGCTCTCCAATCGTTCTGTGGCCAATTTAAGTAAAAAGGTAAATACTATTTTTAAAACACCTCATCAGGAAGTTAAATTAATGTCTTTTTTCAAAAAAGTAACACAGCCTGTGCTGGTTATTCATGATAAAAACGATCCAGTAACCCCCTTTGAGCCCATTGAAAAAGCTCTTAAAAAGCATCCAAAAATAAACTCATATATTACCAACGGGCTAAAGCATGATTTAAAGGCAGAAGAAGTTTATACTAAAGTAGCAGCTTTTATTGAACGCTAGCAAAACAAAACAGTAACCACACAACAACAGCATGTATTTAAAAGAATTTGAAATTAGGTGGAATGATATTGATGCAAACAGGCACTTGGCCAATAGCGCCTATATAAATTTCATGAGCCACACACGCCTGAGCTATATGCTTGAAAATGGGTTTGGGCAAGCCAATATGGCGGCCAACAACATAGGTCCTGTTGTGTTTTACGAGCATATGTTTTATTTTAAAGAGGTGTTTCCAGGAAAACCAATCACGGTAAGTTTAGCTCTTAAAGGGATTAGCAAAGATGGCATGTATTTTTCATTTGAGCATAATTTCTTTGACCACGCAGGGAAAAACATAGCACGCTGTGAGATGATGGGCGGATGGATAGATCTAGCCAAACGCAAACTAAGAAGCCTCCCTGAGAGCCTTTTTAATAGTATTAGCGGGCTAGAAAAAACTGCAGACTTTTACATTATTACAAAAGAACATACCCGCAAGCATGGGCAAATTCCTAAAGATTTAAAGTAGCTCACAAGGCTGCAATAATGGTAAGTAGCCTAGGGCTCATCATTTATTTTGAAGTGAAGCCTTGGCCTGGGCAACTACTTTTTTGCTGTTGCCAATAAAAATTTGCCCACTATTTACAACAACCGGGCGCTTTAAAAAAGTGTAGTGCTCTAAAATCAAACTCTTGTAGTTTTCTTCACTAAGGGTTTGCTCTTTAAGGGCTCTCTCATTGTAAAGTCTAGCGCGTTTACTAAACAAAGCTTGGTAGCTCCCTGAAAGTTCCCTAAGTGTCTCCAATTGTTTTATATTTAAATGCTGCTCTTTAATATCTTGAAAAACAAACGTGTTAGAGGGCTCAAGTTCTTTGATAATTCTCTTACAGGTGTCGCAGGTAGAAAGGTGATATATTTTTTGCATAGCTGGCAGAGGTTTTATGTGTTTATTTGTCTTAGAATTAGCAGGGAGGAATATCTATTTTATCTTTACAGATTTTAAAATAGATTCAAGCTCTAGTTGCAAATCTCTTTTTGAGCTTGACGGCGCATAGGTAAACCCCTCTAGTATAAGATACCTTTTATTTGCTGTATCCCTTACAGCATAATTAACAAAAGGGCCTGCCATCCATTGGTTTTTTATTTCCCAGGTTCCTTTGGTTTCAAAAGCAAATTTATTGTTGATGGTTGTTTCTAGAATATAAGGAGGGTAGGCTTCTTCTGTAATAAATTTATCACCATCCTCAACTGGCAATTGCTTAATACCAATAGCGTCTCTCATTTTAATTATTGCCCTAAGAGCCGTGCTGTCTTGTAAAATTGTATTTAAGGGAACTTGATAGATTATAATATTAGTGTGTCCAGATTTGAGGGCTTTACGTATCCAATAAAAATCTGCCTCAGATTTGGCAATATGATAGGCAGAGGGTATCTCAAGAGTTAGACCGAAAGCAGAAGGTAAGGAATCTAGCCTTAGTTTTGATTTTTTAGTGCGTCTTTGCCTTTCTTTAATTTCTGAACGCTTAAACTCCTTAATAATTTTAGGGGTGTTTTTCTTAATTATACCAACCAACTTCTCTTGAGTGAGTGCTGTTATAAAAACACCTGTTTGAGGTTTTGCATATGGGTTTTTTCTAATCACTAGGGTGTCTTTTTCTCCAATAGAAACATGCAAAAACAATCGAGCTGTTTTTACAAAGCCGCTAAAAGCCTCTGGCGGTAA
Source organism: uncultured Ulvibacter sp. (assembly GCA_943789105.1). GTDB lineage: Bacteria > Bacteroidota > Bacteroidia > Flavobacteriales > Flavobacteriaceae > Patiriisocius. The sequence continues at coordinate 174,727 of CALSSW010000002.1, read as the reverse complement.
TTGGCTTATAGAAAATAGGGGCTCGTCTTGAGGCAGCCCTGGTGTTGGGGAAGCAAAACTAGCAAGTATCTGGTCACCAACAGCGGCTTCCCAAAGGGTGTTGGGCGTGACTACTTGCAAGGTGTTAATCTTGCCCACAGAGGGTTGTTTGTACTTTATAGTAGCGGTTGTTGTATCCCCGCAAGCAGCTAAAGTAATAAACGAGATAAATAAAATATAGATGGGTTTCATACAAAAGAATTAACTTGTTACTATAAAATTGTAAGCTTCATACCTGGGCTTAATTTGACGCTTTTAAGATTGTTTTTCTTTTTAATATCTGCCACACTAACTCCAGGATATAGTTGTGCTATACTCCAAAGAGAATCACCTTTTTTTACCGTGTATGTTTTGGCGTTTAGCTCCTTGCTGGATTGTTTTTTTTGAACAACACTTGGTGTTTTTCTCGGAAATATTACCAGGCGTTTTCCAGCTCTTAAATTATTATTTCTAAGGCTATTCCACCTTTTTATCTGGCTTACCTTCACACCAAATCTAGCGGCTATTTTTCCTAAATAATCTCCACTTTTCACCTTATAATATATTTTTTTGTCTAAATCATTTAGCTCAGGCAGGGGTTTTTCTCTTTTATTAAATGCCTGCTGTGCGTATGCGTATATGGTGTCTTGGTTAGACACAAAAACTCCAACCTTATCTATAGGTAAACGGAGCGTATATGTCTGGTTTTTTACCACAGGGATAATCCCTAGCTTATATTGTGGATTTAAAAACTCCACTTCTGCAAGATTAATATCTGTGAGGTCTGCCACATGGGCTAAGGCAATTTGTTTTTTTATATGAATTGTGTCTGTGGCTATATAGGGTATTTTTGGCCCATCACTTTTAAATCCGTGCTGTTTTGAGTACTCAAAAATATACATCGTTGCTAAAAAAGCCGGGACGTAGCCTGCGGTTTCGCGCGGAAGATGTTGGCGAATGTTCCAATAATTTATTAGGCCACCAGATCTTCTAATGGCCTTAGAAACATTCCCTGGTCCAGAATTATATGCAGCCAGCGCCAAATCCCAATCACCAAGGCGTTTGTGCAGTGCCTGCAGGTATTTACAAGCAGCCTGGGTTGCTTTTAGTGGGTCGCTTCTGTCATCAACATAGCTGTTAACGTTCAGCCCAAACATTTTACCTGTGCTAAACATAAACTGCCAAAGCCCTGTGGCGCCTACTCTAGAGGTTGCTGTTGGGCGCAAGGCAGACTCTACAATTGCAAGATACTTAAGCTCCAGAGGTATATTATAGCTGTCTAAAGCCTGCTCAAACATTGGAAAATAATAGTCGCTCAGCGCCATGAGGCGGCCCATGGTTGATCGCCGATTTTTAAGGTAGTTTTTAATTACACTCTCTAGCGCTGGATTATACTCAACATTAAAAGGTGTTCTGCTGTTAATTTCAGCAAGGCGAGCTTTTAGGGTGTCTGTTGGAAGCTCAACATACTCTACGTGCTCATAGGTCATGGTGGTGATACTGCCATAAATTTGCTCAAACATGTCGTTGCTATAAAGCTCGTCAAGCCAAAGACTGTCATAGCGCCTTGCCAGGGCCATGTCTTGAAGTTTAATTTTTGTACTATCTAGCAAAGCCTCCAAAGGGTTTATGTCCAAAGAGTGTATAGCCCCCTCCTTGGCCTGTGTAGTGGCTTTAGCTTGTGCGTTGCTAGGGTATAAAGAATCTTGGGTTTGGGTTAATTTAAGAACAGGGTCTTGCCGCTTGTTTTGATGGTAGGCCAAAGAGTCTTGGCTATTACCAACAGCGCAAAATAGAAAAACAATACAACACAAGAGATGTTTCATACATATATAGCAACGCAAATATGTTGCCAAAATTTTACTCAAAAATAAGCAATTCAAGCACCTGTGTGGTACTTTTTAAAAAAGATCAATAGCCCTCTTGGGCAAACGGATATTTAGTCAAGTATTGCTTGTATTCCCGGAAGGGTCTTGCCCTCAAGCATTTCAAGCATTGCGCCGCCGCCTGTAGAAACGTAACTCACCTTATCACTCAGGTTAAATTGCTTTACCGCAGCAACAGAGTCTCCACCTCCAACAAGAGAAAAAGCTCCTTGTTGGGTTGCCTTTGCAATTGCATTTCCTAAGGAAATTGTTCCGCCAGAAAACAGCTCCATTTCAAAGACACCAACAGGGCCGTTCCATAAAATTGTCTTTGATTTTGAAATCACATGAGCAAAATTACTATTTGATTGTGGCCCAGAATCAAGGCCCATCCAACCTTCAGGAATGATGGTGATAGGGGTTATTTGTGTATTGGCCTTTTCAGAAAATTTATCTGCGGCAATAACATCTACAGGGAGGTGGACTTCTACCCCCTTTTCTTTGGCCATCTTTAAAATTTGTAGTGCAAGTGTTTGTTTGTCATCCTCAACAAGAGAGTCGCCAATATTTCCTCCTTGTGCTTTTATAAACGTAAAGGCCATGCCGCCACCAATAATAAGATGGTCAATTTTATCTAAAATATTCTCTATTACCATTATTTTTGAAGACACTTTTGCGCCACCAATAACTGCGGTAACCGGTTTTTTACTGTCGCCTAACACCTTTTCAAGGCTTTTTATTTCTGAAGCAAGTAGGGCGCCAAAGCATTTATCTTTTGGGAAATTTTCTGTGATAACTGCAGTTGATGCGTGCGCTCGGTGTGCGCTACCAAAGGCATCGTTTACATAAATATCTCCAAGTTTGGAGAGTTTTTTTGCAAAATCCGGATCTCCTGCGGTTTCTTCTTTGTAATACCTTACATTTTCTAACAGCAACACCTCTGATGGCTTTAGTCTTGCTACTGCCGTTTGTGCAGTGTCTCCAACACAATCTGGGGCAAACAAAACGGGGACGCCTAAAACCCTGCTTGCGGCCTCAATGATGTGTTGCAATGAAAACTCAAGCTCTTTGTTTTTAGGTCTTCCAAGGTGAGATAGTAACACGCAACTGCCACCGTCTTTCAAAATTTTTAAAATAGTTGTTTTTGCTGCCTCTATTCTGGTGGTATCTGTAACAACAAGGTCTTTGTTTAGAGGTACGTTAAAATCTACCCTTATTAGTGCTTTTTTGTTTTTAAAATTAATGTCTTGTATTGTTTTCATAGTTGGTCTTTAGTGGCGCAAATATACAGTTTTTACCGGCAAGTAATACTAGATTTTTTTGGATGTAGTGTGTGTAATATTTCCCTACATTTGTAGATGCTTTTTTCAAACATATTAGGCCAAACACACATTAAAAACCATTTGCTTAAAAGCATAGAAAATGGTAGAATTCCTCACGCTCAACTCTTTGTGGGTAAGGCGGGAAGTGGCTTATTGCCTATGGCTTTGGCGTATGCACAAGCCATTTTAGCCAGCAACCACACCACTGGAACAAAGGCACATGAAAGTTGCGTGACCAAAGTAGCGCATCTTGCGCACCCAGATCTACATTTTGTATTTCCTGTAAACACAAATCAAAGGGTTAAGAAGCACCCTTTTTCTGCGCTATTTATGGAACAGTGGAGGGCGTTTGCTTTAGAGAACACATATGGTACTTTGTATGACTGGCTAGCATACTTGGGTATAGAAAAAAAGCAAGGAAACATAAATGTCGATGAGGCAAAACAAATGCTTAAAACATTGTCTTTAAAAGCCTACGAAGGGGGTCACAAAATCATGATTATTTGGATGGCAGACAGAATGAACATAGCCTGTGCAAATAAAATTTTAAAATTAGTTGAAGAACCACCACAAAAAACCGTTCTTTTATTATTAACAGAGCACCAGGAGCATATCTTAGGCACCATACAATCCAGGTGTCAAAAACTACAATTTCCGTTGCTCCCAGAAAATGTAATTTCTAGTCAACTCATTGAAGACAAACATGTTGAAAGCAAAAAAGCAAAAAAAATTAGTAGTATGTCTAATGGAGATTATCACCAAGCTTTGAATCTATTGAGCAACCTCGGTGATGGCACTGTTTTCGAAAATTGGTTTGTTGATTGGGTGCGCACTGCCTTTAAAGCTAAAGGGAATAAAAGCTCTATCAATGCACTTATTTCATGGAGCGAAGAAATTGCAACACAAGGTCGGGAAACACAAAAAAAGTTTTTAGGCTATTGCCAAGAAACCTTCAGGCAAGCAATGCTTAAAAACTACACGGCAGATAGTTTGCTTTTGTTTGATGCCCCTAACACAAATTTCTCTATAGAGAAATTTGCGCCTTTTGTGCATCAAAACAATATTTTTGAGATTTCTGAAGCGTTAGAAACTGCCTCTTACCACATTGAACGAAATGGAAATGCTAAAATTATTTTTACAGATCTCTCCATTAAACTCACGCGGCTTCTTCATGCTAAGCCGTAACACAACTTACGATAAGTGATTTCTATTGCTTTTGTTTAACTGTATTTGATTTGTCTATTAAAGATGGGGCCAAATAAAGCGATGTAGGGGTGTTTTGTAAAAAACCCACATGTATAGCTGGCTTAACTGTTTTGGTTGTGCTAAAAGCCCCCAAGGGCTGTTTTAAGCTTTTTTGAAGCAATATATAAGCGAAGAGTACTCTTTGGTTTTTAAGGCTCGCATATTTGACCAAAAACCAATCCAAAAAGCCTTGATGGCAAATGAATTACCGGTTTTGTATTTTTCTGAGAGAAGACTTACATAAAAAGAGTCAAAAATCATTGGCTTTGTTTTGAGCAGCTTCATGTTTTCAGAAAACAGCTTGTTCATGCTTTTTTGAGAAAAGTGCCACAAATGTCTTGGCACATCATAACCAGCCCAAAATCTTTTATAGTGTTTTGCATCAAAAGAATTATAGTTTGGAACAGCAACTATTAATACACCTTCTGGTTTTAATAGTTTTTGAATTGCCGTGATAGTGTTTTCTAAATCTGGAAGGTGCTCAAGCACGTGCCAGAGTGTTACCGCGTCAAACTGTTGGCCTTTAAAGTCTTGGATGCTTTGCTGTAGAAAAATATTTTTTTGGGCAGCAATTTCTCTCGCTTTTTCACTGGGTTCAACCCCGTAGACTTCCCAAGAATTTTGTTTTATAATCTTGCAAAAATTACCGGTACCTGCTCCAATATCCAAAAGAGTACCCTTGTTATTTGAGAACGAATTAATAAGATTGCTTTTGGTTTTTAAAGACCATTTTTGCACCATACCATACAAAAAGGGAACAATTCCTTTTTGGGTATTTGAGTGAGAAATATACGCTTGGCTCTGGTAATAACCCGCCAAATCCTCTGGTGCTGGTTGGGGTGTTGTTTTTAAAATTTCTCTAGAAGAGTCCAGCACCAAATCAAACGCTTCTTGAGATTTGAAATAGTCTTTGGTTGAAATATATATCGATTCCTTTGGAGTCTTCAAATGAAATTATTAGAATTTTAAAAAAGGTTGTTCCACGTGGAACAAGGTTATTACCTGCCCATATAAACAAGCATTACAGAGATATCATTTGGTGAAACGCCGCTAATTCTAGACGCCTGTGAAACCGTCACGGGTTTAATAGCGCTTAGTTTTTCTTTTGCCTCATAAGACAAGGATTTTAGCTTTGAATAATCAAAGCTTTCAGGAATTTTAATCCCTTCTAATCTATTGAGTTTATCTGCATTGTTTTTCTCTTTGGCAATATAACCTGCGTATTTAATCTGTATCTCAGTTTGTTGGAGCACCTCATGATCCAGATCGTGCTTATCGATATAGGAAGATACAAAGTCGATTTTTTGCATATCATGCATCGTTATATTGGGCCTAGAAAGTGGTTTAAAAAGCTTGTCGCTTTGCTTTATTGTGGCAGACTTTTTTGCCTCTAAAATAGGGTTTATAAGCTCTGGAGCAACACTAGTTTCTTTAAAAAAACCGATAAACGCTTCGCTTTTTTGCTTTTTTTGTTCCATTAATCTAAGGCGCTCATCGCTAGCAAGCCCAATGTTGTGAGACATTGGGGTGAGTCTAAAATCTGCGTTGTCTTGTCGCAATAAGGTTCTGTACTCTGCTCGAGAGGTAAACATTCTATAAGGCTCATCTGTGCCTTTGGTGATTAAATCATCAATTAACACTCCAATGTACGCCTGGTTTCTTTGTATGATAAGGGGTTGTTGCTCTTTAACCTTTAGGTGTGCGTTTATTCCGGCCATTAGGCCCTGAGAAGCTGCTTCTTCATAGCCGGTTGTGCCGTTAATCTGGCCAGCAAAAAATAAGCCTTTTATGTTTTTTGTTTCTAGTGTGTGGCGAAGTTGTGTGGGTGGAAAAAAATCATACTCAATAGCATATCCAGGCCTAAAGAACTTAACATTTTCAAAGCCCTTAACACTTCTTAACGCTTTGAATTGAACATCTTCTGGCAATGAAGTAGAAAACCCATTAACGTAATACTCTACAGTATCCCATCCTTCTGGCTCCACAAATAATTGATGTGATTCCTTATCTGCAAAACGGTTAATTTTGTCTTCTATAGAGGGGCAATACCTTGGTCCAACACTATTAATTGCTCCATTAAACATTGGAGACCGATCAAAACCCTCACGAAGCAAATCATGAACCTCTAAACTGGTATGACTCATGTGGCAATCGCGCTGATGGATAAGAGGTTTTGTGCTTTTTAAATAAGAAAATTTCTCTGGAGACTCATCTCCTGGCTGTACAATCATTTTAGAAAAATCAAGCGATCTTCCATCGACCCTTGGAGGTGTTCCAGTTTTCATCCTGCCAGATTCAAAACCTAGGTCTACCAATTCTTTTGTTATTCCGTGGGCAGCTTTTTCTCCGGCTCTTCCTCCGCCAAATTGCTTTTCCCCGATATGTATTAAGCCATTTAAAAAGGTTCCGTTGGTTAGCACTACTGTTTTGCCCCGAACCTCAATTCCTAAAGAAGTCTTCACGCCTACAATTTTTTCTCCCTCAATCAAAATGCCAGACACCATTTCTTGATAAAAATCTAGATTTTTGGTGCCCTCTAACATCAATCTCCAAGCTTCTGCAAATCTCATTCTATCGCTCTGCACCCTAGGGCTCCACATGGCGGGACCCTTAGATTTATTTAACATTTTAAACTGAATAGCTGTATTGTCACTTACTATGCCGCTATATCCTCCAAGGGCATCTATCTCTCTAATAATCTGACCCTTTGCAATGCCGCCCATGGCAGGATTACAAGACATTTGTCCGATGTTTTGTAAATTCATTGTAATGAGAAGGGTTTTTGACCCAAGGTTGGCTGCGGCTGCGGCTGCTTCAGAGCCCGCGTGACCACCACCCACTACAATAACATCGTATTCTTTTTCAAACATTTTTAATTGATTTTATTAATTGTTCCACGTGGAACAATGCAAGGGTATTAAAGCGGGCGCAAAGATAGTTAATTATCTTATAGTCAAGCAACTAAATACATAATCTATTGATTTTCAAGGATCTATATAAATGTTCTTAGGCCTAAGGCCTCATTTTCTTTGCCCGTCATAACCTCTTGTTGTTTTTCGCTTTTATCTTGGTAGCCGCAAAAATGAAGAACCCCGTGAATTATAACTCGGTGCAGTTCTTCAAGAAAAGCAACCCCATAGATACTAGCGTTTTCTTTAACTCGCTCTATGGATATATATACCTCTCCATGAATTTGTTTCCCCAAAGAGTTGTCAAAACTTATAATGTCTGTAAGGGTGTCGTGATTTAAAAACTGCAAATTTAACTTGTGCAAATACTCGTCATCACAAAACACATAGGTAAGTTCCCCAAGCTCGTGGTTTTCGTGCAGGATAATTTTAGAGATCCAGCGGCTTAGCGGCTTGGTGTTTTCAATTTTAAAAGCTGTTTCTGAGTAAAATTCAATCATTGTTTTTCTTAAAATAGGATTGTACCTTTTCTTTATATTCTTGACGCAAAGGAAGCGCTTCTCGATTTAAAATTTCAGTAGTGTTAAAATATTTTTTGATTTGGTCTGCAGATAAACCCGTGGTATTGGTATATGTTTTTCGGTTGCTAATAGATTCGCGCCTAGACTCTTGACCTTGTTTTAAATCTGCCTCTTTTAGTTTTAATAGTTCATACTGCAGGTTAAGCATTTTCTCTAAAGTACCCCGGTTAAAACCCTTATCTAGGAGTTGTTGCTCTATTCCCTGCATTTTTTTTATGAGTTGTCCCCCAAGGCCCTCAAGGCCTAATTTACTGAGCCTATCTTCTAGGTCTTGTCGTAATTGCTGCTGCTGTTTATAAATCTCAAAGAGCTCGGCATCATTGTTTTCGCTTTGGTTGGTTGGAGAAGCGTTTGGTTGGTTGCCGGGGCTTCCGTTGCCTCCGTCTCTCTGACCTTGGCCCTCTCCACTACCTTGACCCTCTCCTTCTCCTTTACCTTCACCTTCTCCCTCGCCTTGTTCTCCTTCTTTACCCTCTTTACCTTTTTCGCCCATGCCTTCTTGCATTTTTTCGGCCAGGCTTTTTTGCTTTTCAATAATGTCAGGAAGCTGGAAACCCTCTCCTTGCCCTTGGCCGGGTTTTGGCATTCCTTGTTTGCCGCTTCCAGAACCTTGGCCCATTTGTTGTTGCTGCATACTAGTAAGCAAATTGGTGAGCAGGTTTGCCAAATTATTGGTAGCGGTAACAGTGTATTGCTGTGATCCAACTCCTTTAGGAATCTGGTTTTCTGCAAGACGCTCCATAGCCTTTTTAAGATTGTAATGAACCTGTGTTATAGACTCATTTATTTTCTGGCCAATGGCGGGTTGGCGCAGTGAAAGAGAAAATAAACTATCGTCTATGTGCTGAAAATTTTGCTTTAAGTCGTTTTGAATATTTAAGCGTTTTCCAAATAGCGGGTTTCCGTACTGTGTTAATTTAAAATCCTCCATTAACGCTTCTTGCCTAAAAGAAAACACAATCAAATTGTCCAGAATTTGACGCAACATAGCCAGATCCTCCTCTATTTGTTCTCCTTGAGATCCAGATAGGGCCATCATCATTTGTTGGCCCATTTCTTGCATTTTTTTACCCGCCTTTTTTTGGTTTTGTTTTGCGCCTGCTTTATTTTGTTTTTCGAGTTTTTGAGTTGCCTGTTGCTGCTGACGATCCACCTCTTTTTCACCCACTTTATCTTGTGGGAGCTTCATGGGAGATTTTAATGTTTCGTTCTCTTTTTTTAGCTCTTCAAGTTCCTGTTTGTATTTCTCAAACTTTTTATTGATTTTTTCTTGAGCCTGTTTGGTGTTCTGCTGTTCTTGTTTTTCTGCCAGTTTACGCTGCTCTACTCCTAATTTAAATAGTTCTTCTGAAAGCTTTTCGCTTTTTTTAGTCACATAGTACTGCTTGGTTAGTTCTATGAGTTGTTCTAAGTTTTTTTCTTGATTTTTATTTTTATTAGCGGCTTTTTCTAGTTTTTCTGTAAGCGCCTCTTGAGAGATTTTGTCTTGTAGCTCCTCTAGCTCTTGAAGTAGTTTTTCGTTTTCTTTTAATTGTTCTTGATTCTCTTGAAGTCTTTTCTCGAGCTGTTGCTTAAAGGGGTCTTTTTCTTTATTCTCTGGCTGAAACTTTTCTAAACTCTCTTGTAGTTGTTTTGAAAACTGCTGCATCATTTTTTCTTGCTCCTTTTGGCGCCTTACAACATCTTCTAGTTTCTTTTTATCGTTCCAGTTAAGGGACTCTTTTTCTTTTTGTAATTGCTCTAGTTGTTCTAGGCGCTTGTCTTGGTTTTTTAACTCTTGTAAAGCTGCGTCCATGGACTTTATTGCGTTTTCTTGGTTTTGTAATTGCTGAGTCTGCAACTCGTCTTGAGATGGTTTACGATAAGAATAATACCCAGACCTAGAAGACTTATAGTTGTTTACAGCATCATTGTCAAAGATTTCAAAAAAGTACTCATACTCAACGTCCTGGGGTAAGTCTAACTGGCCAGGGAAGGTGTGTGTAAATTGATCTAGGGTAGTGTTGTTTACAGAAATAGGAAGTGTTGTTTTTAAGTCTTGCTGGGCTTGTGGATAATAAACAAGTTGTAGTTTTGAAAAGCCGTAATCGTCACTAACTTGTCCTAAAAAGTAGGTCTGTTGCCCGCTTAGGCTGTCTTGCTTAGATTCAAGAGAAATCTCAGGGAACTCATCTTTAATTACCCTTATGGTAAAAGACAAATTTTCATACTCCTGCAGGCTATTGTTGGAGGTTGTAATTGCGTAATCTAAGGTATTGTATATGGTTTTATCAAACTGGTGTTGCTGCTGGTTTGAAGTAAAAGAATAGGTTGTGTCTTTTGTTTTTAACCCAACATGGGTGGTGTTTTGTGTGTTAACAAGCCACTGAACCTTTGTGCCTTCTGGCAAGATTGTATTACCTGTGCTATTAAGGGTTTGGTCTTTTTTTCCTGTATAATTTGGGTAATTTAAAAAGAGCTGAAAACTAACAAGAGAAGGAGTTTTTACAACCTCCAAGGTATAGTTTTTTGAATTTACATCATTTGCTGTTAGCTTAAAATCAATCGCGGTGCTGGGTTGTAAAAAAGTATATTCAAAAATCCCTGGTGCGGTTTGTTTTAGAAAGTAATTTTGATCATTATAAACAATACTTGCGTCTTGTGGGATGGCGCTACCCTTGGCCCTTATTTTAAGAGTAAAGGGCTGGTTTTGGATTGCAGATAATTCTTCGTTTAGAAGAAAAAAACTAAAAGGAGCTGGCGGGGTATATGCAGTATCATAATTTACAACACGTTTATAACTACTACTAAAAAGATCTTTCTCGCCCAAAACAGAAACCGCACCAAAAACTAGTATTGGAACAGCAGCAAAAACCAGATATTTTAGATTTTTTTGAAAGTTTATTGCTTTTTTAAACACCACAGATTGCATCTGGAGCGCCTTTTGGTCTATACTTGCAGCTAGCAGGTCTGACTCCCTTTGGTTTTGATTTAACTGTAAAACATTTAATAGTTTATCATTAACCTCAGGGAAATGATCTCCAATAATTTGAGCTGCCTGCTCATTGGTAATACCTTGTTGCAGGCTAAAAAGCTTTAAAAGCGTAAAGGCAATAAAACGCATAAAAAGACAAAACTCAACAAGAACAAAAGACCAAAACAAAATGGTTCTTCCTGTGGGGCTTAGCCACAAAAAATACTCTATTAAGAGGGTTAGTAAAAAATACAAAAATCCAGCAGCAAAAAAGAAAATAGTTCCCTTTATCAACTCACTGGTATAGTATTTTTTTATAAACTCTTCCAGCTTTTGCTGGATTAGACTAAATGAACTCATGTTTTTATTGGCAGTTTACAGCGCATTTAAAATTAGTGCAAAAAAAACAGCAAACACAGAAAATTTTAGAATTTATAAAACATTTTATGGGTTCGGTAGCCAGGGGCGTAACATCTAGGAGGGCAATGGTACTACTGCTGTGTGTTTTGAGTATTACTACGCTATGGTTTTATCTAAGGTGGTAAGGGCTGATTTTTGGTTATGAATCCTATAATTCATGTTGCGATGCACGCATAGAATTGTATCTTTACACCCACAAAAATTAATTTTTATGGCCCAAAAAGTACGTGTTAGATTCGCTCCTAGTCCTACAGGACCACTACATATTGGTGGTGTTAGAACCGCGCTATTTAATTATTTGTTTGCAAAAAAGCACGGTGGAGACTTTGTTCTTCGAATAGAAGACACGGACCAAGCACGTTATGTGCCAGGAGCCGAACAGTACATTGTTGAGGCAATGAGCTGGCTTGGTATTGCCTTTGACGAAAGTCCAACAAAACCTGCAAATGTTGGTCCTTATAGACAAAGTGAGCGCAAAGAAATATACAAACAATACGCGGACACCTTAATTGCTTCTGGCCACGCATATTACGCCTTTGATACGTCTCAGGCGCTTGACCAAGAAAGAAAGGCCTGTCAAGAAAACGCAAAAACATTTATTTATAATTGGCAAAACAGAGAAACGCTAGACAACTCTTTGTCGCTTTGCTTAAAAGAAACCAAGGCAAAACTAGAGGCAGGAACACCCTATGTAATACGTTTTAAAACACCTCAAGACGAAACGTTACATCTTGTGGATGTTGTTAGGGGCACTGTAAAAATAGACACAAACGTGCTAGATGACAAGGTTTTATTTAAAAGCGACGGTATGCCAACCTACCACTTGGCAAACATTGTTGACGATCACCTTATGAAAATTACACATGTAATTCGTGGAGAAGAGTGGCTTCCCTCTCTTGCCCTGCATGTATTATTGTATAGAAGCCTTGGTTGGAAGGCGCCTATTTTTGCTCACTTGCCCCTTATTATGAAACCAACAGGTAAAGGGAAGCTAAGTAAAAGAGATGGAGACAAGATGGGTTTTCCTGTGTTTCCTCTACAATGGGAAGCCCCAGACGGGGAGCTGTTCTCTGGGTATAGAGAGGACGGGTATCTGCCAAAAGGGGTGTTAAACATGCTTGCTTTTTTAGGTTGGAACCCAGGAACCGAGCAGGAATTGTTTACCCTTGAGCAGCTCATCGCTGATTTTAGCTTAGAGCGCGTTAATAAGGCGGGGGCAAAATTTGATCCGGACAAAACAAAGTGGTTTCAACAACAATATTTTCAGCAACTAGATACTACTGCTTTAACACAAGAGTTTTCTGCTCTTTTATATAAAAAAGGGGTTGAGACAAGCTTAAGCCTAGAGGGGATTGTTTCTTTAATTAAAGAGCGCGCATTTTTTGTTGCTGATTTATGGGAGCAAGGGTATTTCTTTTTTGAAAGGCCTGAAACCTATGACCAAAAAGCAGCTAAAAAGGCCTTTAAGGAAGATACGCCTTCCGTACTTTTGAGTGTTTGTGAAATTTTAGAGCAGCAAAGCACCTTTGATGGTGGAACTATTTCTAGGGAAGTCAAGGGTTGGCTAAGCGAAAAAGAAATGGGGTTTGGGAAAGTGATGATGCCCCTAAGACTTTCTTTGGTTGGAGCCATGCAGGGTCCTGATGTTTTTGAAATTGCTGCCGTGTTAGGTAAAAAAGAAACAATTTTAAGAATACAAAGCGCTATTAGTTTTATGAGCAAAGCATCATAAAACAACAATTTTTTTGTATATTCATTCGTATTAATTTTATAAATATCGTGTCATGGGAAGTACCCTTTTTTTAGTGCCTTTTTTAATGTTTGTCGTTTTTTTCTTGCTCTCAGGAATATTTACTGTAAAGCAACAAACCTCTGCTGTGGTAGAGCGTTTTGGAAAGTTTTTAAGCGGCAGAAGCTCTGGTCTTCATTTTAAAATTCCGTTTGTGGATAGAATTGCAGGAAGAATAAACTTAAAAGTACAGCAACTTGATGTTTTGGTAGAAACAAAAACAAAAGATGATGTGTTTGTGAAGCTTAAAATTTCTGTACAATTCCAGGTAATAAAAGAAAAAGTGTATGATGCTTTTTATAAACTAGAAAACCCCCACGATCAAATAACCTCATATGTTTTTGATGTTGTTAGGGCAGAGGTCCCAAAAATGAAACTAGATGATGTTTTTGAAAGAAAAGACGATGTGGCTATTGCTGTAAAAAAAGAGCTTAATGATGCCATGATTAACTATGGCTATGATATTATAAAAACACTGGTAACAGACATAGATCCAGATGTACAAGTAAAGGCGGCCATGAACCGTATTAACGCTGCTGAAAGGGAAAAGGTGGCTGCAGAGTATGAAGGAGAGGCAGAACGAATTAAAATTGTGGCCAAGGCACGCGCAGAGGCAGAAAGCAAAAGACTTCAAGGACAAGGAATCGCAGACCAAAGAAGAGAAATTGCGCGTGGTCTTGAGGAGTCTGTAGATGTATTAAATAATGTTGGAATTAACTCCCAGGAGGCTTCGGCACTGATTGTTGTTACTCAGCACTATGACACGCTTCAATCTATAGGTGAGGCAACAAATACCAACTTAATTTTATTGCCAAACTCACCACAAGCAGGAAGCAATATGTTAAATGATATGATCGCTAGTTTTGTTGCAAGCAATCAAATTGGTGAAGAAATGAAAAAAACCAATGCCGCAAAGGGCCTTGGCAAAAAAATTAAAACAAGTAAAAAACTTCCCCCTCAAAACCCACCTATAGATAATGATGGTGTTATTTTTTAGATGATTCTTTTTATTATTCTGCAAGCTTGGCCCAGGAGTCTCTTAAGCCAACAGTACGGTTGAACACCATTTTTTCCTGTGTTGTCTCAGGGTCTACGGTGAAATACCCTAAACGCTGAAATTGTACGGTATCTTCTATTTTTAAATCCTTTAAACTTTGTTCTCCATAACCGGTAATAACTTTTAAAGAGTCTGGATTAATAAATTCCATAAAGCCTTTGTCTTTGTGGGTGTCTGGAGAGGGGTCTGTGAAGAGTCTATCATATAATCGTACCTCAACCTTTATTGCTTTATCAACAGCTACCCAATGCAGTGTTCCTTTTACTTTGCGCAAACTCTCTTGTGTACCGCTTCCACTTTTACTTTTTGGATCATAAGTGCAATGAATTTCTGTTATGTTTCCCTCGTAGTCTTTGTCACAGCTTTCGGCTTTTATGATGTATGCGTTTTTAAGACGCACTTCTTTACCAAGCTTTAGTCTGAAAAACTTTTTATTAGCCTCTTCTCTGAAGTCTTCCCGCTCTATATAAAGCGTTTTTGAGAACGGAACCTTTCTTGAGCCCGCATCTATGTCTTCTTGGTTGTTTTCTGCCTCTAGCCACTCTGTTTGGTCTTCTGGGTAATTGGTTATGGTTACTTTTACTGGATCTAATACAGCCATAACACGGTTGGCCTTTTTGTTTAAGTCTTCTCTAACACTAAACTCAAGTCTAGAAACATCAATTAGATTATCTCGTTTTCCAACACCAATTCCTTTAGCGAAATTTTTAATAGCGTCTGGAGTGTATCCTCTTCTTCTTAAACCAGATATTGTTGGCATTCGTGGGTCGTCCCAGGAGTCTACAACACCTTCTTGAACAAGTCTTGCTAGTTTTCGCTTACTAACAAGTGTGTGGCTTAGGTTTCTGCGGGCAAATTCTCGTTGTTTAGGACGCAGTTTTGAGCCGTCTACGAGTTGGTCTAAAAACCAATCGTATAATTCTCTGTGAGGTAAAAATTCAAGGGTACAGAAAGAGTGTGAAATTTGCTCTATATAATCACTCTCTCCGTGAGTCCAGTCATACATTGGAAAAATTTTCCAGTCTGTTCCTGTTCTGTGATGCGACTTATGAAGGGTTCTGTATATTACAGGATCTCTCATAAGCATATTGGTAGATTGGAGGTCAATTTTTGCTCGAAGCACGTGGGCGCCCTGAGGAGCTTCACCTGTTTTCATTTGCTCAAAAAGAGCTAAATTTTCTTCTACAGGCCTATCCCGGTAAGGTCCTGCTACCCCTGGCTGAGTTGGAGTTCCTTTTTGTGAGGCAATATCTTCGCTAGATTGAGAATCTACGTAAGCCTTGCCTTGGTTAATTAGTAGTAATGCCCAAGAGTAAAGTTGTTCAAAATAATCGCTGGCATAACACTCTTTGGCCCAAGAATATCCCAGCCACTGAACATCTTTTTTTATTGCATCCACAAACCGCTGCTCTTCCTTGGCTGGATTGGTGTCGTCAAAACGAAGGTTTACAGGAGCGTTGTATTTTAGCCCTAAACCAAAATTAAGACATATAGAAGATGCGTGGCCAATATGCAGATACCCATTTGGTTCTGGGGGAAACCTAAAGCACAACGCCTGTTTTGAGTGTGTTGTTTTTAAGTCCTCTTCTATAATTTGCTCAATAAAGTTGAGTGGTTCTTTTTCTTCAGACATTGTTTGTTGTGTTTTAAAACATAGCACAAAGGTACGGATTCTTGTTAAAAAGCAGTGATTGTGTGGCGCTATCTAAGCACATAATTTTATCTTTACAAAAAGCATTTATTATGAGCTGTATTGAACTAAAAGACATTCGTATTTACGCCAACCACGGCTGCCTAAGCGAGGAAGAAAAAATAGGAAGCCACTACCTAGTAAACCTAAGGGTTGAGTGTGATTTAAGTCAAGCTGCAAAAACAGACGCGCTACAAGACACTATAGATTATGTGGGGCTGAACAATATTGTTAAAAAACAGATGGCTGTTAGGGCAAAACTTCTTGAAACGGTTGGAAACAGAATAATTAAAAACATCTATGGGTCTTTTTCTAAGGTGACCCATGTTAGTGTAACGGTCTCAAAATTAAACCCCCCTATTGGCGGAGATGTCAAACAGGTGAGTGTTACTATGGCTTCTTAATTAGATAATTTCTATTTTTAATTGTTGTTCTAAGGACTAATCTTATATATTTGCGTTCTGAAATTTAGCAAACCTAAGGGTTGGTTGTGATTCAGCAAACAGGGCATCATGGCCGAGCGGCTAGGCAGAGGTCTGCAAAACCTTCTACAGCGGTTCGAATCCGCTTGATGCCTCAACAAACCTTCAGCTTTTACTGAAGGTTTTTTTATTTTGCAGGATTGAATTGAACATCTATCCTTTCGATGTTTTTTGTAACCCTAGAGGGAAGCACTCCTTGGAACAACATAAACACCCCAAAAAACACAATTAGTATGCTCACCCATTTTTTGGTTTTAATGATAACGCGGGGGGTTAGTTTGTTTTTTAATTTTTTTGCTGCGGCTATTTTCAACAAATCAACACAGAAAAAAACAGCCAATACAGTGGCTAGAAATAATAAAACGCCGTTTTCAGAGCTTGTTAAGGCGTTTGCAGCTATTATTGTTAATACCCAGCCAGAAAGCACGCCAAAGTTGACAAGATTAAGCAGAAAGCCTTTTAAAAATAAACCTCCTAGGTTTTTTTTAACACTTACGGCGTAGTGTTCTCTTACAATTTTAATAAAGTTTTTTGAGGTTCTTATATAAGAAATAATACCGTATGAAATCAAAATTACCCCACCAAAAATAAGTAAACCAGGATCATCTTTTACGTGTTTTAAAATTTTTGAAGTACTAAAATAAGCTATTGTAATAAAAACTACATCTGCAGAGAGGGCGCCTAAATCAAAAAAAACACCCGCCTTGAAGCCCTTGGTTATACTTGTTTCTATTAAAGTAAAAAAGATGGGGCCTATCGCAAAAGCAAGAATAAAACCATATAAAGCAGCGTATGTTAATCCATCAAACATTAGGGTGTAATTTACAAAGGTTTTGTTGAGAATTATATAAAAACACTACTGTTTTTTATACAGTCTCTGGCCTTTGCGTGAGCATAGTAAAATCAAGGTGTTTTCTAACCAAATCTGCATTTTTTACCCTCACGTATACTTCATCTCCTAAAGGTGAAGGTGTTTTGGGTTTTTCTGCCAACAACAGCGTACTGCTCTTTTATAAATTCATAATAGTCATCTCTCATGTCTTGAATACGAACCATCCCTTCACATTTATTTGATACAATTTCTATATAAATACCCCACTCTGTGACACCGCTAATTACACCCAAGAAATCTTGATCTTGGTGATCTTTCATGTATTTAATTTGCATGTATTTAATACTATCTCGTTCTGCTCTTGCGGCCAAACCTTCTCTCTCGCTGCTATGTCTACATTTTTCTTCAAAAGCTTCTTTTTTTGCAGTGGTATTTGCATCAAGGTAGTGCTGTAGTAATCTATGAACCATTACGTCTGGATACCTACGAATTGGAGATGTGAAATGGGTATAATAATCAAAAGCGAGCCCATAGTGACCAATATTGTTGGTAGTATAAATAGCTTTGCTCATTGTTCGGATAGCGAGAGTGTCTACCATGTTTTGTTCTTTTCTGCCGTGTACATCTTTGAGTAATTTATTCATAGACTGTGCAGTAGATTTTTTATCCCGTGTGTCTAGTTTATACCCAAATTGCTTAATTATTTTTTCTAATGCGGCAATTTTTTCATCATCTGGCTCATCATGTACCCTATATATAAATGTTTTTTTAGGGTTTTGTTTGCCTATAAACGCTGCAACACTTCTATTAGCTAGAAGCATAAACTCTTCAATTAATTTATTAGCGTCTTTACTTTCTTTGAAATATACTCCTTCTGGGTTATTGGTGTGATCAAGTTTAAAACGAACTTCTACTTTATCAAAAGAAATCGCACCGTTATTCATTCTTTTTCTTCGAATAATTTTAGCCAATCTGTCTAATTCTAAAATAGCCTCTGCGATAGGTTTATCAACTTCATAAGCAGTATCGTTTATGGAAATTTCAGCAGGGATATGTGTGTTTAATTCAGGGGTATTCTCTTGATTGGCTTCAATAATTTGCTGCGCTTCTTCATAGGCAAATCGCGCATCACTATAAGTAACCGTTCTACCAAACCACTGGTTTACAACCTCGGCTTTAGTACTTATTTCAAATACTGCAGAAAAAGTATACTTTTCCTCATGTGGGCGCAATGAGCATGCTCCGTTACTTAAAATTTCAGGTAACATAGGAACAACTCTATCTACTAAATAAACAGAGGTAGCACGCTCAAAAGCTTCTTCATCAAGTATAGTTCCTTCTTTAAGATAGTGTGAAACATCTGCAATATGAATTCCTATCTCGTGATTTCCGTTTTCAAGGGTTTTAAAAGAAAGGGCATCATCAAAATCTTTTGCATCTTTTGGGTCTATTGTAAAAGTAAGGTCTTTACGCATATCTCTGCGTTTTTTAATTTCACTTTCTTGTATAGAGGTATCTATTTTATTTGCAAACTCTTCAATAGCTTCTGGAAATTCATAAGGAAGCCCGTATTGAGCAAGTATTGCGTGAATTTCTGTGTGATGTTCACCAGGCATCCCGAGTCTTTTAAGCACAGTGCCAAAAGGAGAATCTGCTTTTTCTGGCCAATCATCAAGAGAAACTAGAACCATTTCTCCCTGCTGGGCTCCATTAAGATTATTTATAGATATAAAAATATCTGTAACCATTTTATGATCTGCAACATCTACAAAAGCAAAACGATCTGTAATATCTATTGTACCAACAAACTCTGTTTTTTTACGCTCTATAATTTTAGTTACTTCTCCTTCTGTTTTTCCGCCTTTTCTTCTTTTAAAAACATATACCTCTACAATATCTCCATTAAGAGACTTATTTAGATTTTTACTTTTCACGTAAATATCTTCTTCCAGATCATCTACAATTATATATCCTTGGCCTCTTCCAGCCATATCAACACGGCCTGTATAATAATTTTGTGAGGGGGTTATTATGTATTTTCCTCTATCCACCTCTTGTATGGTTTTTTCTACCTCTAAGAGTTTTAATTTTTTTATAATCTGGTTTCTACTACTAGGATCATCAAGACCTAATTTTGAAGCTAATTGTTTGTAATTATGAGGGTTACTATGGTCTTTTCTTAATATAGCAAGGATACTTTGGGTAAGATTTTCAATTTTATTAGAAGAATTTCTTCTTTTTTGTCTTTTCATTATTTTTTCTTGTTCTCATACATTTTATGAGACACGTATTAATTTATAATTCTTAAAGGTATCGGTTTAAATAAAGTTCAGGATGAACTATAACTTACGTGAAGAAGATTTAAAATAAAACAAGTTTGTTTTAAACCAATCTATTAAGATTACAGCAAAGCTACACTTTTAATATTAAATGAATATTATTTTATAAATAACAAGTAAAAAATAGAGTTTAAATTGATATAAAATAAGTACTATCTTTAGTGAAAAGTTAACTAATATGGAAGATTTTAAAACTGTGGCTATTTTCACTTTTGCAAGTGAGTATACTGTGTTACAACACTTATTAGAGCAGGCAGAAATCCGCTTCTTTTTTCAAAACGAAACAATGATTAGTGTTTTACCTTTTCATAGCAACGCAGTGGGAGGAATTAGACTAAAAGTGCATCTAGATCATGTCTTAGAAGCAACAGAAATTATTACTTCTCTTGAAGATCCTTCACATTTATCTATTGTGTAGTTTTTCTTCTTCGGAAATTTTAAAAACCGAAATCAATTTAAATTTAATTTATTGAAATCATTAAAATCTAAAAATACAGTTGTTAATTACCCACTAAAATTTTAAGTTTTCAGACTTATCAACAAGTATATATACATCTCATTTCTTTTTTATAAATTTTTAAAATAAAATGATGGGTATGATGGTATGTTAATAGCGGTATATCTTTTTAGAGTTATAGTATATAAATCTAACTTATTAAATGTTATTACAATAATATAAACAGAATATAATAGAGTTTAATATCTAATTTTCAGTCATTTAAACTAGTAATTAACAAACGTAAAGAATCAATATTAACAGTGCTTTATTAATAACTATTTCAAAAATTAGTGTTTAAAAAACTTACTTTAATATAGATAACTTATATAAAACTTATAAGGTTATAATTAGGTTTATATAAAAATAAATACATATCGAATAATCAATTTACAAACACAACTTTTTATATTGTTTTTCTATCAACAGCTATTAACAATTTAACTTGAGTTATGAACTAAGTTATATATAGTTAATAACCTCTATAAAATTATATTATCAAGCCTTATTCGAAATATTATATTTGTAAAAACATAAATCAAACTCTATGAAAATAGCTATAGGAAACGACCACGCAGGACCAGATTATAAATTTGGTATTGTTAAACTTCTAGAATCAAAAGGAATTACCGTAGAAAACCATGGTACAGATAGTTTAAGCAGTGTTGATTATCCAGACTTTGCTAATCCAGTTGCAAAAGCTGTTAATGAAAACCTAGTTGATTTTGGAATTTTAATATGCGGAAGTGCAAACGGTGTTGCAATGACAGCAAACAAATACCCTAATGTAAGAGCTGGGCTGTGTTGGACCTCAGAAATAGTTGAACTTATAAGACTACATAATAATGCTAATATTTTATGTATTCCTGCGCGTTTTACATCAATTCCTCAAGCTTTAAAGATGGTTGACACTTTTTTAAATACAGATTTTGAAGGAGGTCGTCACCAAAATAGAGTGGCAAAAATAAAGTGTATCTAGGTTTTTTTTAACACCAAGTAGAGGAATGGATATAGAAATAAAAACATTTAACGAATTAGATACCGACACTTTATATGATATTCTTCAATTAAGAAGTAGTGTTTTTGTTGTAGAGCAAAATTGCGTGTATCAAGACATTGATGGTAAAGATAAAGAGGGGCTCCACATAATTTTAAAAAAGAACGGGACTGTTGTTGCTTATACGCGCTGTTTTGCTCCAGGTGTGTATTTTAAAGAAGCTTCTATTGGAAGGGTTTTGGTTAAACATCAAGAAAGAAAAAACAACTACGGCCATCAAATAATGAAAACCTCAATAGCCGCTATTTTTTCCCACTTCAACACACAAGAAATTAAACTTTCTGCTCAAAAATACCTTGAAACCTTTTACAATAGCCACGGTTTTTTTAAAATAGGTGAAGGATACCTTGAAGACGGTATACCGCACATATCAATGGTTAATAAAACATCCTAACCCTTGTTTTTATTTTAATATTTTTCTGTATTTACTCTCATTATTTAACACCTCCACCGCTGCTCTTATTTCAGGGTTATTTATAACCTGGTAGGCATACAATCCGTTTTTGTAAAAATATTGTTTTAATATTTCAGTTTTTAATAAGGCTATAATTTCCTGTTTTTTTTCTGTTATTTTCTTTTCTTTAGCCCCTGCTATTGATGTCATTAACTCCTTAAAACTTGATTGTATTTGTTTTCTTAAACCATCGTCTTCCGCCCTTCTAAGGGCTTGTTTAAATTTAAGTTCTGTTTGGGTTTCAAAATCAAAATCGGTGTTTTTTAAGTATTTTAAAAAGCCTTGAAAATCTTTATCTGTAAAATTAAAATCCTCCCAACGCTCAATGGTGTTGTCATAGCGGTATTGAGTTGCGTAGTTAAAAATAGCGCTCTCTTTCAGTAGGGCTGTGGTAATAGGGCTAAAATTTGCTGAGGCTATTTCAATATCTGGTAAAATACCCCCACCATCATAAACGGTTCTTCCTCCTTTGGTTTTAAAGGCGTTGTATTTTTTAGGATCCAAGCGAACGGGGTCTCCATTTTCATCTCTATTCCAATAATCCAAGGCCTGAATACAACGTCCACTTGGGGTGTAGTATCGTGAAATAGTTACCTTAAGCTGTGAACCATAAATCAAATTTTTAGGGCGCTGTACAAGTCCTTTTCCAAAACTACGAGCGCCAATAACAACACCACGATCTAGATCTTGCAGTCCTCCAGATACAATTTCACTTGCCGATGCGCTTCTTCCATTAATTAAAATAGCTAAAGGTATGTCTACATCAAAAGGTTCGGCGGTGGTTTTGTAAACCTTGTTGTATTTTTCTATTACAGATTGCGTGGTTGTGATTACCTCACCTTTAGCAACAAATAAATTTACCACACCTATTGCTTGATTTAATAAACCTCCTGGATTACCACGCAGGTCTAAAATTATTTTTTTAGCGCCTTGTAATTTTAAATCTTCTAAGGCGCTTTTTGTTTGTAAGGTTGTTTTTTTATTGAATTTACTCAGTACAATGTATCCAATATCTTGATTTATTAGTGTGTAATAGGGCACCGCGCTTACTTCAACAGCACCGCGAGTAACAGATGTTGTTTTGGTTTTTCCTTGCCTAGTGTATTGTATTTCAACCTTTGACCCAGCAACACCTTTAAGCAGCTCTCTGGGATCGTCTTCATAGCTGGATATATTTGTTGCGTTTATTTTACTAATTAAATCCCCGGCCCTAAGCCCTGCTTTATCTGCCGGGTAGTTCTCAAACACCTCTAAAACAATTAGCTGCTTATCTTTATAGCGCATGGCCGCACCAACACCTGTATATACACCGCTGTTTTTAATACGTGCGTCTTCTACAGCCTGCTCGTTCCAATATACTGTATAGGGGTCTAGATCTTCCAACACACCTTTTATAGCACTGTCCATTAAGGTTGATGGGCTTACCTGGTCCACGTAATTCATATTGAGCTCTTTGTAAAGCGAGGTAAAAATTTCAAGTTGTTTCGCTATTTCAAAGAAATCACTTTTTACAACTGTTGTAAACCCAGCCGCAACAAAAAGCACAACCGCAACAAAAGGAATAATAATTTTTTTTCTCATCATAAGGGTCTTTAATTAGGGGCAGGTAAAGGTTGTATAAAGGGCAATTTTTTTAAAGCACCCAGCACAGCTTTATCAATTGTTTTAAAACTAGCTACATCCTTCCCGATGTAGAGAAAAAGAAGGGTAAACGTTTTTTTTATCCTGTCCTTGTATTTCTTGCTTTTGAAGCCTATAAGCCTCACGCATCAAGCGTTTTATTTTGTTACGCGTAACAGCGCTTTTAAAATTCCGTTTAGCCACTGCAAAACCCGCCCTTGTCTCTTGTTGGCCCAAAGGGAGCCACAATAGTTTCACGGGGTATTTTGTCACTGTTTTTCCTTCCTCAAAAAGCGCTTTAATGTCTTTTCGGGATTTAAGCTTCTGGTGTTTTGGAAATGTCGTGCTCAAGGCTGCTGTGTAAAAAATTAAATGTATCCTGTTGCTGTAAAGATATATAAAGAAAAAAGACCTGTTTTTGAGTTATCCTTCCAGCAGGTATTTTTTTAGTATATAAAACAGCGGCTATTGTACCTTAAACACGTTGTTTTCTCTATCAACATCTGCCATTGTTTGGGAGCTGTCAATCTCAATAGCTAGAATTTCTTTTCCGTTATCAATCTCTAAGGTATAGGTTGGATACGCCCACGCCCAATCTTTTGCTAGGGTTCTTTTAAGACCTTTGAAATTCATTGGTTTCTCGCCGCGCATCATTTGCAGAGGAATGTAAAACTGCTCTTTTGTTCCATCTTTATAAGTTACATTAAGATCTATAGGCATTCCCATTGCTCCAATTCTTTCAAGAGTAACTGTGTTTGATTTTTCTCCCATCAGGGTAGATTTAATTCCGTAATCTATTGTTTTTGTGGTTTGTGTCCAATCCATCAAATACCAATCTAGCTCTATGCCAGATATCTTTTCTGCCACTCTAATAAAGTCGTTTGGTGTTGGGTGCTTAAAAGACCAGTCTGTAAAATATTGTTTGAGTGTTTTGTTTAGGTTTTCCTTACCAATGACGTATCCTAGTTGAGCCAAAAATACAGCTCCTTTACTGTAGGCTGTAATGCCATAAGCTCTGTTGCTGGCATATCTGTCTGCATGCGTAGTTTGAGGCTCTTCTTTTCCGCTGTTAGCTAAAAAAGTATATCCCCTATAAGATCCTGTGTGGGGGTTTGCCGCAAACTCCTGATTTACTTGGTTTATAGCCTCGCTAGAGATGTAAGAGGTGAACCCTTCATCCATCCACTCGTGCTTGCCCTCATTGGTCGCCATTAAAAACTGAAACCACGTATGAGCCAGTTCGTGGGCCGTTACCCCAACCAAGGAACCAAATTTTCTGTTTCCTGTAATTAAGGTGCACATCGCATACTCCATGCCGCCATCTCCGCCTTGAATAACAGAATATTGTTTGTACGGATATGCGCCTATATTTTTATTGAAATACCTTAATATTTCTGCAGTTTTTGGCTGCAAATTTGTCCAGTTTTCTAAAATATCTGGATTGTTTTTAAAGTAAAAGTTTAGGGTGGTTCCGTCATCAGCAAGTAATTGTTGGTGCAGGTAATCTGTATCTGCGGCCCACGTAAAATCATGTACATTTGGGGCAATAAAGTTCCATGACTTTTTTCCTTTTCTTGCAAACATAACAGGCCTGTAAGGGTTGTCACCTATTATGTTTGTTTTGTTATAACCAGTCCCCGCAACAGTATATTTTTTGTCTATGTTGATTGTAACATTAAAATCACCCCACGGGCTATGAAATTCACGCCCAATGTAAGGGTCTGCATGCCATCCTTGAAAATCATACTCTGCCATTTTTGGATACCATTGGGTCATAGAGAAACGAACCCCCTCTGCATTGTCTCTTCCACTTCTTCTTATTTGCAGCGGTATTTGCGCGTCCCATGACATTTTAAAGGTGCTTTTTTCGCCGGGCTGTATTGGCTCGTTAAGGGTTACCTCTAGGATAGTCCCTACAACCTGGTAGTCAAGTTTTTTGCCGTCCTGGGTTAGTTTTTTTGGTCTTATATACCCAATCTCACTTGGCGTTAGCTTAGAAATTCTGTCACCCACTCTTCTGTCTGGATCTTCAATTGTTAAGGACCGAACATCCATCTCGCTCCCGGGTTGGAAGGCATTAAAATACAAATGATAAAAAACCTTTTCTAGTACATCTGGAGAGTTGTTTGTGTATATTAGGGTT
Organism: uncultured Ulvibacter sp.; assembly: GCA_943789105.1. Classification (GTDB taxonomy): domain Bacteria; phylum Bacteroidota; class Bacteroidia; order Flavobacteriales; family Flavobacteriaceae; genus Patiriisocius. Next base: position 149,455 of record CALSSW010000002.1, on the reverse strand, counting down.
TGTCTACCGCTGTATTGATTGTTTTTTTCGTCAACCTCAATAGTCATGGTGTAGTCAACGTGTTGTTGCCAATAGGCGGTATTGTTTTGTGCGGTTGCGCTTGAGAACAAACAAAGGGTCAGGACAAGATTAAAAAGTGTTTTCATACGATATAGCTATGGTATTATAAAAATTCGGCTACTCATTTCCTGAGAAAAGGCAGCCGAATTTTCTTTGATTGAAATTTGTGTTTACATTTTTGACGCCATAATAAAAGCGTTGTACATATTAACCATTTTACCAGAGGTTGATATATTTTCAAAACTATTTTTGTTTTCTGGGTCACCCCCTAAAATAACATCCATCTTTACAGGCAAACCACTGTCCATTAGTATTTGTTTTACCTGTTTTGCAGATAATTTTGGGTAGTATGACCGGACCATTGCTGCAACTCCTGCAACATTAGGAGACGCCATAGAGGTTCCTTGTAAATACTCATAGGTATCAAGGGGTGTTGTTGCCCATATTTTTACACCGGGGCTAAACACGTCTACATTTACCTTTCCGTAGTTAGAAAAGGTTGCCAACAAATCACTTCCGTATTTATAATTTAAAGCGCCCACGGTTAAAAAAGTGTCGCTAATTTCCGCTCCCACACCCACTTGATCGTTGGGATACACTTGTATTGTGTCCAGGTCTGTTCCTTCGTTACCCGCCGCATTTACAATTAACACATCCTTCTCACTTGCATAAGCAAGGGCATCCCAAACCCACTGTGGGTGTGTAGAGTAATATTTTCCAAAACTGGTATTAATCACCTTAGCGCCGTTGTCAACCGCATAGCGTATTGCGTTTGCGATATCCTTGTCATACTCGTCTCCATCTGGTACTGCACGCACCGCCATGATTTGCACGTTTTGAGCAATACCGTTCATTCCAATATTGTTGTTTCGTTGTGCCGCAATAATACCTGCAACATGTGTACCGTGTTTTGCATCTGCTTTTTTAGGGTCTGGACCGTCCACATCGTTGTTTCCATAATATGGGTCTGTATTATCATAAGGATCATCACCAATAGCATCTCTAAAGTCAGTTGTTGTGTCGAAATGTGAATTTAATCTACCTTCAAAGTAGGATACGCCGCCTTGAATTCTTTCAATAAAACTAGGGATATCGTCACTATAATTTAGCATTTGGGTGAGCATTGCAATTTGTTCTTTTTGCTCTCCCTCAGGGTTTTCAATGCCAGACAAATCTTGTTTTGAGTAATCCTCTTTACCAAGTTTTTCACTAATAGCAGCGTGTGCTGGTTTTAAACTTTCAAGCATGCCGCTGTACCTTGCTACGTTTGCTGTTGTTTGTGCAATTTCTTTGGTAAATTCTTGATTTGCTTTTTGATACAACGCAAATTCTGCACTATCTACAGCACTGACTGAAGCCTCTATCTTCCCGTCATATTTTGGCTTTAGCCTTCTTACAATACGCACATACTCCATATTTTCTTTCACGATATCTCCAAGAAAATTCCAACCATGGATATCATCTACATATCCGTTTTTATCATCGTCAATTCCGTTTCCAGCAATTTCTTTTGGGTTTACCCACATCACGTTTTTTAGGTCTTCGTGTTCAATATCAATTCCGCTATCAATTACAGCGACAACCACAGTGGTTCCTGCCTTGTCTTTAATAATTTCTTGATAGGTTCTCTCAACACCCATTCCTGGTATGGAGTCGTTTTGTAAATCTTTTGAGCTCCAAGCTTTTAATTCGTCCTCTGTTAGGTCAGCTGTTTTTGCACTGGCCGTCTCTGATCCCTCCATCGGAATTGAAAGACTTGGAATTATAGTTGATCCACACCCAGCTAATAAAGCTGCAGTGGCTGTGATAATAAAGGTGTTTTTTGTAATTTTCATGTCGGTTTAGTTAAATAGTTGGTCAAGGGTGAATACCTGGTTAAGGCGCACTCCTTTTTCGGTGTGTTTTACAGTTATAATTTGGTTGTGAGCGTCGTGTTCCAAAAATAAATAATAATTATGGTCTGCAGCAGCATTTAAAAACTTTTCTTTTTCTGATAAAGTAAGCAGGGGCCTTGTGTCATAACCCATAACAAAGGGCAACGGAAGATGTCCTGCTGTTGGGAGTAGATCCCCCATAAAAACAATTGTTTTTCCTTGGTGCACAATGGTGGGTAACATTTGTTTTTCTGTGTGACCATCCGCAAAAAAAACACCAAAACCTAGCGCTGAGGTATTTAAGAAATCGATGTTATTATTTTCTTTGGAAAAGCTGCTTTTTGGGCCGTCAATAAACTTTAATTGCTCGCTTTGCTGTATGGGTAAAATGTTTTCTTTTAAAAAAGACGCTTTCTCTCTTCTGTTTGGTTTTATAGCCCACCTCCAGTGGTTTTCGTTGCTCCAATAATGTGCGTTTTTAAATGCAGGCTCGTACCCTGTTCTGTTTTTATTCCATTGAACACTACCACCACAGTGATCGAAATGAAGGTGTGTCATAAATACATCTGTAATGTCATCTCTATGAAATCCAGCCTTTTTTAGTGAAGCCTCTAGGGAGTAATCGCCCCACTTGTGGTAGTACCCAAAAAACTTTTCTGATTGTTTATTTCCCATCCCGGTGTCAATCAAGGTGAGTTTGTTTCCGTCTTCAATTAGCAGGCAGCGCGCTGCAATATCTATCATGTTGTTGCTGTCTGCGGGGTTTGTTTTGTTCCACAAGGTTCTAGGAACAACACCAAACATAGCGCCGCCATCGAGTTTAAAATTTCCAGCCTCTATTGGGTAAAGTGTCATCGCTATGCAAAATACAAAAACACAGGGGTTTGCTCAAGCGTCAGCGGTTTTTATTAATTACCTACCCTGGGTTTTGGGCGCAAACAAGCAATTCGGTTTGTAAGCGTTTTCCAAAATCATGAAGGTTTTTTATTTCTTTAACTCCTGCAACCCTCTCTTTTGAGTATACTAGCACAGAAGTACCGTTAGACTCTATGTGGTAATAAGGATTGCTCTCGAAAAAAAGTACAAGGTTGTCTGTAAAAAACGCTTGTATAGCCACAGGGTCTTCACCACGAAGATAAAATCGTTTGCTAAAGTCGCTGTGGTTTTCTATGGCAATATCCTTAAAGCCAGCAAAGGCAGACACTTTTTCTAAAAACCCTTCTTGGTCTAGCGTAAATCCAGGAACAACACCATTTAATTTGATGTGTAACATAGTGGTTCGCACATCTTCTTTTGCAATAAACTCTCCTTCAGAATAATTGATGTCAAATAACTTAAAGGTGTTTTCTGTGTTAAAAAGACGGTTGTAAATACGCTCAATTTTTTTGGTGCTGAAATACTTAAAACCATCTAAAAAACGGACATCCTCAGACTTTTCGGCCTGATATTGCAGGTTAAAATCTTTTGAAATTTCCTGGAGGGTGAGCTGTCTTTTTGTTAGGGCGCCGCTTCTTTTTGTGAGTCCAGGAATTAATTTTCTCAAGGCAAAAGGATGTTTACTGTCTGTGCCGTGCAAATCAAGGCCAATAACCTCAAAATTACCTCCACGCCTAGCAAAAACATCTTGGTATCCGCTAATGTTTTCCATCACGGTATGGTCTACAAATTGACACATAGAAAAATCTATCACAACATCTTTGTCTTCTGGAACATCTTCTAGCTTTTGTTTGAGTTTATAAAAGTTTAAAAAACTACAAAAGTGTTTTACGCTTACATAATAATTGCCGCTCTCTTTCTCTTGAAACATAAGCACATTAGGTTTCAGAAAGTTTCTAATAAAAACAGACGCTCCTTTGTTTACAAGAACGTGTATCATAAAAGTTATGATAAGTCCTGCGATAATACCAGTGATAAGGTCAATAAATAAGGTTGCCAGTAGTGTTGTAAAAAAGATAAGCAACTGTTCTTTTCCTACAGAAAATATTTTTCGAACAAGCGCAGGAGACGCTAGCTTGTATCCTGTATATACCAATATAGCCATAAGCGCTGGCAAGGGTATGCGCGTTAATTGAGCACTAAACAGCACAATAAAAATAACCAAAAACAAAGCGTGCATAAAGTTGGCGCTTCTGTTGCTCCCCCCATTATTAACATTTACGGAGCTTCTAGCGATCACCGTAACTACATTAAGACCTCCTAAAAAGCCGCTTCCAACAGTTGCCAAGCCTAGGGCTTTTAGGTCTCTGTTAACATTACTTCTTCTTTTTTGAGGGTCTAGCTTGTCAACAGCTTTAATACTTAATAAAGACTCTATGCTTGCAATAAGGGTGAGAGCAAGCACACTGGTCCAAAAAGATAAACTCCCAATGCCACTAAAGCTCGGGACGGGTATCTCTGCAACAATTTGATTTGCAGAAGGAATTCCAGAGATCATGTACATTGCACTAATAGGATTTGGCTGCTGCAAAACCACTTCACAGTAATAACTAAATCCAATAGAGAGCAGCACAATCCACATCGGGGCGGGTATGAGCTGCAGATATTGATTTCTTATTTTAGAATAAAAAACCATAATAGCCAAAGACAAAACGCCAGAGACGGCAGCAAAGGTAAGCCCCGGATCTGCATAGGTAAACACCCCTTGAATTGTTTCGGGAATTGCCAGCAAATAAGCCACGCTACCATCTAAAGAGAGCTTGTTTCCAAGCATGATATGAAACTGTTTTCCAAGAATAATAAGCCCAATAGCAGCCAACATGCCTTGTATTGCAGACGAAGGAAAGAAGTCTGCAAGCTTCCCCATGCGCAGAAAACCAAGCAAGACTAAAAGCACACCAGAGCAAATAATAGCCGCATAAGCGCCTTGAATTCCTAGGGTGGTTATTGCCACCAGCAGGACACCCACCAAACCATTTCCGGGCCCAGAGATCGTAACATGGCTGCCCCCAAAAATAGAAACCAGTAAGCCGCCAACAACAGCGGCTATAATTCCAGAGATTGGCGGAGCCTCACTTGCCATAGCAAGCCCTAACCCTAATGGGAGCGCAATTAAGCTTACCACAAACCCAGAAAAAATATTTTTAGGAAGTGCGCTAAAAAAGGATTGTATGCTATTTTTTTTAGTGCTCATTGTACAATTAATATGTCTGTGGGCAACTCTGTTAAAATGTGTTCTAGGTCGTGAGGAAACAACCGGTCCCAAAAAACAGAGGCTTTAGGAGCGTTCATCACCAATAAATCTGCTCTAACAACCTGGGCATAATGCCCTATAGAGTATCCTCTTTTTCCAAAAATGGGTTGGGTGCCAACCTGTTTGTTTTCCTTGTGTTTTTGCGGAATATCCTCTAGTATTTTCTGTATCCTAGAATCTTCACGACGGCTTATTTTTTCTTTTAAAAGAGTTGATTTTCGTAAAGATTTATCATCCTGAACATTTCCAATATCTGTATTATACACCTCCTCTACAATGGTTATCTTTTCACTAGATAGTGCCTCTGCCACAAAAAAAGCAGCGCTTATTGTTGCGGGTGTTTTTTCATCCTCCAAGCCATTTACAACAATGTGTTTGCAAGGCAACGGCTCTATGGAGGGATTAATTAAAAGCATTACAGAGCAGCTTGCTTTTCTTGTAATTTTTCTCGCAATAGATCCTATGTAATACTTTAGAAAATTTTCTCTCTGTAGCGCACCTAGAATTAAAAGGTCTATTCCTTTTTGCTTTACACTTTCCAAAATTGCCCCAACGGGTTCTCCCGGGCTAAACACCACTTTTGCCACAAGGCCATCTTTTGAAAAAGGGGCCAAATAAGAAGCAAAGGTTGCGCTTTTCTCCTTAGAGGCTTCGCCAATATGAATAAGCACTAGCGAGGCTTTAAACAACAAGGCAAGACGAGCACTCTGGCAAATATTTGCCTTTAAGTTTGGAGAGAAGGTGACCCCAATACCGATAGTGCTGAATTTTTTTTGGTTCAAAGCGATGATTTCTTATGTGTTTTTTTCTTGAAGTGGGAAGATACATCTTTTTTAAAATCTTGGAAAAATTTTTTAAACAACATGGCCTTAAAGATTTAAATTATTCTTAAATAATTTTAACAATTCAAGGGTTCTTTCTACTTTGCATATAAATAATACACCTATGTTAGAGCTTGCTGGAATTATCATCTTAGGAATTTTTGCCCAGTGGATTGCTTGGAAAGTAAAAATCCCTGCTATTTTACCCCTTATTTTAATTGGTCTTGCCGTTGGCCCCTTGTCTACATTTTATTCTGAAGACGGGACACAATGGATACAACCTATATGGAACACACAAAAAGGCTTCTTCCCTGGAGAGAGTTTGTTTTACTTTGTTTCCTTAGCTATTGGTATTATTCTGTTTGAAGGAGGCCTAACCCTTAAAATGACTGAAATAAAAAAAGTGGGAGGGGTTATAGGAAAACTTATAAGTCTTGGCTCTATTGTTACTTTTTTTGGAGCTGGGCTAGCAGCTCATTATGTGCTTGGTCTTGATTGGCAAGTTTCTTTTTTGTTCTCTGGGCTTATTATTGTTACAGGACCAACGGTAATAACACCTATTTTAAGAAACATTCCACTGCGCAAAGACGTTTCGGCAGTTTTAAAATGGGAGGGTATTTTAATAGACCCTATTGGAGCTCTTGTAGCGGTTTTAGTTTTTGGTTTTATTAGCGTAAATGTTCCTGTTCAAGGACTAGAAGAGGCCGCCTCACAAGCCCACGGATATGGAGGCAGCTACACCAAACACGCTCTTTTGGAGTTTGGAAAGATCATTGTTATCGGTTTTGCTTTTGGTCTAGCGGGAGGTTTTGCAATGTATCATGCTGTAAAAAGAAAAGTGATTCCTCACTATCTTTTAAATGTAGCGTCATTGTCTATGGTGCTACTCATTTTTGTGTTAAGCGATTTGTTTGCTCACGAGTCTGGCCTTTTGGCCGTAGTTGTGATGGGAATGTATTTAGGAAACAGCGATTTACCTAATTTAAAAGAATTATTATACTTTAAAGAATCTTTAAGCGTACTACTTATATCCATCTTATTTATTTTGCTTTCCGCAAACATTAGTATTGATGATTTACTACTTATATACAACTGGGAAACAGCCATTCTTTTTGCGGTGGTTATTTTTGTGGTGAGGCCCCTGGGCGTCTTTTTAAGCACAACAAATTCAGACCTTAATACTAACGAAAAATTATTTATTTCTTGGGTAGGCCCCCGTGGTATTGTTGCGGCGGGTATTGCTTCTCTATTTGGAACTAAGCTAGTAGAGCTGGGTGTCCCTGGAGCACAATACATTACCCCTCTTGTTTTTGGACTAGTACTTGTGACAGTGCTGTTAAACGCAACAACAGCAAGGATGGTAGCCTCACTCCTGGGCGTATTTCTAAAAAAGAGTGAAGGAATCATGATCATTGGAGGCTCTCGCATATCAAGATTAATAGCGGCATATCTTCAAAAAAACAACAGGCGCGTAGTGCTTATTGACAGCAATAAAGCAAATGTTGAGAAAGCAAAAGAGCTGGGCATTGACGCTTTGTCCGCAAACATTTATAACGATGATTTGAGTGACAATATAGAGTTGAGCGACATGGGTTATTTGCTGTCAATGACGGGAAATGACGTTATTAATAGATACGCTATGGATAAGCTAGGAAAAGATTTTGGTGAAAATGGCACCTATAGGCTAATTAGCTCTGAAGAGTTGAGAAGCAAAAAAACCAAGAGTAAGGACTTGTTTTGCGCCACACATGACTACCTAGATTTGATGCGTGTTGCAGAGGCATTTCCGTCCATACAAGAGATACAAGCCTCTACCCGGCAGATGTATACCGGCATTCTAGATTTAATCAATGACAACCAAGACGCCATTGCGTTATTTGTAAAATCCCCAGAGGGTGTCATTAGCCTTGTAGACGGTGTAAAAGATACAGCAATAGAAGAAAACACGACTATCGCTTATATAGGAAGACCTATGGATTTTGAAGACGTAATGACTACTCAAACACCAGAACCCTCCCCTCAACACTAAAAGCAACACATAGATAGGCTTATCACGATGTATATACGACTCAATAAAACAATAAAAACAACCTTTATAGCAGGCGCTATTGCCTTTTTACTTTTTTGTTGTGACGGCACTGAATCAGGAAATTTTGAGTGTATAACAGCGGTCCCAGAACTAAATGATGCCGCAGAGGCTTATAACCAAGATCCTTCTACAGAAAACTGTAATGAATATAGGGCAGCACTACAAAGGTTTATAAATAATGGTTGCGCAGGCATGGACCAAAGCGCCTATGCAGAGCTAGATGGGTTGCCATGTAACTAATCTTGTAGTTAATCATTGAGTTTTAAAACTGCCATAAAAGCTGCTTGTGGAATCTCAACATTACCTACCTGACGCATGCGCTTTTTTCCCTTTTTTTGTTTTTCAAGAAGTTTACGCTTTCTAGAAATATCTCCTCCATAACACTTTGCCGTAACGTCTTTACGAACCGCCTTTACTGTTTCTCTAGAGATAATTTTTGCACCAATTGCAGCCTGTATAGGGATGTCAAACTGTTGTCTTGGAATGAGCTGGCGAAGTTTTTCACACATTTTTCTACCAATATCTTGAGCATTGTCTTGGTGCAGTAAAGAAGATAAGGCATCTACAATATTTCCATTTAACAAGACGTCTAGCCTTACTAGCTTAGATTCCCGCATGCCAATTGGGGCATAATCAAAGGAGGCATATCCCTTAGAAACGGTTTTTAAACGATCATAAAAGTCAAACACAATTTCTGCCAAAGGCATGTCAAAGGTAAGCTCTACCCTCTCTGTGGTTAAATAGGTTTGGTTTGTGATTTGCCCTCGCTTTTCTATACACAAAGACATAACATTACCAACAAAGTCAGACTTTGTGATAATCGTTGCTTTGATATACGGCTCTTCCATGCGGTTTATCTTAGAGGGGTCTGGTAAATCGCTTGGGTTGTTTACCAAAAGCACTGTGTTTGGCTCTCTGTTGGTAAATGCGTTGTAGGATACGTTGGGCACCGTTGTAATAACTGTCATGTCAAACTCTCGCTCTAAACGCTCTTGGATAATCTCTAGATGCAGCATTCCTAAAAAACCACACCTAAAACCAAATCCAAGAGCAGCAGAGCTCTCAGGTATAAAAACCAGTGAGGCGTCATTAAGCTGTAGTTTCTCCATGGAGGCTCGCAACTCTTCGTAGTCTTCAGTGTCTACAGGATAAATACCAGCAAAAACCATAGGCTTAACATCTTCAAAGCCTTCAATCATGTTTGTTGTTGGGCTTTTTGCATCTGTAATAGTGTCGCCAACCTTTACCTCTTTGGCTTCTTTAATGCCCGTGATGAGGTACCCAACATCTCCCGTAGAGATTACTTTTTTTGGTGTTTGTGTTAAATTTAGGGTGCCAACTTCATCTGCATAATAGTTTTTCCCTGTGGCCATAAACTTTACGTGTTGGCCTTTTTTAATCTCTCCATTTAAAATTCTAAAATACGTTTCAACACCTCTAAAAGGATTGTATACAGAGTCAAAAATTAAAGCCTGCAACGATTCTTCCTTAACTCCTTTTGGGGCAGGAACCCGCTCTATAATAGCGGCTAATATTTCTGTAATTCCAATTCCAGTTTTTGCACTAGCGGGAATGATTTCTTCTGGATCGCAACCCAGGAGATCAACAATATCATCTGTTACTTCTTCTGGGTTAGCAGACGGAAGGTCTATTTTATTGAGCACAGGAATAATCTCTAAATCATTTTCTAGGGCTAGGTATAGATTAGAAATAGTTTGAGCCTGTATACTTTGTGCAGCATCAACCACCAGCAGAGCACCTTCGCAGGCAGCAATAGAGCGAGAAACTTCATAAGAGAAATCTACATGGCCAGGGGTGTCAATTAAGTTTAAGACATACTCCTGGCCGCCTTGGGTGTAGTTCATCTGTATGGCGTGACTCTTTATGGTAATACCACGCTCACGCTCTATATCCATATTATCAAGCAACTGCGCTTGAGATTCACGCTCGGTAACAGCCCCAGTGGCTGCTAGTAATCTATCTGCCAGGGTGCTTTTGCCGTGATCAATATGGGCAATAATGCAAAAATTGCGAATGTTTTTCATGTAGCTTGTTGTTTGAAAACAATAATTTGCAAGCATATCAAGCAAATTTGAGGCTGTAAAGATACCACAAAAGGGCATCATGTACACAAGTTACCTTTAATCGATTTTTAGCAAAACCATGAAAATGTTTGGTTATAATTCTACATCTTTGCGATAGTGCCTGGTTAACCTTCATGATTTTAGCCCCCTATTTATGCTGTATAATCTAGTTTTTTTGTTACTAAGCCAAAAGCGTTTTTGTTGTACGATAAAACTGGCAGGTTACTTTCTCTTACTTTTCCCTGCAACTATTTTTGGGCAACAAAGCAAAATAAGTGGCACTGTCTTAGACCAAAATAACGCGCCTATCTCTTTTGTTACGGTTTTAGCAAATAATGTCTCTGAAGAAAAAGGCGCCTCTGGCGCTGTCTTTGTAAAAGGAACCACAACAGATGACTTGGGAAATTTCACCCTAGAAAACGTAGAACACGGCAACTATACCCTGCATTTTAGTTTTATTGGCTTTGAGACACAGACCAAGAAAATATCACTTATAACAAACATCGCTGTTGATACTGTAATTCTTTTAGAAAGCAGCGAGATGCTCGATCAGGCAGTTATTACTATAAAAAGACCAACCATACAAAAAGCACCAGGACGCCTTGTTTTTAGTGTAGAAAACACATCTGTGGCCTCAGGAAGCGCATTAGACGTGCTTAAAAAAACACCCGGAGTTCTTGTTTCTCAACAAGGAATATCTATAAAAAATAACAGCCCCGTTATATATGTAAATAACAAACGAGTGTACCTCTCTGGCGAAGAAACACTTTCTTTACTCCAGAGCACAAACGCTTCTCTTATAAAGTCTGTGGAGGTGATTACAAATCCATCTTCAAAATATGATGCAGACGCCACAACAGTTCTAAATATAAGCACAACAAGAGCCGTTGCGGTTGGTTATAAAGGATCTGTTTCTGGAGCCTACCAGCAAGCGGTGTACGCAAAATACAATTTAGCAACAGCACATTTTTATAAAAATAATTGGCTTAATGCCTACGCAAGCTATTCTTACGCGCCAAGGAAAGAGTTTAAAGAAGACGAAAACAATACCCGTTTTTTTGATTCAAACGAACTCACAACAAGCGGATACCGAGACTCCTATTTTACAAGAGAAACCAAAAGTAACGCACATCAGGCAAATGTAGTTTTAGATCTTACCGCAAACAAGCAGCACGCCTTTGGAATAAGCGCTACTGTTTTTGTGTCACCAAACAAGCGCTTTGATAACCGGGCATTATCCTTAAACACAAACAGGCAGCTGCAACTAGACTCTACTTTTACCACTTCAAGTGCCTCCAACAGAAACACCTCTAACATTGCTCTTAATGCAAGCCACACTTTTAGCCTAGCCAATAACGCAACCCAAATAGTGACTCAGGCCAATTATGTAACCTATAGCGCAGATAGAGAACAAGGCGTTGTGACCAATTATTTTTCTCCAAACGGGCAACAGTTAAGAAACAATGATTTTAACACCTATGGAAGTCAAGACAATACTATTTTCACAGGGCAAATAGACCTTAGCGCACCACTTACCTCAGGAGCCCTTGATTGGGGTTTAAAGATAAGTGACATAACAACTAGTAGCGCCCAGGAGTTTTTTGATCAAACAGCGCAAGGAGCTGTTTTAAACCCAAACCTCTCTGATGGCTTTCGGTACCAAGAAAATATTTTTGCAGCCTACTTTAATATTGCTAGAGAATGGGAGCAGTGGAGCCTAGACCTTGGATTGCGCGCAGAACAAACAGAAGTTAAGGCCACTTCAAAAATAGTAGGTGAAGTTAACAATCAGTATTATTTTGAATTGTTTCCAAAAATGTCGCTGCTCTATTCGGCCAATCAAAACAATAGTTTTGGGCTTAGTTATTCTAGGTCTATATCCAGGCCAAACTATGAGAGCCTCAACCCATTTAGGTACTTTATTAATGAAAACAATTACACAGACGGAAACCCCAGCTTGGTACCAGAAATAGACTCAAAGTATACCTTTAGCTACACCTACAATAACACTTGGTTTTTGGAGGCCTATTACTGGTATATTAAAAACCCTTTAGAAGAACTTAGATTTCAAAACAATACCACAAGAGCTCTACAAAACTTGGAGACAAACCTTATAGAGGGTTACCAGTACAGCCTGGATGTAACTTATGCAAAATCAGTAAGGTCTTGGTGGTACCTCCAGGTGGTTACGTCTGGATTTTTTATAGAAAATGAGTTTTTTGCGCTACAAAGCGCTCAAGAAACCGCCCTTGCAAACACCTATGGTTTTTACGGACAAATCTATAGCGGCTTGGTTTTAAGCGAGCAGGCAAATATCACTAGCGATATTACAATGCTGTATATCTCAAATCTTATTTTTGGGTCTTACACCTATAAAAATCAATTTAATCTCTCTGCCTCTGTACGGAAAAAGGTTTGGGACAAAAAAGCAAGCATTACTATTGGTGTAGACGATATCTTTAACACTAACAATGTTCCTGTTGTCTCGCGGTACGCAAACCAGGACAATGGTTATTTTGCCAGGACAGAGTCTAGGCTATTTAGAGTTGGTTTTACTTACAACTTCGGAAACTCAAAGCTTCAAGACAACAACCGCGAGATTACTACAAAAGAGAGCGACAGACTCAATTAAAAGCAATGGCCTTTTTTTGAAACTTTCAGAATATAATTTTACTATTTTTGCAACAAGAGTAACAACAACAAACACGCTCGATAGTATGGGCAAAACATATGGCTAAAATTGGAGACATAGATGTCGGAGAATTTCCGCTGCTGCTTGCGCCCATGGAAGACGTAAGCGACCCTCCATTTAGGGCGCTTTGTAAAGAACAAGGGGCAGATGTGGTGTACACAGAATTTATCTCTAGCGAAGGGCTAATTCGCGATGCTGCTAAAAGTGTCATGAAGCTTGATATTTATGAAAAAGAACGCCCCGTAGGGATTCAAATCTTTGGAGCAGTTTTGGAGTCTATGCTAAAGAGCATAGAAATTGTGGAGGCTAGCGGCCCAGACATTATAGACATTAATTTTGGATGTCCTGTTAAAAAAGTAGTAAGCAAAGGTGCGGGTGCGGGTATTCTAAAAGACATAGATCTTATGGTTTCTCTTACCGAGGCTATGGTAAAACACACCAAGTTGCCCGTAACGGTAAAAACCCGTTTGGGCTGGGACGAAGACTCTATTAAAATTGTTGAGGTAGCAGAGCGCTTGCAAGATGTTGGGTGTAAGGCCATCTCTATTCACGGCAGAACCCGAGCACAGATGTACAAAGGGGAGGCCAACTGGCACCCTATTGCTGCCGTTAAAAACAACCAACGCATGCATATTCCTGTTTTTGGAAACGGAGACGTTGACACCCCAGAGAAAGCGATGCTTATGCGAGATGAATTTGGTCTTGACGGGGCCATGATTGGCCGCGCAAGTATAGGAAACCCTTGGTTTTTTAATCAGGTAAAACATTTTTTTGAAACAGGCGCTCACACGGCTCCCCCAACGATGCAGCAGCGTGTAGAGGCCGCAAGACGTCATCTAGAGATGGCCATAGATTGGAAAGGTGAAGTTCTTGGGGTGTTTGAAACCAGAAGACATTACACAAATTACTTTAAAGGGATTCCGCACTTTAAGGAATACCGCATGAAAATGGTAACCAGTGATGATAGCAAAGATGTCTTTAAGGCTTTTGATGAGGTCTTAGAAAGATTTGGAGACCACCAGTTTGTGTAGTGCTATTCTAGCAATTGTTCTCTTACTCTACTTGCCGCAATTTTTGCAGCCAATAGCCCAAGGGTAGAAATAGTAAAAAATACAACCACCACATTTAATCCAAGCAGTTTTACGGGATATGCCAAATTTGGGGTTATGTGCAAGAACTCAAATTTTGCCTGAAGCCACACCACTACAACTCCCAGGGCAATACCTAGGGTTCCTCCCAAAAGGGTCATGAGAGCTCCCTGTGTAAAGAAGATGCTTCTTATCTCTTTGATAGTTGCTCCCATACTGTAGAGGGTTTTGATGTTTTTTCTTTTATCCAAAATCATCATAATAATGGCGCCAATTACATTAAACAATGCAATGATCATTATAAGTGTGCAGATAAGATACACCGCTATGTTTTCTGTATTTAGCATCTTATAAAGCGCATCATTTTGCTGGATGCGAGTTTTTACAAGCACATCTTCTTTAAACAGGGCTGTTATTTTTTCTTTTGTGCTGGCTATAGAGGCGTTTGGTGCAAGCTTTATTTCAAGGGCAGAAATTTTGGTGCTGTCCATGGATAATAGACTTCTTGCAAAACTCAAATCACTAAAGACGTATTTTGAGTTGAGTTCCTGATTTACATAATAGATACCAGAGACCACGGCCGTTTGTTTGGTAAAATCTTTTGAAGGGTTTAAGGGGTCTATCTGCCCAACTCCTGGTTTGGGAACAAACACCTCTAAAAGTGCGCTGTAATCTCTTGCGCCAAGGCCAAGTTTGTGAGAGGTGTTGTAGCCTACAACGACTTCGTTTTTGTTTGGAGTTAACCAGTCTCTAGAGAGAAGGATACTGTCTGTAGGGTTTACAAGATCGTACTGGGCATCTACCCCTTTAATAAACGCCATGTCATTTTTACCTTTGAACCGTATAAAGACCCTCTCTTCTATAACCTGAGAGGCCGCAGCTACCTCAGGGATAGCGTTAAGTACCATTTTTTGAGATTGAGTGAATGCTATTGTCTTCCCTGTGGCAGGATATATTTTTAAATCGCTATCAAAGATATTGGTGTACTCTAGGCTATATTCTTTAAGGCCAGAGAAACCAGATAGCACGATAAAGAGCACTAAAGACCCTACTACAACTCCAGTGGCTGCAATGGCGGTAATAATATTAATTGCGTTGCTGCTGCTTGAGGAAAAGAGATACCGCTTTGCGATGTACAGCGAGACTTTCAATGGGCTATGATTTTCTTCTTTTTGGACGTAAGTCGGGGTCTTGTATTGGGTTTTTTTCTCCCTTTACAGCATCCTCTATTTTCTCTATGTAATCTAAAGAATCATCATTATAAAAAGTAAGCTCTGGCATTCTACGAAGTTGGTGCTTAGTTAGCTGGGCGATTTCGTGCTTAATTTTCGGCTTAATGCCGTTTAGTTCCTGGGTGATTTGCGAAGCGTTTGTGGACGGAAAAACGCTTACATACACCTTTGCAATAGATAAATCTGTGGTTACACTTACTTTGCTCACCGAGATTAAAATTCCAGATTGGCCAGCTTCTCTTAGCTTGTTTTGTAATACATTAGCAAGGTCTTGTTGTAGCACTCCTGCAATTTTTTTTTGTCTATTACTTTCTATCATATGGCAAAAGTACTATAATTAATGGTACTAGGCCTATTTTGGTTGCTGGGTAATTGTTATTTTTGATACGTTTGTCAAACCCTAACAAGGTAGCTCTATTTTAAAGCACCCTATTGGCACTTGCCAAAGGTTAGGTAAAAAACAATAATTATGCGCAAAATAGAACACATTGGCATTGCTGTAAAAGACATGCAGGCAGCCACCCAAATTTACAGATCCCTACTTGGGTACACCCACTATAAAACCGAAGAAGTGCCAGGCGAAGGAGTAAACACAGCTTTTTTTACTTGTGGAGAAAGTAAAATAGAACTTTTGGAGGCCACTACCCAAGACAGTGCAATTGCAAAATTTATTGCAAAGAAAGGGGAGGGGGTACACCATATTGCTTTTGCTGTTGATGATATAAATGCTGAAGTGCAGCGCCTTGTAAAAGAAGGGTTTGTAGTATTAAACCCAGAGCCTAAAATTGGGGCAGATAATAAATGGGTGGTGTTCTTGCATCCTAAATCCAGCAACGGTGTCTTGGTAGAATTGTGCCAAGAGCGGAATTAAGTTAAAAAAAGTTTGTGTAGCCATTAAAACACATTATTTTTGCAGCCATAATGCCGGTCCTATAGCTCAGTTGGTTAGAGCACCTGACTCATAATCAGGTGGTCCCTGGTTCGAGTCCAGGTGGGACCACAAGAAAAAAGAAAGCCTTTACAGAGATGTAGGGGCTTTTTTTATAGGCTCTAACCAGTTGTTAAACCTTCTAAAAGGCTTACACACTTATACTACACAACTCAAAGAACAGTATAAAACTACTAAAAATTGACAGACTTTTGACAGACATTTAAGTTCTTTTCGCCTTTTACAATCTTTAACAACCTATGTTGTGCCAACATATCTGCTCTAAAGAGGAATTTTAATAGGGTAGGATATTTAAACTTAATTGTATTAGTAGATACAATAGAGATTATAGGTATTTAAAAGTATACCCTAAAAATGACTACTTTAGTTTCTTAATTTAAAATCTTATAAAATGAAAAACATCAAAGACATACTATTAATTTTGAATCAAGGGTTTATCGTGTCAGTTATACTAAAAACAGAAGAACCCAGTTACGTCACCAGAAAGCCTATGAAGCAGAATTTTCTACAGTTTTTCTAATAAAAACGGAGAAACTGAATGCCAAAGCAAGTAATACAGTTAAAGGAAATATAATAATTTTAAAAACAAATAAAGCAAAATGTAGGGTATGTATAGACTTGATAAAGAAAAAACCCCTACTAAATAGTAAGGGTTATATAATATGTATTGTGTTTAGTTAATACGAACTGCATTAAATTCAATTCTTATAGGAGCTGGGATATCATACTGATTTGTGTCAAGATTATAAAAGTAAAGAACCCCTTCATAAGTTGCTTTTAAAGTTTCTCCATAATCTAACCCAGTATTTGTTGATGTTGGTTGTGTTCCTAAATCTGTAATATTAATATTTGTAATTACTCCTACATCTCCCGTTCCATTTTCTTTAAAAAATGTACCACCACTACCATAAGAACCAATAGTTTCTAAATAATCATCAATATAATTCCCGAATAACTGGCCTATTCTACCCGTATTACTTCCTAGTTGCGCATCATCAAGAATAAAAAACAACTCCATATTTTGCCCGGAAACATAGGAAACATCAGTTATATCTGAAATAGATAAAAAGCCCCCCCATTGGTTGCCAGTAGCTGCATAACATTTATTTTTTGCTAAAAAACTATTTGTGTTTGATGTATTACCTTGTACCCTATTTATCACTCCACCAAATTCAACTTCGAAGAAATAGTCAACATTATTACTGTTATTTGAATTGTTGTTAGAGTTATTACTATCATCACTACTACTACCCGAAACGATAAGTACAGTTAAAAATAATATAGAGTAGTTTTTTCATAATGTAAATTGTTTAATGTTTTGAACAAATATAAACAAAAGGATAAAGCGGTTTGGTACAACTTTGGTACATAAAACAACTCTCTATTTCGTTGATAACTAACAATAACTACCACCTCTGTTTACTTGACTTTCAAATTTTAAACTTGTAACTTTATCTTATAAATATTTAAAGAAAAACTTCTAAAGCTGTTGATACAATTTATGCTAATAGCGCCCCCAAAGGCGCATCTCTTGGTACAACTAAATAAATTTATCAAAAACTATATATAAAACGTTATATAGATATACTTCTTAAACTAAAAGAGTAATAAAACTTGTTTACGGGATAGGTGTGTTCTTTAAAGAACCAATCTGTTTTAGGTATAATTAAAAGTAGTTTGAAATAGATATGAATACAACTGGAAAGAAATTTGGAGGTAGACAAAAAGGGACACCTAATAAATTAAGTAATAAGATAAAAGAAAAGCTATCAAAGCTAATAGATGAGGTTATAGCCTCTTTTGATATAGAAGATATGACAAAGGCTGAAAGACTAAAACTAATACAATTAGCAATGCCTTATGTGCTTACAAAACCTCAACAAGAGGAAGTAGAACAACAACAAAACTTCACAGTAGAAATAATAGATAGATTAAGTGATTATTCAGATAAACAACTTGATAATGCTATTAGAAATTAATAACCCAAGAGAAGCTATTATAGAAAGCTATACCAAACCTATTTCTTACAAGAACTATATACTCTTTAAAGGGAAAGTGATTGTATGTTTTAGGTAGTAGTGTTATATTTGGGTAAACCAAATACTTCATTTATGGCTTCAACAACTCCTTACATAATTAATTTCAATAAAAAGACGGGTGTTTTTACACTTACTTCAACAAAAGACGAACTAAAAGTCGATGCAAAACATAAAAAGTATGAATGGCTGAAGAGCCAAGCTGCTGGTCGTATTGTGAAAATATCAGATAAAGGAAGGTGGAATTCTTCTAAAGATTACATTGGTCTGTATGATGAGATAAATTCCTCTAAATCAAAGAAGAAAAGTACTGTCAAAAGTTCGGTTAAAACAACAAAGAGAAAAGCTAAACCCGTCAAAGACAATTCTACTGAACTTAAAGAATTGAAAACTCAATTAAAAGAGTTGCAAACTTCGAATAATAAGTTAAAAACAGAGAATACTAAACTAAAAAACGAAATCCAATTATTGAAGAAGAAATCACTACTAGCAAAGCCAAAACAAGCAAAGCCAAAGCCAGTAAAAAAAGAGCCTAAACAATATAAGGCGAGAATTACAGCTACTCTTAAATACAACTACATTGTCTCCAATTCAAAATGTATTAAAAACTTAGACATAGAAATTATAACTAGACGACAATTTAAAAAACCGTCACAGTCTTTTTTTAAGTCATATTTAAAACTTGCTGCAGCAGAAGGTTATAGTTATAAATCGAGCATGTATTTTGGTATGCCAATACAAAGTGTTTCTGGTTGTTCTACAATATCCGACGTTATGAAAACAGAACAAAAAATAACAAACATCTCATTTATATCTATTGAAGAGGACTAATAAACCATAGGCATATCTTCTTCCTTCAGTTCAGCTATTTCTAAACCTCTTAAGTAGGTTAAACTTACATTTATAGATGAATGTCCCATAGCTTTCTGTAGCTTGGTTATAGAACCAGTTCTCTTAAATATTTCTATAGCACCAGAGTGCCTAAAAGAGTACAATGTTTGGTCTTGTTCAAGCAAGTTAGATTGTCTCTTAAAACGCCCCCAAAGCGTCTTAAAATAGTCTTGATTTAAAGGTTGCCGTTTACCAGAAAAGATATTATTATCTCTTTCTCCTTTTACAAGTATATCTCTTATGTAAGAGGGTACTGGAACTATTCTATTTCGTTTAGATTTAATCTTATCTCCAGATAAACTTATAAAACTTAAATCACTATTAAAGTCACTCCACTTTAAGTTTCTAACTTCTTGATGGGGTCTTAATAGACAACCATAAGTTAAAAGTGCACATAGGTATAAATTGTGATTAAATATTTTTATATCCTCCAATAAGTCCTTTACATTAATGATTGACTTATGAAGTGCCTCTTTTTGTTTTCTGTTTTTAAGTTTAGATTTATTAATATTAAAACCATTATCAAACAGATAATTAATCAATACATTAACGTGCCTTCTTGTTGTGTTGTAACTTGTATTGTTATTGTTTCTCAAAGAAATACTATCTATAAAGTCAACACTTATATTTCCTTTTGATAACAACTCATTTCTTAATTTAATAGCAATACTATTTAAACACTTGTGATAAGATTTAGATAAGGGTTCAGATAGTTTTTTTTGAATTAAATAATCGAATAAACCAACATTGTCTAATTTCTTATTAAAGCTATAATTATTGCTAATTAAATAACGGTAAACCTCATCAGCTAACTCAATAGCTTTAGCACGTCTTAATTTTAAGGGATATGTGTTAGGGGATAAGGAAGAACCTATTTTGCTTCCGCTAAATAACCTATATCTTTTGTTGGACAATCTAAAGTCAACATAATATAAGTCATCATAACGTTTACAAACTTTTGGGTACGAAATACTTTTTTCTGGCATCTATATGGCAATTAACTTAAAATACTTTTTAAAGTAATTTGTTAACTACATAAGTGTCAGTGGTTAGTAGCCTTATTATAAGGCATAGAGCATCTGACTGTTAATCAGGTGGTCCCTGGTTCGAGTCCAGGTGGGACCACAAGTAAAAAGAAAGCCTTTACAGTGATGTAGGGGCTTTTTTGTATCCGTTCCTTGCCAACCAGTTTTAACAACCAGAACTAAATCACCTTAGTTGTTTCAAGACTATCCTTTTTCACTTCTTCAAGAGCATTGTATCTCACGTTTTCAAAGCTGTCTAATCGAACATTTTTTTGGTTTGTTGTTGCACGTGTATTTTCCCCGCAAGAAGTACTTATTTGAAAAATAACGGCCAATACTATTAGTTTTTTCATGACGTTAAGTTTTTTTGGGGGCTGTAAAACACAAAGATATACAATAAAATCACACTTTAACGAATAAAACAACATTTTATCGATATATTAAGATAAAAGTGTTAGCGCTTCTTTCATTTTTTACAATCTTTAACTACTAATGACGTAGCAGCTTTCCATTTACGGAAACCCACAAAAGCTGGGAATCTTATCTCTAACCATGAAGTCCAGTTGTTTTAGGGTAAGCATTATTTTTCTTAAATTGCTAATTAAAACTAATCATTAAATCATTAAATCATGAAAAAAGCAGCCTTTTTATTATTTTCAATTCTATCCCATGCCGTATTCTCTCAAACAGAAGCAATAACACAACCATCTATTCCAGACCAGGGGGTTATATATGAAGTTTCTGTAAAAAACAGTCTTATCGATTTCTCAACCTCGGGAGACTGGGACTTTTCACAAATCACAACAGACAGCGATTCGTTTATTGAACTAGCACTAGTGTCAGACTCTAATTATTCTAATAATTACCCAAATGCAACTCATGTAAAATATGAGGATGGGCAACAATTTTTTCTTGGCTTCGATGCTACGGCAAGCTCATACCACGGCGAGAGAACCGTTATAAATACAGCTTATGACTCGCCACTATTATTGTTTCCCTATCCCTTTAGTGTGGGCGACACAAGTACAGATCAAATACTTGATGTTCCATTTACCTGTACGGGATGCCCACCTGCTTTAGAGAGAAACCACGAAGTTCAATTTACAGCACTTTCATCTGGTTCTGTAACGATGCCAGACGGATCGGTTTATGACAATGTTGTTCTTGTTGAGTCTATTCAAAACTTCACTGATGGACAAATAGGTTCGCCACCATGTTTAAATGAATTACAAGCCTGGGAATGGTGGGCTGAAGGGTTCGCGACTCCTCTAGTTCGAACCTCGGTTATCACACAAAGTGGCCAGTGCCCTCCAGGATCCTCCTCGGTTACTAAATTTATCACTGGTGTCACACTAAACAACACAGACTATCAATACAATAACCCTGATTTAACTTTAGTATCACTACCAAACAATCACTTTGAAGTATTACTAAGCACACCTTCAAATCAAAAAAGCATGGTATCTGTTTTCAACATGTTGGGACAAAACATTAAGCGCGTGGATCTAGAACAACTAACAGCACATACATATAAAACAGTTTTAGACATGTCAGGATATGCACCAGGGGTTTACCTAGTAAAGGCGTCCTTAGAGGGCTCAAGCATAGATAAGACAGCGAGAATTATAGTGAAGTAATAATTACTTTGTTAAGATTTAAATAAATCATTTTGTTTGCTTTATCCAAAAAAAAGGCCCGGGATTTAACCCAGGCCTTTTTTTGTAATAAAAAATATATTGCCAACCATTTTCTCTACCTTGCGCACAACAAACTTAACATATTACTTCTTTAAAGCAATTAATTTTTGATATTATTTTTTAATTAAAACCAATGCGCTAAACAAATTAAACTCGCATTGCAATTAATATAAATAAACAATACATTTGGTACCTAACTATTAAATCAACATGAAATGAAAAAACTTATTTTAGCATCTCTTAGTATCGCTTTATTGTACGCATGCGTACCACCCGCAGATTCAAATCAAGCGTCAGCGCCTCAAGAAATTGGATTTGAAATTACCGACAAAGGGGAAAAAATCTCTTTGTATGGAGGAGATATGGCTGCTGTTTCTCTTTGGGAAACATACCTAAAAGCCCATAACGAGAGAGACCTTGAAACTATTGCGGCTTTAAATGCCGACAAAGACTTTGTGGCATATGGCCCAAAAGGTGAGGTTATTAAAGGGACAGAGGCGCACATGGAATTTTTAACTACTTGGTTTGAACAAACCAACCCAATCTGGACTACAAAGTTTCTAATCACGAACATGTACACAGATAAAGAAGGAAAAACACAACAGTGGATAACCTCCGGGCACGACCTTACTCTTACTGTTGAGGGCCAAGAAGTGAAAGTGAACCAAGTGCATGACGCTCTTGTTGTTGATGGTAAAATCAAACAGTTTTCTGTAAACGAGAGAGTGCTGGTGCAAGAGCAAGAAGAAAAAGTAAAAGAGTAGTTTGTGATACCCTCAAAAAAAAGCCCCGCAATTTGCGGGGCTTTTTTGTTGTAATAGAAAAACTATAGATATCCTTGGGTTATGCGCTTTACGTATTTACCAATGACATCAAACTCTAAGTTTACCATCGTATTTTTTACAAAGGTGTTAAAGTTTGTATGCTGGTAGGTGTAGGGTATGATGGCAACATTAAAGGTGTTTGGTCTAGAATCTACCACAGTAAGACTCACTCCGTTTACTGTAACAGAGCCCTTTTCTATGGTGATGTTGTTTAAAGAACTGTCATAGGTAAAGGTAAACACCCAGCTACCGTTTTGCTTTTTTATTTCTTGGCATATAGCGGTTTGATCAACATGACCCTGTACAATATGCCCGTCTAGTCTATCTCCAAGTTTCATGGCCCGCTCTAAATTGACAACAGCACCCACCTCTAGTTGCCCAATATTGGTTTTATCTAGGGTTTCTTTGATTGCCGTAACAACATAGCTGGTTTCTGTTAGAGAGACAACCGTAAGGCACACCCCGTTGTGCGAGACACTTTGGTCAATTTTTAACATTGGAGCAAGCTCGCTGGCTACCTCTATGTGTAAGTTCTCTCCCTCTTTAGAGAGTGATTTTATTTTACCTAAGGATTCAATTATTCCTGTAAACATGAGTAATTTGGTTACATTTGCACTACAAAAATAACGATAAAGAAACGACCTGTATGAGTAATCAAGATAAAATAATAGTAGGAATCTCAATTGGCGATCTAAACGGCATTGGCAGTGAGATTGTGCTTAAAACGTTTCAAGATTCAAGAATGCTAGAATTTTGCACGCCTGTTATTTTTGCCTCTGTTAAGGTGATGTCTTTCTTTAAAAAACACTACTCCATTGAACTAAACCTTCACGGGATTGACGCCTTAGATAAAATTATCCCCAAAAAAATAAATGTTCTCAACCTATGGAAAGAGCCCGTAGCGATTGATTTTGGAAAACAAGACAACACTATTGGCCAGTATGCTGTAAGGTCATTAGAGGCTGCAGTATTAGCGCTTAAACAAAACACGATACACGCCCTTGTAACCGCTCCAATAAACAAAGCAAACATACAGTCAGAGCGCTTTAATTTTCCTGGCCACACAGATTATTTACAACAACAATTGGAAGGAGACAGTTTGATGTTGATGATTTCAGAAAGCCTAAGAGTAGGCCTTTTGACAGACCATGTAGCGGTAAAAGACATTTCGGCAAACATTACCAGGGAGGTCATAGAAAAAAAGATCAACACCATACATAAAACCCTAATTCAAGATTTTGGAATTGCCAAACCAAAAATAGCCGTTTTAGGGATTAATCCTCACACTGGAGACAACGGTGTTATTGGAAATGAGGATGACACAATTATGCGCCCAACACTAGATAACTTACGCAATAATGGTAAAACGGTTTTTGGCCCTTATGCCGCAGACAGTTTTTTTGGTAGTGCAAACTATAAAAACTTTGATGTTATTATAGCCTCCTACCATGACCAAGGTCTTGTACCTTTTAAGACCCTTGCCTTTGGCTTTGGGGTAAACTACACCGCCGGACTTAGTGAGATAAGAACCTCTCCAGACCACGGCACCGCCTATGATATTGCTGGTAAAAACAAGGCAGACTTCTCCTCCTTTAGAGCAGCAGTTTTTAGCGCCATTACCATACATAAAACAAGGAAAGCATATCTGGTTTCTGCAGAAAACCCCTTAAAAATTAGCAAGCGCAAGCCCTTTGTAAAAAAGTAGTGATAAAATAATTTGCAAATGAAATAATTTTTTATCTTTGCAGCCGCTTTATGCGTAAGGCGGATATTTCAATTTGGTGTGATTATGAGAGATTTGAAAGAATTTACAATCCCTTTTGTTGGGTTGAAACTTGGAGAGCATCACTTTGATTTTACAATAGACAATACGTTCTTTGAGCATTTTGAGTATGACGAGTTTAATGGAGCAGCCATTTCTCTGGACGTACTGCTAGATAAAAAAACAACCTTTATGGAGTTTACATTAACCTACACGGGTGATGTAAATGTAAATTGTGATGTAACCAACGAGCCTTACAACGAGCTTGTGGGGGGAAGCTATCATTTTATTGTAAAGTTTGGAGATGATTTTAATGATGAAAATGAAGATTTACTACAAATTCCACACGGAAGTTATGAGGTTAATATTCAACAATTCATTTATGAGTCTGTAATTTTAAATTTACCCAGCAGAAGAATACACCCAGGAATAGAAGATGGAACACTGCAAAGTGACATTCTCGACAAACTTGAAGAGTTAAGCCCAAAGGCACCCAAAGAAGATATAGAAGAACTCCAACAAGGACCAACAGATCCAAGATGGGATTCATTAAAAAATTTACTAAACGAAAATAAATAGAGCGTAATGGCACATCCTAAGAGAAAAATCTCCAAAACTAGAAGAGATAAAAGAAGAACACATTACAAAGCAGTTGCACCGCAAATTGCTACAGATCCTACAACCGGAGAATCGCACCTTTACCATAGAGCGCACTGGCATGAAGGTAAACTATACTACCGTGGTCAAATTGTTATTGACGCAGTAGAAGAAGTAGAAGCATAGGGCTTATAAAAAGTGATATAATGAGAACTCTCACAACCTGTGAGAGTTTTTTGTTTTCTTAGCTATTAGTAAAAATCAAAAAAATCAAAAAAGCCTTGTTTTTGATTAAAATTGACTATTTTTCGGGCTTTTTAGAGAGATTTTGACTCTTTTTACTGAATTTAAACAAATTCTATGAGTACCATTACTGCTGCAATTACTGCTGTTGGAGGCTATGTTCCTGAGTATGTTTTAACAAACAAAATACTGGCAACAATGGTAGACACCAACGATGAGTGGATTACCTCAAGAACAGGAATCAAAGAGCGCCGCATCTTAAAAGAACAAGGTCAAGGAACCTCCTTTATGGCCATAAAAGCAGCTGAGCAACTGCTTTCCAAAAACAAGATCAATCCAGAAGATATAGACATGGTGATTATGGCAACTGCCACACCAGATATGCCCGTTGCCTCAACAGGTGTTTATGTAGCCTCACAAATAGGCGCTGTAAATGCTTTTTCTTATGACCTAGCAGCTGCATGTTCTGGCTTTCTTTTTGGGATGTCTACAGCAGCTAGATATATAGAGTCTGGCAGATACAAAAAAGTATTACTTATTGGAGCAGATAAAATGTCTTCGATTGTAGATTATACAGATCGCACCACATGTATTATCTTTGGAGACGGTGCAGGAGCTGTTTTGTTTGAACCCAACCTAGAAGGACTTGGTGTGCAAGACGAAATATTACGCTCTGATGGTGTTGGAAGAGACAGTCTTAAAATTGCCGCAGGGGGATCTATTTTGCCTCCATCAAACCAAACCATCGTAGACAAAGAGCACTATGTTTATCAAGATGGGAAAACAGTATTTAAATTTGCTGTTTCAAAAATGGCAGATGTTTCAGAGAAAATAATGCAGCGAAACAACTTAAGAGGTGACGATGTAAACTGGCTAGTACCACACCAGGCCAATAAAAGAATAATAGACGCAACTTCAAGAAGAATGAATTTGCCACAAGATAAAGTGATGTTAAATATTCACAGATACGGTAATACCACATCAGCGACATTACCCCTGTGTTTGTTTGACTATGAAAACCAACTTAAAAAAGGAGACAATATCGTTTTTGCTGCTTTTGGCGGAGGCTTTACCTGGGGCTCTATGTATGTAAAATGGGCCTATGATCCAAAACAATAAAACAAGTACCTATTAACAAACAATTATATTATGGAATTAAAAGACATTCAAAGTTTAATCAAGTTCGTAACTAAGTCTGGCGCTAGTGAGGTAAAACTTGAAATGGAAGACGTTAAAATTACCATTAGAACAGGTGAGCACAATAAAGGTGAAACAACCTTTATACAGCAAATGCCACAGATGGCAGCCACTGCTCCAGCACCTGCTGCCCCAGCCCCTGTTGAAGAAACCCCACCAGAAAGTAAAGAGGAATCTAATCTTATCACTGTAAAATCACCAATTATTGGGACATTTTATCGCAAGCCATCCCCAGACAAACCTATGTTTGTTGAGGTAGGGACTGTTATTGGTGAGGGAGATGTTTTATGTGTTATCGAGGCCATGAAACTTTTTAACGAGATAGAGAGTGAAGTCTCTGGTAAAATTGTAAAAGTATTGGTTGATGATGCCTCTCCTGTAGAGTTTGACCAGCCACTATTTTTAGTAGACCCATCATAATTTATATTTTAAATCTTAGATAGCGCTTTAACAACCTTTGTGAAAACAAAGCCGTGAGTTATAAGTTTAAATAAAAGAGATATGTTTAAAAAAATATTGATTGCCAATAGGGGTGAAATAGCACTTCGCATCATACGCACCTGTAAAGAAATGGGCATTAAAACAGTGGCCGTTTATAGTAGAGCTGATGAAGAAAGTTTACATGTAAAATTTGCTGACGAAGCAGTATGTATTGGCCCAGCGCCAAGTAGTGAGAGTTACTTAAAAGTTAGCAACATTATTGCAGCGGCAGAAATTACAAACGCAGATGCAATTCATCCAGGATATGGATTTCTTTCTGAAAACGCAAAGTTTTCAAAAATTTGTGACGAACACAACATTAAATTTATTGGGGCTTCTCCAGAGATGATAGATAGAATGGGTGATAAGGCAAATGCAAAATCAACCATGATTGCTGCAGGGGTACCTTGTGTGCCAGGCAGTGAAGGCGTTATTCCAGATTTTAAAACATGTATTAAAGTTGCTAAAAAAACAGGCTACCCAGTGATGCTTAAGGCAAGCGCAGGCGGCGGTGGAAAAGGAATGCGTGCCGTTTGGAAACCAGATGAGCTGCAAGATGCTTGGGAGTCTGCCAGACAAGAAAGCAAAGCAGCCTTTGGAAACGACGACATGTATATGGAAAAGCTAATTGAAGAGCCACGCCATATAGAAATACAAATTCTTGGAGACAGCAAAGGAAATGCATGCCATCTTAGTGAACGAGATTGTTCTGTACAGCGCCGTCACCAAAAACTAACGGAAGAAACACCAAGCCCTTTTATGACTGATGCCCTCAGAAAAAATATGGGGGAGGCCGCTGTAAAAGCCGCCGAATACATAAAATATGAAGGAGCAGGAACCGTTGAGTTTTTAGTAGATAAGCACAGAAATTTCTACTTCATGGAAATGAATACGCGTATTCAAGTAGAGCACCCTATTACAGAACAAGTGGTTGATCATGATTTAATTCGTGAGCAAATTCTTGTAGCTGCAGGGGTACTTATTTCTGGCAAAAACTATTTTCCGTCTCTACACTCAATTGAGTGTCGTATCAACGCAGAAGACCCCTATAATGACTTTAGACCTTCTCCGGGAAAAATAACGACCCTGCACGCACCAGGCGGGCATGGGGTTAGACTAGATACCCACGTATATGCAGGGTATTCTATACCACCAAACTACGACTCTATGATTGCTAAGCTGATTACGACTGCTCAATCACGTGAGGAAGCCATCAATAAAATGAAGCGCGCCCTAGATGAATTTGTTATTGAAGGAATTAAAACAACCATACCATTTCACAGACAACTCATGGACCACCCAGATTACGTCTCTGGTAATTACACCACGGCATTTATGAATACATGGAAAATGAATGAACCTCAAGAGGAGGAATAAACCACTTAAGATTAAATAAAAAAGTGCTACCTAATTCTAGATAGCACTTTTTTTACGACATCAATAGTCAATATTAATTAACAATTAGTTTCCTAACCTGTGTAGCGCCACTTTGGGTTTTTAAGTAAATTAAATACACGCCACTACTATAGCTAGAGACATCCACGGTGTTGTTTGAAGGGTCCATGTCTTTCTCTTTATAGATTGTCATGCCTGTGATGTTAAAAATTTCCATAGAGAAAGACTCCCCCGAGTTTAAAAGCGATACCGTAAAAGCATTGTCTGTAGGGTTTGGATGAACAGAAAACAAACTACTTTGCTGGCCTTCAGAGCTTAGGGCAGCATCGTTTCTAAAGCGATACTTTATAGTCTCCCCAAACCAACGCTCAAGATAAACGATCGTAGAGCCGCTCAAGTTTTTTAAACGAATGAATCCGTTACCATGGTTTGAGGGCCAGTTATTCATTCCGTCACCACCAGTATCATATACCACTAGCTCATAGCATCCCTGTGGAAGATTAATTAGATCTGTATGTGTTGTGTTTGAGTCATCAAAATCTCTTTCAAACATAACGTTTCCGGCTGTGTCAAACACCTTGTAGCTGTTTTCAAAAGGACGATTATTTGTCTTAAAGTCGATTACCATTTGTTCCTCATGAATTGGAGCGGGCTCAAACTCTGAGGTAAGACTGTTATTAAACTCGTATTGATCTGAGCTGCCATTAGGCTCGCCAAGACTTACCTCAAAAGAGGTAGCTCCTTGGTAGTAACTACCAACTTCAATGGCAGGAAGCGTGATTATCTGTTGTTCTAAAAACGCTAAATTTCCTGTCCAAGTATAGCTGTAAGGCGCCTCTCCTTGAACCCCATAGGTCACCGTTACAGACTCTAATGGGTTTTCTCCATTGTTTTTTATTCTAATAACAGGCTCGCCACAGGTTGGGTTGAACCTGGTATTGAGTTTAAAAATATTAGGAGCAATAATTTCTTCTAAAGCCGCGTCATTACTAAAATTTGGAGCGCCATATTCTACAAAAAAGATTTCTGTAACATAGTTTCCATAAGGGTCTTGATCTATGTTGTAATCTATGTCTGTTGTGGTGTCTACACCAACATTAATAAACGGAGTAACATCCAGGTTTTGCACCGTTGCTGGAGCTCCTGGACACCAACCAGCCCTATCGTACATCCAAGTTCCACCTTGAGGGTAGAGTGGGTTTTCTCCACATTCTTGCATAATTTGCCAGCTATATTGCTCGACACCATTTACAAGTACTTTATGGGTATTGTTACAAAACTCACCACAATTATTACCAGATCCAAAATCATGTCCTGTTAGGGTTGATTTTACAGAAAACATCTCTGCTTCTGGGTTGAGAGGCACTGTGGTGTTAATAACCACATCATCGAAGGTGTTTAAACTATAATTACCAGAATACAAACTATGAATGCCCAGGAGTTCTCTAGGTGGGGTGCCCACTTTAAAGACAACCTTCATATCAAGTAGTTCTTGAAAGTTACCGGCCTGAATATGTACATCATCTCCTTGAAAAAGGTGCTGAAAATCTGTAACATCAAAAATCCATGTCCAGCCATCATCGCCCAATGAGAGGCCATTTCCGTAGGGCGTTATATAACGGCCAATCTCCCAAGGCACAAGGACCTCTTCTCCAGGGACTGTGGTGTTATACTCAATTTGTTCTAATATAAGAGTATTATCTGCAGCTACAGCCGTAGAGTCTGTGGCAACCAAATTGGCATCATACTGGTAATTGTTATAATAGGTTGGGTTTACATAAAGAGTTTCATCCAAAACAGGAATTTCTCCAGCCACTTCTTGCACGTATTTTTCTACCATTACTTTTCCTTTGGCTATGGAGTCTATAACAAGCGCTGTATTTACAGTATAGGTAGAAGTATTGCGATTAAATTTTACGTTGGGTCTTGTTGTAGAGGGGGTAAAGTTTTTAAAATGCTTGCCATTATAACTTTTTAATTGAGGAATTCCATAAAGCGGTGTTTGCTGGGCTAAGACCCCCTCAAGAGTCTCATAATTTGTAGTGACTTGATTAAACTTGTAATTTACTTCTAATGCTGAATAGTTAGGATGAGTTGCGTCAATATCCTTGTGCATCCAGTTGACAATAGTTGCAGGGTCTAGCTCTGTAGACCAAATCTGGAAATCATCCAGTTTGCCATCATAAAAATTATCTGCATTCCACTGCCCTCTGCCAAGATTAAAATCAGCGATAGTCCCTATGGCCCTATTAAGCCCTGTTCCGGTATGCCAAAGCTCTGCGTTGAGGTATATGTTCATCACACCAGTAGTTGCATTTTTAGTGAAGGCCCAATGATTCCAAACATTTTTGTACTGATCAATATCATCAACCTGTTTGTCTATACGGTCATACCCTGTTGCATCTCCTGCATCCCAATATACTCTTTGGTTGCTCCAAGGGAGATGTATGTTTAAAACTCTGTTTCCGTCTTGGTCATGGACATCAAAAACACTGTCGTTTTGGGGCTGCTCTCCATTTCCGTTAAGCCAAAAAGAAATCGTAATCTCATTTTCTATCTCTGTTAGGTTTGTGGTAGGAACCTCTAGTTTATCTGGCCCATTAAAATTAAAATAAGCGTCTGTAGTTGCCGCCTGTGATGCACAACCCCAGGAGTAGTCACTTCCACTTAAAGAAACCGCACTTGCCCCTTCTTTTCCTGTAAAGGCAACCTCAACTAATATATTTGAAACCCCATCCCAATTAAAAAATGAAGAAAAATCAATATGCTGCCAGCCTGTATCACTAAAGGCCAAATCTTTAGCAAACACCTCAACAAAATCTGTAATTATCTCATTTTCTTGTAATTCGTTTTGTGTGGTAGTCTTTAGACCAATTCTAAGGTGCTGCATTTCTCCGCCAGTATCAAGAATATTAAATTGCATTCCTGTAATCTCTCCCGGAGTTAATCCAGAGGCCACCAGCTCAGACTGCCTAAATAAATACTGCACCTGAGAGTCTTCCAAAGAGGCGTTAAAAGGATCTTGAACCTCTTGTGTTCCATCACCCACCTGGTAGTCATCAAGGGCAGAAGGGTCATCAAAAACGATGGTTTGTTCATACCTTGGGGAGTAGCTCCAAGCGGTATTGTTCATGTAAGAAAATGTATCTGGTGTTAACCCACCGCTTCCACCAATATAGTAGCTGGGATGAAGCCCTTTGCCGGTATGTTCAATAACTTTTAGGTAGGAGAGGTAGTCCCATTCTCCACAATTTGGATTTTGAGTTGGGTCACACTTTAGTTTATATTTAATATATACTTTTTCAAAGTCAAGTCCTTCCAAGGAGGTAAAATCAAAATATCCCTCTCTTGGGGCAAGCCAGCCCTCTCCAACAGGATATCCATCAAATTCTATGGTTTGTATTTCGATTTCATCTCCGGGCTGTTGAGAAAATGACAAAAAAGAGAATAAAATAAAAACAAGTAATAATCTGTAGTTGGTTTTCATCAGAATGTAATTAAATTTATAAAAGCAAATTGCTTCAAGCAAATAGGCTTAAATATAATACTATTTATGAATCTATCCTATTGGGAACACACCTCATGGTTTACTAGTATAGACTTTGCTATTATTGGCAGCGGGATTGTTGGTCTAAGCTGTGCTTTAGAATTAAGAGCGCTTCATCCACAGGCTAAAATTGCGGTGTTTGAAAAAGGAATCTTGCCCAGCGGAGCTAGCACCAAAAACGCAGGTTTTGCATGTTTTGGTAGCATGTCTGAAATACTACAGGACCTTGAAACACACACTCCAAGTGAGGTAGTTGCGCTTATTTCTGCGCGTCTTAAGGGCCTATCGACTCTAAGAGCTACCCTAACAGATCAGCGCATTGCTTATACCCAGCTTGGAGGATATGAGCTTTTTCCAGATACAGATAGCGCTGTTTTTGACACATGTTTTAAAAACCTAGACACCATCAATGAGCTGCTGTTTCCCATTTTTAATGCTAATGTGTTTTCTGTGGTTGACACACCATTTGGCTTTGAAAAAGTTGCCCCTAAAGCTATTTTTAACAAATTTGAAGGACAACTCGATACCGGTAAGATGATGACGGCATTACTAGAAAAGGTTACCTCAAAAGGGGTTTTAATACTAAACAACGCACCGGTAACGGCCATATCACAAAAAGGCACATTGCCAGTGCTTACCATAGACTCCCTAACTGTTGAGGTGAAAAACATATGTATTGCCACCAACGGCTTTGCCAAGGAGTTGCTCCAAGAAGAGGTGCAACCGGCAAGAGCGCAAGTGCTCATCACAAAGCCCATTAAAGACTTAGCCATTAAAGGCACTTTTCATCTTGATTGCGGCTATTATTATTTTAGAAATATTGATGATAGAATTTTATTTGGTGGTGCTAGAAACCTTGATTTTGACAAAGAAAACACCTCTCAAACAGGACTCACCCCAATAATACAAAACAAGCTAGAACAACTCCTTACCACCACGATATTACCTCAAACTCCTTTCGAGATAGACACTCGTTGGAGTGGGATTATGGGGGTTGGAAGCCAAAAAAAGCCCATTGTAAAGCAAATACACCCTAATGTATATTGTGGTGTACGTTTAGGTGGTATGGGTGTTGCTATAGGAAGCATTATTGGTAAAGAGTTGGCAGAACTTTCATCAAAAAAAGAACAACTCTAGTTACTTAAATTAACAGTAATGAGCTCAAAAAAAATCAAAGAACACTTACTGCTATCTTGTGAACAGCAAATAATGCAGAAGTATAGCATTGTTCAAGATAAAATTAAGAGTATTGTTGCGTCTTTAGATGATGACACAAAAAGCAGCGCTGGAGATAAGCACCAGACCACAAGAGCAATGTTGCAACTAGACAGAGAGCAAGCTGGTGAGCGGTTGGTAGAAATTGAGAAAACCCTTGAAACCCTTCATAAAATTAATCTTACAAAAACAGCAACTCATGCTCATCTAGGAAGTTTGGTGACTACCAATAATGGCCTGTTTTTTTTAAGTATCTCCCTGGGTGTTGTGACCCACCAAAAAACGCTTTACTATTGTATTGGCCTACAAACACCAATTGGTAAATTGCTTTTTGGAAAAAAAGAGGGGGACACCTTTTGTTTTAGAAAGACCACCTATACAATTAAAACGATTGAGTAATGCAGGCATTTGTACTTTTTTTTAAACAAGGACTATCACATATTTTAGACATAGACGGCATTGACCACCTGCTTTTTATACTAGCTATTACGGTTTTTTTTAGTCTTTCTCATTGGAAAAAACTAGCGCTGCTTATAACGGCCTTCACCCTAGGGCACAGTATTACTCTAGTGCTTTCTGTCTATGATGTCCTTAACTTGCAGCGCGATATTATAGAGCAGTTGATACCCATTACAATTATTATAACGTGTATAAATAATTTATTTAAAGTGTATAAGCCCACTCAAGTTAATTACCAACTATTATACATTATGGTCTTAGTCTTTGGCTGTATTCATGGTTTGGCATTTTCAAATTTTCTAAAAATGGCCTTTTTTGAAGGTGATAATTTATTAGCATCTCTCTTGGGCTTTAATATAGGAATTGAGATAGGTCAACTTTTAATTGTGGGTGTGTTTTTGGCCGCTATACAGATAGTATTACGTTGTTTTAAAAAACTAAAACACGATCATATTATCATAGCATGCTCAATACTACTAATAGTTTTTGCATTAAAAATTGTGTGGGATCTGCTTTAAAAACAAAGATTATTCAGCCGTCAAGCTTTACACCAAATCTATATACACCTTTGTTTTTTCTTCTAGTTTTGTGGGATGATTTAAAAATAAAACACCTTGTGGCGTATCTACTTCTACCTCATAGAAATGACCTTTAAAGTATTGTTTTAAAACCATACCATAAACAGTGGTAGGTGTTTTTGAGATTTTTAACTTATGAGGCAACACTGTTTGCATCCCTCCTTTTTTAACCCCTTTAAAAAGACAAGTATCAATTACAGACCCAGAACCAAAAAAACCAGCCTGGTAAGGCGTTTTAAGATTTGAGATAATTTCCTGCGGACTTCCCATCATCTCTATGTTTCCATCGCGCAGCATAAGTATAGTGTCTGCAAAACCTAGTGCCTCATCACTATCATGGGTTGCGGTAATACAGGTAATAGTATTGTCTTTTAAATAACCGTATAAATTACGGCGTAGTTTGTTTTTTCTAAAGGTATCTATATTACTAAATGGCTCGTCTAAAAGAATGACTTCTGGTTTGTTTGCAAGTGCTTTTGCAAGCGCAACTCTCTGCTTTTGACCTCCGCTGAGGTTCTTCACCTTCGTTTTTTTATGACCAGTGAGCGCCACCACTTCTAACAGCTCATCTACACGAGCTGCGTCTTGTTCTTTGTTATTTCGTTTTAGGTGCGTGGCGATATTTTCTGCAACAGAAGTATATGGCATTACATTAAATTCTTGAGTGACTAATTTCATGGCAAGCTCCCCAGGCACAAGATTGTGTTGGGGCCCCAATAGCTGTTTTTCTTTCCAAAACAACTGGCCATTTTCTAAATGTAATAGCCCGTAAATTAAGTGTAGCAGGGTAGATTTTCCGCAGCCACTCTCTCCTAAAACCACCAAATGCTCTCCCTCTTTTAAGGAAAATACGATGTCTTTTAGTATCAACACCTCAGGTGTGTTTGGGTAAGAAAAATCTTTTATAGTTACGTTTAACATAAAAAAGTAGTGTGGTAATAAAGACACAAATCTTAAAGGGATTGTTTTTTAGTGTGTTATTGTTTTACCCCGTCATTAATGTTTTTTGGCAATACCTTATAGCCCATATTATATAAAGTAAAACCATAGATGTCCGCATATTGCGCTATGGTTTTACTCACAGGAGTTCCTGCACCATGGCCTGCATCTGTTTCAATTCTAATCAAAACAGGAGCAGGGCCCCCTTGTTTTTCTTGCAATTGTGCTGCAAATTTAAAACTATGTGCAGGCACCACCCTATCATCATGATCTCCTGTGGTCACCATTGTTGCGGGATACTTTGTGCCAAGGGTTACATTATGTACCGGGGAGTATGCCTTTAGGTATTCAAACATTTCTTTACTTTGTTGCGCCGTACCATAATCATAGGCCCAACCAGCACCAGCTGTAAAGGTGTGGTAGCGCAACATATCTAAAACCCCAACCGCCGGAAGGGCTACTTTTATTAAATCTGGCCGCTGTGTCATCGTAGCGCCCACTAAAAGTCCTCCGTTAGATCCGCCACGAATGGCAAGGTAATCACTAGAGGTATATTTTTCAGCAATCAAATATTCTGCGGCGCCTATAAAGTCATCAAAAACATTTTGCTTTTGTAATTTTGTTCCTGCATCATGCCATTTTTTACCATACTCTCCACCACCTCTAAGGTTGGCGACAGCATACACACCGCCTTGCTCCATCCATACGGCATTTGTTATACTGAAACTTGGAGTCAAGCTAATATTAAAACCACCATAGCCATATAAAATGGTAGGATTTGTACCGTCTAATACGATTCCTTTTTTATGTGTAATTATCATTGGCACCTTCGTGCCGTCTTTTGAGGTGTAGAATATCTGCTTGCTTTGGTAATTATCTGAGTTAAAATCAATGTTTGGTTTTTTGTATAACTCAGAAACCCCAGAAGAAATTTCATAAGAATAGATACTGCCAGGGGTGAGGTAATTTGTAAAAGAATAATACAGACTTGTTTCTTGCTTTTTGGCGCCAAAACCACCCACAGAGCCAACTCCAGGTAAGGCAACTTCTCTTACTTTGGTTCCGTCATAGGCATACTGTTTTATAACGCTCACAGCATCTTCCATATAATTTGCAAAAATATACCCACCACCTGTGCTAGCTCTTAAAACATTTTGAGTTTCCTCAATAAGATCTTCCCAGTTTTCTGGACCTGGACTAGTGGCATCTACAGTAACCACTTTTTTGTTTGGAGCATTTCTATTTGTTACAAGATAAAGCTTGCTGCCAACATTATCTATAACAGAGGTGTCACTATCTGTGTCTTTTTGTACAGCAATAAAACGGCTTTTGGGGTCACTGAGGTCTTTGATAAAGAGTTTATTTCCTGAGGTTGAAACACTAGCAGAAACAATTAAATATTTATTGTCTTGTGTGGTTCGACCCCCAACATATCTATGCTTTTGTTCTGGGGTGCCTCCAAAAATAAGCTGATCTTCTTTTTGAGAAGCCCCAAGTTTATGATAATAAAGTTTGTGCTGGTCTGTTTTAGCGGAAAGCTCACTTCCTTTTGGTTTATCATAGCTGGAATAATAAAACCCTTCATTTTTCAGCCAAGAAATACCGCTAAATTTTACATCCACAATGGTGTCTTCTATAATTTCTTTGCTTTGGGCATTCATTACAAGCACTTTTCTCCAGTCACTTCCTCCCTCGCTTATACTGTAGGCGGCCAACGATCCGTTGTCGCTAAAACTAAGCCCACCTAGAGAAATGGTTCCATCTTCAGCGAATGTGTTAGGGTCCAAAAAAACTTCGGCCTTATCGGGGCCTTGCCCTGTTTTGTATCTGTAAATTACATACTGGTTTTGCAGCCCATCATTTTTATAAAAGTAAGAGTAGTCTCCTTCTTTAAAAGGAGCCCCTACTTTTTCATAATTCCAAAGCGTGGTAAGGCGCTCTTTTAGCTCCTCTCTGAAAGGGATGTTTTCTAAATACTCAAAGGTTGTTTTGTTTTGATCTTCCACCCACCCAGCAGTTTCCTCGCTCATATCGTCTTCAAGCCACCTGTAAGGGTCTTTCACCTGTGTTCCAAAATAATTAGTAACAGTGTCAACTTTTTTGGTGTTAGGATAGGTCACGATATTGGGTTGGTTTTTTGAAATAGTACTGTTGTTACACCCTACAAGAACTAGGGCTGTAAAAATTGGAAGCATTAACTTTTTCATGAGGTTATTTTTTATAAAAATACATAAAAAAACAAGCCCCAATAAAAGTATTGGCGGCCTGTTTGTGTTTAAAAAAGTGTTTTATGGTTGTTATTGAAACAAAGAACTGTAAGATTTCCAGTATTTATATATGAGTACCCCGGTAATTGCCAACATAAAAATAGCAACTAACATGCCTGAGACGTCTAAAAAAAGATGGAACAATAAAATATTAACAACAATAGGAGCTAGCAAAACAAGTGCAAAGGGAACCCATTTTTTAAACAGTAGTAGCCCCCCGATAAGTAGCTCCAGACAAGCAACAACATATAAAACATATCCTGTGCTATTTAAAGATTCCATAAAGTTTGCTGCTGCTGGAGCCATATCAAAAATAGGGATGAACGGAAAAAATTTATTCATGCCAAATATTAGCAAAGAAACACCCAGTAACATGCGTAAAATAGTTGTAAAAGTTGAATTCATAATGGCGATTTGTTTAGCGTTATTGTTACTTAAAGATAACAAAAAATAAATACCCCATTTGCAAGTAGTTGCAAATGGGGTATTTATGCTATTTTAAAAGCCTTAGTCACAGGAAGTATCCAGAGAGTTTATCCAATCTCTTAGCAAGTCTACTCCGTCATTGTGGATAATACTTCTACCAAGAAGCGGCATGCGTTCTTCTTCTGCCGTTACATTCAGGCGGTAGTATATTACAGAGTTTTCTGGATCTCCAGGTTTAATTAATTTTTGATCTAAGGAGAGATTGCTTAGCATTTGATCTGGAGTTACACAAACCCCTAAATTTTCCAATAAGTTGTTTTCGCTAAAGGCAAACCTCATAGGCCTGTAATTACAATGCCCCTCATCTCTATGACAGCTGGCACAATTAATATCTACATAAGAGCGAACTCTGGTCTCAAGGTCTTGTGAGGTATCTGTGTAGTCTACAACGGTATTGATGTTTGTGGGAATATTATCTTCGAGATATCCAACCTCAACCCACTTTTGTAGTTGATTTTGCAGGCCATCTGCAAAGGCATAAGTACTATTAAGACTTTGAGGCTTTATACCAATAGGCTCATTTGTTGTATTGCTTTTATGACAAGTAAAACACTCACTTCCAGAAGGCATTCTGTAGTTTATTTCACGCTGCTCTCCCGCTTCTATCCAAGAAACATATTTAAAGCCACCATCCCCCTGTGTATCGAGAAAAGCTTCTGTTTGCTGATCATTCCAAAAATATTCTGCAAAAGTCCAACCTTCTTCTTTTCTAATCATGAGCCTGGTTTCAATAAGTACTCTAGTATTATCAGGAAGTACATTGTCATAGAAGAAGTTTTTAATAAGCACACTACCAACAGGTAGCTCAATATTATTAGCGTCTCCATTATAGGTCCCAATTGTACCGCTAGGAAGCCACACAAAGCGCGATTTGTGCGCATAGTTTGAAAATAATGAACTAATAGGCTCATAGGGAAGCACCCCAAATGTGGGTGTAAGCTCACTTAGTGTTTCTTCAAAGAAACGATACTCAGAGAGTGTTGGGTAGGGTACTTGCAGTAAATCTAAAGTAACCACAGAGATAGGCTCAACGGTAATATAACCTGCGTCATCCTCATTAGAGCAGCTAGCACATAAAAAAAAACTTAGAGCTATATAAAGAACGTGTTTTAACATAGTGTAAATAAAAACACCATTGAGAATTCACTCAATGGTGTTTTTTAGAATTAAAAAATTATCTTTTTGTGAACTTGGTTGCTTTCACATTGTTTCTTCTAAACCTTTGTCCTGCTATACGAAGAATGTACTGCCCAGAAGTTAATTGAGATACATCAATGTTTTTGTTGAGGAGCCTTCCATGCATTACTTTTCTTCCCGTAATATCAAAAACAGTATAAATAGGGTCTTCAATATCCTGAATATTTGACACCGTTAGGTTGTCAAGGGCTGGAACAGGGAATACAGAAAGGTCGCTTGTTAAGAAATCACCAGTGTTTAAAACACTATTCCCCTCAACAAGTTTATGGGTCATGTTAATATCTAGATCTTCATAAATATCTACAATTCCAGAAGGCCAGTAAATTGTTACAGATGTTGCCTCTGTGTCTTGACCAAGACCAAAATGCGTGTTTAATGTACTCATGTTTCTGAATCCTTCACCACTTCTTACTTCTCTAATTTGAGTTCCAGAAGGTGATGTTAGTTCAACTCTTGCTCCAATACCTCCAACATTACTTTCTACACCAACGGTGTTTATTTTCAGCCAGTTATTGTTGTTGGTGTTGTTTATAATAAGTTGTCCGTTAGAAATAGCATCCACAAATCCATCTTCGTTGATGTCTCCAAAGCCACCATTACCAATATTTGTACTAGAGATGGTAAAAGTTAGATCTCCATTACCGTACAAAATAACCCCGCCAGATACAATATCAGCATTCCCGTCATTGTCAAAATCATAGGTTTGATTTTCAATACTTGTAACGTTAAATCCTGTAAGTCCAGATGCATCAATTACATCTGTAAAAGTTCCATTACCGTTATTTCTCATTAGCCTATGGAATCCATTGCTAAAAGTACTTGCTCCAATCCATCCGTCTAGATCTCCATCATTGTCATAGTCTGCCCAAGCGCTAGACCAGGTTTGCATATCATCCTCTAGATTTAAAGAGGCGCCACTTTCTGTAAAAGTTCCGTCTCCATTGTTTACATGCATTTCGTTGTCTCTTCTTTCTGACTCTCCACCACATTTTGCAATAAACATATCTACATCTCTATCATTGTCAAAATCTAGCCACACAGACCCATAATGTCCGCCAGACGGGTAATCTCCCAAACCGCCTTGAAAGTATTCTAGGTTTCCTTGTCCGTCATTGATATAAAAAACACTTGGCTCAACATCATGACACACATAGGCGTCTAGATGCCCATCGTTGTTAATGTCTACAAAGTTAGAGCGTTGTGAGAACACATATTCAGGACCAGATATTTCAGTATACGCTGTCCCATCATTGTTTGCCCTCATAAAGGTAACACCACTACCCCCACCATATAGCAAGTCTGTGTAGCCGTTGCGGTCATAATCTGCAGCTGCCAAACTCCAAGATGGAGAATTGTCAGCAAATTCTGTGGCAACCGTTGACTCTATAAAAGACCCATCTTGTTGTTGATACAAAACTTGAATATTAGTATTTGAAACAGAAAGGATGTCATCCAGACCGTCTCCATTCATGTCTACAAATCCTCTATCGGTGTAATTTGTGCCGGCAGATTGAGGCGTAAAAGTTACTTGAGCTACACTGTATTGAGCTACAGCAAAAAGACAGGTAAAAAAGAATAATTTTTTCATAATAATTGGTTTAATTAATCACAAGATTGGTTAATAGAATTTATCCAGTCTTCCATAAGCACTAGGGCCTCTGTATGAACTAGACTTTGCCCAAACTGGGGCATTTTATAGGCCTCGTCTCCCGTGACAGACATCCTATAGTATATTATTGAGTTTTCTGAATCTTCAGGCGCTATAAGCTTAGTAATAAACGTCCCCCCACCGACAGGTATTGGAGTGTCGCCGTCAACACAAACCCCTACATTTTCATCGTTGTTTAACATATCTGTATATCCAAGGCGGATTCCTCTGTAATCTCCTTGTCCTCCATCAATGTGACAATTAGCACAATTTATATCAAGGTAAGACTTTGCTCTTTGCTCTAAGGAGTTTGAGGTGTCTGTCCAGTCTACCACTGTTGTGATATTTTCAGGAAGGGCGTCTTCAAGGTAACCAAAATTAATTAGTTTTTGTAATTGATTGCTTGGGCCATCGTCATAGGTTAAAAAAGAATTGATGTTTTGAGGCTTTATACCAAGGGGCACGGTTTCAAAATCATTGGTGTGGCAGATAACGCACTGTTGTTTTGCTGGAATTCTGTAGTTAACAAACTTTTGCTGTCCATCTTGCAACCAGTTTACTTCTGTGTATCCACCATCTTCTGTGGTTTCTAAAAAAGCTTCTGTTTGAGCATCATTCCATACATATTCAGCAAAGTCCCAGCCATCTTGAGTTTTTACCATTACTCTGGTTTCAATAATTCTGGTTGTATTTGTTGGTAGTACATTGTTGTAGTAAAACATTTTTACAAGCGCACTCCCTACGGGGAAATTTAACGATTTATTGTTTTGGTCAAAGCTTGCTGTTTCTCCTACAGGCACCCAAACAAATCTTTCTTTAACCGCATAATCTGTAAATAATGAACTTATGGGCTGGTAAGGAAGCACTCCGTATGCAGGCTGTATTGCATTTAGCGCACCGTTAAAAAAGTTGTACTCAGAAAGGGTATCGTAAGGAAACTTATCTAAATCCAGCGTCACGGTTGTGTCTTGAAAAACAATAATAGAAACAGTTTCTGTTTTGCAATTGCTTCCGTCTTGAAGGCAAATGGTATACTGCAGGGTGTCTGTACCCACAAAGTTTAGTGCTGGGTCATATTCTAAAATATCATCGCTGGTGTCTTGTGGGGTGTTATTGTTGTTTATTATCA
Source organism: uncultured Ulvibacter sp. (assembly GCA_943789105.1). Taxonomy (GTDB): domain Bacteria; phylum Bacteroidota; class Bacteroidia; order Flavobacteriales; family Flavobacteriaceae; genus Patiriisocius. Next base: position 107,764 of record CALSSW010000002.1, on the reverse strand, counting down.
CATCACCATTGCTGGGAGATGTTACCGAGAGTATTCCAGATGACGGAATATTTGTATCGTTAGCGAAAATAGCAATGCTAATTATTTGCAGTGTCGATACTTGCACAAAATCTTCTTGTGTTTGTATCTCTAGAGGAACAAAAACATCTGTATCATCATCTGACCCACACGAGGTGACAAGTAGCATTGCAAATAACAGACATAAAATTCTTGGCATTTCTTAAAATTATTTAATCTAAAAAAGCCTAAAAATAGGACTTTATATTCAATTTTATAAGCAATCTAATGAGTTATATTTGTTTATCCATCAAGGGATGAGACAATTATTAGAAGTTTAATACTTTTTTTACCCTATTGTTTTCTGAAAATGTAATGAATACACAGACACTTTATTTGCCTTAGAGGAGCTCCTTGTCAACCAAATATTCTGCAATTTGAATAGCGTTTGTAGCGGCTCCTTTTCTTAAATTATCACTTACAATCCACATATTTAGGGTGTTTTGTTGTGAAAAATCCCTACGGAGCCTTCCAACAAAAACCTCATCTTTATTGTGTGCCAAAAGAGGCATTGGATAGGTGTTCGTCTCTGGGTTGTCTTGAAGCGTAACCCCAGGTGTTTGCTTAATGATAGTACGCACCTGATCTAGGGTGAAATCAATGTCAAAGGCAACATTTACAGCCTCACTATGGCCTCCAGAGGTGGGCACCCTAACGGCTGTGGCTGTGATGGAAAAACTTTGGTCATTTAATATTTTTTGAGGCTCTAGGGCCAATTTCATTTCTTCTTTTGTGTACCCGTTGTCTTGAAAGACGTCACAATGTGGGATTACATTTCTATGAATTTGATATGGATAGGCCATTTCAGAGTCTGTATTTTTTTCTTCACCCTCCATTTGTTTTACAGCCTTTGCTCCTGTTCCAGAAACAGATTGGTAGGTAGAGAGCACCACCCGTTTGATTTTGTATTTTTTGTGCAATGGAGCTAAGGCCATAACCAGCTGTATGGTAGAGCAATTTGGGTTGGCTATAATTTTATCTTCTTTGGTGAGCGTTTGAGCATTGATTTCTGGAACAATTAATTTTTTGTTTGGATCCATCCGCCAAACAGAGGAATTGTCTATAACGGTAGTGCCAACATGGGTAAATTTAGGAGCCCAGTCCAAGGAAGTTTCACCTCCTGCAGAGAATATAGCAATGACAGGCTTGGCCTTTATGGCCTCTTCAATAGCTATTATTTTAAGTGCTTTGTTCTTAAAAAAGAGCTGTTTGCCTACAGATTTTTTTGAGGCTACAAGTAGCAGTTCTGTGACAGGAAAGTTACGCTCTTCAAGAAGTGTAAGTATCACCGAACCAACCATGCCCGTGGCACCTATAACGGCTATTTTCATAGGATTATTTTTTTTAAAGGTACACTATTGTTTAAAATTTTTATGGTCTTTAAATAAAAAAACGCAGCTTAAAACACCTTATGATCTTGTGATAACTCGCGTCACACGCTGAGAGATTGCCGTAAGAATTTCATAGGATATTGTATCAACAGCCTCCGAGAGTTTTTCTGCAGTTGTTTGTTCTCCAAATACAATCACTTCATCCCCTTCTTTACAGTCAATACCGGTTATATCTACCATGATCATGTCCATGCAGACATTTCCACAGATTGGGGCTTTGTGGCCGTTAATCCGCACCCATCCCATGCCATTTCCGTAGGCTCTTGAAATACCATCTGCATGGCCAAGAGGAAGGGTAGCGGTTTTCATCTTTTTTTGAGCAATAAACGCTCTGTTGTAACCAAGGCTATCTCCTTTTTCAAGGCTATGAATTTGAGAGATAATAGTTTTAAGTGTCGCGACAGGCTTTAGCTTTGCAGATTGCTCTATATCATTGGCAAAGCCATAGAGCCCAATACCACAACGTACCATATCATAGTGGGCTTGCGGGTAATTTAAAACTCCAGAGGTGTTTAAGGTGTGTAAAAAAGGGGTGTTGGGCAGTGCCTTTTTTAGTTCCTCTGAAATTTCAGCAAACGCACCCAACTGTTTCAGGGTAAATTCTTCTTGTTGCAAATCTTCACTAGCTACAAGGTGCGAAAAAACAGAACAGGCTTTAACTGCGCTTGAATTTGTGAGGGAGTCTATAATATACGTAAGATCGCTTTTAGCAAAGCCTAGCCTATTGAGTCCGGTGTTAAACTTTAGGTGTACAGGATACTGTTTTTGTTTTTTCTTTTGGGAAAAATTAATAAACTCTTCAAGTATTTTTGAGCTGTACATACAGGGCTCTAAGCATTTGTCAAGAATAATATCAAAATTAACGGCTTGTGGGTGTAGCACTAAAATAGGCGTTTGGATGCCGCCCTCTCTAAGGCGAGCCCCTTCTTGAGCATATGCAACCGCAAAATATCCAACTCCTAACTTTTCCAGCTCCTTGGCAATTGCAAGGTCTTGAGAGCCATATCCAAAGGCTTTTACAACAGCCATAATGCGGCTGGGTTGTTTAAGTTGTGATTGAATATAGCGATAGTTATGACCCAAAGCAGTAAGGTTAATCTCTAAAATAGTTTGTGTTGCTTTTGGCATTTTTATAGGTGCGCTTATTTGTTTTTGGGAGTAACCTCTTCTGGCTCTTGTACATCAAGAGTACGTAGTTTTTCTTTTAACCTTGCCTTGTAAAAAGCAGCACGGCTTAGCGGCTCATATTCTTCTGTTTCTCCAAGGAGTACTAAATCATTACTTTGAGATTTTCTAAAACTATAGTTTGCCAAATTTCCTGTTCGAGGACACACCGCATGCACTTTTGTCACATACTCTGCTGTGGCCATTAGGGCAGGCATAGGCCCAAAAGGATTGCCTTTAAAATCCATGTCTAAACCAGCCACAATAACGCGAACCCCGCGGTTTGCCAAATCGTTACAGACCTTTACAATTTCATCATCAAAGAATTGCGTCTCATCTATACCCACAACATCACAGTTATCTGCCAAAATAGGAATATTTGCAGCGGCGGGAACTGCTGTAGACCGTATGTGGTTTTTGTCATGAGACACCACCTGGTCGTCATCAAAGCGGGTGTCTAAGGCAGGCTTAAAAATTTCTACTTTTTGACGCGCAAATTGCGCGCGCTTTAAGCGCCTAATAAGTTCTTCGGTTTTACCAGAAAACATAGAACCACTAATGACTTCGATCCAGCCAAATTGCTCTTTTTGATTTACGGTATTTTCTAAAAACATAATTAGGTATTAAAGGAAAACAAAAAAGGATTCCATTTTAGATTTCGGTTGGGTAAATTTATAAAAACAAAAATAGAGCATACAAGATAAACCATAAATTTATCTCCTAAATTAAAAAAACCTTCCCCTAACAAAACCACAGACAAGAAAACTCCCTATTGATTGCAGGAATTCTTATATTGCTCACAGGGATTTAACCATTCCTTTTTAATACTATAGATATGTCAAAATTATATTTAGTGCCTACGCCAATTGGCAATTTAAAAGACATTACTTTTCGTGCTATAGAAGTATTGCAAGAGGTTGATTTGATCCTTGCCGAAGATACAAGAACTAGCGGTAAGTTATTAAAACATTTTGAAATTACTACCCAGATGCATTCTCACCATATGCATAATGAGCATAAAACTACCGCTGCTATTGTATCTCGTATTAAAAGCGGGCAAAGCGTTGCACTTATTAGTGACGCCGGTACCCCAGCCATTAGTGATCCAGGATTTTTATTGACACGCGCCTGTGTGGAGGCAGGTGTTGAGGTAGATTGCCTGCCAGGGGCTACAGCCTTTGTACCGGCTCTTGTAAATAGTGGTTTACCTAATGATAAATTTGTTTTTGAAGGGTTTTTGCCACCAAAAAAAGGCCGTCAAACCAGATTAAAATTACTGGCTCAAGAAACGCGCACCATTATTTTTTATGAGTCACCACATAAGCTATTAAAAACCTTAGCGCAAATCATTGAGTATTTTGGCCAAGACCGCCCCGTGTCTGTTTCAAGAGAAATCTCCAAACTACATGAGCAAACTATTAGAGGAACCGCCCAAGAAGTGCTCTCTGTATTTGAGGCTAAAGCCCCAAAAGGAGAAATAGTACTCATTGTTGGAGCAAAAAAATAAACTACGCTAGTAATTAAAGATGTTTTCCTTTTTCCCAGCCGTGTTTTCCTAGGTGTTTGTTACCGCTGTGTATTGCGCCCTCTTCAATAGTGGTACCCATAGAGTCATTCCAGCGGTTTAGGTACCCAAACAAAGAGATAACCCCCAACATTTCTACAATCTCTCCCTCATTCCAGTAGGTATAGAGCCGCTGCTTAATTGCCACATCTACAGCGTTGGGTACTTGTGATGCTTGCAATGAAAAATCAAGCGCAGCACGCTCGGCCTCGCTAAAAGCCTCGTGTGTTCTGTAGTCCCAAATATTATCTAGTTGTTCTTTCTCTGCTCCATAGCGTTCAGCGGCTCTTATGGCATGGGCTTGACAATACCTACACCCTGTTGCATTACTACTCACCCAAGCAATCATTCGCTTTAGAGACGAGCTAACACGGCCATCGTTTGTCATCACTGCTTTATTAAGGTTTATAAAGGCCCTGCTAATGGCAGGTCTTCTTTGCATGGTAAGCACGCTATTTGGGCAAAATCCAAGCGTTTCGTTAAAAAAAGCGGCAAGTTCTTTTGTAGTATCATCGTGATCTGCAGATAATGGAGTTACTAATGCCATGGTGTATTTTTTAATTAAAAATTTATCTCGTAAAAATAGAAATATCTTAAGCCATACAAAATCATTGCCTTGATTATTATGCTTTGGGGTAAATCGGTGGGCTTAAGATTTTACAAACAAAAAAACAGCCTATAATTCTTGAATTTGAAGGTATAAATCTAAAGACATAGGGTGTATCGTTTTATATTTTTGTAATTTTCAAACCTATGCGCTGGAACCTATTCCCAAAACAAAATTTAGAAATTGTAACTCATTTAGCACAAGCCCTCGGGATTGATCCTTTACTGAGCTCTCTTTTGGTGCAAAGAGGCATCACCACCTTCGATCAAGCCAAGCGTTTTTTTAGACCCAGTCTAGAGGAGCTGCATGACCCTTTTTTAATGCAAGACATGGATCTTGCAGTAAAGCGAATACAAAAGGCTATAAAGGCCCAAGAAAATATTTTAGTTTATGGAGATTATGACGTAGATGGCACTACCAGCGTTGCGCTATTAAGCAGTTATTTAAAAACCTATTACCCTAATATAGCCACTTATATTCCAGATCGCTATGATGAAGGATATGGCGTTTCTTATAAAGGAATTGATTTTGCTCAAAACAATGACGTCACGCTAATTATTGCCTTGGATTGCGGAATAAAAGCCACAGAAAAAGTAGCCTATGCAAGCAAAAAAGGGATTGATTTTATCATTTGCGACCATCACCGCCCTGGAGCTAAGATTCCTAAAGCAGTCGCGGTTTTAGACCCTAAAAGAGATGATTGCTCATACCCATACAAAGAACTCTGTGGTTGTGGCATAGGGTTTAAACTCATACAAGCTCTTGGGTCTAAGCGCGGGCAAACCATTGAAGATTTACTGCTGTATCTAGACCTTGTTGCCACTGCCATTGGCGCAGATATTGTTCCTATAACTGGAGAAAACAGAGTGTTGGCCTATTATGGCCTTCAGGTTATTAATAGCAACCCTAGGGTAGGGTACCAAGCCATATTAAAACAGGTCAACAAAACCGCCTTGACCATTACAGATGTTGTTTTTATTATTGCACCAAGAATTAATGCTGCCGGCAGGATGAAGCACGGAAATCATGCCGTTAGCCTTCTAGTTGAGACAGACCCGCAAAGCGCCGATCAATGGGCGAGCGAAATAGAACTCTTTAACGCAGATAGAAAAGACGCTGACAAACAAATCACCAAAGAAGCTTTGGTGCAAATAACTCAAGCAAGCGAGCAGGAAAACAGCACAACTGTTGTCTATAAAGAGCATTGGCATAAAGGGGTTATAGGTATTGTAGCTTCTAGATTAATAGAAACCTATTATCGCCCCACTTTGGTGTTTACAAAAAGTGGAGATAAGTTAGCGGCATCTGCACGTTCTGTAAAGGGATTTGATGTTTATAATGCTTTGGAGGCCTGCGCGCAATACATTGAGCAGTTTGGAGGTCATAAATACGCAGCAGGGCTAACCTTGCAAGAAAAAGACTATCCAGGCTTTAAGGCGCAGTTTGAAAAAGTGGTTTCTCAAACCATAGACCCCATACTACTAAGTCCAGAAATTAATATAGATGCCCAACTAGATTTGGCAGATATCACACCAAAATTTCATAGAATTTTAAAACAATTTGCACCCTTTGGTCCTGGAAACAGGCAACCAGTTTTCATGACCCAAAACCTAAAAGATACCGGGTATGGAAAATGTGTTGGGGCAGATAAAACTCATTTACGCCTCACGGTACAACAAGCAAACACAAATGCTATTGTAGGGATTGGTTTTGGTCTTGGAGACAAAAAAGACACGGCATGCTCGAATACCCCCTTTAAAGCGGTGTATTGTATTGATGAAAACCTATGGCAAGGGAAAGTGAGTTTGCAATTAAGGATAAAAGATATACAGCCTAGTTAGTTTTTGGGTCCTCAAACTCCTGGAGAGAAAACTCCTGGCCATCAAAAACACCATAGGTGTATTGTGTAATCCAATCACCTAGGTTGTGGTAGGTGCTGGTGTCGCTTATCTTTATTTTCATGGCTAAATGACGGTGGCCAAAAATAAAGTAATCATAGTGTTTTGTTTCTAGCTTTCTTTTAGCATATTGGGCCAACCACTCTTGCTCTTCTCCTAAGAACACCTTGTCATCATCTCCAGATATGAGTTTGTTTTTTACAGATAGGTATTGTGCTAAACGCATTCCTAGTTCTGGATGAAACCATCTAAAGAGCCATTTAAAAACGGGATTGGTAAACACCTTTTTCATTCGTTTGTAACCTATATCACCAGGGCCTTTTCCATCACCATGGCCAATGAGAAACACTTTGTCATTGAAGGTAAACTCTTTTACATCTCTATAGGTCGGTATGTTGAGCTCTTTTTCAAAATAGTCTCCCATCCACAGATCATGGTTTCCAACAAAAAAGTAAATAGGAATGCCACTGTCACTAATTTCTGCTAGTTTACCAAGTACACGAACAAAACCCTTAGGCACCACAGTTCTGTACTCAAACCAAAAATCAAACAAATCTCCTAGTAAAAAGATAGCGGCTGCGTCTTTTTTAACCGTGTCAAGCCAGCGCACAAATTTTTGTTCTCTGGGAAGGCTCTGTGCAGCTGTAGGAGCACCAAGATGATTGTCGCTAGAGAAATATATTTTTTTTCCTGGAGGAATTTGCATGGTTCAAATATAGTTGGAAATTTACGAATTGCCACTCTTGAGCTCCAGATAAGGCCGCTGTTTAGTTGTCACCGGCATACCACTCTGCATAGCTAGAGGCAGTTTCTTGTAATCTTAAAGAGAACAGTTGTGTTTGTTTAGGGAGGCGTTGTTTTATTTTTTCGGCAAAATCAATCACCATCATTTCGCTAGTTGGTTGGTAGTTTACTAGTAAAACATTGTGCCCACGATCGCTTAATTCTTTGGCAAGTTCTACGTGAGGGGTGTTTTTATTAAAAACTGTGGCGTGATCAAAAACATCTACAATCTCCTCTTTCACTATTTTTTTTAAATCGCTAAAGTCGATTACCATACCATACTTGACATGAGAAGAATCTGCAATTGGATTGCCAATAACAGTTACATAAAGCTTAAAACTATGGCCGTGAATATTACGACACTTTCCGTCATACCCGTATAGTGCATGGCCGGTTTCAAATGAAAATTGTTTGGTAATACGTATAGATTTCATATGGCAAAGATAGGTTACTTTTGCTTATTTTTTCTTGCTTTTTTCATGTCTTTAAAGTAACGATAGCTTTTATATTTTCTATATAAAACTACCAGTACTACAAAAAAGGCTAAAATCATAAAGCCACTTTGGCCATTGAGGTAATTGAAAACGTCCATTGTTACATATATTATACAGCAAAAATAGTACAAATTTGTCAATCAAAGCCCCGTACATCTACCCGACAAAACTTCATTTTTGAGCAAAATTTCAACCTAAAACCAAAAAGAAACGTATTTTTACCACTCTATTACCCGTTTAGATACTAAAAACAAACGTTTTAAGTTATTATAACTAACAAACCAAACACATTTTGAAGCCCATACAATATACTTCTCTTTTTTTATTGGCTATCCTAGCTCTAACAGCGTGTTCAAGAAAAAAAGACACCTTTTTAAACAAAAAATTTCACGCAGTTTCTACAGAGTACAATACCCTATTTAATGGCAATAATGCTTTTATACAAGGTAAAGAAGCTCTCGCTCAAACCTACCGGGATGATTACTATCAAATTCTTCCTGTAGAGCGTATCGAAGTTGTTGACCTTGATGGGTTTGACACAGACTCAAAAGACCCAAATTTTAACACCGCAGAAGAAAAGGCGGTTAAAGCCATACAAAAGCACTCTATGTATATTGGCGGGAAAGAGTACAACCCGCAAATAGACGAGGCCTACATGCTTTTAGGGAAGGCCCGTTATTATGATAATCGATTTATTCCAGCTTTAGATGCTTTTAATTTTATTTTAAATAAATCTGCTACAAGTAACAATGTAAACAATGCTAAAATCTGGAAAGCTAAAACCAACATTCGGTTAAACAATGAAGAGTACGCCATAGAGGGTCTTCAAAAAATGCTTAGAGAAGAAAATCTAGAAGGTGAAGTTGTTGCAGACGCCAATGCAATGATTGCCCAAGCAATGATTAACCTAGATTCTATACCCCAGGCATTGCCCTACATGAAGCTTGCCAATGAGTTTGAAAACAATTATGAGCTTAAGGGCCGTTTTACATTTATTATAGGGCAATTATACAATAGGCTCAATTATAAAGACAGCGCAAATATTGCTTTTGATCAAGTAATTAGTTTTAATAGAAAGACCGCAAGGGTGTATATGATTAATGCTCATATGGCAAAAACAAAAAACTTTAACTATGCCCAGGAAGATCAAACAATGCTTTTGACCTTGTTACATGATTTAGAAAAAGACAGAGAAAACCGCCCGTTTTTGGATAAGATATATAATGCCCTGGCAGACTACCACAGAAACACCACAAGTGATAGTCTAGCAATAGTTTACTACAACAAATCTATCCAGTCTTTCAAGGAAGACCAAACATTACAATCTATCAATTACCAGACCTTGGCTGAAATGAATTTTGACAAGGCCGAGTACAAACAAGCAGGAGCATATTACGACAGTACTCTTACCAATTTGGCTGAAAACTCTAAACAATGGCGCCGTATTAAAAAGAAGCGTGAAAATCTAGACGATGTTATTAAGTATGAAGACATCGCCTCAATTAATGATAGTATTTTGCGCATTACTAAAATGAGTGATAGCGACAAGCTCTCTTTTTTTAGAGCCTACACCGATGATTTAAAGGCCAAGGCAATTGCAGATTCTACAGCTGCTGCAAAGCTCTCAGATAGAGGGCCGCGTATTGTCAATAATGAGTTTTCACGTAAATCAGCAGGTGGTCCAAGCCCCTCTGGCGGAAAATTTTACTTCTATACACCCACTACCGTTGCCTATGGGAAAGTAGAATTTAGAAAACTATGGGGAGACAGAAAACTTGAGGATAACTGGAGAAGGTCTGAAAAAAAATCAAGCGGGTTTGACCAAGACCAAGAAATTGAAATAGACACAACACCTATTGCTGAGCTCGAAATATTTGACCCGAAAACCTACATTGAACAACTCCCTTCAGATCCAAAAGTGCTTGACAGCTTGACAATAGATCGAGATTTTGCATACTATCAATTAGGTCTTATATACAAAGAGAAGTTTAAAGAGTATGATTTGGCCACCAACAGATTGGAACAATTACTAGCCTACAATCCTCAGAAGCGATTGGTTTTACCAGCAAAATACAATTTGTACAAAATATATGGGCAGCTTGAAAATCAAAAACTAGCCAAACAATACAAGGATGATATTTTAAACAATCACAGTGATTCTAGGTATGCTGAAATTTTAAGAAATCCAAATGCTCAGCTGGCCCCTGACGCTTCGAGCCCAGAATTCAAGTACAATGACCTCTACAAAGCGTTTGAAGCGTCTAAGTATGCTGAGGTTATCAAAAAAAGTGACGGATACATCACCCTGTATAACGGAACCGAAATTGTACCAAAATTTGAGTTATTAAAAGCAACAGCAATTGCAAGACAAGATGGGTTCCAGGCTTATAAAAAAGCATTAAACTTTGTTTCTCTTACCTACCCAAATTCACCCCAAGGAAAGAGCGCGCAAGAGTTGTATTCTAACACCATACCAAGATTAGAGTTTAAAGAGTTTTTTCCAGACAAGCAAAGCACCAAGTTTAAACTTATATACATTTTTGACCAAAAACAAGACGCTGAAATTTCAGACATTATAAAGCAACTAAACGATGCAATTGAATACTATAACTACCAAGAAACAATGTTTGTGTCTTCAGATTATTACAATCCATCAACAGTCTTAGTAGTGGTTCACGGGCTAGACTCAAAACTTGGAGCCCAGGGCCTTGGAGAAGTATTGTCTAAACCCCAAAAACAGGCTAGGAAAGATAAAATTACAAGCATCACTAAAGATTTTTTAGGTATCTCCTCAGAGAACTACCAGATTGTGCAGATACACAAGAACCTTGAGGGCTATAGGCTGAACCCAAAACAAGCAGCGGTTAACCCAACGCCTCCCGCTAAAAAAACCTCAGAAAAACTCCCAACACTTAACAACACCCCAGACCCTGTTAAAAAGAAAGCGCTTATTGAGAAATTAAAACGTCAAAAAAAAGTAGGCGATAATAAGAAAGAAACACCTTAAAGATATGTTTTCAGATAAAAAGAATGCCAATACCACTCCCTCCGAGCCCGGAGCTAGTCAAAACAGAATCAACGAAGGAACGCATATAAATGGAGATATTACCTCCAAGGGGTTTTTTAGAATAGATGGCGTTGTTGAAGGAACTGTCTCAACACCATCCAAGGTTGTGCTTGGGAAAAACGGAGTTATCAAAGGAAATCTTTCTTGTGAAAATGCAGATATAGCAGGTGACTTTAGCGGAAATCTTAATGTATCTCAATTACTAACCCTGCGCAGCTCTGCCAATATAAAAGGCGATGTTGTAGTCGGTAAACTTTCTGTAGAACCAGGAGCTGCTTTTAACGCTACTTGCCGTATGCAACCAGCAGAGGCCACCCAGTCAAAGCCACCTGAAAACCCTGTTTATAAACGCTCTGAGCGCACTAGTGTAGAGACCACCCAGCAGCTCAATTAACCCAAAGGGATGTCAAAAAAACCAATCAACGGTATAAGAAGGTGGGCAGCACTTTCTGGCATAGCAATACAAATGGGTTTGATAATTTACCTTTTTGTACAATTAGGTAAGTGGTTGGATGCAAACTACACACAGGGCAATGTGTTTTTAATTATTTGCACGCTATTAGGTGTTGGTCTTTCAATTTTTGGGGTAATAAAACAAACCAATAGGCTTCATAAATAATTTGCTTTTTATGAGAACCTCAAGCATTCGTTTTTTAGGACTTCTTTTTGCCACACTGCTTCTCTTTTTTATTGGGCACATAGGGGTCTTGTATTTGTTAGAAGCGCCCCTTTTTCAAAACAGAATTATTCTCTCTTACATTGTTAATTATTTGCTCGCTTCAGGGCTGTTGTATTTTGTACAATCAAACTTCAATAAACAAGCGTCAAACACTGCCTTTATTTTTTTGTTGGGCAGCGCCATAAAATTTGTAGCATTTTTCATTCTTTTTTACCCTCATTACAGCGCAGATTCTCAGATGCAAACTACAGAGTTTGCCGCATTTTTTGGACCCTATGCAATTTGTTTAACACTAGAAGTTCTCTTTCTCTCTAAAGAGCTTAATAACCAGTCTTATTCATAGAAAGCCAACAATACAAACCCAGAGCTAAATCAAGAATAAAAAAAGAAAGAAAATAATTTTTTCTTTTTATGTATTAACTGTATTTTTGCACCGATTTTAAGGACGCCTTTAAACTGTCTCAAAATGCAAAGAAAAACATTGGTTAAGTTACTTTCAATTCTGTTTTTGGCAACAACATTTACAATGTCTGCCAAAGGGCCATCAAAAGATGCCGCTTCATCAGGAGATAGCAGAGCTGAAAGAAAGCAGCAGGTGAAAGATTATATCGCTCATCACTTATTAGATTCTCATGATTTTGGCTTGTTCTCTTACACAGATGACGCAACCCAGCAGAAACACCATGTGGGGTTTCCTTTACCAATAATTCTTTGGGATAATGGCCTGAAGGTATTTTCTTCTTCAAAGTTTCATCACGGTGAGACTGTTGCCCAGGTAGACGGCAATTATTACAAAATAGAACACGCAAAAATCTACAAGACTGATGCCGCAGGAACCATTACCTATGACACTGCCAATCACCCAACCAACCCACAACCATTAGACTTTTCTATTACCAAAGGAGTCTTTATGATACTGATTACTGCTTTTTTAATGTTCTTTTTATTTAAATCACTTGCAAAAAGTTACGGCAATAACGGCGGTATTGCATCAGGAGCTGGAAGGTTTTTTGAACCAATTATAACCTACATTCGTGATGATATTGCCATTGCAAACATTGGGGAAGGGAAGTATAAAAAATACATGCCATTTTTACTAACCGTGTTTTTCTTTATTTGGTTTTTAAACATGTTTGGCCTAACGCCACTTGGGGTAAATGTTACAGGAAATATTGCAGTTACTACAGCCTTAGCACTTATTGTGTTTATTATTACCACCTTTACAGGAACCAAAGATTATTGGAAGCATATTTTTGATCCACTAGGAGATGGTATGCCATGGGCAGGAAAGATTTTTATTTATATTATTTTAGTACCTATCGAGATTTTAGGATTGTTCATTAAGCCGTTTGCACTTTTAATTCGTTTGTACGCCAACATGACTGCCGGTCACGTAGTGCTAGGGAGTTTGCTTGGCCTAATTTACATCTTCCAAAACTGGATTGGTGGAACCTTATCTTTTGGATTGGCATTTGCCATTTCATTAATTGAAATATTAGTAGCATTATTACAGGCATACATCTTCACGATGTTGGCTGCATTGTACTTTGGTTTTGCAAGTGAAACACACGAGCATGCAGAGGAGCACGATGGAGAGATTGCGCATTTATAAATAATTAAATACCCTGAGTTGCAAAGACAAAGGGTCAAAATTGAGTTTTAACCTTTAAATATATATTTTATGACAGTTCCAATGTTAATTCAAACTACTGCAGAAGCAGCACCAGCAATCCCTTCTATTATAGGAGCAGGTTTAGCAGTAATTGGTGCCGGTATCGGTATTGGTATGATTGGTGGAAAAGCTATGGAAGCAATTGCACGTCAGCCAGAGGCTTACGGAAAAATTCAAACAGCTATGCTAATTGCAGCAGCGCTTATTGAAGGAATTGGTTTCGCAGCGATTTTCGCAGGATAATCAAAAAAGATAACATATTGCTGTAACGGTTGGTTACAGCGATATGTTTCTATTACATTAAAGGATCATTAGCAGGGGCGCCTATGGCGGCCTTCAAAACACAACAATAATGGAAAAATTAATAAACGAATTTTCAGTAGGTCTTTTCTTTTGGCAAGCAGTTGTATTTATTCTATTGCTTTTTTTGCTTAGAAAATTTGCTTGGACTCCAATTTTAAATGCTGTAAATGAGCGTGAACAAGGTATTAAAGATGCCCTAGATGCTGCACAAAAGGCAAAGCTTGAAATGGCAAACTTGCAGGCAGACAATGAAAAATTGTTACAAGAGGCAAGAGCAGAGCGTGAGACGATGCTTAAAGAGGCTCGCCAGATTAAGGCTAGCATGATTGCAGGAGCTAAAGAAGAAGCTCAAGCAGAAGCAAGCAAAGCCATTGCGGGTGCACAGGCTACCATAGAGGCCGAGAAAAAATCAGCTGTTGCAGAATTAAAGCAAACAGTAGCAAGTCTTTCTCTAGACATTGCAGAAAAAATAGTGAAGAGTGAATTATCAAACAAAGACAAGCAATTGGAATTGGTTGAAACGATGTTGAAAGATGCAAACGTAAACTAACAAGCACGATGAGCAGCAGAGCAGCAATAAGATACGCAAAAGCAGTTTTAGATCAAGCCAACCACGCCAATATTAGTGAGGTTGTTTTTGGTGACATGAAATCTATACAAGAAACCCTAGCGGGAAGTAAAGAGCTACGTGTTGTATTACAAAGCCCTGTGGTTAAAGCAGAAGACAAAAAACAGGCTTTGATACAAATCTTTGAGAAAAACAGTGATGTAACCAAAGGACTTATTCAAATCCTAACCAGTAATAAACGCATCAACCTTTTGGGTGGCGTTGCACTGGCCTATGTAGATCTTTATAATAACTCTAAAGGCGTAAAAGTAGCCACGGTAATAACAGCAGTTGCAATTACACCAGAGATTGAGGCCAACGTACTTAGTAAGGTAAAACAAATGACAGGTAGTGAAAACGTCACTATCAACAATACTATTGATGAGAGCATCATTGGTGGTTTCATACTCCGTGTTGGAGATTTGCAATACAACGCAAGTATTGCAAACCAACTAGGAAATTTAAAAAGAGAATTTAGTAAATCATTATAATTTTTTAACGCCTTCAGAAAATTTTCTGAAGTCACCCTTAGAGATTAAAGGGTAAAATCTAAATAAAAATGGCAGAAGTTAAACCAGCTGAAGTTTCAGCAATCTTAAAACAACAACTTACCGGATTTCAGGCAAGCGCTTCACTTGATGAGGTAGGAACTGTATTAACAGTAGGTGATGGTATTGCACGTGTGTACGGGCTTACAAATGTTCAATACGGTGAATTAGTAGCCTTTGAAAACGGTATGGAAGGTATTGTTTTGAATCTTGAAGAAGATAATGTAGGGGTTGTACTACTAGGACCCTCTAGAGGTGTTTCTGAAGGAGCTACCGTAAAACGCACACAACGTATTGCCTCGATTAATGTAGGTGAAGGTGTTGTGGGTCGTGTATTAAACACACTAGGCGAACCTATAGATGGTAAAGGAGCTATCGAGGGTAAAATATATGAGATGCCACTTGAGCGTAAAGCACCGGGGGTTATCTATCGTGAGCCTGTAACAGAACCATTGCAAACCGGTATAAAATCAATTGACGCAATGATTCCAATAGGAAGAGGACAGCGTGAGTTGGTAATTGGTGACCGTCAAACAGGGAAGTCTACTGTTTGTATTGATACCATCCTAAACCAAAAAGAATTTTACGATGCTGGCCAGCCAGTATACTGCATATATGTAGCCATTGGGCAAAAGGCTTCAACGGTTGCAAACATTGCAAAGGTATTAGATGAAGCAGGAGCTTTAGCCTATACAACTATTGTTGCTGCAAACGCAAGTGATCCAGCTCCAATGCAAGTATACGCACCATTCGCAGGAGCTGCCATTGGCGAGTACTTTAGAGATACAGGTCGACCTGCACTAATTGTGTTTGATGATTTATCTAAACAAGCAGTTGCATACCGTGAGGTATCATTACTTCTTCGTCGCCCACCGGGACGTGAGGCATATCCTGGAGATGTTTTTTTCTTACACTCAAGACTTTTAGAGCGTGCCGCCAAAGTAATAAATGATGATAAGATTGCCTCAGAGATGAATGACCTTCCAGAATCATTAAAAGGCATTGTTAAAGGTGGAGGTTCTTTAACTGCTCTACCAATTATTGAAACACAAGCAGGTGATGTATCTGCCTATATACCAACCAACGTAATTTCTATTACAGATGGTCAAATCTTCTTAGATGGAGATTTATTTAATTCTGGAGTACGTCCAGCTATTAACGTAGGTATCTCGGTATCTCGTGTAGGTGGTAACGCGCAGATTAAATCTATGAAGAAGGTATCTGGTACCTTAAAGCTTGATCAAGCTGCGTATCGTGAACTAGAAGCATTTGCTAAGTTTGGTTCAGACCTAGATGCTGCAACGCTAAATGTAATTGAAAAAGGAAAGCGTAATGTAGAGATCTTAAAGCAAAATGAAAACACCCCTTTTACGGTAGAAGATCAAATTGCAATTATCTATGCAGGTTCTAAGAACTTGCTGCGTGATGTACCTGTAGAGAAAGTAAAAGAGTTTGAAAGAGATTACATAGAGCTTTTAAATGCAAAACATAGAGGTATGTTAGATACATTAAAATCTGGAAAATTAACAGATGAGGTGATCGCAATCCTAACAAGCGTAGCTGCAGATTTATCTGCAAAATACAGAGCATAAATCTTATATTTTTTTACCTTCCTTACAGCGGGGGGGGTAAAAGAGTATTAAGCCTATCTGTTGTTACTAATAACTTAAAAAAATGGCAAACTTAAAGGAAATTAGAAACAGAATAGCATCGGTTGGATCAACCATGCAAATCACCAGTGCCATGAAAATGGTATCTGCAGCAAAACTGAAAAAAGCGCAAGACGCTATTACAGCAATGCGGCCCTATTCTGAGAAATTAACGGAGTTATTACAAAATCTAAGCGCAACGCTAGACTCAGATAGTGGTAGTAGTTTTGCTCAGCAGCGTGAGGTAAATAAAGTATTGGTTGTTGCCATTACTTCAAACCGTGGTTTGGCAGGAGCTTTTAACACCAACATTATTAAAGCAAGCAAGGCTCTTAAAGAAGAAACCTACACTGGCAAGCAGGTAGATTTTATTACCATTGGTAAAAAAGGAAATGACATCATTAGCAAAGACGGGGATGTTATAGAGTTTAACGCAGCTATCTTTGATGATTTAAACTTCAAAGCCTCTTCAGCTATTGCAGAAATGCTAATGGAAAAATACCAGCAAGGCGCTTATGATAAGATTGTTTTAGTGTACAATCACTTTAAAAATGCAGCGACACAAATTGTTATGAAAGAACAATTTTTGCCAATTTTGCCACCTACACAAACTCAGAGTTACTAGTGCTGCAGATTATATTTTTGAGCCAACAAAGCCAGAGATTGTTGAGGGGCTAATCCCAAAGAGTTTAAAAACACAATTATTTAAAGCCATAAGAGATAGTGTTGCTAGTGAGCACGGAGCTAGAATGACAGCCATGCATAAAGCAACAGACAACGCAACAGAAATGCGTGATGCCTTGAAGCTGCAATACAACAAAGCACGTCAAGCTGCTATTACCAATGAAATTCTAGAAATTGTTGGTGGTGCAGAGGCATTGGCTGGATAATACCAAAACATACCATTATACATACAAAGTCTGTTGCGCCAAAAACGCAACAGGCTTTTTTAGTTTAACGCCATAAAAAGATTATTTTTTAGCAAACTTTAATGGTTCTTGCTCCAACACCCGGCGCATCACAACAATTAATTTGGCTACCTTTAACAACCCAAACTCTTGAAGCATTGCGTATTTTTAAAAAACTATTTCAACAAACATTTATTTATGGGCTAGCAACGGTGTTGCCGCGCGCCTTGGCTATTATACTTGTGCCTTTGTATACCAGTGTACTTAAGCCTTCAGATTTTGGTCTTTATGCTACGTTAATGTCTTATATTATCTTAGGAAATGTGGTATTAAGCTATGGCATGGAGACTGCTTTTTTTAGGTTTATAAATAAAGCCCCTTCTCAAAAAAAGACGGTGCAATCTACCGCCTTAGTGTCCATAGGTATTTCGTCACTTTCTTTTTTTCTAGTGGCTTTTTTGTTTCGAGAACAACTGGCACAATTCATTAATTTTAACACCCAATTTGTAATCTACGCGCTTTTAATTTTATTGTTAGATGCGCTTGTTATTATTCCTTTTGTGTGGTTTAGAGCCAATCAAAAACCACTAAAGTATGCCCTAATAAAGATCATCAACGTATGCATAAATTTAGGATGTAACTTGTTTTTTTTACTAGCCTTACCCTTGCTTGCCAGTAATGACCCTAGTGCGTTTTGGCACTCTTTATATACCCAAGAGAATACTGTTTTGTATGTCTTTATTTCTAATGTAATAGCAAGCGGAGCTACTCTAATACTGCTCCTTGGGGTGTACATTAAAATTGGGTTTCATTTCAGCGTCTCTATCTGGAAAAAGATGCTTAGGTATTCATTTCCTGTACTTATTGCAGGAGTTGCCTTTTCTGTCAACGAAGCCTTTGATAAAATTTTGCTCAACTATTTATTACCTCCAGATATAGCTTCTCGTGAGGTAGGGGTGTATGCAGCCTGTTATAAATTGGGCGTTTTTATGACGCTATTTGCCACAGCCTTTAGACTTGGGGTAGAGCCTTTTTTCTTTAACCACGCTAATAAAGCAAATGCAAAAAGCACCTATGCAACAATCACCAAATATTTTGCCATTTGTGGTAGCGCCATTTTGTTATTTGTTATTGTGTATATAGACTTTTTTAAAGCCCTTTTAATAAAAAATGAAGCCTATTGGGTAGCCCTCTCTATTGTACCACTTATATTACTTGCTAATTTGTGTTTAGGGATTTATCACAATTTATCTGTGTGGTATAAAGTTACAGACCGCACAAGATACGGAGCCTACATCTCTGTAATAGGAGCCTGTATTACACTAGGGCTAAACTTTATATTAATTCCTGCGATAAGCTATATGGGCGCTGCCATTGCAACCCTTGCAGCTTATGGAGCTATGATGTCGCTCTCCTATTTTTTAGGACGCAAATATTATAGGGTTCCTTATGACGTTAAACGCATTGGCGCATACCTTTTGCTCGCAATGTGTTTTGCCGGAGTCTCATTCTATATTTTTGAGAGAAACCTTTGGATTGGAACTGCATTATTATTGGTATTTTTGTTAGCGGTATTCTTTTTTGAGCGCCAAGAAATACAACGTGTCATTAAAAAATAGTGGTTCATTTTTTATCTAGAATCATCACAACTAGTGGCAGTAGATAAATACAAATCAAAGCAAATATCATGACTGTAAAGATTATAAATAAATCAAGCCATGCATTACCAAGTTATGAGACCATAGCCAGCGCTGGGATGGATATTAGAGCCTATATTGCTCAGCCGGTTGTTTTAAAGCCAATGCAGCGGGCTATTATAAAAACAGGATTGTATCTAGAATTACCAATAGGAACAGAGGCCCAGGTAAGGCCCAGAAGTGGACTTGCGGCAAAAAAAGGCATCACAGTATTAAATAGCCCTGGAACCATTGACGCAGATTACCGCGGAGAAGTTGGAGTTATTTTAGTAAACCTAAGCAATGAAGATTTCACCATAGAAAATGGAGAGCGCATTGCTCAATTAGTACTTGCCAGCCATGAGCGAGCCCAGTGGCAACAAGTAAACCAATTAAGCAGCACCGATCGTGGTGAAGGAGGATTTGGCAGTACAGGGCTTAAGTAATAAAATAAACAAAAAACATAGCCGTTGTTCTTTACAACAGCAATTAATAAAATATAGATGAAAATAATAGTCCCAATGGCAGGTCGCGGTAGCCGCCTTCGCCCTCATAGTTTAACCGTGCCAAAACCTTTAATTCCTGTTGCGGGGACACCCATTGTTCACCGTTTGGTTGCAGATATCGCTGGGGTTTTAAATACACCTATAGAAGAAATTGCTTTTATTTTAGGGGATCCTGCCTGGTTTGGAGACGATGTAATTGAGAGTTTAAAAGACTTGGCAGTGAGTTTGGGCGCCAAACCAACCATTTATAGACAACTAGACCCAAAAGGCACAGGACATGCAATAATGTGCGCAGAACCATCACTTAGTGGCCCTGCCGTTATTGCCTATGCAGACACATTAATTAGGGCAGATTTTGATCTAGACAAACAGGCAGATGCCGTAATCTGGACAAAAAAAGTAGACAATCCAGAAGCCTATGGTGTTGTAAATTTAAATCAAAACCAAGAAATTATAGAGCTCGTAGAAAAGCCAGCGCACTTTGTGAGTGATCAAGCTGTGATTGGGATTTACTATTTTAAAGAGGTAGGGATGCTTAAAAAAGAGCTTCAGTTTGTGCTTGATAACAACATTATTAATGGAGGAGAATACCAAATTAATGATGGTATAAAAAGAATGATGGATAAGGGAAAAATCTTTAAGCCTGGCACCGTTACACAGTGGATGGATTGTGGTAATAAAGAAATTACAGTACAAACCAACCGCCGTATGTTAGGATTTTTGCAAGAGGATGGGGCTGCTTTAGTTTCAAAAACAGCTACTTTAGACAACGCTACTAT
The DNA here is from genome assembly GCA_943789105.1 of uncultured Ulvibacter sp. Lineage (GTDB taxonomy): Bacteria > Bacteroidota > Bacteroidia > Flavobacteriales > Flavobacteriaceae > Patiriisocius. Next base: position 87,412 of record CALSSW010000002.1, on the reverse strand, counting down.
TATAGAACCTTGCTTTATTGGGGAGGGCGTGGTGCTTAAAAACAGCACCGTTGGTCCTTTTGTGTCAATTGGGAAGGGCACTTTAATTGAAAATAGTACTATAAAAAACAGCATCATTCAAACCAATACGGTTATAGAAAATGCTTCTTTAGATAATGCTATGATTGGAAACAATGCCCACTTTAATGGCGATTTCACCAATGTAAGTATTGGCGATTACTCTCAATTAAAATAATGCTGCCCCAAGGGGTCAGAAAGTGTAAATACATTGCTATTGAATTTTAAACACACAGTAACAGTTTTATTGATTCTAGGAGGCTTTTTTGCTCCAAGAGCACTCGTTGCCCAAGAAACTGCAGCAGCCCCTCTAGGGGAGCCTCAAGAGGTCTCAGATGCTTTTCTAGAAAGCTTTTATGAGGCTTTAAAACAAAAGTCAATAGAGAACTATGCATTAGCAATTACTGCTTTAGAAAGAGCCCAAAAAGAAAGTGGCGGAAACCTCCAGGCAGATGCTATTGTGTTTTTTGAGTTTGCCAAAAACCAGATAAAGCTCAAGCAATACAATCAAGCAGAAATAAACCTAGAAAAGGTACTGCGTCAAGAGCCAGAAAATCAAGATGTTTTAGAAACCCTCTATGATCTTTACTACCTAACTAGAGAGTACAACAAGGCTGTAGTTTTGGTGAAAAAGCTTATCGTGTATGACCAAGATTACAAAGAAGACTTGGCCAATTTATATCAAAGAACAAAGCAGTACCAAAAGGCTTTATTGCTGCTTGATGAATTAGAGGCGTCTTGGGGAGAGAGTGTGTATAGAACTGCTCTGAGAAAGCAAATCTATAGACAAACAGGCAATACCCTCGGGGCCATTAACAATGCAGAAAAAAAACGCAAAAATAATCCTGCAAATGAGGAAGAATACCTAAACCTTATTTACTTGTATAGTAAAAATGGCAATCCAGAAAAAGCGTATCAAACCGCTTTAGAATTGCAAAATAAGTTTCCAAACAGTACCCTGGTGCATTTAGCAATGTATAAATTTTACCTAGACCAAGGCAACACCAGGGGCGCCATGGCGTCCATGAAAAAAGTGTTTACCTCAAGAGTGATAGAAAAAGAAAGCCAATACAAAGTCTTGGGAGATTTTTTAACCTTTGTTCAGCAAAACCCACAATACCAGGCAGAGCTTGAGGGTATTGTTGAGGTGTTTTCTAAAGATAACAACGGCCAGGTATTTGAAAAAATAGCAGATTACTATCTCTCTAAAGGCAATAAAGAGCTTGCACTCACTTTTTATCAAAAGGGAATTGAGGTAGACTCAGATAATTTCAGCTTACTTAAAAACACCTTATTACTACAACTAGAATTTAACCGCTTTGCAGCGGTAAAAAATCTAAGCGCGAGCTCTTTAGAGGTCTTCCCAGCCCAGCCGGTATTGTATTTGTTAAACGCCATGGCCAATAACAACCTTCAAGATTTTAAGGCTGCCATCAATGCCCTAGAAACAGGTTTAGACTATTTGTTTGACAATACAGAGTTAGAAAAAGAATTTTATGAGCAATTAGCCGTTGCATATACAGGCCTCGGGAACACTATAAAAGCAGCAAATTTTGCTAAAAAAGCTGCAGAAATTCTAGACTCAAATTAGTGCTATGAAACCAATACACTTTACCTTAGTTGCTCTTTTATTAGTTACCCTTGGTTGCGGGACTACAAAATCCATTGAGGGCTCAGTAATTGCAGATAAAAACTTGAGCGCAAAAGCGCTTTTAAATGCTCATAAGGCAGCTTCTCAAGACTTTAACACCCTGGCAGCAAGAATGCAGGTGAAGTATGAGGCTCCAAAGGAGTCTCAAAGCATTACAACGAGTCTTAGAATAAAAAAAGGGAGTATTATTTGGATCAAAGCCTCTATTTTGGGAGTTACCCTTGCAAAAATATTAATAACACCAGAGCGGGTGAAGTTCTATGAGACCTTAAGTAATTCATATTTTGAAGGAGATTTTAGCCTCATTAGTGATTTGTTTGGAACACAAATTAACTTTGATCAAGTGCAAAGGCTTCTTTTAGGCCAAAGTATTTTAGATGTAAAACCTAAAACAATAAGTGTTGCAACTGCGGTGGTTGGCCCCTCACAAATCTCAAAATACCGCATAACACCAAGAAAACAAAATCTTAACTATATGTTGTCTATGTTGTTAAATCCAGATAACTTTATGGTTCATCAGGCGCATATTTCACAACCAGATGCCCAAAAAAACCTAATGATCCAATACGGGCCATATCAAAAAATACAGGAAGATTATTACCCAACTCGGCTAGGTATTTTGGCACAGGATGGGCTAGAGCAAACACGTATTTTTATACGCTATAAAAAAATAGATCTTAATGTATCTGTTGGTTTTTCATTTAATATTCCCAAGGGCTATACCCAAAGATCTTTTAAATAAATGAAAAAACGTTTTTACATATTGGTTTTCTTGGTGCTGTTCTTCGGAAATTTTAGCGCCTTGGCTCAACCTGGAAACAAACAACAGCAACTAGAACAGCAGCGAGAAAGTATTTTAAACGATATCAAGAAAATAAACACCTTGCTGTTTAAAACTCGTGGGGTAAAAAAAACAGTATTATCTGAGGTTGAAGATATAAACCAGCGCATCAAAGCCCAGCAAAACCTAATAAGGGTCACCAACCAACAGGCTAATTTACTTACTCGAAAAATCAACCAAAATTTAACTCAAATTTCTTTACTAAGAAACGAGCTTCAAACACTAAAAGAAGATTATGCCGCTATGGTACAGAAATCTTACAAGAGTAAATCACAACAAAGCAGGGTTCTGTTTTTATTGTCCAGTGAAGATTTTCTGCAAGCCTACAAGCGTGTCCAATACATGAAACAATATGCCAATCACAGAAAAAAACAAGGAGAAAGCATTAAAATAAAGACAGCGTTATTACAGCAGTTAAATTTAGATTTGATTGCTCAGCGCAAGGAAAAAGACCTGCTAATTTCAGAAAATACAGCTGCTAAAGCCAAGCTTAAAAAAGAGAAAGAGCTGCAACAAACCCTTATTGCATCTCTCAAAAAAGAAGAGAGCACCTTCACCAAACAAATCCGCGCCAAGCAACAAAAGGCTAATAAAATAAATGGCCAAATTAAAAAATTGATTCGTGATGCCATTGCCGCTGCAAACAAAAAAGCAAGAGACAAAAAATCTAAAACCACCACTGCATCTGCCACAAAGTTTGCTTTAACGCCAGAGGCTGCCGCGATAGCAAAAGACTTTAAAAACAATAAGGGCAAATTAATTTGGCCGGTTAAACAAGGCCTTGTCATTAACAAATATGGAACCAGGCAACATCCTCAATTTCCAAACGTAACACAAACCTTTCACGGGGTAGAAATTGCCACCAATGCAAACGCACAGGCGCGCGCAGTGTTTAATGGTGAAATACTACAAATACAACAGTTAAAAAACGCAAATAAAGCTGTTATGATACAGCATGGAGATTACATCACTATTTATTATAATTTGGCTACTATTAGCGTAAAAAAGGGAGATAAAATATCCACAAAAGACCCAATTGGGAAGGTGTTTACACATCCCGTTACAAAGCAAACTGTCATTAAGTTTATGGTGTACAGAAACGACACAGAGATGAACCCTGCTGATTGGGTGTATAAAATGTAACCATGGTTATTCAAACAATGCCCTTAACTCTGTAGCATCTTGGGGATTTATTTTACCGGCCAACAATAGGCTTAGTTGTTTTCTTCTAAGGGCAGCATCAAAGCGTTGTTTTTCTATCTTAGTTTCTGGCACAATAGGCGGAACTGGCATTGGATTTCCCATTTCGTTAACCGCAACAAAGGTGTAGATTCCTTCATTGGCCTTACTTCTAATGCCGCTCTCACGGTCTTCTATCCAAACGTCCATAAACACTTCCATAGAGCTTTTAAATGCCCTAGAGACTTTTGCTTCAACAGTTACAACGCTTCCCAGCGGAATCATCTTAGTAAAAGCCACATGATTTACCGAGGCAGTTACTACAATTCTACGGCTATGCCTTCTAGCGGCAATACTCGCTGCACGATCCATACGCGCTAGGAGTTCTCCACCAAACATATTACCAATTGGGTTGGTCTCACTTGGTAGTACAAGGTCGGTGATAATTGTAAAAGAATCTTTAGGGTTCTTTGGTTCCATAAGAATTGTTTTAGGCAAAGATAAAACCAAAAGAGTAAAACGGCATGTATTATCTACAATTAAGGCTACTTGTTTTTTAGTGGAGCGCTATTTCTTTGACTAGCAACCAGGCGTCATTGTTTTGTGTAGCCTTTATGATACGAAGGTTTTTAAGGGCCTGCAGTCTGTTTTGGTAACTTTCATACACAACCTGGTGCAATCCATACTTATTAACCCCTATGTTGACGGCTGCAAATCCCTTTTTATGAAGCTGTGCAACTTTTCTCTCTGCATTTTCTTTTACTCTAAAAGCACCTGCAACGACATGGTATTTACCTGTTTGTTTGGTTACAGACAACTCAAGTGTTGGCAGCGGGCTTGTAATACTAAAAGTGGCTTGTTGGATTTGTTTTTCTAGCTTGGTGTTTGCCTTTTGCTTTTGCGCAAAATTATGTTCTTGAACGCTGCCCTCATATATTTTTAAACCCGTTAATCCAGAAATTGCAATTGCAATAAGGCCTATAGCAGCGTATTTTATAAATGGGGCAACACCTCTAGTTGCAGGGCTAATCACCGGAGCCTTTTGGGCTGTAGCTAGTTGCTTTTGTTGGATGTCTCTTAAAATTTCTGAAGAAATAAATGTAGTTAAACCAAAAGAAGCGATGTTAAAGTTCTCTGTGCCACAGGGTAAAAACTGGACTTTATTCTCTGGGGTTAGAGAGAAATCTCCTATAGTATCTAAAGTTACAAGCTCGCCCTTAGAGAGCTTTAGAGACAACGATCCTGTAAAATTTCTAATTTTTTGTAATGCCAACTCATAAGACGTTCCCTCTACAGAGGCTACATAATTTGCCAATAAACCATCATTGGTTTGCAGCTGCCTGTTAAAAGAAATGGTTTTTCCTGGAGGATAAAACGTGCTAGAATCTGCATCGATGCTAGCTGAGGTATAATTTGCTAAAAAAGCACCAAAGCCAGGAATGATGACACATTCATAACGATAGAGTAAGTCTTTTATGAAGGGAGAGAGTTGCATTAAACAAATATACCTTTTTTTTATATTCTTTTTTTTCTCCTCTGTGCAACTTATTAACAACCTAAAAAATACGTATCTTGCTTATTCTCCCCGGTTTGGCATAGCCCTAGAAGTTTACTTCTAAAAATACGTTACTATGCTTTCTAAAACAGAACTACTTTACACCTTAGCGCTACAGCGCACACCAAATTTGGGAGATACCTCTGCCAAAAAACTATTACACCACGTAGGATCTGCCGAGGGTATATTTAAAGAAAAACCCTCAAATCTTCTAAAAATTCATGGGATTGGAGGCTTTAAAGTCAAACAACTTCAGCAAAAAAATCTATTGGATCTGGCAAGGGAGGAGTTACATTTTATAGCATCTCAAAACCTGTCGTACCGGTATTTTAAAGACCCGAAATACCCAGAAAAATTAAAACACTGTTTGGATGGCCCTATTTTGTTTTTTCAAGACGGGAATATTGACTTTGTAAACAAAAAAATTATAAGCATTGTAGGAACTAGAAAAATTACCACCTACGGAATTTCATTTTGTGAAAAGTTGGTGGCATACTTAGCGCCTCTTAACCCGGTCATAGTTTCTGGATTTGCTTATGGGATAGATATTTGCGCCCACAAAGCAGCCATTGCAAATGGGCTACAAAATATTGCTTGTTTGGCCCACGGGATGCATAAAATTTATCCAAAAGCCCACAAAAAATATATGCCAGATGTGCTTAAAAATGGCGGGTTTATTAGTGAGTTTTGGTCTAGTGATCCCTTTAATAGAAATAATTTTTTAAAACGAAATAGAATTATTGCTGGGATGAGCCAGGCTACTATAGTCATAGAATCTGCAGCCAAAGGGGGTAGCTTGGTTACCGCAGATATTGCCAATAGCTACTCTAGAGATGTTTTTGCTGTGCCTGGCAGAGCTACAGACCCCCAGAGCCATGGGTGTAACATGCTTATTAAAACCCATCAAGCAAGTATTATTACTAGCGCAGCAGATTTGGTGTATCATCTTGGATGGGATCTTGACGAGATTCAAAAACCCAACCTACCGCCTCAGGTAGTGATGCCTTTGGATGGTGAAGAAAAAATACTCTATAATTTTTTAAAAGATAAAGACAAGGTACTTTTAGACACTATTGCTGTTGGTTGTGCAATGCCCACCTATAAGGTTGCACAACTTTTACTGAAACTAGAGATGAAATCTCTAGTAAGACCCTTGCCAGGGAAGTTGTTTCAGTGGATATAAAAAAAGCAATAAATTGTGGTAGCTTTGCCGCTATAAAAAGCACCAGTGTAGATGATTATAGAAATTTGCGCCAATTCTTTTGCCTCTGCCAAGGCCGCTCAAGACGCAGGCGCCCATAGAGTAGAACTATGCACCCAACTAAGTGTTGGAGGGCTTACGCCGTCTTATGGCTGCATTGAGAAGGTAGTAAAGGAGCTTGAAATTGCGGTGCATGTGCTCATTCGTCCTAGAGCAGGTAATTTTAACTACACCCATCAGGAGCTTGATATTATAAAGCGGGATATTGATTTTTGTCAATCTATAGGCTGTAAGGGTATTGTAAGCGGAGTACTTAACTCTCATAATCAAGTAGACGTCCAGGCCACCAAAGAGCTTGTGCAGGCTTCAAAAAACATTGAGTTTACCTTTCATAGGGCTTTTGATATGACCCAGGATCCATATAAAGCATTACAAGATTTAGAGACTTTAGGGGTCACAAGAGTCTTATCTTCTGGCCAAAAGCCAAAAGCCATAGATGGGATACAACTCTTAAAAAAACTAAAAAACAAGACCAAAATCTTGCAAATTATGCCTGGAAGCGGAATTAATAAAACCAATATAATTTCATTTAAAGAGGCAGGTTTTGATATGGTTCATTTTTCGGCTCTTAAAAATACTCCTATAAAAAAAACTAATCCTGGAGTTAGCTTTTTTAAGGGAAGTGAAGGTCGTAGCGACCAACAAACTATTGCAGAAATTATTGCGCTGATAACCCAGCACTCCTAGTTTTTAATTAGCAAATCTTTAGCCCAGTAAATCAAAAACAGTTACCACTGTTTATAGGGCTTTTGGCTAAGCTTAGAATTATAATACTTGAGCTCTCCAGTAACCTCTTTGCCCAGCCAATTGGGGGTAGTGTAGGGCTGATGTTCATGGTTTAGTTCTACCTCAGCAATTACAAGACCCTCATTGTCTGCAGTAAAAACATCTACTTCAAATACATGATTTGCCACTGGAACATTATATCTAATTTTGTCAATAATAGGCTTCTCACAAAGCTTAAGTAAGCTCTGCGCCTCAAACAGGGGGATTTCTTTTTCCCATTCAAAACGCGTGGTGCCTGTTTTGTTAGACTTTCCTTTAATAGTTAAAAAGCCCTGATCTCCCATAATCCTGACCCGAACCGTACGCTGTGGATGGGCGGTTAAATAGCCCTGAGTTATTCTTTTATGACTCGAGGCCTGTGCTTTATAAGCATCGTTTTTAACTAAGAATTTACGTTCAATTTCTTGCATGATATGTTCTTGTAACACTCAGAGCTTGGGTTTTTAATACAGGATACTTAAAAAATAATAACTCAAAGCATATTTTTTAAACAGCGCGAGTAATTTGCTCTGTGTTGATAATATTTGTGATTTAAAGATAGTAACTTTACCCTATGCAAACCCCCATTGATAGTAGAAAGATTATTCATGTTGACATGGACGCCTTTTATGCCAGTGTTGCGCAACTCGATGACCCGTCTTTGGTTGGCAAAGCAATTGCAGTAGGAGGTGGCGGTAAAAGAGGCGTGGTAAGCGCAGCAAGCTACCAGGCTAGAAAATTTGGTGTTCGCTCTGCCATGTCTGGGGCTTTAGCCCTTAAACTATGTCCGCATCTTATTTTCGTAAAAACAGATTTTGAACGCTACAAAGAGATCTCTGATAAAGTACGCAGCGTTTTTTTTGAATATACAGATTTGGTAGAGCCGCTCTCTTTAGACGAGGCGTATCTTGATGTTACCCAAAACAAAAAAGGAAACCCTAGCGCCACCCTAATAGCCCAACAAATTCGAGAAAAGATTTATCAAAAAACAGGTTTACATGCCAGCGCGGGTATTTCTGTCAATAAGTTTGTAGCAAAGATTGCCAGTGATTACAATAAGCCAAATGGTCAAAAAACTGTTTCTCCAGAACAAGTGTTAGCCTTTATAGCAGCCCTAGACATAAAAAAGTTCTATGGAGTTGGTAAAGTAATGAAAGAGAAAATGTATCGTTTAGGGATATACTCTGGCAGTGATTTAAAGAAAAAATCGTTAGCGTTTTTGACTGAAAATTTTGGCAAAAGTGGCCCTTATTACTATAATATTGTACGAGGTATACACACTAGTAAAGTGAGCCCACAGCGCACTAGAAAATCATTGGCAGCAGAGCGCACATTTGGCAAAAATATATCAAGTGAGTTGTATATGCTAGAGCGATTACAAGATATTGCCAAAGAGGTTGAGCGCCGTCTAAAAAAAAACAAAGTAGCTGGAAAAACCATTACCTTAAAAATAAAATACAGTGATTTCACGCTCCAAACTCGCAGTAAAACACTGCCCTTATATATAGCAAGCGAGGAGTTAATAATGGAGCATATAACAGAATTATTGTACCAAGAAAAAATGAAAAACTCGGTTCGGTTACTTGGGATCTCTATCTCTGGGCTTAATAATGAAAACAAGCAAAAACTAAGCCTTAAAGAAGAAAAAAAATACGATGTCCAAATGAAATTTGAGTTTTAAAACTAATGTCAGCGCAATAAACCCATATAAAGTTTAGTTATATATGTATAACCAAATTCCTAAAAAAGATATTTTATGCCAATAGCTTTACTTTAATTTTAATACTCAATCCTTATGAAAACCAAAGCTCTTGCCATTGCCGCACTCACCATTATTACACTCTTTACCTCTTGTGAGAAAAACACACCTCAAAACCCAGAAATAGCACTAACTCAAATAAGCGCTCAACCTATAGCCGAAAAAAAAACAGCTTCATTGTATGTAACAGCAGCAAGCGGCCTTTCTTTAAGACAATATAATAATTTGAAGAGCCAAAAACTTGCCGTGATGCCCTACGGAACTAAAGTAGAAATTGTTTCTTTAGAATTAAATAACACCATGAATATTAGTGGGGTTAAGGGAGGGATGCATCAGGTATTGTACAACAATAAAACAGGATTTGCATTTAGCGGGTATTTGTCTGAACTCTTTCCACCAGAGCCAGGAGCAAATCCAAAGATGTATATTGCAGATTTGCAAAACACGCATCCTACAGCAAGTATAAAAGAGTTTACTGGTGGTACAGCCAGTGAGCCCAGTAGTACAGAAACACTTTTAATACCTACTACAAAATGGCACGAGGCCTATTTGATTGCACAAAAACTGTATGACATCCCAAGAGATTTTGCAATGCCAGATCCTAAAGGGAGAGACGCTCAAGTAATAAATAGCACAAATAAGCCATTAGACGCTTTGGTGCGTGAGCTGCAGGTAACGCGGTTGGATAATACTCTTGTTGAAATTGTATATAATTACACCACGACAAACTTTAAGCAGCACTTAAGTATAAGCACCCAAGATGGGATGATGAAAATAACGCAGCACTTTGTCGTTTTGTAAACACACAACAGCGTCAGTGTTAAAAAGCCCCTTAAAATAATTTTTAAGGGGCTTTTTTTAGAGCTATTTAAGCGATATGTGTTACACCATAGAAACCCGTAGGGTGTTTACCATCCCTTTATCTACAATTGGCATAGCTGCTAGGTTAATAAGGTAATCTCCCTTTGCTACAATACCTGCTTTGTGTGCAATTTTATTAACGTCTTCTACGGTTTGATCTGTACTTTCATACTTGTCATAGTAAAAAGAGGCTACTCCCCATAACAAGTTTAATCTTGATAGTATTCTACGGTTATTGGTAAACACCAAAATATGCGCATCTGGTCTCCATGCAGATATTTGAAAAGCAGTATACCCACTATTGGTTAGGGTACATATGGCTGTTGCATTAATTTCATTAGCCATGTTGGCTGCATGATAGCAAATTGATTTTGTTATATACCGATTGGTTCTAACATGAGGAGGCTCATGCGGAACAGAGATTAGATCAGAGTTTTCTACTTGGGTACAGATGCTGGCCATTTTTTGAATTACCTCTACAGGGTATTTGCCCACCGAAGTTTCTCCACTTAGCATTACTGCATCTGCCCCATCCATAATAGAGTTTGCAACATCATTTACCTCTGCTCTTGTTGGTGTGAGAGATGAAATCATTGTTTCCATCATTTGGGTGGCAATAATAACTGGAATTCTTGCTCTTTTGGCTGTAAGAACTAATTCTTTTTGGATTAGTGGAACCTTTTCTGCAGGAACCTCAACACCTAGGTCTCCACGAGCAACCATCAAGCCATCACAATGGGCAACAATTTTATCAATATTTTCGACTGCTTCTGGCTTTTCTATCTTAGCTATGATTGGAATTTTATATTTACTATTGGCTTCAATTAAGGCCTGTAGTTCTTTTAAATCTGCCGCATGGCGCACAAAAGAAAGCGCAATCCAGTCTACCTCTAAAGAAATGGCAAAAACAGCATCTTCTTTGTCTTTGGTAGTGAGTGCAGGTAAAGAAATATTTGTATTTGGTAAATTTACCCCCTTACGAGATCGTAAAGGTCCTCCTTGTATTACTTTGGTTTTTACCTCTGCTTTTCCATCTGTTGATAGTACTTCAAACATTAGTTTTCCGTCATCAAGAAGTACACGTTCTCCCTTTTTAACATCTTTAGGAAAATTGTTGTAGTTCATGTATACTCTCTTGGAGTTTCCTTCAAATTCTTCTCCGGTGCAAAATGAGATTTCATCTCCTGGATGAACAATCACCTCCTCTTTCATCATACCCACTCTTAATTTAGGGCCTTGTAAATCTGCAAGAATTGCAGTAGAGGTATTGAGCTGTGTTCCTAGTTCTCTGATAAGAGCAACCACTTGTTTAACATTTTCATAATTTGCATGAGAGAAATTAACGCGGAATACATTAACTCCAGCTAGAATCATTTGTTTAAGAATCTTCTTATCTGCAGTAGCAGGCCCTAGGGTAGCTACAATTTTGGTCTTTTTTTGATGTTGCATTTAGTCAAATATTAGGTTTTCCCTTGATTTTAGGGTCTCTGGTTCCACTTGGTATGCAGAGATTATTTGTTTTATCTCGTTAATCTGGTTGACCAATATTTTAGTTCCTAGCTTGTCAAAATCACTCTGGATTTTTAAAAAGTAGTCTACCTTCTTTAGTTCTGGAATAAGATATGTAATCATTGTTTCTTTGTCTGTGGTGTTGCCAAAAAGCTCTCCACTGTTGTTTGTTTTAATAACGGCAGACTTACATTTGTTTGCCACTAAGCTATAGCCTGTGTATTCTGTACGGTCTTCAAATCCAAAAAGCGGTAATGTTATTTCTATGCCGCTGGAGGTAAATGCTAAATCTGATTTTTCACGGCGTAGTTTTAAACGGGCAAATTGATTTAGGATATAGGCAACCTTGTATGGCTCTTCACTACAATGAATTGCGACAAGTGAGAAGTCCTCTTCAAAATCATCATCCAATACTAATTTGTGTGTTCCCATAGTCTTATGGTATAGTGGGTAAAGGTAAATATACTTTCAGTTTATATAAAAAAAGACGCCATAAATTCTATGCTAATGTACAATATGTTGTAGTAATGTAGCAAGATATTGATGCTTCTCCCTGGATAGATTATTTTTTTTTGCTAAAACCGTCTATTGCTTCTTGTAATTTATAATAAGCTCTTTTGGCAGCTTGTTCTTCCCCTTTCTTTTTTGAGGTTGCTCTTGCCTTCCCAACTAGTTTATTATCTAGGGTTAGTTTTACGCCAAAATGTTTAAGGGTTTCGTTTCCGGTATCCTCATAAACAGAGAATTTAAACTGATGTTTGTTTTTTTGACACCACTCAATAAAAAGGCTTTTGTAGCTAATTACTTTTCCTTCTAGTTTTTCAATATCAACGTAGGGCTCTATTACTCGTTTTTTGATAAATTTTTCGCAGTATTTGTACCCTCTGTCTAGGTATATAGCACCAACCAAGGCTTCAAACACATTGCCATGAATATTAACCCCAAACTGGCTAATGGGCACGGTTGTTTTTACATGTTTTGTTAGTTCTAAGTCTCTACCTAATTCGTTTAGGTGTTCTCTGCTCACCACTTTGCTTCTCATTTTAGTAAGGTAGCCTTCATCTCCCCCAGGAACTTTATTGTAAAGGTGTGCTGCAATAATGGCACTTAGCATTGCGTCTCCAAGAAACTCCATGCGCTCATAGTTTTGAGCATGCCCTTGTGTGGAGGTCGTGTTGGTGGAGCGGTGGGTAAAGGCTTCTCGGTAGATACCGATATCTTTAGGGTTAAAACCTAGGAGCTCTTTTATTGCTAAAAAAAAACCCCCGTCCTTAGTGGTACGGGGATTAAATATGTTTTTAAAAGTAGCCATTGTTTTACTCCTTTAGTTTTCTAAACAGCACACAAGCATTGTGGCCCCCAAATCCAAAGGTGTTACTCATGGCAATATTTACTTCTCTATTTTGCGCTTTATTGAGTGTTAAATTCAATGAAGGGTCTATGTTTTGATCCACCTGAGTGTGATTAATTGTAGGAGGCACAAGATTGTGTTGCATTGATAAAATAGAAGCGATTGCTTCTACTGCACCAGCGGCGCCAAGTAGGTGTCCCGTCATAGATTTTGTAGAGTTGATGTTTATTTTATTGGCATGTGCACCAAATACGTTGCTAATTGCTTTTAATTCTGCAACATCTCCAAGAGGTGTTGATGTACCGTGTGTGTTTATTGCGTCAACCTCACCGGCCTGAATACCTGCATCATTTAAACAATTATGCATTACACGTTCTACGCCAATACCTTCCGGATGTGGGGCAGTCATGTGATATGCATCACTAGACATCCCACCACCAATTACTTCGGCATATATTACTGCACCACGCGCTTTTGCGTGCTCATAATCTTCTAAGACCAGTGCGCCAGCTCCTTCTCCTAATACAAATCCATCACGAGTAGCATCAAAAGGCCTTGATGCAGACTGTGGCGATTCGTTTCTTGTAGAAAGGGCATGCATGGCATTAAAGCCGCCTAAACCAGCCATGGTTACAGCTGCTTCACTTCCTCCTGTTACAATGATATCACAATGGCCCAATCGAATATAGTTTAAAGCATCAATCATGGCATTGGCAGAAGAGGCACAGGCAGAGACTGTTGTATAGTTTGGCCCCATAAACCCATGTTTGATTGAAATATTACCAGGGGCAATATCTGCAATCATTTTTGGAATAAAAAAGGGGTTGAAACGCGGTGTTCCATCCCCTTGTGAAAAGTTTATTACTTCATTTTGAAATGTTTCAATACCTCCAATACCTGCTCCCCAAATAACACCAACTCGAAATTTATCGATGGCATCCATATCTAAGGCGGCATCTTGTATGGCCTGGTCGCTAGAAATTAGTGCGTATTGAGCAAATCGGTCTAATTTTCTAGCCTCTTTGCGGTTGAAATACTGTAACGGATCATAATTCTTAACCTCACAAGCGAATTTTGTTTTGAACTTTTCAGTATCGAAATAGGTAATAGGTGCACAACCACTTTTACCGCTTTTTAAAGCATCCCAATATTCTTGGATATTATTTCCAATGGGGGTAAGTGCGCCAAGACCTGTTACTACAACTCGCTTTAATTCCATAAAGAATTTTTCTTATTTGTTCTCTTCAATATATGAAACCGCTTGACCAACTGTAGCAATGTTTTCAGCTTGATCATCTGGAATTTGTATATCAAATTCTTTCTCAAATTCCATAATAAGCTCTACTGTATCTAGTGAATCTGCTCCTAGGTCGTTGGTGAAGCTTGCTTGGTTTACAACCTCATTCTCGTCAACGCCTAATTTGTCTACGATGATAGCTTTTACTCTTGATGCAATGTCTGACATAATCTTTGTTTTTAAATTTTAATTAAGCGGTAAAAATAAAATATTTTAACTTAAAACACCACTTAAAAAAAAAAATCTATAACCAAATCTAACATTTTTAATAGAAGTGTATCTCTATTGCTTTACTTTTGTGATATTTATTGATGATAACTTCTGCAAGCACCCAAACAAATCCTATGAAGAAGCACATTGTACTTTTTGCTTCAGGCAATGGCACAAATACACAAAATATTATAAAATATTTTCAAAACTCAAACCAGGCTGAGGTTGTATGTGTGCTGTCAAATAATAAAAATGCCCAGGTGCTAGATCGTTCTAAGGCACTTAGTATAGAGGCTTTGTCTTTCACCAAAGCTGAAATGCTAGCTCCCCAGAACCTTCTCTCTTTGTTAAAACAATACAAACCAGACCTTATTGTACTGGCGGGATTTTTGCTTAAATTTCCTGAAATTATCATAGACGCCTTCCCAAATAAGGTTATAAATATACATCCAGCCCTTTTGCCAAAATATGGTGGTAAGGGAATGTATGGCCACCATGTGCACAAGGCTGTAGTAGAAAATAAAGAAACTTACAGCGGGATTACCATACACTATGTTAATAACCAGTATGACAAAGGGGAAGTTATATTTCAGAAAAAGATTAGTTTAACCCCACAAGACACTCCACAGGATGTTGCTGCCAAGGTGCAGCAATTAGAGCATCAGTGGCTACCAAAGGTAATTGAGGACGTTTTAATTAAAGCTCACTAACCTAACCCACATGACACAAAAAAAGCAAAAATATTATGTTGTTTGGCTTGGGAACCCCGCAGGGATATACCATAGCTGGAAAGAGTGTCAAGCCGTTATTAAAGGAGTCTCTGGAGCTCAGTATATGAGCTTTGAATCGTTGCCTGCAGCTACAATAGCATACAATAAAAGCTATCAAGATTATAAAGGTAAAACTCTAGGAAAAAGCAAAGTTCTCACCCCATCACAAAAAGCCGAATATGGCCAACCAAATCTATATTCTATTGCCGTAGATGCTGCATGTAGTGGAAATCCGGGGCGTATGGAATACCGAGCTGTAGATACTCAAACACACAGGCAGTTATTTCATCAAGGGCCATTTGATCAAGCTACCAACAATGTAGGAGAATTTTTAGCCCTTGTTCATGGCTTAGCATTTCTTAAAAAAGAGAAAAGCGACAGGATTATTTATTCTGACTCTAGAATTGCTATTGCTTGGGTGAAAAAGCACAAGTGCAATACCAGATTAAAAAAAACAATAAAAAATGAGGTCATCTTTGAGCTTATATCTAGGGCAGAGCTATGGCTAAAAAATAATTCTTACAGCACTTTTATTGTTAAATGGGAAACCAAAGCCTGGGGAGAAATTCCTGCAGATTTTGGCAGAAAATAATAAAGAGGGATACCTGTTTTAGGGCTTTTTTCTCATCAAAATTTCAGTATTTAATTTATGTTTTAGACTGTTTAATAAAACTTCTTTTTTCTCATTTAATTGATTAAATTTACACCTTAATTATTGTAAATAATTGTATGACTAAACTTGTTATTGTAGGAACCGTGGCTTTTGACGCTATTGAAACTCCTTTTGGAAAAACCGATAAAATTTTAGGTGGCGCCGCAACCTATATTGGCCTCTCTAGCGCCCAGTTTGATATAGATCCAGCTATTGTGTCTGTAGTAGGGGGAGATTTCTTGCAAACAGATATCCAGATGCTGGAAGACAAAGGCATCAACACCCAAGGGCTTGAAATTGTAAAAGAGGGAAAAACATTTTTTTGGAGTGGTAAGTACCACAATGACATGAACTCTAGAGACACCCTAGCTACAGAGCTTAATGTGTTAGAGACATTTACACCAGTGGTGCCAGATTCATACAAAGACTCAGAGGTGGTTATGTTAGGAAATTTGCACCCAATGGTACAGATGAGTGTAATAGAGCAGATGCATGACCCAAAAATGGTTGTTTTAGACACCATGAATTTTTGGATGGACATAGCCCTTGATGATCTTAAAAAAGTAATCTCTAAGGTAGATGCTATTACCATTAATGATGAGGAAGCAAGACAATTATCTGGAGCCTACTCTTTGGTAAACGCTTCAAAGATAATCATGGAGATGGGCCCAAAATATGTCGTGATAAAAAAAGGAGAACACGGCGCATTGATTTTTTATAAAGACGAGATGTTTTATGCCCCAGCAATGCCCCTAGCTGATGTGTTTGACCCCACGGGAGCCGGAGACACTTTTGCAGGTGGCTTTACAGGGTATTTAGCAAAAACCGGTGACTATAGCTTCGAGAGCATGAAAAGAGCCATTATTTACGGTTCTTGCTTGGCTTCTTTTTGCGTAGAAAAATTTGGCACACAGCGCATGGAAAATTTAACTAAAAATGAGATAGACTCTCGCTTGCACAAGTTCAAGAGCTTGACACAATACGAAATAGAAGTATCATAACACCGCGTCCCAGTTTTTGGGACGTTTTTTATGTACATATAATTATTAATCATTAATACCATTTCCAGATGTCTGGGAAATCAATATGAGTGACGCCTTAAAACATGAATGCGGTATTGCCATGGTTAGACTTTTAAAACCTTTGGCATTTTATAAAAAGAAATACGGCACCGCTTTTTACGGAGTGAATAAAATGTATTTAATGATGGAAAAACAGCACAACCGTGGTCAAGACGGTGCTGGATTTGCAAGTATTAAATTAGACCCAACACCAGGAGAGCGTTACATTAGTAGAGTTAGGTCTAACAAACCCCAACCCATACAGGATATTTTTGCTCAAATAAACAGCCGTATCAATGCAGAGTTTGAAAAAAATCCAGGGATTAAAGACGACGTTGCTGCCCAGAAAAAAGAGATTCCTTACATAGGGGAGCTTATGTTAGGGCATGTGCGTTATGGAACATTTGGCGGAAATAGTGTAGAGACGGTACATCCCTTTTTAAGACAAAATAACTGGATGCATCGCAATCTTATTATTGCTGGAAATTTTAATATGACCAACACCACAGAGTTATTCCAGAATTTAATTGATCTAGGAATGCACCCTAAAGAAAAAGCAGACACCATTACCATTTTAGAAAACATTGGTCATTTCCTAGACCAAGGTGTTGCAAAGCTTTATAAGAGAGCAAAAAAGAAAGGGCTCTCTAAGATGGAAGCCTCTGCTCATATTATTGAGAATCTTAATATAGAGAAGATGCTAAAAAAGTCTGCAAAAAACTGGGACGGTGGTTATGCCATGGCAGGACTTTTAGGACACGGAGACGCTTTTGTATTACGTGATCCAGCAGGCATACGCCCGGCATACTATTATAAAGATGATGAGGTTGTTGTTGTGGCCAGTGAGCGCCCTGTGATACAAACTGTTTTTAATGTTGGCTTTGAGGATGTAAAAGAAATTGACCCTGGAAATGCCCTAATTCTTAAAAAGGATGGAGGCATGAGTATTTCAGAGATACTAACCCCACTAAGGCGAAAGAGTTGTTCTTTTGAGCGTATTTATTTTTCTCGAGGGAGTGACGCCGAAATTTATCAAGAACGTAAAGAGCTTGGTAGACTGATTATGCCTAAAGTTTTATCTGCCATTAATCATGACACAGAAAACAGTGTTTTCTCTTTCATACCAAATACTGCAGAGACCTCTTTTTACGGAATGCTAGACGCTGCGCAAAACGAGCTTAACAAACAAAAAAATGCTGCTATTTTAAAAGAGGTAAATACCCTTACCCCAGAGCGCCTACGTGAAATACAGGCTTGTAAAATACGCACAGAGAAAATAGCCATAAAAGATGTTAAGCTACGTACGTTTATTACAGATGATAGCAGTAGAGATGATTTGGTAGCACATGTGTATGATGTTACCTATGGTGTTGTTAAGGCTACTGATAATTTGGTGATTATAGATGATAGTATTGTAAGGGGCACCACCTTAAAGAAAAGCATCTTACGCATGTTAGATCGTTTACAACCAAAACAAATAGTAGTTGTGTCTTCTGCCCCTCAAATACGCTATCCAGATTGTTATGGAATTGATATGGCTAGGTTGGAAAAACTTGTTGCTTTTAACGCAGCCATAGAGTTGCATAAAGACAACGGTACAGATGTAATTATTGAGGAGATTTACCATAAGTGTAAAAAGCAACTTGAGCTTGCGGATACCGAGGTAATTAATCATGTTAAAGACCTATACGCTCCTTTTACAGATGAGCAAATATCTGACAAGATTGCACAAATTATTACTCAAGAGGGGGTTTCTACCAAAGTAAAATTGATATTTCAGTCTGTAGATGATTTGCATAAGGCGTGTCCTAAAAATTTAGGAGATTGGTACTTTACTGGAGATTATCCAACTAGCGGAGGTAATAGAGTTGTCAATAGAGCCTACGTTAATTTCTTTGAAGGAAATCCAGAAAGAGCATATTAAACACTAATTGGTTGACAATGACATAATTTACAAGTCGTTTGTCGGGTTTTAATTTCACTTTATCCAAAACCTGTAGAAGTTGTTTTGTTAGTATGAAAATAATTATACATTTGGATTATACCATAACATAAGTAGGTTAAGTTCATGGTAAAATTTGGGGCAAAAAAAGGTAAACATCTCGTTTGCCTTTTTTTATGCGCATTAATTTATGCAATAAACCGCTCTTTATTAAAGTGTTTTATTTTAAATTATCAATCATGATTTTGGTCATCTTATCAAGATCTACATGATGTTTCCATCCCCAATCTTTTCTTGCTAAAGCGTCATCAATACTTGCTGGCCAAGAATTTGCAATTGCTTGTCTAAAATCTGGTTGGTACTCAATTTTAAAATCTGGGATGTGTTTTTGAATGCTTGCGGCAAGCTCTTGCGGATTAAAGCTCAATGCTGCAAGATTGTAGGCATTTCTTATTTTTATTTTTTGTGATGGAGCTAGCATGATATTGACAGTGGCACTAATTGCATCATCCATAAACATCATAGGCAATGTGGTTTGAGCCGTTAAAAAACAGGTGTATTTTTTATCTTTTAAGGCTTTGTGGAAGATTTCAATGGCATAATCTGTGGTACCTCCCCCTGGAGGAGTTTTATAGCTAATTAGTCCAGGATAGCGAATACTGCGCACATCCACTCCATATCGTTTGTGGTAATACTCACACCAACGCTCTCCGGTTTGCTTGCTAATTCCATAGACTGTTGCGGGCTCCATAATGGTGTGTTGTGGCGTGTTGGTTTTGGGTGTTGTAGGGCCAAAAACAGCGATACTCGAGGGCCAAAAAACTTTTTTAATTTTCTTGTCCTTGGCTAGATTTAATACATTAAACAGTGAGCTCATGTTTAAGTCCCAGCCCTTGATTGGATATTTCTCTGCAGTAGCACTTAACATCGCTGCCATTAAATAGACATCTGTAATGTTATAGTCTGTTACTATTTTTTCTATAGCACGGGCATCCATGGCGTCAAGGATTTCAAAAGGCCCACTTTCCATAACTTGGTTACTAGCTTCTCGAAGATCACTAGCAATTACATTTTGATTTGAATATATATCCCTGAGGTACATAGTAAGCTCATTACCAATTTGTCCAGAAGCGCCAATGATTAAAATTCTTTTTTCCATACTAAAGAGTCAATATTTCATGTAAATATAGCACTATTTACCGCCAATAAGATACACTCGAAAATAGCCCTTTGTGAGAGAAAAGGTATATTTGTGGTAATTACATTTTTTATGAAACTGAAATTTCTTTTTTTTTCTAGCATCTGTCTGCTGTTCGTTCTATTGAGCTGCATAGACAATCAACCAGTAGCCTCCAGCCTCCAGATAGATCAAGTTGATGACACTAAATTATTTGGTCAAGCAGATACTATGTTGCCAGATTTTTCTGAGAGTTCTGAAAATTATATTTCTAAATGGCCTGTTTTTGAAGATCTTATTACAGAGGTTTTAGCTATTAATCAAGCAAGTTTAAAAACAATTCAACAACGCAGTAACCTTCTTGTTTCAAGGTTGGACTCCTTAACAAAAAACATTCCAGACACTTTATATACCCAGCCCATTTACGCTAGGGTTATCATTACCAAGACAAGAGCGGCTATCGTAAAACAACTAGCTAATAAGGACAGGTTAGACACCTTGGCAATGCAGAAAGCTATAGTTGAGATGAATTTGGCAACTGCAAATTTGATAATCCAAATCAATGAAAAATTTGAAAAAGATACTCAGGATAATAGCGTAAAAAATAACGAACGTAAAGAAAAGCAGGTACTCAAAAAGCGATTGTATTCGGATTATAAATCCTCCTCAGATAACAAGTAATCTTAAAGCGACTCTTTAAAGCGATACCCAATAATAGCCTCTAGATGTATAGAATCAACCTGTTTGCTTGGCATGTCATCTTTTGATTTTGAATACCTTGGAGCAATGAGATCCAATTCCTTTGCTTTTTGAGTATAATACTCTTTTTTCTTTGGGTGATTTGGGTGCGCAGCATTAAAAATATGCCCGTATGCATCCTGCTTTATAATACTAGCGATAATGCCAATACAATCTTTTTTGTGAATAAGATTTACCGGCGCAGTACCGCCATCTAAATCTGTTCTGCCCGCAAGGTATTTTACAGGCTGTCTAGCGCCCCCTATGAGCCCTCCAAATCGCACAATAGTTGTTTTAATTCCAGGGGCGTTAAAAAACAACTGCTCTACTTGAAATAATTGCTTTGCCGCCTGGGTTTTTGGCAAGGGCACTTGTTTTTCTGTTACTGTTCCTTGGGCATCATTATAAACAGAAGTACTGCTTATAAAAATAATGTTGTCCACCTTAGATTTTAAAATTTCAGACAAAAAATGAGACATTTTTAAGACATAATCTGCCCCAGTATTTTTTCTAAGACCAGGTGGAATCATTATAACCAAGGTGTCTACCTGTTTTAGAAAGCCTTGAGCGGCGCCGTACAGGCCGTCTTCTGTGCTATTAATTACATAGGTGTCAATGCCACTTTCCTTTAGGACCGTGGCTTTTCTTTGAGAGGTCACAGAACCTTTTACGGTGTATCCTGAAAATAAAAGGTGTTGGGCTAGGGGTTTCCCTAACCAACCTAACCCTGCAATTGCAATTGTTTTTTTCAAGCTGAAATTTTAAAATTATTGTAAGGAGTCTTGTATGTATTTCTCTTTTTGAATACTAAATGATTTTTTATTGATTACAGCATCTGTATTTATAAAGGGTTTAGGCATCATGTTTTTTGCTCTTGCTTTTACACTAAGCAGGGGATTGCTCATTAAATCAAAACCGTATTCAAGCACCTTAAAAGTCGGTGAAGGCTCATTCTCTGGCAAGCTATAAGACACTTTCAGAGAATCTGAGTCTGCAATGTAGTATCTTAATAGTTCATCGGTTGCTCTGTTTAAAGTGCCTTGTTTTAAAGTATCACTCATAGGAACGCTCACCCCATTAAATTGCAGGGACGAAAAAATAACTTCCTTGTCTGTGTATAGGCGTATTTGATGGGCATCTCTTTTTGGGGATATGGTAAAACCAACCCTTCGCATGCCTTCATGGATACTATCGTGGTTAATTGTTAGTTTAAATTCTGGAATGGCCACAACCGGCGCCTTTGCAGCAAAGCTATAACTTGTGTTGTATTTGCTTCCTGCCGCACTCTCAATATACGCTGATGCGGGTTTTGGATCTCCCCCCAAATAATGCTTTGTCCAGGGGTCTAACATCTTATCATAGCTTACCCAATAGGCCTTTTTGGTATCTAGATTATTATAGTAAGATAAACTATTTGGCTTTTGGCGTATTTCAGAAAAAGAACTCTGGGTATGGGCGACTATAAAAAACACCAATGCCAATCCTAAAAACAGGTAAGACAACAGTTTTTTAAGTCTATAAAACCCAAAAATAGGGAGTAATAATCCAAACAATAATACAGTAAACACACAACTAATAACAATATGGTCTGAGCCCAACCCGACAGGGAAAAACTGGATTAAAGGCGCAAATAAAAACACCCCAGGAGCAGCTAGTAGTGCCATGCCAATTAGGCTAGGAGTTTTAAATTTTAAAAGTAAAAACCAACTAAGGAGTCCAAAAAACACAGGAATTATAAAAAACGCAGCTCCCTTTAAAAATATCCCTACAAGCACATTAACAACTAGCCATAAAAAAAGGGGTGCCGCTACTAGATTTACAACACTGTTGCGTTTTCCAAAATAGCGGTACATCTTAAATAAAATAGCTAAACAAAGGGTTACAAAAAACCCGATATAGGCATGCCCATTATATTTAAACCCATGCTGTACTTCTTGGTATTGCGGGTATATGTTGGTGAGTAATTTCCAACCAAAAAAACCAAGGACTCCACAAATTAAAAGAGATAGTAGTAGTGGAGAAAAACCCTTTAATAGACCACCTAGATTTAGCTTGTGTTTTGACAAGCCATATCCTAAGACTACAAAAAATAAAATAAAGGCAAGACAAAGCATTGGCAAAACCCATGAAAATGGATAGTACATAAATGTTACCAAGGGCATGTTTACATATACCGAATCATCCGATGCCTTTAGGGTGCTTAGGTCTGAAACTGCAAAATAGTGTAGCAATGGAAGCAAATAACTTCCTTGGTGTTGCAAAGTTTCTATATCTAAATTTTCTACCGTATCATTGGCAGTGTGGTAGTCATAGTGGTCATCGATAAAGGCAAAAAACATACTCTCTATGTCACCGTCTTCTCTAAAAACGGTGGAGTCTGTATCGTTTGGAAGCATTTTATATACGCTGTACATCAAAGAGGATGCTACAGGATAGCAAACATCTGCTGCTGCAAAGGCTTTAATAAGATTGGTGTTTCCGCCATTGGTTTCTACAATCATATTGCTAGGCCCACCACTACCACGCGCTTCGAAGTTAAGCACAAGACCAACGTTTTTTGCCCAAGGATGTTTGTCTACAAAAAGGGAGGCCCCAACCAAACCTATCTCTTCTGCATCTGTAAAAACTACAATAATATCATTGATCGGTTTTTTACCACTGGCATTATAGGCGCGCAAACCCTCTAAAATAGTTGCCACACCGCTTCCCGCATCACTTGCTCCAAAAGAGGGTACCAGAGCGCTATCATAATGAGATAAAAGCACCAGAGACTTTCCTGTACCTGTTCCTTTTAACCTGGCAACAATGTTATTTGGCCTTACAAGTCTCTTATTGTTATTGCTTAAAACAAACGCCTCTTGAAGCTGTGTTTGTAGCCCAAGTTTTTCAAGCTCAGAGACAATAAAACCCCGTACACGGGTATGCTCATCGGTGCCGTGGTAGTGTGGCGCATTTGCAATTTCCACAAGAGGAACTAGTGCGCGCTGTGCAGAGAACTCTGTATCTGGAGCAGTGGCTAACGTTGCCTTAGAGGGTAACAAGCTATCAAAGCTTAGCCAAACCAACAATAACACAACAACAAACGAAGTTAAGTCACTAATGTATTTCATGATGTAATATCTTTAAAATTAAAGTAAAAGACAACCAAGAACGTTGTTTAGATTGTAATATCAACCTTGACAAGTAAAATCCAGTCATTTTCTAACTCCAAATACCCTTGATCATACACATAACGATAGACAGATCCTGTTTTTGTAACATACTCTGATGTAAAGTACTTAAAGTTAAATTGATGCTTTATCAGCTTTT
Source organism: uncultured Ulvibacter sp. (assembly GCA_943789105.1). Classification (GTDB taxonomy): domain Bacteria; phylum Bacteroidota; class Bacteroidia; order Flavobacteriales; family Flavobacteriaceae; genus Patiriisocius. The sequence continues at coordinate 63,467 of CALSSW010000002.1, read as the reverse complement.
CTCTTTTTACCTTGGTCTTGTCTTTGGTATTGAGCATTTTTAAGGTGCGGTAATTTTTGCGCAACCGGTTGTTTATATTTCTAACCAGGTTACTGCTGTCTTTATTTAAGCTGTTGTTGTGAGAGTTACGGCAGCCATCACTACAGAATTTTTTATCTGCGCGCCCCATAATTTTACCCCCACACTCTGGACAAGTCTTTTCCATCAGTTAAAGATAGTAATTATTAGCCGTTTGCAAACAGATGTTACTAGGTGTTTTAAAATAAAGCGGTGCTATTCAAAATAGCTTTAGTAGGCCTTTTCTTCTCCCTTAATGGCGTTATAAACGGTCTTAAAGACAATTTTAAGATCCAACACAATAGACCAGTTTTCTAGATAAAAGATATCACACTTTACTCTGTTAATAATATCTGTGTCTGTCTCAACCTCTCCTCTATACCCACTTACTTGGGCCAAACCTGTAATGCCAGGCTTTACAAAGTGGCGCACCATGAATTTGTCTATTTTTTCTGCATACATGTGGGTATGGCTTACCATATGAGGTCTTGGGCCCACCACAGACATATCTCCCTTGAGTACGTTTATAAATTGAGGTAATTCGTCCATGCTGGTTTTACGAATAATACGGCCCACTTTTGTGACCCTAGTATCTCCTTTGGTTGCTTGATGTAAATCTGCGGTTAAACTTGGCGTCATAGACCTAAATTTATAACAGTAAAACTCTTTATAGACTAAACCGTTTCTTTTTTGCTTGAAAAAAACAGGCCCTTTAGATTCTAGTTTAATCAAAATACCAAGTAAGGGAGTTAACCAGGAAACAATAAAAATAATAACAAGCAAAGACAAAAAGATGTCAAAAGCTCGTTTTATGAATTTGTTAAAAGGTTCATCTGTGGGTATTTTTCTTAGCGATAATATGGGTAGGTATCCATAATATGAAAAGTCAAGTTTCTTGCCAAAAATCTCTTTGTTGTCTGGCAGAAATTTTAAAACTTTTAAATTGTTGTCTGCAAAATCTATAACTTTTGCCATACAACTATCACTAAGAGCATTAACAGAGGCGTAAATCTCATCCACATTACTGTTAGATATTTCTTTGAAAATTCCTTCAAGGAATTGCTCTTTATCTTGCTGTACGTCATATCTTTTTACAAGAGCGTATCCGTATTCAGTATTTTGAGTAAAGAAGTTTTCTAGCTCTTTTGTTTTATCATTGGCTCCAAGAATTACTACTCTTCTGAGATTCCCGCCAAGCAAACGCCTGTATTTTTTGAGCAAATAATAAATAGAAACCTTGATTAAAAACACCACTCCCATCACCATCACTACATATTTTAAAATAGCAATAGCAGGCTTTTGCAACTCTGAGTAGAAACCAAAAAACGCAAAAGCCAACAGTAAAAAAACTAAGGTTTGTTTAATAGCCAGGTTTAAAATATTACTAAATTTAGTAAACCTATAAATCTCATAAAAACCAAGAGAGATAGAGCTACCTATCCAGGCAATAGACATGTAAAAGACATAGTTTGTAAATGCAGCACTTTCTTCAAATAACAAAAAGGCAAGGCAATGAATTACAAGTAAATCTATACCATAGGATATGGGCCTTAAAAACCCCGAATATCTACCTCTTTTAAAAATCATATACCTTAAGACCTTATGTGTTGTGAAAAATCTTTATGCTCACTTTTAAAGAGTTCTTCTTTTGTTAAGCCCTTAAAATACTCAAAGGTAATTTTCATGCCCTGCTCCCTAGACATTTTAGGCTCCCACCCCAAAAGTTCTTTGGCGAGTGTAATGTCTGGTTCGCGCTGCAGAGGATCATCTTTAGGTAATTCTTTATACACTATTTTTTGCTGTGTACCGGTTAATTTAATAATCTCCTTTGCAAAATCTAGTATTGTAATTTCCTGAGGATTTCCAATGTTCACAGGATCACTATAATCACTTAAAAGCAGCCTATATAGCCCTTCTATCTGGTCATCTACATAACAAAAACTTCTGGTTTGCATACCGTCTCCAAACACTGTTAAATCTTCTCCACGAAGTGCTTGGCCTATAAAAGTCGGAATAACACGCCCGTCATTAAGGCGCATTCTAGGGCCGTAGGTGTTAAATATTCTAGCAATACGAGTTTCCATACCATGAAAACGGTGGTAGGCCATCGTGATTGATTCTTGAAAACGTTTTGCCTCATCATACACCCCGCGCGGGCCAATAGTGTTTACATTTCCGTAGTAGGTTTCCTTTTGAGGGTGTACCAAAGGATCTCCATAGACCTCAGAGGTAGATGCAATCATAAAGCGCGCATTTTTTTCTTTGGCTAGTCCTAATAAATTATGGGTGCCTAGTGATCCTACTTTAAGAGTTTGTATAGGGATTTTTAAATAATCTATGGGGCTTGCAGGAGATGCAAAATGCAGAATATAATCTACCTCTCCAGCCACATGTACAAATTTTGTAACATCATGGTGGTAGAAATCAAAATCTTCCAATTTAAACAGATGCTCTATATTACGTTTGTCTCCGGTAATAAGGTTGTCCATGGCAATAACCTTATACCCTTTTGCGATAAATTTATCACAAAGGTGGGACCCTAAAAAACCTGCTGCACCTGTAATTAAAACTGTTTTTTTCATATATATGTTATTCTACAACATGCAGAATGTACTGTTGTTTTTTGAGATTTTGCCCGTCTCTTAAGTATTGCAAAAATACACTTTACTAGGTTTTTAGACCTCTTTTGGAACATCGATTTGTTTGTAGGAGCTGTTTGACAATACAATGATAAGTATTAGCCCCACATAATAGGCTCCTATTTGGCGATGAAATATGTTTTCTACCAGACCATAGGCTATAAAGGTGCATAAAATAGCGGTTTGAAAAAAGTGCTCCCTGTTTTTCATAAAACTCCAGATTAAAAACAGACACAACAAAAACAGCCCTACAAACCCGGTGCTGAGTAAAATATCTAAAAATTGATTGTGGCTGTTATAGCGCTGAGAGGTAAACACTTCTTTTTTTTCTGGGCTCTTTATTGTAGTTTGGTAACAATCAACTAGCTTGTCTTTGGTGGCTTTAAAACCAATTCCGGTAAGCCCTATGGTGCTATTTTGCAACACATCCATACTGCACTTCCAAGTTATGAGTCTAGTTTGAGAGGTGTTTGAGGCTCCAAAGTTTTTATTTAAAAATGTTGAAAAAGAAACAGGCCCCGCGCTTGTTTCTTGCTGAGACTTTAGAAAAAACAAGCCCGCTACTAAAACAGCTACAAATGCTGTAGCAATTGCAATACGCATGCTTTTTTTACCTCCATATGCTTGTCGAATTAAAAGCAAACAAAACAGTACAATACTTGCAATTTTAGAGACCACCAATACAATAAACAACACATTTATAGCAATAGCCCCCAAATAATAGGCGTTATGAGGATGGTATGTTTTACGCATAGAGCGGTAGCAAAACAAAACACTAAGCACACTTATAAGCCCAAGGTATAATCTATCTACAAGTAGGGCTTCAATCATCATGCGGCTATCTCCAAACTCAAAATTTGCATTGGTGTTGGCGCTATATACAATACTAATTATAGAGAATACAATGGCTGCAATAGAAGAGAAAATAACAGCCTTTTGAACCTTTCTATCATACTGGATTGGGAGGTATAAAACAACAAGCCCAATGGCGATGGCAATTTTTTTTAGGATGTTAAGATCTGTGTCAAACCTTCCAGATAGAATGCTGTTTATAATAATATATCCAAAGAAGAGCAAGAGTAAAAACAAGGGCACCTTTTTGATTTTTTGAAAATGCTCTCTTTTAATGATTGCAGGAAAAGAAATGGTAAGGATAATTAGTAAAATATTGGGCAAAGCGCGTATGTAATCATCAAAGGGGATGATGACAAATAATAGCATAAACGCAAAAGGGTATATGGAAGCAAGTAAAATTCTCATAATATTTCTAAGGCCATTAAAGGTATCAAGGTAATCAACAAAAGGCAAATAGCCTTAGGCCTTTTTAAATTTTTCTTTAAGAACTAAATAAATAAAGGTGGTGTTGCCCACAAGGTATCTTTTCCACATTCTTTTTGGCTCTTGTGCAAATCTGTAAAACCATTCTAGCCCTGCATTTTGCATCCATAAAGGAGCTCGTTTTGTGAGGCCAGCAACCACATCAAAACTACCACCAACGCCCATAATAAAATGCACCCCTTGTAAAATATCTCGGTGTTTGTATAAAAAGTTTTCTTTCATGGGAGAGCTAATGGCAACAAATAATAATTGGGCACCGCTTTGGGCTATATCTGTTGCAATTTGCACCTCTTGTTGGGGAGAAAAATACCCGTCTCTATACCCTGCAACAAGCTCTTGGCTATATTGATTTGCATAGGTTTTTGCTACTTTTTCAACCACTTTTTGTTTTGCCCCAAGAAGGTATATTTTTTGCTTATTTTCATGAGCCATTGCCACTAATTTATGCATTAAATCAATGCCAGCTACGCGCTGCTTAAGTGGTTTTTTTAAGAGCCTTGAAGCCCAGACCACAGCTTGTCCATCTGCATTAATAAGGTTGCTGCTATTGACACTCTCACGAAGCTGTTGGTCTTTTTGCATGGCCACAAGTTTTCCTGCATTTACAACCACATGGTGCAGCTGTGTTTTTGAGGCTATGCTTTTTTGTATCAATTGCAACGTTTCCTGCATTGATAGGTTGTCAATAAAGGTGTTTAGTATGTGGATTCTGTTTTTTGTCAAAATATGCTTTAAAGAAAAAACAAATATAGGTTTTAAACAACAACTCCAATAAAATCTGTCATTAGAACTTTTATTTCTAATTTAGACAGCTTTATATAGACAACGAGGTATAAATTTCCTTGTATTTTGCAGCGTTTTGCAACCAGCTTTTATGGGAGACCACAAAATTTAGTGCCTCTTTTTTATGGCTATCTCTATCTTGGGGAGATAGACTTGCCACTTTTTTCACCACTTTTTTTAAATCATTTTTATTTTCACTAGAGAATAAAAATCCAGTTCCTTGTGGGACTATTTCTTTAATTCCTTGCACATCACTGCCAATAAAAAGCTTTTCGTAGGCCATAGCCTCAAGTGGTTTTAAAGGAGTCACAGAGTTTGTTTTTGGCGTGTTTAACCTTGGGTTTATAATCACATCAATTTCTGAAAAGGCCTTGTATACCTCTGATGGGGCGATGGCTCCCATGTAGGATATTGTATTGATATCGCTTCTTGCGATTATTTGATCCTGGACACTTTGCTTATTCACACCTTTACCATAAATAACAAGTTTGTGCTTAAAACCATCATCATACAACTCCTGAAAGGTGTGTATTAAAAACTCTAATCCCTCATATTCTGTTATTGTTCCTACATAACCAAAAACAAAATCTTTTCTATTTATTGGCGTAATAGAGGCTTTTAGCACATTAATTAAAGAAGTATTTACGGCATTATTGATTATGGTGTTTTTGAAAGGCTTGTTTGTTTTTGAAAAAATAAATTCTTTTAAATTTTCATTTAAAATTACAGCATGGGCTGCCTTTTTAAGACAGAAAATTTCTACGTGAATCAGAAATATTTCAATTTTTTTATTAATAAAACCCTTGTTTCTTGAATTAGTTTTTTGATACATCCAGAGTGATCTAAACTCATACACCACCGGAATATTAAACAACTTACCCAATATCAGTGATGGTATGGCACAGAAAAACATAGCGTGGGCATGAAGCACATCTGGTTTTTCCTTTTTAATTGTACTGAAAAGTTTTTGAGAAAAGATCAATATAGAGAAGACCCGATAGATTCTTTGTAAAACACCTTTTCGAAGATCTGTTATAGAATTTTTTGAATTTCGAGACGTTCTAATATATGTGATATCATCAATGATGTCTAGCCCTTTTTTAGAAATTGAATTTTGAAAAGGAGCGGTAATTGCCAATACTTCAATACCAACCTCTTTTTGAGATAGCATGATATCTCTGCTTCTAATACTAGAACCAGAAACTTGAGGCAAAGATTGATATAATACGTGAAGAACTTTCAAATGAATTGTTTATCGTAAGTTTATAAAAATAAAACTATAGCTTTGCAAAACTACATTAATCTATGACTGTTTTCCCTAAAATAAACAAACAATTTTTACCCTTAGGGCTACTATTGTTTTTTGTTATTAGTCTACCCCTTAAAAATAACATTAATAGTATATCTATTATATTGTTAACCCTTTACAGTATTTATTTTCAGGCTACTCACCGTAGTTTTAGTCTTAATACCTTTAAAAAATTTACACCATTTATTGCGTATTTTCTAGTAGCGCTGTTCAGTGTTTTGTATTCAGATAACACATCAAGAGCCTTTAAGTATGTAAATAAATTCCTGCCTTTTATATTGCTGCCCTTTATTTTCTCAACCCTGCCAATTGTAAAAAAACAGTACCATACCATACTGCATTACTTTGCCAGTTTCATGGTTTTTTTGTGTTTGTTTTCTCACACCAAAGTTCTGATAAAACTGTATGAAAACAATGATGTTTTATTCAATATATTTAATAATGAATACTCTTATCTAAGTCTCTCTCAAGACACTGTTGGTATTCATAGTACCTATTACGCTTATTTTGTTTTAATAGCTATTATTGTTTTTCTTCACTTGTTACTAAAAGCTAAAACCGTCAAATTAAAAATGGTATTGGTTGCCTTGATTGCGTATTTGAGTTTTTTCATTTTTCATCTATCCTCCAGGCTCCCTATAGTGGTTTTATTTTTACTTTTTAATGGAGCCATTATATATTATTTCTTTACTAAAAAGAAATTAAAAACTGGTGTAATCTACCTATTACTGCTCTACGGACTTACCTTTTTTATAGGATATAATGTAAGAATTACGCGTTACAGATTTCAACAAGTATTTGGTTTTACCTACGCCAACGGCAATGAGTTTAATGACGGATTAAATAAACTTCAGCAATTTAAAGCAGCCATAGAGTCAAACAATAACGTTTTGCTTGGAAATGGAATTGGAGATGCCAATGATGAAATTTATAAGGCCTACACAAACCTTGGCCTTGACACCTATGCAGAGCGCAAATACAATGCTCATAACCAATTTATACAAACCTATGGAGGATTAGGCCTTATTGGTGTTGTGGTTTTACTGGCTATTTTTGGTTATGCGTTGGTTGTGTTTATAAGAGATAGAAATTTTCTCGGAATTCTTTTTGTATTGAGCTCTTTGCTTGTGTTTCAAACAGAGTCTATGCTTGAGAGACATCACGGAATTGTACTGTTTGTATTTCTAATTTGTATTAGTTTTCAGCTTCAAAACGATAAGCAAGCCACCAATTTAAATGGGGAGTTGTAAACACCTTTAAGGGGTCTTGTTTTGACTTTGTATTGCCATACTATTGTTGTCGACATTATATGGAGCCGCTATAATTATTAGAAACCATAAAAAATTAAATTGATAACAAAAGGAGTTTGTAATGGCAATTAAAACAAATAATAAATAATAATAGTTGCTCGCCTTAATGTTTCTGTAGGAGTTTAAATACAAGTAGAATATCACAAAAAACAAGATAGAAAATACACCGTATTTAGCATAGAGGGTCAGGTAAAGACTATCTAGATACACATTGTAATTATCTATCTCTGATCGCCAAACAAACCACTTTATATAAAAGGTTAATCCTACTCCTTTTCCTACTATAAAGTTTAAAAAAGAAAAATCTGAAATAGCATTTATAAAGGGCGAAAATCGAGTGGCAAAAGATTCGCTGATATATTCATCTTCAAACAATTTTTTTATCCTGTAGATGGGAGAATTTTCTGTGGCGGTGACAACCAAATAACCTAAAGACACGAAACTTAAAATACCACCAGAGATTAGTAAAAGTATTTTTTTAAAAGTTAGTTTTGAAACGTACACAACAAACATCACCAAAATAAAGGCAAAAATCATGGTTCTGTTACCTGTGTAAAATAGTGGCACCCCGGAAATCACAATTTCTTTGAGTGTTGGCTTTTTGTCTTTTATTACTAAATAAAACAAATAAAAGCCTCCAAAAAAGATCCCTAGAGTTTCCAAACGAACCTCCTCAAAGGTAAAATAAGGATCATCTGTTAATAGTAAATGCAAATCAAACTGTAGCATTAAAAAGAAAAAGACAGTTGTTATTACAAGGTTTATCAGTAAAATAGTATTTATAAATTTTCTTGTTAATATTTGCCCCAATCTTGACTTATAGACCTCTAAAAACGGGATCGCCAACAAAATGGTTAGATACGGTTTTATGTCTTTTAATATGTTTGTTAGCGTAACGTCTTTATCTCCAATTAAAAAATAGTGGATGCCTAAAATTAGGAGTGTTCCTAAAGTGACTACAAGGGTGGCAATGGTTTGCTTTTTAAATTTGTTGTTGCTTAACAGCTTTAAAAGAAAGACCAAAAAACAACCTATAAAAAACAGGTAGTAGGATGAGATTTGCCAATTGGTATGAAACTTTGTTGTTAATTTCCCTAGGGGAGCAAGTATGGTGATAACAAAAAAGAGTTTTAATGCCAGGTTGTTATACTTAAATTTTAAAACAGATATGATACCCAGAGAAAAGTTAAGTAGACACAAAATGGAAAAAACTACATACGTCATAGGTTTGTGTTTTTCGAGTTCAGCATTTTCTTGTTTTTAATTGAAAAAAATGTAACTAATACTATGGTGTAAAGAGCAACAGGGGCATTATTAAAAAAGGTGCCAGATAAAAAACCAATCCCCAGTAAAAATCCTATTTGAATTTTACCAAAGCGCGTTAGCTCAGAGAACCTAATAATGTACCTAAAGTAATATATCAAATATAGACCTCCCCCTGCAATCCCGAAGAAAAGGAGCACGTCTATAAAGTCAAACTCAACCCTGTATTTTGTGAAGTTTGTACCTCCCACAAGATAGTTTACAAAACTCCAATGCGCATCTGCCATGTTAACAAGGTCTGTTTTTAGGTTTATATTTCTGTAAGAGGTTACCATGGTAATAAATCCGCTTTCTTGATATACATTTAATAAAACAGCAAATGTTTTTTTAAAAAATGCCTGCAAGGGTTCTCTAAATAAAATCAGTAAAGCTCCAGATGCTGCTAGTAAAACATAAAACTTTTTGCGCAAGTACATTTTGTGTATTAAAAATAGGTGCGCCAAACTAGCGGCTACAAAGAGCAATAAGGCTTTTGTGCCAACCAATAGGCAGGCAATCAAAACGGCCATAAAAAATACTTTATATTGGTTGTTTTTCTTTAGGCTGAAAGCCAGATAGCTCAAAGATATCGCATAAAAGAAAGTAGCTATACTTGGTACTATAAAAAAACCATTAAACCCAAACCGATCGCCTTGGTAGGAGCTTAGCATGTCTATATCTAATATAAACCCTCCAAAAATAGCTAAGGTGTTTATAACAATAATCCACTCAAAGGTTTTTAGTACACTTTTGTTTATTGGTATAGCGTCCAGACCATCATAAAACAGAAGTATTGAAAAGATAAATAGATATCTAGAGTGAAATATAAAGTTTTTAAAGAGATGCTCCTCAAGACCGCTGGGCAAAAAAGTATATTGGCCTACAAAAAACAAAAGCGTGAGTACAGATAGAAACAAAAGCATCCTTTTTCTAAATTTTGTTAAGGATACAAAACTTATCAAGATACTCAGTAAAAAAAATAAGCCCCTGGTAATTGCACTAAAATTATGAAAATCAAAGTGTGCATAAACACATAGCTTAACCAAAACATCTCCCGCAAAGAAAATAAGCAACAAAGCCACCAATGACTTTGGACTTTTAGTAAAGCTAATGAGTTTTTGTTTAATCATTAGCCCCTATTTTTTTGATTACCCTACATGGGTTACCAACCACTAAAGATCCTTTTTCTATGTTTTTATTTACAAGCGTATTTGCTCCAATAACACAATTGTCTTCAATTATAACACCAGGAAGTATGGTTGCGTTTGCTGCAATCCAAACATTGTTGCCAATGATTACTTTTTTGCATGTATAGCCTTGGGCAACAATAGGCATTGAGCTGTCCTCAAAGTTGTGATTTTGGCTGTAAATTGTAACTCCCGGGCCTATTAATACGTCATTTCCAATTTCAATTTCACCTCCAGCATGCAACACACATCCTCTGTTAATAGACACATTATTACCTAAAGTAAGTTTGCTTGGAGAATCTATATGGGTGTGGCTCCAGATAAGGACCTTAGCGCCGTTTTTATAAGGCAACAATAGATTTCTAAGCCCGCACCCAATACGGCCCGGAATTGCTTTTAAAAAGGAAAACACCCACAACTGAATTTCGTATATCATATTGTATCTATTTTTAATTGTCTTACTGCATTATAGTACCATATCGCTATTCTGGAAATCCAGACAAGCAAGATACAAAAAGCAACAGCCTCAACACTTATAAGGTAGTTTGAGCCTGCGGCAACTATTATAAGGATACATGCCAAAGACTGTATGTTTGCATTTCTTATTATTTTAATAGATCCCGTAGCTCCCAAAACAGAGGAGAGCATGCTATAATTTATACGCAAAACCCCAAGGGCCATTAAAATGAAAATAATAGTAGTACTAGCATTAAAATTTATTGTAGGGATGATCTGTAGTTTGTTTAATACATATGACGTCCCGAAAATAACAACGGCAATCCCTAAAGAAAGAAAATTAATACGAATTAATTTTTTTTTCAAAATGGGCAAAGAAGCATTGGTCTTAAAAAAGACCAGTTCTTTAAAACCAACATATCCTTGCAATAGTGCAAAAGGGAAATAAAAAATAGTCGATAAATAAAAATAGTTACCAAAGGCAACAGAGCCAAAAAAGGCCTTGATGTAAAACCGATCAAAAAACCCAATAATAGTGAGGGTTAGCATTGAAATTATAAAGTGGAAACTATACTTGTATATGTCACTAAGTGAAAAGCTGTTTGTGAATTTAAAAGGGATGTTTTTTATAACATATATCGAAAAAAAAGCAGCGCTACCAATAGATACATATGTAAAAATCTCTATGAGTGTTTTTGCGTTTACATCTCCCTTTATAAGAAGAAAACCTGTTATTACTAGTACAATATACTTCCACATATTGTTAAACAATTGCGCTATAACAAATTGTTTTTTTAGCCGTACAACATTATATAAAAACATCATCAGTGATGTGCTAAAAGTCATCAACAATAGCAGCCAAATAGCTATTTCAATTTTTAAAAATATGTTTGAAAAAACAAGGCTAAACAATAAACTAAATAGAAAGCCCACGCCAAAGGTTAGCCTCAATAATTTTTTATCTGTTAGTATTTCTTGCTTATTTGAAACCTCAGAGAGCCTTAAAAACACCTGCTCTAAGCCTAGAAAACCAAAAGAGATACACACTTGTATAAAAGTGATAAATATGGAATATTCTCCATATTGGAAATCGCTTAGGGTTGCTTTTAAAACAATATTTACTAAAAAAATACTTCCTGCCCCCGCTATCATTAACAGCAAGGAAATGTGCTTTTTTAGAAATTGTAAAAAAATCAATGTGTGCTATTGGTTTTTTATAATAGAATACGCTTTTGCCTTTTTATAAACTCTAGAAAACCAATTAAAAACAAAAAACAGGAACACAAAAAATAGTGGATATAATACATATTTCATAGTGTATATAGGTCTGCTTTCTTCTACAATATTTGGATTATTTATTTGAATAATTGCACTATCTGCGTATACTAATTCGTTTTTTAAGCGGGTATTCTCTTTCTGTAATTTAGCTTTTTCCATCAGCACACCACTATAACTAAAGTTTTTGTCTACAACCACAAGCTGTCCTGAAGTAGACCCCATAAAGGTGTTTTGGTTGTATTTTGATATCGTTGCATCTATTTGTTTAATCGAGAAGTCATTCATTACAATATTATCTTCTAATACTTGTTTCCCGTTTTGTGCCGTTCGTTGTATTATTTCATTATTGTTTAAGTATGCTAAAGCTCTTTTTAATGTTATTTCATTTGCATGGTTTGACATTACAAAATTAACTTGGTGAAATTTATACCCCGAATAAAATGAGTTTGATACGGCTTCTTCATCCTTAAACTGAAGGTTTCTCAGCAATGCTTCAAGTACCCTTTCATTTTTGTCAAAATTTTCAGTAATATCCTTAAAGTTTATCATGGGTGTAATTTCAATACCACTAATTTCAATGGAGTCTGTTTTAAAACCATGTTGTTTTAAAAACGCGGTATCCAATGCTTTAGACTTAACCATTAACGTGTTAAGGGCATTATACGTGTACTCTGCGGTATTAAAATTTGTTCTTAAGATAAGCGTTGCTTTCTTTGCTGGTTTTGAGTCTATTTCAGAAAAACACCCTAAAACAATACCACCAATTAATAAACCAACAATAAAATACCAGTTTCTTAAGCAAAATTGTATGCTATTGTAAATGCTTACTGAAATGTTTTTAAATAGTTCTCTAATCTTATTTAGGAGATATCCTAAATCTATCTCATCATTGCTTGCTTGTGACATATAATTTTATTTACTGTTAATGACTTGTTTTAGACTGACCTTCCAGTCTGTGAGGCCAATACCTAGATTGTTTTTTAACTTCATGCAATCCATTACACTATATGCGGGTCGCTTTGCAAAAGTAGCGTAATGCTCGGTTTTGGCAAGATTTACGGTATCTATTTCTCCAGTTGCCTTAAAAATAGCTTTTGCAAAATCATACCAAGTGGCTTCTCCTTGATTACTGAAATGGTATACTCCATAACGGGTATTTCCTGTTTTTATGATACTTACTAACACTCGAGCCAAATCATTTGCATTGGTAGGGGTTCCTTTTTGTTGTGTTGTAATAGTCAATGTTTTTTTTTGCTTAGCAAATTCAAGCATGGAGTTTAAGAAATTATGTCCATACTGGCTATAAAGCCAAGAGGTGCGTATAATAAAGTGTTTGTTCCAAGTATTACCTATGTGTTGTTCCCCTTTTAATTTAGAGGCTCCATATACATTTAAAGGATTTGTGGGATCCTGTTCTTGATATGGTGTTTTGGCCATGCCGTCAAATACATAATCTGTAGATATGTGTAGTAAAACCACATTGTGCTTTTTACAGACTTTTGCAAGGCTGTAAGCTCCTTCTGCATTTATTAAAAAAGCCTCTTTTTGTTTACTCTCTGCTTTTTCTACATTGGTATATGCTGCAGTATTAATACAAAAATCAAAGTTGTGTTCACTAAAAAAACGCTGAACAGCTTCATTATCTGTAATGTTTAGGTCTTCTTTAGATGCAAAATAGCATGAAATATTACCGGCGTTATGGAGCTGCTGCTTCAAACACTGGCCCAACTGTCCACTCGCTCCTGTAACTAATATTTTTTTCATTTTGTAATTTCCAGAAATGTAGGTAATTCAAGATCTTTTTTTGAAACAATCATAGCATTACTACTTAGGTGCCAATCTATGGCTAAGGTTGCGTCATTGTAGACAATACCTCGTTCACTTTCTTTGTTATAGTAGGCGTCACATTTGTATGCAAATACGGTGTCGTCTTCTAATACACTAAATCCGTGAGCAAATCCACGAGGAACAAACAATTGTTTTTTGTTTTCCCCAGAAAGCACAACACTAAAGCTTTTTCCAAAACTAGGGCTTCCTTTTCTGAGGTCTACAACAACATCCAAAGCGCTTCCCTTAACCACCCGCACCAATTTTGTCTGGCCATGAACTCCTGTTTGAAAATGTAAACCACGCACCACGCCATATTTTGAGGTAGACTCGTTGTCTTGCACAAAATTGACAGAGATGCCTGTTTGGTCTAAAAAGTTTTGGGCATTAAAGGTTTCGCTAAAAGTGCCACGCTCATCCTCAAACACCTTTGGCGAGAGAATAAAACAATCTTTTAAGTTGGTTTTTTCGAGTTTCAAATTAATCGAGTTGCATTAAATGTTTACCATAGCCGCTCTTAAGTAAAGGCGCTGCTAGGGTATGAAGTTGTTTTTTTGTGATATAACCCATTTCATAGGCAGCTTCTTCTATGGCTCCAATTTTAAGTCCTTGGCGCTCCTCTATTACTTCAACAAATTGAGAGGCTTGCATTAAAGAGGCAAAGGTTCCTGTATCTAGCCATGCAGTTCCTTTATCTAGGATGCTCACATTTAGTTTTCCTTGCTGTAAATACACATTGTTTACATCTGTGATTTCTAATTCGCCACGGTGGCTTGGCGCTATGTTAGCTGCAATATCAACTACCGTATTGTCATAAAAATAGATGCCAGGTACGGCATAATTTGATTGTGGTTGGCTTGGCTTTTCTTCAATAGACAAGGCTTTTCCCTTTTTGTCAAAGGCAACAACTCCATAGCGCTCTGGATCTTGTACGTGGTATGCATATACAATACCTCCCTTGGGGTTATTGTTTGCTTGCAATAAGGCTTTTAGTCCAGACCCATAAAAAATGTTATCTCCCAAAATTAATGCTACTTTGTCTTTGCCAATAAACTCTTTGCCAATTATAAAGGCCTCTGCAAGACCATTAGGCTGGGCTTGTTGTGCGTATTTAAAATCACAGCCTAACTTTTTCCCATTACCTAAGAGTTTTTTAAACAAAGGCAAGTCTTCAGGGGTAGAGATAATTAAAATCTCTCTGATGCCCGCAAGCATTAAAGTGGATAAAGGGTAATAAATCATAGGCTTGTCATAAACAGGCATTAACTGCTTGCTAACGGCAAGGGTTAGTGGGTGTAATCTGGTGCCGCTTCCTCCGGCAAGTATGATTCCTTTCAAAGTATATTTGTTTTAGTGTTTAAAATAATCTATCACTGTTCTCTAGATACCAGGCGATTGTTTTTTCAATACCGCTTTCAAAATTTTCGTCTGCGCTCCAGCCTAATTCTTTTTCTATCTTGCTTGCGTCAATAGCATACCTAAAATCATGCCCTGGTCTATCTGTTACAAAGGTGATTTGTTCTTTATAAGAAAACCCTTTGGGCTGCAGGGTATCTAGGATATTGCAAATAGTATGTGCAATGTATATATTTTCTCGCTCGTTACGGCCACCAATATTGTAGGTTTCTCCAGGGCGCCCTGTATCTATGGCTTTTTTAATCCCTACGCAATGATCCTTTACATAAAGCCAATCTCGCACATTTTTACCATCTCCATAAATAGGGATAGGTTCTCCAGCCACCGCTTTTCTAATTATGGTGGGAATTAATTTTTCTTTGTGTTGATTGGGCCCATAGTTGTTTGAGCAATTAGTTGTAACCACTGCCATACCATAGGTGTGATAATAGCTGCGCACAATAAAATCGCTAGAAGCTTTAGAAGCGCTATAGGGGCTATTTGGGGCATATGGTGTTTGTTCTGTAAACAGGCCTGTAGCGCCTAAAGAGCCATAGACTTCATCTGTAGAAACATGTAAAAAACGGTTGGTTTCACAGCCTTTTTTATAAAGGTTAGGGCCCTCCATCCAGATTTTATATGCCGCTTGTAAAAGGTTAAAAGTTCCTGTAATATTTGTTGCGATAAAGGCCCCCGGATTTGTGATAGAATTATCTACATGAGATTCTGCCGCGAAATGAACAACCCTCTCAAAGCGATGTTCTTTAAATAGTTTAAATACCAAGGACATATCACAAATATCACCTTCTATAAAATGATAGTTTGCATGCCCTGTAGCAGGCTGCAGATTTTTTAAATCTCCTGCATAGGTGAGTTTGTCTAAGACGAAAATTTCATCTGTAGTATTCTCCAAGACATATGTTACGTAATTGGACCCAATAAATCCTGCCCCACCGGTAATTAATACTTTGTTTGACATATACTCTTTAATGCTATTGTAAAATTAATCTCAACATTTTTTCTGTAATCAGATAGGTTGGCTTTACGCCGGTTGTACCAAGGCCTCCAGAGGCCAGAGTACTTCCAGTTTCTAAAGGATTATCACTGGCGTAATACGCATACATCACCTTTACATCACTACTGATACTCCCTCGTATGGTTGAGGCCGCCTGTATTGCTTTTTGATAGTGAGCCCCTTCCATCTCCAGTCCAACTACATTCCAAGTTGAGGCAAAGAAAAACTGCAATACATCTCTGTTTTGTAATGAGGTTCCTAGCACACTTATCATAGACCCTTCACAAACGGCAATACCATCATTTTCAAAATGAGCTACTTTGAGTTTGTTATCAAAAGGATAATTATCTGCCGTTCCCTCAAATACGTGTGCAGATGGAATCATGATATCACCCTTTCCTCCCTCCAAAATTCCTGCCTTACCCATAATCCCGATAGACACAACGTTTAAAAACTGTGTTTTGGTATCTGTAGTATAGGGTTTTAATAACTCGTCCATGGTTTCATAGGCCTGTTCACCAAATGCATAATCCATAACAATAATTACAGGCTTATCTTTTGTCTGTTTCCCAGAGAGCTGCAAACCATAGGGCAATGATGTTAGTTTTGCAGTATCAAAAATTTGCACATTGATGTTTGTGCCACTGCTGTCTTTAAGAAAAGTCATCCCTTGTTTGTTGGCCAATTTTGTTGTTTTGTCACGCTGGGTATCACTACTAGAATCACTTAATAGCTCATAGAGGTGCATGGCTCCTTTTTTTGCATCAATAGGCAATGCCCTTTCTGCATACAAACTATTCATCACACTGTGCATATTTGCGCTAATGATATGAATGGGGCGCTCCAGTAATCCTTTCTGATCAAGGGTTTGTTTTATATTTAAAGCCCAGCGCTCTCCATGTATGTGATGCCCGATACGTTCTCTTAATACAGGGCTGAAGGTGATAATTCTTTTTTCGGATTTTATAATTTCATCAATTGCGCCTTTTCCCAAATGATAGATAATACTTAAAAAACGATGCTCGTTTTGTTCACAAGAAAAAGCCGTATACACATCATTTACCTCGGCAAAGGTTCTTCCTAGAAAGTTTGCGGTATGGGTCAGGGCAATTTCTTTTTCCTTTTGGCTTAGTTTTCCTTTTTTAAGTACTGCTTGTTCTAGTTTTTTCCAATCTCTGTTTACATCCTGGCCATCGTTGATAACCACTTGATGCATAATTTTGTGAGACTCAATATATAAAAAAGTAAGGTGGGTAAGAATATCATATATCTCTGAGCGCCCTCTAGTGACCTCAATATTCATTTGCTCTTGGTCAATACGATAACAATTCCTTCTTCTTTTGGCCGGAATAATTGGAGAGAAATGAGAGTTGTTATACCCTTCATCGCTGGTGAGGTTTATATATTTGCACTCTTCTATGCCGTAAGGTAGTCTGTCAATTACGTACAAAAGGCCTTGTAGCTCAGATTTCTCTTCAGCAATGGCTCCATAAATTTCTGGACGTAGTGTGAGTAGCGCATCACGAAGAGATTTTCCAGAGACGCCCATAGGCTTGTAAAACCCTCTGTTAAAGAGATGTCTCATGGTAATGTATAACCGCTCAATGGCTCCTGTGCTTTCTTGAGCTCTAGATCTTGTATGTGATTTTAGCTTTGTCATACCCGCAAAGATAACATATTCTTTTTGGCAGAGATTAACTCATGGTCGCAAACCTACTATCTGTAGGCATTTAATCTAAAAAACCCCCTGTAGGGAAGGAGCATAATTTTTAAACTTAGTTTTTTAATCAGAGGGTTTTTTTAACTTAAAGATTGCTAATGTATCAGCAATTTTTCTGTCATTAGAGAGTCTAGGCACTTTGTTTTGTCCCCCGAGCTTCCCTTGAGATTTCATAAACCCCTGGAAAGCACCTTTTTCTAGCGGGCTAATTTTGAGTTGTTGCAACATATTTCCGTCCAAAAGATCTTTATAATAGCTGTTTTGTCTTTGCAGCACAGCATCTAATTTTTGAGCTATTTCTGGCAAATTAGCTACCGGATTTTCAAACTCTATAAACCACTCATGGTAGGCAAGTTCTCCCTTTGTAGGATTTGTTTGTGGTGCAACGGTAAATTCTGAAATTGAAAAACCAAAGCTGTCCATTGCTTGTTTCATTGCCGTTTCCACCTCTTTTGCAATCACGTGTTCTCCAAAAGCAGAAATATAATGCTTGATACGGCCTGTAACAATAACTCGATAGGGCGTAAGGGATGTAAACTCAACGGTGTCTCCAATATTATAACCCCATAATCCTGCGCTCGTGGAGATTAGTAGAACGTAGTTAATCCCGAGCTGCACCTGAGATATTGTACATCTTTTTGGGTTTTCTGTAAAAAAATCATCTGCCGCTACAAACTCATAAAAAATGCCACTATCTAGTTGTAAAAGCATTCCTTTTTCGTGCTGGCTATCCTGGAATGCAAAAAACCCTTCACTGGCAGGGAATAATTCTATGCTTGGTACTTTTCTGCCAATTAAAGCTTCAAATTTTGCGCGATACGGCTCAAAGTTAACACCGCCATAAATAAAGAGTTCAAAGTTTTTAAAGAGATCTCCTGTTTTTTCTCCCGTGGCTTGTGTTAACTTTTCGAAATACATTTGCACCCATGGTGGAATGCCGCTTATCACGGTCATGTTCTCTGCTTTTGTTTCCTGGACAATAGCATCTACTTTTGTTTCCCAGTCTTCTATGCAGTTGGTTTTCCAGGAAGGAAGTCTATTTTTTAAAAGATACTTAGGTACATAATGGGCTACTATTCCAGAGAGTCTTCCTAGACCAATTCCGTTTTGTGTAGTCATTTCTGGGCTGCCTTGTAAAAAGATCATTTTACCATCTACAAATGCCGCCTTTTTTGTTTGATTGATATAGCATAAAATAGCATTTCGAGCCGCCTTAATGTGCGTTGGCATCGATTCTTTGGTTAAAGGGATGTACTTGGCCCCAGAGGTGGTTCCGGAGGTTTTGGCAAAATATAACGGCTTGCCCGGCCATAGTATGTCCTGCTCTCCAGCTACAACACGGTCTACATATGTGCGTAATGCCTCGTAGTCTCTTATGGGTACCTGAGCCACAAAATCTTGGTGTGATGTTATTTTGTCAAAACCATGGTCTTTCCCAAATGCGGTATTTTTTGCCGTACTAATTAATTGTTTGAAGACCTTCTCTTGAGTTTGTAAAGGTTTAGAAGCCCAGTTATTGATTTGCCTTGTTGCATGTTTTGCAAATAGTAATGCTGCTATAGATTTTAGTGACACGAGGTAGTGGTTTTTAGTTTAATCAAAATCAATAAAGTCTTGCGGGTTTACAGGATACCCCTCTCGCCAAAGTTCAAAATGTAGGTGAGGCCCTGTAGTAAGTTCTCCGGTATTGCCTACCGTAGCAATGACCTCTCCACCCTTTACGATGTCTCCCTGGTTTTTGCTTAAAGAGGCATTATGTTTGTAGGCAGTGATGGTGTTATTGATGTGTTTTAGAATAATAACATTGCCTGTGTTTGGCGTCCAACCTGCAAAAATAACAGTCCCGTCTGCAGCGGCTTTTACAGGTGCGTTTTTAACCGTAACAACATCAATCGCAAAGTGTTTGGCTTGTGGATTATATCCTTCAGAAACCGCTCCTTTCACTGGCGCAAAAAACACCACTCCAATCTCTGTGGCGCTTATTAAAGGGTTGTATTTATCTTCCCGGGCCACTTTTTCTCTTAATAAAGAATCTTGCTTAGAGGGTGTAAAATCAATCATAGCAACATCCTTTTTTGCCGCTTCAAGGATAGAATCTTTGTTAAAATTTACTGTTTCAACATCTCCAGAGAGGACTTTGCGTATGGAGGTAAGGTACCGCTCATTAACGCTAATAATATTTTGTAGAGAATCTGTCTTATAGGATAACTCTGTTGCTTTTTTCTTTAAAGAAGTAGAGGAGTACCCAGGGATGTATTCTCGCAAAGGGGTAAATGCAATAAAAAGCGCTGTTATTGCAATGAGCAACATGGCAAACAGGGTGCTAAACACAAAAACATTAAGCCTATTTAATTTAAAAGAAAAACGCTCCTCAAAGGTTTCTTCATTAAGCACCACAAAACGGTACTTATGTAAGAGTTTCTTTTTAATTTTATTAGATCTGTTTTCTTTTGTCACCATTTAAGTTGTATTGTATCTCACAAATATAAAATAAACCACGCAGCCTTTAGGGGTATTCTTTAATACAAAACACATAATCTAGAGATTTCTTATTACCTTTGTTGAATAAAACAACGTATTATGGAAGCATTATCATTTTTCTTAGCCATTGGATGGCCTCAAATTGTATTAATTGCAGTAGTTATCTTACTATTATTTGGTGGTAGAAAAATACCAGAGCTAATGCGTGGCCTTGGGAGTGGAATTAAAGAATTTAAAGACGCCTCTAAAGAGCCATCTGAAGAAGATACAAAAATAGAGCCTTAACTTGTTAAGGTTATAAAGCATACACCCCCTTGCTTTTTGTGAGGGGGTTTTTTATGCCAAAGATTGTTCTAACTCCTGTATAATCATAGTTCTTGTAAGCTGGTTTAGGTCTCTTTTGTTGCCTAAGGTTTTCCCTTTTGTAGTAATAAGGGCCAGTGTTTTTACTCTTAATTTTCCAGGGCTTCCACTAAAAAAAGTATAGGAGAAGCGTTTTTTATTATCAAAAAAGACCATAGGGGCTATGTCTATTTGGTGCTCTATAGCAAGCCTAAAAGCTCCGTCTTTAAAGTGGTCTAAAACGATACTTTCCTGATCTGGGACACCGCCCTCTGGGAAAATACAGATACTCAATCCTTGATCGAGTCTTTTTTGAGCGCTTTCAAAAACTTCTTTGCGGCTTCTGGGATTTTTTCTATCCACCAAAATACAAGTGCGTTTGTAAAAAAAACCAAAAAGAGGAATTTTGCTCAGTTCTTTCTTGCCTACAAATACAAAAGGATTTTTTGTGACATACAACATGAGCATGATATCTGTCATGGAGGTATGATTTGCAACAAACATATAACACTTGTTTTTTTGGTAGGTGACTTCTCTTTTTACACTAGGAATAAGACCCATGCCAAATAAAATAAAACCTGCCCATATTCTGGCTAATTTAAAAAAAGTTGGATACCAACTTTGCTTTAGAGTACTAAGAAGTAGAAAGGGGAATAGTATCAGAATTGGTGCAGCTATAAGGATATAAAACCAAACCCTGTACACAAGAAAAAGAGGATATGTTACTATTTTCATAAGTCTCAAAAATACCAATTTGAATTACCTAATAACACTAAAAGGGTTAACTTTGTGTAATATTAAAGAAATAACCTCTTTACAGAGCATCATTATGGCAAGAATACTTACAGGAATACAAAGTACCGGCACACCGCATTTAGGTAACATACTGGGTGCTATTGTGCCTGCTATTGAAATGGCAAATGATTTAAATAATGACAGTTTTTTGTTTATCGCCAACATGCATACCCTTACTCAAATTAAAGATGCTGCCGTGCTGCGTGAAAATACAAACAGTACCGCAGCCACATGGTTGGCCTTTGGTTTGGATGTAGAGAAAACCGTTTTTTATCGCCAAAGCGATATACCGCAAGTAACAGAGTTGTCTTGGTATTTAAGTTGTTTTTTCCCCTATCAGCGCCTTACTCTAGCACATTCTTTTAAAGATAAATCTGGAAGGCTAGAGGACATAAACGCAGGTTTGTTTACCTACCCAATGCTCATGGCTGCAGATATACTGTTGTATGATGCGCAGTATATACCCGTAGGGAAAGATCAATTACAGCACATTGAAATGACGCGTGATGTAGCCTCAAGATTTCATGCCCAGGTTGGAGACACATTTGTTTTGCCAGAGGCTAAGGTCCAGCAAGACACCAAATTAATCCCAGGAATTGATGGGCAAAAAATGAGTAAATCTAGAGACAACACCCTTAATATATTTTTACCTCAAAAGCAATTGCGCAAACAGGTGATGAAAATACAAACAGATAGCACCCCCCTTGAAGCCCCTAAAGATTGGAGCACCTGTAATTGTTTTGCTATTTACGCTTTATTGGCCTCTGAGTCTGAAACTGCAGCAATGAAAGCCAATTATCAAGGCGGAAATTATGGCTATGGTCATGCAAAACAAGCACTTTTTGAGCTTATTCTCACAAAGTTTGAAGGCCCAAGAGAGCGGTACAACCACTTTATGGCAAACCCTCAACTTATTGACGATGCCCTAAAGGTTGGCGCCCTAAAGGCCAAAAAAGTAGCCGATGGAGTTCTGCAAAGAGTACGAGAAAAGTTAGGATACTAACTTTATATTCCACAAAAATTATAACTATATACCAGGTCTATGTCAAAAAGAACATTAGTTATTGGAGATATCCATGGGGGTTTAAAAGCCTTGCAACAGGTGTGGAGCCGTGCTCATATTTCCAAAGAAGATACTTTAGTTTTTTTGGGAGATTATGTGGACGGATGGAGTGACGCTGTTGAAGTGATTTCCTTTTTAATTTCTATCAGTAAAACCCATCAGTGTATATTTTTGAGAGGAAATCACGATTATCTAGTACATCGGTATTTGACCAAAAATGACACGAACCCTTTGTGGGTAGCTCATGGGGGAGCTGCTACTATTGCAGGATACAAGCATGTTTCTCCAGCCGAAAAAAATGAACATATTTTATTTCTAGAATCGCTACACAACTACTATATAGATCCGCAAAACAGATTGTTTGTTCATGCAGGATTTACCAACCAAGCAGGGCCAAAACAAGAGTTTTACCCTGATTTTGTATATTGGGATAGGTCTCTCTGGGAAATGGCTTGTAGCTTAGACCCTTTACTTTCCAAAAAAAGCAATAGATACCCTAAACGACTCTTATTGTATAAAGAAATATACATAGGCCATACTCCTACCACAAAAATAGGCAAGACAATTCCAACAAGTTTTGCAAACCTCTGGAATATAGACACTGGTGCAGCCTTTAAAGGGAGCCTATCTGTAATTGACGCCTCAACAAAGGAGTTTTGGCAAAGTGATCCAGTGTATAGGTTGTACCCACAAGAAAAAGGCCGTAATTGAAAAAGCTCCAGAAGAATAATTTAGATCCTCTAGAGCTTTATATTGTGGGTGTAAAAATAAGGAAGCCTTAGTTCTTACAAGTCAAACTTAATTCCTTGTGCCAGCGGGAGCTCGTCAGAATAGTTTACCGTATTGGTTTGTCTTCTCATGTATACTTTCCAGGCATCCGAACCACTTTCGCGGCCGCCACCAGTTTCTTTTTCTCCACCAAAGGCACCTCCAATTTCTGCACCACTAGTTCCAATATTTACGTTGGCAATTCCACAATCTGACCCTGCAAAAGACAAGAATTTTTCTGCCTCTTTCATTTCGTTTGTCATTATTGCAGAAGAAAGCCCTTGCGCAACTCCGTTTTGCATTTCGATAGCCTCTTCTACCTCACCGGTATACTTCATTAAGTATAAAATAGGAGCAAATGTTTCGTGTTGTACAATTTCAAAACTGTTTTTAGCTTCAATAATTGCAGGTTTTACATAACAACCACTTTCAAAACCAGGGCCTTCTAGAACCCCACCTTCTACCAGTACGTTTCCTCCTTCAGCTTTTGCTTTTTCAATAGCAGCTAGGTAAGTGTTTACAGCATCTACATCAATTAATGGCCCTACATGATTGTTTTCATCAAGGGGGTTACCGATAATAATTTGTTTGTAAGCGCCAACAATAGCATCTCTAACTTTATCATACACGCTGTTGTGAATAATTAATCTTCTTGTTGAGGTACAACGTTGCCCCGCAGTACCCACGGCGCCAAATACAGCTCCTGGAACCACTACTTTTAAATCTGCAGTTGGGGTAATAATAATGGCATTGTTACCTCCTAATTCTAGTAATGATTTACCAAAACGCTGGGCAACAGTTGCGCCAACAATTCTTCCCATACGGGTAGACCCTGTTGCAGATATTAGCGGGATTCTGGTATCTGTAGTCATCATTTCACCTACTGTGTAATCTCCATTAATAATACAGGAGATTCCTTCTGGAAGGTTGTTGTCTCTTAATACCCCTGCAATAATGTTTTGACATGCCACTGAGCATAGTGGTGCTTTTTCACTTCCTTTCCACACGCACACGTCACCACAAACCCACGCAAGGGCTGTGTTCCATGCCCAAACAGCAACTGGAAAATTAAATGCAGATATGATACCAACAATACCTAATGAGTGCCACTGCTCTCTCATAACGTGACCTGGACGCTCAGAGGGTATGGTTTGTCCGTTTAATTGTCTTGACAACCCTACGGCAAAATCACAGATGTCTATCATTTCTTGAACCTCACCATATCCTTCTTGAAGTGACTTTCCCATTTCATAAGAAACAAGTTTTCCAAGAGGTTTTTTCAGTTCACGTAATTTGTTACCAAATTGACGTACAATCTCACCCCTTAATGGAGCTGGCATTGTTCTGAAAGATAAAAATGCTTTTTCAGCGGTTTTGATTACCGCCTGGTATTCCTCTTTTGTAGTTGTGGTAACCTTACCTATTAAAGCCCCATCTACCGGAGAATATGAAGCGATTTGCGCTCCTCCTGGATACCACGTGTTTCCTGTTGAGGTTCCTTGATTTAAGGCTTTAAGCCCTAGTTCTTTTAACGCCTGGTCCATACCGAAGTCTTTTGCTACTGTTGACATAAAATTTATTTTTTTATCCCTTTTTATAAAGGGTTGTTTTTCCGAAATTGGAATTTATTAGGTACTGTAGTTTTTGTTTTTTAGCACTCTCAAGGGGTTAATCTATTGAGCCTGTGGCGCGAAGATACGATTTTGCCAACGTTCACAAAAAGATTCATGGCCGTAGTGTTTAAAGATTTGATTTACACGAAATTATAGGACTAAAAATTACTTAAAACCTTGAACAGTGTAGTGTTTGAATACTCTGATTTATAGCTGTAATATGCCCCACTAGGCTTTATAATTACAAAACTACCGCAGTTGAAATGTAACGGGAAAAATAAATTTTCTATTGTTTGATTGTGGTCCAAATACCAATCCACACCCTTTTTGGATTGGTGGAGTCCAGTAGTGTTTTTGTAAACAAAATAAGCCGCATAATGTGCTGTTTTTTCTATTTGTTTTTTACTTGATCTATGTTTTTTTCAACAAAAGAGCTGTTGCCACTGCTGTTGCATGGGTCCTCGCCAGGGTAATACTGGATCACAATACCTTGTTGGGGGTTTAATTTTTTTGAACTAGAAATTTCATAGCCAAGGCGCACATTTTTAAGATCTTTTTTAGAAAGCATGCCAGTGATTTCTCGTCTCATCTTCACAAAAACCTCGAGAGAATCACTCTGGTAAGAAAGCAAAAGATGGCTTTCTTTTTCTATTTTATTGTACTGAGTTTCAGATATTTTTTGCAACTCTGTTCCTAAATATAATTTGGGCTTTTGAGCATTGCAAAGCGAGAACATAATAAGGCAAAACCCTAAAAAAACTTTTTCCTATAATCCATTTCTAGTTAGTGAACCTTTTGTCTACCTCCATTACAGTTTTACAACTGTTGCAGGTTCTTAAATCTTCACTGCCGTAAAAGGCTTTAAAATGTTTAAAAAAGTCTACTTCCACATCGTTTAAAGGGAAGTACACTTCGTGTAATTTTTCATTGCAAGTGTCGCAAAACCAAAGTAAGCCGTCATTGATGTTTAATTTTTTTCTGTTGCGCTCTATTACAAGTCCTATAGAGTTCTCGCCACGCACAGGAGAGTGGGGCACTTTGGCCGGATGCAGATACATATCTCCAGGACCAAGTTCCATCGTTTTTTTTACACCATCTTCTTGAATGTGAACCTGAATGTTACCCTCTAATTGGTAAAACAATTCTTCTGTTTCATTGTAATGGTAGTCTTTACGCGCATTAGGGCCTCCTACAATCATAACAATATAATCTCCAGCTTCTTTGTATAGATTTTTGTTTCCTACAGGCGGCTTTAGTAGGGCTCTATTGTCCTCTATCCACTGATTTAAATTAAACGGTTTTTGAATTACCATGGCTACACTTTTTTGTTATACCATAAAAGTACATCAAATTTACAATGTAAAAAACAGGGAGACTCTTTTTTAGATTCTACTACTTCAAAAAAAAACTCCAACAAATAGCTTTTGGGTTGCTATGGGTTGAAGTCTTAACCAATAAATAAGTAGGAACTATTTATTGTAAAATAGTTGTTTTAAACCATCAAATTTGGGACATGATGTTAGTTCAAATATAAAACTTTATACAACACAAAAACACTTTAACTGATATTTATTTCATTTAATCGTCTTTATGGGTGTTTTTTTAAAATAGGAAATATTTAAATAATCTTTTAAACCCTCTTTAATAATGGGTTTGTTGATAAAAAATTCAAAATGATAAAAAATTTATTTTCTTCTGTTTGTTATGTACTTAGTCGTGTTTTTACAACATTTAATCGTGGTTATTAAGCAAAAAAAGAGTCAAGAACGTCAATTAAGGCATCTGTAAACAAGAAAATCGATGAAATGCATCATTTTTTGTTTGGAATTTTGGTTTATATGGTCAAGTATCTAATTATTTAGTAAATAAGATGCTTATTTTAGTAGCATGAGAATTATTTTATTGTTTCTACTAACACTAGTATTAATAGCTTGTCAGCAATCTCCAAATCAAACCCTTTCTCTAAATGGTAGTGATTGGCAATTTCAAGGAGTAGACTCTCAAAATTGGCAACCAGCTCAAGTTCCTGGGAGCGTACAGTCAGACCTACTAAAGTTGGGCAGAATTCCAGATCCTTTTTTACTGAATTCCCAAGACAGTATTCAGTGGGTGTCTGAAAAAAATTGGAGTTATAAAAAATCCTTTACTATTTCTTCTTCACTTTTAAAAACAAAGCAGCATATCCTTAAATTTGAGGGCTTAGACACCTATGCAAAGGTGGTACTAAATGGCCATCTCATCTTACAAACCAATAATGCATTTAACTCCTATGAATTTAATGTAACCGAAATTTTACAACCTCAAAACACCTTAGAGGTAACCTTGTATAGTCCAGATGCTATAGAAGCTGAGGCTGCATTAAAATTAGGATATACCCTCCCAGAGGGCCCAAGAGTGTTTTCTCGCAAACCACAATTTCAGTACGGTTGGGATTGGGGCCCAAAGATCAAAACAATGGGTATTTGGCGCGATGTATCATTAGTGTCTTATAGTATAGTAAGACTTGAGGATGTGTATATTAAAACCCAAGAAATAACAACTTCTCAGGCATTGGTAGAGGCAAATATTGAAGTGATGTCTTTTCAGGCAGATACGCGCTGTGTTATAGAGCTTGTAAATAACACCACAGGAGAAATACATTCTAAACCCATAACAACACATGTAGGCACAAAGAATTACAGTATTCCATTTTCTATAAAAAACCCAAAACTCTGGTGGGCACACAATCTTGGCACTCCCTTTTTGTATGATTTTACAATACACCTTAAAAAAGACAACACAATTCTAGAAACCCTTCACAAAAAAGTAGGCATCAGGACCATACAGCTCGTTACAGAAAAAGACAGCCTTGGAGAAAGCTTCTATTTTAAACTTAATGGAAAACCGATATACTTAAAAGGGGCAAATTATATCCCGCAAAACATATTTCTCTCCCAGGTGCAGCCCAAGGACCGTGAAAAATTACTAGACGACGCTCTTCAGGCAAACATGAATATGCTACGCGTTTGGGGCGGCGGGGTGTATGAAGATGATTTGTTTTATGACCTATGTGATGAAAAAGGGATCTTAGTTTGGCAAGATTTTATGTTTGCTTGCGCAATGTACCCTGGAGATAAAGAATTTTTAAGCAATGTTAAAAATGAGGCCGTTGCCAATGTAAAACGGCTAAGGCAACACCCAAGTATTGCACTTTATTGTGGGAATAACGAAAACAGCGAAGGATGGCACCGTTGGGGTTGGCAAGCAGATAAAACCCAGGCTCAAAAAGAAGAAATTTGGAACGGTTATCAAGCGGTTTTTAATGGTATTTTACCCAAAGTAGTAGATAGCTTACATGCTAGTATTTCATATTGGGAAAGCTCTCCCAAGTTTGGCAGGGGAGATAAACGGTATCAGTTTGAGGGAGATGCGCATGATTGGTGGGTATGGCATGATGGCTATCCCTTTGAGCATTTTGAGCAGCAAGTACCTAGATTTATGAGCGAATTTGGGTTCCAGTCTTATCCGGGATATCAGGCTATCAAGTATTTCACCCAAGAGGATACTATCGACCTTTCGCATCCAAGTATTGCAAGCCATCAAAAGCATTCCAGAGGTTTTGCTATTATTAAGCAGTACATGGAAAGAGATTTTCCAGTGCCAACAAACCCTGAAGATTATATATATGTAAGTCAGTTATTACAGGCTTATGGCATAACCAAAGGTATTAAAGCGCATCGCGGAGCAAAGCCATACAATATGGGGACTTTGTACTGGCAACTTAATGATTGCTGGCCTGTAGTTTCTTGGTCCAGCATTGATGGTTTAGGAAACTGGAAAGCTTTGCATTACAAGGTAAAACAAGCTTTTGAAAATAGAATAATCATACCTTTTGAGCAAAATAATCTATTAAAAATTAAAGTGGTAGATGATGGCCCTATTACTTTAGGGCAACCAATGCATGTTGTGTTTTATGATTTTAAAGGAAATCTCCTGCACCAAACACCCACAAAATCTGTGCGAACCTTTAATGAGAAAAACCAAGTAGTCTATCAGGTAGATTTAAGTGAGATTGAGTTTGACCCAAAACAAACCTACGCAAAGGTTTTATTTGGGGATACTCAAGGGGTACATTATTTTGAAAAACCAAAAGATTTAGCCCTTGAACAGGAGGGTTTTGACATGAAAACCAATATAGTTTCTCAGGGTATTGAAATTTCACTTAAGGCTACAACGTTGCAAAAAAATGTATTTTTATATACAAACACTCCAGGGCATTTTACAGACAACTTTTTTGATTTGTTGCCTGGCCAGGAAAAGAAAATTATTTTTTTAACCGAAGATTCACAATCCACAATACTACAATTTAAAACCCTCAATGCGCTACAGTACTAACACAAGCCGCTTCTATAGCCTCCCTTTATTTTTACTAATAGGGCTTTTTCTTATGTTAAGCAGTTGTGCTCCCAATAAGGGCAAACAACTGCTAGTTACCCAGGCTAACATTATTCCAGCCCCGCAACAATTAGAAATAGGTGGTGGTAATTTCACCTTAACTAAAACAAGCACTCTCTTTGCAATCCCAGAATTTAAAACAGCCTCAAATTTCTTACAAGCATACCTTTTTAATGGTGCTGGAATTGATCTAATTTCTGCTCCACAAACAGCTGCAACTATTGTAATTATTAAAGACACTTTGTTGCCAAAAGAAGGGTATAGGCTCACTATTTCTAAAAAACGCATTACTATTAAAGCATCAAACGGTGCGGGCGCTTTTTATGCAATTCAGAGTTTGCGCCAGATACTACCTCCAGATGTAGAACAAGAACACACATCTGGAGTTGACACAATAACGATTCCTTGTCTAGAAATTAAAGATGCCCCTATGTTTGCATATCGCGGTATGCATCTTGACGTATCCCGCCATTACTTCCCAAAAGAGTTTATCAAACAATATATCGCTGAGTTGGCGGCCTTAAAAATGAACACCTTTCATTGGCATCTAACAGATGATCAAGGGTGGCGTATAGAGATAAAACAATATCCAGATCTCACCAGTAAAGGAGCCTATCGGGAAGAAACACTAATAGGGCATTATAACGACACCCCTCAACGTTTTGATGGCAAGCCCTATGGCGGGTTTTATACCCAACAAGAGGTTAAAGAAATTGTTGCCTTTGCCAAAGAACATCATGTTACTATAATTCCAGAAATTGAACTTCCTGGACATGCCCAGGCTGCTATTCATGCCTATCCATCATTAGGATGCAGTGCAGATCAAGTTGCAGTGGCAACCAAATGGGGTGTGTTTGAAAACATCTATTGCCCAAAGCCAGAGACCTTTACTTTTCTTGAAAATGTACTAGATGAGGTGATGGAATTATTTCCTGGAGCGTATATCCACATTGGAGGTGATGAGGCTCCTAAAACAAAATGGAAGGCCTGCCCTAATTGTCAAAAACTCATTACAGAAAAAAACCTTATAAATGAGCACGGTTTGCAAAGCTATTTTATAACAGAAATAGAAAAGCATATTAATTCTAAAGGCAAGAAAATTATTGGCTGGGATGAAATTTTGGAGGGCGGTCTAGCTCCAAATGCTACCGTTATGTCTTGGAGAGGAACCCAAGGAGCTATTGATGCGGCAAAGCAAGGTCATGATGTAATTTTAACGCCTACCTCACATGCCTATTTTGATTATTACCAGGCCACCCACCAAGATGAGCCTACAGCCATTGGTGGCTATCTACCTTTAAAAAAGGTGTTTGGCTTTAACCCTATTCCTGTAGCGTTGCAAAATACAGATGCCGCAATACATGTCTTAGGCGCCCAAGGGAATCTTTGGACCGAATACATGCCAACCCAAGATCAAGTTGAGTACATGACATTTCCTAGAATTTTTGCCATGAGTGAGGTTCTTTGGAAGGGCCCAACCAATGATTTAGAGAAGGATTATATTAATTTCTTATCAAGAGTAGAGCCTCATTTACAGCGGTTAGATACCAAACAAATAAACTACGGAAACCACCTCTATGATCTGGAAGGAGGGGTTATAAAAAATCAAGGTGCAGTATCTTATGCACTTACCACACCAACCAAAGCCAAAGAAATTAAGTACCGTATTAACGGGCAAGAGGAGCAAACTTATGAGGCACCCTTTGGTATTTCACAAGATGCAATTATAACCGGGCAAGTATACAAACAGGGTAAAATAGTTGGAAGAGCCTTTACAGATACCATTGTATACCATAAGGCAATTACAGCAACAGTAGCCGTAAATGTAGCGCCACACCCTTCGTATAGCGCAGGAGGAACCCCTGCCCTTATTAATGGGATCTCTGGAAGCAATACACGCTTTGGAGATAAAGAGTGGCTAGGCTTTTGGGGAGAGGATTTGGAGATTACCATCACCTTTGCAAACCCCACAAAAATTTCTAAAATAAGCACACGTTTTTACAATGCCAATGGGCAGTGGTTGTAT
This sequence comes from uncultured Ulvibacter sp., assembly GCA_943789105.1. Taxonomy (GTDB): domain Bacteria; phylum Bacteroidota; class Bacteroidia; order Flavobacteriales; family Flavobacteriaceae; genus Patiriisocius. Next base: position 32,329 of record CALSSW010000002.1, on the reverse strand, counting down.
GCTCCTAAAGAAATTGAAATACAGACAGATTACGGGCTACTACCAAAGGTAAATCTACCAAGTACCAATCAAACCATTTTGGATGTAAACCTTAAGATGGGTGTTACCACTTCTTTTATTAAGCTTTCCATTCCTAGCTATGGCATTATCCCAGATGGGCTGCAAGGTGCTGGAAATAAAGCATGGACCTTTATTGACGAGATTGTGTTAGAGTAATTATCCCTTATGCACAATCGTAGAGGAAGCTTGGTCCAAACACATTACCGTTAAATCTGCAATATTTACGTGAGGGGGTCTTGAAATAGCAAAGTAGATAACATCTGCAATGTCCTGAGGCTTTAATGGTGTGAAGTTTTGATACACCTTACTTGCCCGTTGAGTATCTCCTTTAAAGCGTACTTCGCTAAATTCTGTCTCTACAAGTCCTGGATTTATAGCCCCTACTTTAATGCCTTTCCCGTTAAGATCAAGACGCATGCCTTGATTTATAGCATCTACGGCATATTTACTGGCGCAATACACATTGCCATTTGGGTATACTTCTTTTCCCGCCGTAGATCCAATATTGATAATATGCCCAGAAGCCCTTTTAATCATTTGCGGAATGATGGCCTTAGAGACATACAACAGTCCTTTTACATTGATATCTATCATAGCATCCCAATCATCACTAGATCCGGTTTCAATACTATCCAGCCCATGTGCATTTCCAGCATTATTTATTAAAATATCAATGGTGTTACACCCTTTTGGTAAATTGCTAAGTAGTGAATTTACACTTTCTTTATCACGCACATCAAAACAAAGGGTGTGCACATTTGTGTGCAAAGACAACTCTTTTGAAACAGTCTCTAGCCGATCTTGGCGTCTTCCACACAAAACTAAGTTAATGTTGTTTTTAGCAAATAAAGTGGCCGTTGCACGTCCAATACCAGAGGTGGCACCTGTAATTAGAGCAGTTTTTTTCATAAGATTTTGCAAAACTAAAATAACGCCTTATGCTATTGTGGGAAAACGATCCTTCTAGGGGAGCATATTTTAGAAATTAATAACTACAAATGTACGTGCTAAAAGTGATAAAAAACACTCTTAAAATTTTATTAACAAACTTGACTCCAAGCATTAGTTGTCTTACATTTAGACTTTAGAAAAAAAATTGAAATTTAACGTAACTTGTGTATTAAAATTTCGTCTTTAGTATTGAGTAGAATTAACGTCTTACTCTACCTAACCAATACTAATAAAAAATCATTAGTAAAAGAGTAATAAATCTAAGAATAGAAAACAGGACTATGGAACAAATAGCTACGCCTACAGATATTGGCGCATTGAACGACAAAATTGAGAAAGAAAGCGCTTTTGTAGATATTCTCACAATGGAAATGAACAAAGTAATTGTGGGTCAAAAACACATGATTGAAAGACTGCTTATTGGACTGCTGGGCCAAGGACACATATTGTTAGAGGGGGTTCCTGGATTAGCAAAAACACTAGCGATTAACACGCTGTCTCAAGCTGTAAAAGGTAGTTTTAGTAGGGTGCAATTTACTCCAGATTTATTACCTGCTGATGTGGTTGGAACTCTTATATACAACATGAAGGATAATGATTTCAGTATTAAAAAGGGACCAATTTTCGCCAACTTTGTATTGGCAGATGAAATTAACAGAGCACCTGCAAAGGTGCAATCTGCGCTTTTAGAGGCCATGCAAGAAAAGCAGGTAACTATTGGTGATACCACCTTTGTGCTAGACAAACCATTTCTAGTAATGGCGACCCAAAACCCTATAGAGCAAGAAGGAACCTATCCACTTCCAGAGGCCCAAGTAGACAGGTTTATGCTAAAAACAGTAATTAAATATCCAACCCTAGAAGATGAGCAATTAATTATACGCCAAAACTTAAAAGGAGGATTTGAAAAAATCAATCCTGTGGTTACTGTAGCTCAAATTTTGCGGGCACAAGATGCAGCCAGGGAAGTATATATGGATGAGAAAATAGAAAAATACATTCTAGATATCATCTTTGCTACCCGTAATCCAGAGCAATATAAACTGGCAGAGCTGAAACCGCTTATAAACAATGGAGCATCTCCTAGAGGTAGTATAAACCTTGCTGTTGCTGCAAAGTGCTATGCGTTTATTAAAAGAAGAGGCTATGTTGTCCCTGAAGATGTTCGCGCCGTGGTACATGATGTGCTTCGTCACAGAATAGGGATTACCTATGAGGCTGAGGCAGAAAACGTAACTACAGAAGATATTATTAACAAGATTGTAAATGTCATTGAAGTACCCTAGCTAATTTTTTGATATATAACTACTAATAAACCCTCCTAGACCTTCTTGCTCTGGGATATTGCACAAGTCAATTACACGTTCTAACCAATACTATGGATACTAAAGAACTCTTAAAAAAAGTACGAAAAATTGAAATCAAAACACGCCGCTTAAGCGATCATGTTTTTGGTGGAGAGTATCACAGTACTTTTAAGGGGAGAGGGATGACTTTTAGTGAAGTACGCCAATACCAGTATGGTGATGATGTACGAAGCATAGACTGGAATGTAACGGCACGTTATAACGAGCCGCATATCAAGGTCTTTGAAGAAGAGCGAGAACTTACCTTAATGCTAATGGCAGACATTAGTGGTTCTGAATTTTTTGGCACAGATGCCCAGTTTAAAAACGAGATTATTACAGAGATTGTAGCTACCCTTGCTTTTTCTGCAATGCAGAACAATGACAAAGTAGGGATTATATTATTTACAGATAAAATAGAGTTGTTTGTACCGCCAAAAAAAGGGAAGTCACATATTTTAAGAATTATTAGAGAATTGCTTGAGTTTAAACCCAGCAGTAAAAAGACAGATCTTAGCCAAGCACTTAAATACCTTACCAACGTAATGAAGAAGAAAGCCATTGTTTTTGTGCTTTCAGATTTTATGGCACAAGGGTACAAAGACACCCTTAAAATTGTTTCCCGAAAACATGATGTAACAGGGATCCGTATTTATGATCGCAGAGAGCAAACCATCCCCAATCTAGGAATGGTACAAATGCTTGACCAAGAAACGGGAGAGTCTATGCTAGTTCATACCGGCTCTAAAGGGGTGCGCGAGCACTATACATCCCACCATAAACAGCGTGTTGATTACTATGAAGACGCCTTTGCTAAAAGCGGTGCAGGTGCAATAGCTTGCAGGGTGGATGAGAGTTACGTAAAAAAATTATTAGGGTATTTCAAAAGAAGATAACACCATTGACAAAAACAAACAACATATCAATTACCATAAATAAATCTGCTAAAGCTCTAGCTTTGCTCTTTTTTTTTCTTGCTTTTTCTGCAACGGCGCAAGTAATTACAAAGGCAGACACCACCGCCATTAAAATTGGAGAAGAGTTGCGCGTATCCTTTGAGATTCAAGCAGACACCATAGATTTGGTTGTGTTTCCAGACCTGCAAAGTTTTCTACCCCTTGAGGTCATAGAAAGCTACGCGACAGACACCACCTATAGTAATTCAAAAATTAACTACAGAAAACAATATGGCCTCACCCAGTTTGATTCTGGAAGCTATACCATACCTAGGCAAAAAATAATATTTAACAACACGTTTTTTCTTTCAGATAGTATCAATATTGAGGTACGTGATGTAGCCATTGACACCACCAAACAAAAAATGTTTGATATTAAGGCTGCAATGGAAGTAGATAAAGCTCCATTTCAATTTCCTACCAGTGCATACTGGCTTATTATATTAGTAGGGGTAGTGGCAGCTATTTGGTATTTTTTAAGGCGTAAAAAGAAAAAAGCGGAGGCCAATAAACAATTACCTCCCTATCAAGAAGCTTTGGTGGCCCTAGAGGAGTTGGACAGCTCGCAATATTTACTGCAAAACAATGCCAAAGAGTACTATAGTTTATTAACAGAAATTGTAAAAAGGTATCTAGACAGAGAGGTAGATGATGCTGCACTAGAGAGTACAACACAGGAGCTTATAGGGAGGCTAAATGCATTAAAAAAATTAGGGGATTTTGATTTTAAATCACTGGATATAAAACATCTGGAGACCATTTTAAAAAGAGCAGATTTAGTAAAATTTGCCAAAATGCAACTAAGCTCAGGGCAAGCTCAGGCAGATAGATCAAGGGTCGAAGAAATTATAAGCAATACCCACCAGGCCATACCAGAGCCAACTCAGGAAGAATTATTGCAAGACACCCTGTATCAACAAGCCTTGCAAAAAAAGAAGTTGCGTAAAAAAATAATACTTGCTGGATCAAGCCTAGTGCTTGTTTTAATGATTGGCGCAACTGTTTTTTCAAGCCTTTATGGGTTTGGCGCTTTAAAAGAAACTGTTTTTGGGAATTCATTAAAAGATGCATTAAATGGGCGGTGGTATAAAAGCCAGTATGGTGCTCCGGGGCTTGTTATTGACACCCCAGAAATATTGGTTAGACAAACAAAAAACAATCCCAAGGATAGTGTTGCTTCCCCTATTAACGGGAGTTGGTTTACTTACGGGGCCATAGGAGAGGATCTTTATATTTCGCTCTCCATCTCAAAAGCAGCTAGGCAGGTTTCTCAAAAAAATCCAGCCCTAGATGTTGACGCTGAAATTGAACAGGCTCTTGAGGCCCTAGAAAATGCTGGCGCATTAAATTTGGTAGTAAAGCAAGAGGCCTTTTCTTCAGATGAAGGATTAAAGGGAGTAAAGGCGTATGGAGATTTTAACTTGAAATTACCAAACGGAGACATCTCTACAGAGAAAATGAGCTATGAAATCTTGCTGTTTGATCAGCAAAATACCATACAAATGGTGACCATTGTTTTTGAGAGAGACCTTGAGTATGCCAACCAAATTAAAGAACGAATCATAAACTCCATTGAGGTGCCAGTTTTAACACAAGCCCAAAACAAAAAACAACCACAAAATGCTCAATAATTTTGAATTTGTTAATCCAGAGCTATTCTGGTTGCTATTGCTACTTCCAGTGGTTGGACTTTGGTATTTTTTAAAGCGAAACAAACAAACGCCAAGCCTTAGAATATCTAGTATTCAGGGGTTTAAAACTTCAAAGAACTGGATTGCCAAGCTAAGGCCTTTGCTTTTTTTACTTCGGTTATTAGCCCTTGCGGCTATTATTGTAGCCATGGCAAGACCAAGAATGGTAAGCCAAACAACAAGAACCGTTAGCAACAAAGGGATAGATATAGTAATGGCCATTGATGTTTCTGCAAGTATGCTTGCCAGAGATTTAAAGCCAAATAGGCTAAAGGCTTTAAAAAATGTTGCTGCGGGTTTTATTAAAGACCGTATTACAGACCGTATAGGCCTTGTAGAATACGCTGGAGAGAGCTATACAAAAACCCCGCTAACTAGTGATAAAAGTATTGTACTAGCCTCTTTAAAAAGTATTGAGTATAATACCATAATAGAGGGCGGAACAGCAATTGGCTCTGGTCTTGCAACTGCCGTAAACAGATTAAAAGAGAGTCGTGCAAAAAGTAAGGTGATTATACTCTTGACAGATGGTGTTAACAATACTGGCTTTATAGACCCTAAAATTGCCAGTGAGCTCGCCAAAGAGTTTGAAATAAAAGTATACACTATTGGTTTAGGAACCAACGGCATGGCACAAAGCCCAATTGGCATTAGGGCAGATGGGAGTTTCCAATACGGCATGCAACAAGTAGAGATTGACGAAACGCTGTTAAAAGAAATTGCAAAGACAACTGGAGGCAGGTATTTTAGAGCCACCAGTAATACCAAACTAGCAGAAATTTACACAGAAATTAATGCCCTAGAAAAAACAGATATAGAAGAGTTTAAATACACAAATTTCACCGAACTTTATAGACCTTGGGTGCTTTGGGCTTTGGGCTTGTTTTTGTTTGAACTCTTTTTACGTTACACCCTTTTTAGAAGTTTTATATAAATTATGTACCAACTAGAACAACCTATTTATTTTTATGTGCTATTTGCCTTACCGGCAATAATAGCGGTGTATCTGCTGGTGGTACTTTGGAAAAAAAGAGCGCAGCGTAGTTTTGCAAACAACACCTTGCTTGATGTGTTAAGCCCAAGTCAATCCATCTTTAAAGGAAGTTTAAAACTTGTGCTTGCGCTACTAGTTTTGGCATGCATGAGCTTTGCCTTGGTGAATCCAAAAATTGGAACAAAGCTTGAGACGGTAAAAAGAGAAGGTGTTGATGTTGTATTTGCCTTGGATGTATCCACAAGTATGTTAGCGGAAGATATAGCTCCCAACCGTTTAGAAAAGTCAAAACAGTTAGTGCGCCAAATAATTAACACCCTTGCAGGAGATAGAATTGGAATTATTGGTTACGCTGGTAGTGCATTTCCGCAGGTACCAATAACTACAGATTTTTCATCTGCACGCCTTTTTTTATCGGGAATGAACACCAATATGGTAAGCTCTCAAGGAACAGCCATGACCCAGGCAATAGAAATGGCAGAAACCTACTACAATGATACTGAACAAAAAAATAGGGTATTGTTTTTAATAAGCGATGGAGAAGATCATCAAGGAGACTATGCAAGTATTGCCGCGCAGGCGAATAAAAAAGGCATAAAAATTTATACCATTGGAATAGGAACCACAGCGGGAGCTAAAATTCCTATAAAGCGCAGTGGTGTTATTCAATCCTACAAGAGAGATCAAGACAACCGGGAGGTTATTACCAAACTCAATAAAGAGACCTTGCAAGAGATTGCGCAGGCTGCAAGTGGAGAATATCTTGATGGCAGCAAAACAAAAGAGCTTGTAGAGCAAGTACAAAACATACTAGCAGGTATGGATAAAAAGGAGTTTGACGCAAAGCAATTTTCAGATTTTAAAGATCAGTTTCAATGGTTTTTGGCAGGCGCTTTATTATTTTTAGTACTTGATGTGTTATTTTTAGAGCGCAAAACAAAATGGATTAATAAACTCAATTTGTTTAATCAACAAAAAACAGATTTGTAATGTCTTATAGTTCAAAAAACACATGCCCTATATTTATTGCCAATAGCCATTGTAAGACTTTTTTAAAAAGTGCTTGTTTGTATATGATTGTTGCATGTAGCGCTCTGCAAATGAGAGCCCAGAACAAGGTCTCTAAGGTATTAGAAAAAGATACCTTGCAGGCAGCACTGCATCTTAGCCAAGGCGCTGTTGCCATAGAAAATAATGAATTTATTGCCGGTGAGGTTGCTTATAGAAAAGCCATTGCTATTGACCAGAATAAGGCAACAGGCAGCTATAATTTGGGGAACGCTTACTATAAAAACAATAAAAACCAGGAAGCCCTAAGTAGGTTTGTTAACGCAGCCAAAGTTGCAACCACAAAACAGCAACGTCATCAAGCTTTCCATAATTTAGGGAATGCACTGATGAATCAAAAAGAGTATTCTGCAGCAGTAGAGGCTTATAAAAATGCCCTTAGAAATAATCCCACCGATGATCAAACCCGTTACAACTTGGCCCTAGCAAAAGATCTGTTAGAGAAAAATCCGCCCCAAGAAGGTGAGGATGAGCAAGAAAAAGAGCAAGACAAACAAGATCAGCAAGATAAAAAGGACAGCCAAGATCCAGAAAAAGACCCTAAGGACAACCAAGATCCAGAAGACAAAAAAGGGGATGAGAAAGAAGACAAAAAAGAGCCGCAGGAACCCAAAGACCCTAAGGATGAGCAGGCAAAACAAGACCAGCAGCAGCCTGCTGATGGGCAGTTGTCTCCTCAACAGGTTAAAAACCTGCTTGAGTCTATGAATAATCAAGAAAAGAAAGTTCAAGACAAGATCAATGCACAAAAACAAAAGGGAGTAAAGATAAAATCTGAAAAAGATTGGTAACATGGACAGACAAAAACACATATGGTTTGTTCTTTTTGTTGTGTTATTTGCCTTCACATCAGAGGCTCAGGTTACCTTTGAAACAAAAGTGAGTCGCAAAAAATTGGGCATTAATGAGCGAGTTCGGGTAGATTTTATCATGAATGCAGATGGGGATGATTTTAACCCGCCAAGTTTTGAGGGATTTAGTGTTGTAGGTGGCCCAAACCAATCTATTAGCAACTCTTATATTAATAGAAAGCGCACCTATTCAAAAACCTATTCTTACTTTTTATCACCCCTTAAACAGGGTACCTTACGTATTGGCAAAGCGTCTATTTATGTTTCTGGACAAACCTATACCACCACCCCTGTAACTCTTCAAGTTACCTCTGCGGTAAAAACACCCTCTGATGGCTTAGGCAATAATCCAGAGGTTATAGCAGAGCAAAACGTACATTTGGTGGCCGAAATATCAAACGCTACTCCATATCTAAACCAACGCCTCACCGTCACCTACAAACTATATGTTTCTAACAATGTTAGTATTACAAGCCAATGGCGAGAAATAAATTCTCCTAGATATGCTGATTTTTGGAGTAAAAATATTGACAGTCAAAAACTGAATTTATTTGAAGGAAAATACCAAGGCGAGGACTATAGATATGTTGTTTTGAAAACCACTGTATTATATCCTCAAAAAACCGGCCCCCTAGAAATTGAACCTTTAACTCTAGATGTACCTATTGACGTTCCAGGGAAAAGACGTAACATCTTTGGTAGAACTCTTACAACAAGAGTCAACAAAACCATTTCTGCTGGAAAAAGAACCATAAATGTAAAACCCTTGCCAACAAAAGACCGCCCTGATAATTTTATTGGAGCTGTGGGGGATTTTACTTTTATCGCAACGCCTAATAAAAAGGTCTTAGAGGTAGATCAGGCCCTTGAATTATCTCTTACGGTTTCCGGCAAAGGAAATCTAAACACCCTTTCTCTACCAAGCCTGAAAGTACCAAGCACCCTGGAGGTGTATGAGCCGCAGCGCAAAGAAAATATCCGCACAAGAGCCTCTGGGATTAGTGGGTCTATTTCTGAAGTTTATACGGTAGTGCCTCAAAATAAAGGGACCTATCCCATCAGCCCCATTTCGTTTTCTTTTTTCAATCCAGACACTCAATCCTACCAGAGTGTTTCCTCTGAGCAGATTGTAATAAGAGTAACAGCTGGATCTACGCCAAAACAAGACCCAACCCTAGTAAAAACTCAAACCCAGCAAACTCAACCTCTTGTTGTTGAGGAGCGCTTTAGATATATAAAATTAAATGCAGGTTTAAGCCCTATTGCTTCGATTCCCTTTTTTAAATCTAGCTTGTTTTGGGCTCTACTATTAGGTCCCTTGGGGCTTATCCCACTTTTTATTTTACTTGGCAAAAAGCACAGGTCTATGCGTGCAGATATTCAAGGAATTAAATTGCGAAAGGCTAATAAAATGGCACGTAAATATTTGGTAGAAGCCAGGAAAAACAAACATAATAAAGCAATTTTTTATGAAGCCCTGGAGCGTTCTCTGCACAACTATTTAAAGGCCAGATTAAATATACAAACAACAGATATGAGTAAGGAGCGAATTGCAAAGCTACTTACAGAGAGAAAAGTTGCAGCAACTCCAGTTTTGGATTTTGAAAAATTATTAAAAAGCTGCGAGCTTGCAAGATACACCCCTACAAGTGATGTTGCTATAAAGCAAGATTATCAAAAAGCCGTTGCCACTATTTCACTAATAGATAAACAAATTCGATAAGACATGAAGATGAAATATCTAGTAAATTTTTGTGTGTTTTTTATTCTTTGGAGTATTCAGGGGCAAGCCCAGGGCTTATTTAATGCCGCAGCTCAAAACTATAAAAACGAAGCCTACAGTAAGGCCATTGAACAATGGAACACTATTTTAGACAATGGTGAACATAGCCCTGCATTGTATTATAATATTGCCAATGCACATTACAAGCTAAACCAATTGGGCCCTAGCATATTTTATTATGAAAAAGCCTTAGCCCTTGCACCCAATGACACCCAGATTAAAACAAATCTTGGCTTTGCCCAAAACGCCAAGGTTGACGCCATTGCCTCCTTACCAAAAACAATTTTTTCTAAATGGTACTCCATGATAGTTGGGCAATTTACTTTTGATAGTTGGGCTAAAATGACTGTTTTATTTAGTTGTATGTTCTCGCTACTATTTCTAGCATATTATTTTGTTAGTTCTGAACAAAAAAAGAGGTTGTATTTTGCTACAGCAATACTTAGTGGTTGCTTATTTGTGCTTGCCTTTACCTTGGCCTGTGTTCGCTATAAAGACCTACAAGAAAATGTGTTTGCGATTGTTTTCTCACAAGCTACAGATGTTAAATCATCACCTAAAACTAACAGCGACACCGTGTTTGTAATTCACGAGGGGACAAAAGTGCAACTTCTGGAAACCGACGGTTTATGGACCCACGTAGCAATTGAAAATGGTATAGATGGTTGGCTTCCAAGTTCAGATATAAAGAAGTTATAATACGATTTTTTTTTTTTAAAAGAACTTTTAAACTATATTGAAATGCAGGTTTCTGCGCCTATATTTTGTGATACAATGGTACTAATGGCGCTTCTTTGTATTTAATAAACTAAAAACTAATTATATGTTTAAAAATATATTTAAAAATTTTCAAGGCAATTTATTTGGAGGTATTACGGCAGGGATTGTTGCCTTGCCATTGGCACTGGCCTTTGGGGTGCAATCTGGCCTTGGGCCAAGTGCAGGACTGTATGGCGCAATTATGATTGGGTTTTTTGCTTCACTTTTTGGCGGTACAAACACACAGATATCTGGCCCAACGGCGCCAATGACAGCTGTATCTATGGTAATTATAGCCGGGATTGTCGCTGCTAACGATGGAGACATAGAGTTGGCCTTACCATTTATTTTGTTAGTGTTTTTATTGGCAGGCTTATTCCAGATTATATTAGGGGTTTTTGGTTTTGGAAAATATATAAAATACATCCCATACCCTGTAGTTTCTGGTTTTATGACTGCCATAGGAGTTATTATTTTGGTAACACAATTACTACCAATGGTAGGGTATTATACCACAGATGATACCCAGTTTATTGATACTTTTAAACCCCAAGCACAAGAAGTATTGCTTGATAAAATATTAAAAGACGAAGCTGGAGACGGTATTCTGGTACTTGAGAATTTTAAACAAACTGTTGTAAGGGCAGAGAAAATTACTTCAGCTGAAATCACAGCAGAAGCTACTACTCTTGCTAAAACTGCTGGATCTGGAGTGTTAGGTGCTTTAAAAAGATTTCCAAGCGCATTGGGGCAAATACAGTGGTTAGAATTTATGCTAGCCTTAGCCACTATTTTTATTATTTTCGGCTTTAAAAAAATAACCACCAAAGTACCTAGCACATTAGTTGCGCTTTTGGTGGTTAGTTTGACAGCCTATTTTTTAGAATTCGACTACCGCCCTATTCAAGAAATCCCATCTGGGTTTCCAATACCCCACTTCGAAATGTTTACTAGTTTTAGCCTTGGACAAATATCACCTTACATTTTTACCGCTCTTACATTAGCATTTCTTGGGGCCATTGATTCCTTGCTGACCTCTGTTGTGGCAGACAACATGACCAAAACAAAACACAACCCAAATCAAGAATTAATTGGGCAAGGAATTGGGAATAGTGTTGCCTCTATTTTTGGAGGAATTCCGGGGGCGGGAGCAACCATAAGAACCGTTGTTAACATAAATAGTGGAGGTACCACCAAACTATCAGGTATGGTAGCTGCTATTGTTTTACTAGTTGTATTATTAGCATTAGGGCCTATTGCCTCTCAAATTCCTGCTGCTGTTTTGGCAGGAATTTTGGTAACTGTTGGTATTGGCGTTATGGACTATAAAGGCCTGAAAGCAATTCCTAAAATGCCACAAAGTGAAGTAATTATTATGCTTGTGGTTTTATTGTTATCTGTTTTCTGGAACTTGGTTTTTGCCGTGGGGATAGGACTAGTACTTGCAGCACTAATTTTCATGAAAAAGATAGGAGATTCTGCAGCGAGGCGCTCTAAGGTTGTGCCTTTACATAACGCTGACGAGCTACACCTTGCGTGGGCAGATGAAATTATATTTCCAGAAAATTTAAAGCAACAGGTGTTTATAAAGCGTATGGTAGGACCATTATTTTTTGCCAACACCAGTGATTTCCAAGAACTCGCAAAACAAGTACCAGACACGGCAACTCACCTTATTATTCGCATGGAACGAGTACCATATATAGATCAATCTGGACTCTACGCCATTGAGGATCTTGTTTTGAGGTTAAAACAAGCTGATATAAAAGTATTGCTTGTAGACCTAACTCAGCAACCAAGAATGATGATGGAAAAAATAGATTTAATTCCAGAGTTAATATCAGATTTAGAAATATTTAAAGATTTTAAACAGGCAATGGTGTATATTCAGGACAATAAAAAAACTCCAGTTTAATTAATTTGAGCCAGCCTCCTGTAGAGTAGGATCACTGGGTTGAGTGTTTTTTTGAAGCTTATCTACCTCCTCTATAATATTGGGCAATAGCAAGGGTGCGATAGTAGCAACAGGCTGGTAAAGCAGTGATGATTCTTTCTTTTGTGAGGGTATAAGCAGCCCACTGATGTTGGTCGTTGCGCTAATAAACATAAAAACAACACTACAAATAAAAGCTATCTTTAGGGTATTAAACACCCCTCCAAGAACTGTGTTAACGAGTCCTAAGGCTGCAAAATCTGCAATTTTTGTAAGAATTTTTCCTGCCAGATTCACCACAATTAATATAATTAAAAAGGTGATCCCAAAGGCAGTTAGGTTTATTAACTCTGGACTCCACTGCAAGGTTTTAGACAATAGATTTGCTGCAAAATGAGAAAAATGAATAGCTCCATACACTCCAGCAATTAGCCCAATTAAGGAAGCAAGAGATGCAAAAAGGCCCTTTCTTATTCCTCTGTAAAAAGCATAAATGAGAATAATGCCTAGAATGATGTCAATACTATTCATGATTAATTTATTTTGGTTTAAAGATATAAAAACCAAAAGGATGAACCAATGGCTTGTTTTTAAAGCTTTTTAAAACAAAGAAGTTACCTTTACAAAAAGTATATACTAGGAGCAAATTTGAATTTGAAACCTTTTTTAAAGACATTATATGGCAAGAGACCAACAATTAAAAAAACGATGGGAGGCAGTAGTTTCCTTTCTTAGTAATCGCTTTGCGGATGGAGATTCCCTAGATTTGGATGCTATTATTTATTTAGTTGGGGTGCAGGAGTTGGGCCAACTCCATAAAAAATTTAAAAAAGACGAAAAAGTAAACTTAATGCATATTGCCATTTGTCGTTTGCTAGAACCCTTTGGATATTATGAATTTGAATATTTTGATGCTGCAGGGTGGCCTCATTATAAAATACTTGAACAATTGCCCCCTTTAAAGCCGGGAGAGCAAACCGTATTAATGAAGGAAGCGATTGTTCAATATTTCTTAGAAAAAGAAGTCATACAATAAACAAAAACACCGCAACTATTACCACAAATTTGCAGTCGTATGTGAAGTACTTTCTGTAATTTTGTGCCCTTGAATGTTATATTATGATAGATAAGATTAAAGAACATATTATACAAGTAGACGCTTTTTCTGCTACCACAGCCGCTGAGGTAGAAGATTTTAGAATTAAATACCTGGGGAGTAAGGGCTTATTAAAAGCCTTTTTTGCTGCATTTAAGGACGTTAGTAATGACCAAAAAAAAGAATTTGGTCAAGCCATTAACACTTTAAAAAATGCAGCACAAGAAAAGGTAAACAGTCTTAAGTTGGCAATAGATGCCAGTGAAGAAACCTTAGGGGTATATGGTGATTTATCACGCCCAGGAGTACCTATTACACTGGGTTCAAGACACCCTATATCTATTGTAAAAAACAAGATCACAAGTATTTTCTCTAATATTGGGTTTAACGTTAGTGAGGGTCCAGAAATCGAAGATGACTGGCATAATTTTACCGCCTTAAATTTACCAGAATACCATCCAGCTAGAGATATGCAGGATACCTTTTTTGTGCAAACCAATCCAGATATTTTGCTTCGTACCCACACAAGTTCTGTACAGGTGCGTTATATGGAGGATAATCAGCCACCTATAAGAACCATTTCTCCTGGTAGAGTGTTTAGAAATGAGGCTATCTCTGCCCGTTCTCATTGTTTCTTTCATCAAGTAGAGGGGCTATATGTAGATAAAGGTGTAAGTTTTGCAGATTTGAAACAAACCCTTGAGTTTTTTACCACAGAGATGTTCGGGAAATCTAAAATTAGGTTAAGACCGTCTTATTTTCCCTTTACAGAACCTAGTGCTGAGGTTGATGTATATTGGGGTCTTGAGACAGAAACCGATTACAAAATTACCAAAGGAACGGGTTGGCTTGAAATTATGGGCTGTGGGATGGTAGATCCTAATGTGCTTAAAAACTGCGGCATTGATCCTGAGATATACAGTGGTTTTGCCTTTGGCATGGGGATAGACCGTATTGCAATGTTGTTGCACCAAATTCCAGACATACGTATGTTTAGTGAAAATGACGTTCGTTTTTTACAGCAATTTAAGAGTGCAGATTAACTAGGTTTTAATAAAACGTTCTTGAAAAAAGATATTGACATTCCCAAGGTTAAAGATGTATACGTGGCCGCAGTCTTTGAGTTAAATAAAGACTACAACACCCATGATTGGAACATATACATTATAAATGACAATAAAGTTCCAATTGAAACCGTCTTAATTATTGCGCAAGGATATACAGAAAAGAAAATGACGGCTGCTATGCGCAAAACCGTCAAAATCATACCTGCTAAGGGGTTTGCTAAAATCGAATATATAGACGAGAGTGTTTTTGGCTTAGACAATTTTTTTACCATCACTTATTTTCTTGAAAATAAGATGTATGACAAGCGCTTTGAGTTTCCAAGAAATACCATCTGTGAAGATCAAACGGTTGTCATTCCCGTGATGCCTCAAAAAGGAATTCTTGCGCTATAAATTCACGAACACCTTAACTTAATTTATCGGTAAGTTTTTTAAAGACTTTTTTGGGTTCTTTGTTTTCATATAAAATGCCATAGATAGCATTAATAATGGGTGTTTTTGCCTTATTTTCTGTTTTGTTATTATTCAATATATAGGCGCTTTTTGTGGCGTAATACCCTTCTGCAACCATGCTCATCTCTAGCTGAGCGCTTTTTACGGTATATCCTTTCCCAATCATGTTTCCAAACATTCTATTTCTACTAAAAACAGAATATCCTGTAACCAATAAGTCTCCCAAATAAGCAGAGTCATTAATATCACGTTTCATTTTATGGACCTTTTTTACATAGCGTTTCATTTCTCTAATGGCATTACTCATCAGTACGCTCTGAAAATTGTCACCATACCCTAACCCATGAGCAATACCGGCAGCAATTGCATAAATATTTTTGAGCATTGCCGCATACTCTGTCCCTATAACATCATCACTTATTTTACATTTTATATAGTCACAATTAAGATGATTGGCAACAACAGATGCTTTTGTGTCATCTGCACATGCAATGGTAAGATAAGACAAACGCTCAAGGGCTACTTCTTCTGCATGACAGGGGCCAGATATCACCCCGATATCATCAAAAGCAACATTTAGGTAGGTGTTAAAGTGTTCTCCAACAATCAAACTGCTTTCTGGAACAATACCTTTTATGGCAGATATAATAACCTTTCTATCTAGAGAGGTCTTTAGTTTTTCTAATTCTTGGTGTATAAATGCTGAAGGAATAACAAAAATAAGATAGTCTGCATACCCTACCATCTCATTAATATCGTTGCTAAGTTTTAATTTATTGGTATTAAACTCCACAGCACTAAGATAGTTGGGGTTGTGCTGTTCTTTTTTTATGTGTTTAATGGCATCAACATTACGCATATACCAGCCAACCTGATCAAGATTTTCGCATAGCATTTTCACAATCGCAGTTGCCCAACTACCACCTCCAAATACAGCAAACTTTGGTGAATCTTCCATTGATTGTTTTTTTATGATGGCTGTAAATGTAAACAATTATACCCAAAACAGAGTACAGGTTTTATGCCTAGTGTTTTTGATAGAAGCATTTCCAGAGGCAACTATTAATACTATATTTTTGGGATTATATAAATTAAAATCCTAAAATTATTTCATATCTCGTATATTTGCCGTGTCTTAGTATAAACAATGCTTGTATGCTTTATATAGGCTAGTTAAACTGGGTAGGCTCTATAAGAATTAGTACCCTTTTAGAGTAGTTATTCTTTGTAATATTACATTGTAAACATAGCAGAGGTTAGCACCAATAAAAAACAACAATTAATGTACTTACATTAGTACAAAACCAATTTTAGAACGCATACTATGAAGCAAAGTATCAAAGACTTTATTGCAAGTGTCGAACAATTAAATCCAAACGAGCCAGAATTTTTACAAGCTGTGACTGAAGTTGCCGAAGCGGTAATTCCATTTATTGAGAGTAATGAAAGATACCAGGGCCGAAAATTATTGGAACGCATGGTAGAGCCGGAGCGTACCATTATGTTTCGTGTTCCTTGGACTGATGATAGTGGCGAAATTCACGTAAACAAAGGATATCGTGTAGAGTACAATTCTGCCATTGGTCCTTATAAAGGCGGCTTGCGTTTTCATCCATCTGTGAATTTGAGTATCCTGAAATTTTTAGGGTTCGAACAACTGTTCAAAAACAGCCTAACAACCCTGCCAATGGGTGGTGGAAAAGGCGGAAGTAATTTTAATCCAAAAGGAAAAACAGACGCAGAGGTAATGCGGTTTTGTCAAAGTTTTATGACAGAATTATCACGTCACATAGGACCAAATACAGATGTTCCAGCAGGAGACATTGGTGTTGGAGGACGTGAGATAGGATATATGTATGGCCAATACAAAAGACTCAGAAATGAATTTACAGGAGTATTAACAGGCAAAGGCCGTGAGTACGGGGGTTCGTTAATACGTCCAGAGGCAACAGGATACGGAAATGTATACTTTGCAAAAAACATGTTAGAAACCGTTGGCGAGAGCTTTAAAGGTAAGACTGTTGGTATTTCTGGATCTGGAAACGTAGCTCAATATGCAGCAGAGAAAGCTTTAGAGTTTGGCGCTAAGGTGGTTACCATGTCTGACTCTGGAGGATTTATTTATGACGCTGAAGGAATCAATCAAGAGAAATTAGCTTTTATAATGGAGCTAAAAAATGTAAAAAGAGGACGTATCAGCCAATATGTAGAGAAATATCCAAGTGCAACATACACATCAGGGCAAAGACCTTGGGGAGTTAAATGTGATATTGCCCTGCCCTGCGCAACTCAAAATGAGTTGAATCAGCAAGAGGCAAAAACATTAGTTGCCAATGGATGTATTTGTGTAAGTGAGGGCGCTAATATGCCAACCACACCAGATGCCATTGAAGTTTTTATAAAAGCTAAAATTTTATTTGCACCAGGAAAGGCATCTAATGCCGGTGGGGTAGCAACTTCTGGTCTTGAAATGTCTCAAAACTCTTTACGATTAAGTTGGACAAGAGCAGAGGTAGACCAGAGGCTTCAGGTTATAATGGCAGATATCCATGGTGCATGTGTGCAGTACGGAAAAGATGGCGATGGCTATGTAGACTATGTAAAGGGAGCAAACATTGCTGGCTTTGTAAAAGTGGCAGAGGCCATGATGGCTCAAGGAATTGTATAATCTTTAGAGCAAAGCAGTATAGTATATAAAGGTTGCTCTTACGAGCAACCTTTTTTAAATCACAATAATAACCCAAAGGGGTTGTTATACTTATAGTTGTATATTACAAAAGTGTTGGGTTACTTTTAGAAAATAGATTTTATGAAACGCATTTTTTTGATTTTTTTGTTATGTATAGCCCCTTTGGCTATAGCACAAAACTTCGAAAACCTTTGGGAAGACCACTTCTCTTATGTTTCAGTTAAAGACATCTCACAGGGCGATGATCGTATCTTTGTAGGAACAGATAACGCCATTTTCATTTACGATTTATCTACACAACAAATCACAACTCTATCTAGTGTTCAAGGGCTTGCAGGAGAACCTATAACAACCATACACTACAGTAGCCAAACAAATTTACTAATGATAGGATATCAAGACGGCCTGATAGAGGTGGTTGCTATTGGTCAAAATAATGAAGTACTAAAAGTAGTTGATATTAGAGACAAACAAAACATACCACCCAATAAAAAACGCATCAATCATTTCACAGAACGGGATGGTAAAATATATATATCTGCAGCCTTTGGGGTCTCTGTCTATGACTTGGAGCGATTGGAGTTTAGAGACAGTTATTTTATTGGTGATCTAGGTTCTCAAATAAACATCTCTCAGACCACAATTTTAGCTCCATATATTTATGCCGCTTCTTCAGAGGGAGGAATTCGGCGCGCTATTTTAAACAACGACAATATTATTGATTTCCAAGAGTGGGAACTTGTTACACAAGGAAATTATATTGCAGCACAAACACTAGGAACCCGCGTGTTAATTGCTGACAACAACAATACAGTTTATAGAATAAATGCCGGAAATATATTGCAACCAGTAGCCACTTTCTCTAGCCCTATTAGAGATTTTAAGGTGAATAACGCAGTACTAACCATAAGTACAGCAACAAGCATTGAGGCCTATGACCAAGGGTTTATTTTAAAAGCTTCTATAGAGAGCCTTCCAGATTTTGATTACACTTTGCAAACAGGATATAGTTTTAATGACACCTTTTATTTGGGCAGCTCTCTAAAGGGGCTTCTTAGGGTCCCCTATACTACAAATCAAGCAACACAAATTTTGCCTGATGGCCCTTTGTTAAACACCCCTTTTGCATTGGATGCAACCCCTGGGCAACTATGGGTTAGTTTTGGAGCGGTTAATGTTTTTTTTAATCCCTTTCCTCTAGACACAAAGGGAATTAGTAATTTAAAAGATGGCACTTGGACCAATATTTCTCATGATGATATTACCACAAGTCTTGGCGTTAGTGCTGTTAACGATATTGTTAACATTAGCATTGACGATCAAAACCCAGAAACCGTTTACTTTTCTTCCTTTTTAAGTGGTCTTTTAAAGGTAGAGAATCAAGTGCCTACGGTGCTGTATAATGAAACAAATTCTGCGCTAGAAAACCCTGTTTTTGGCGGGAATAATGCTGGGATACGTCTCTACGGTTCAGATTTTGACAGAAATGGGAATCTTTGGGTATTACAATCTCTTACAGATAATGCCCTTCTAAGGCTTTCTCCCAATGGGCAATTTCAATCTTTTGATGTAAGCAATATCTCGGGAGGTAAAGATGAGTTGGCTTATAGCAAATTGGCTATTAGCAGAGAAGGCTTTGTGTTTTTTAGTCCTGTACAAACTGGATTGGCTGCTTTTAATCCCGCAACCAATCAATTCAGAGCTATAGGGGCAGATGACAGTGGTGGAGGCTTGCCCTCTACAGACATTAGAGCCCTTGCCTTTGATACGCAAAACAGACTATGGATAGGAACCCTAAGAGGCTTAAGGGTACTCTTTAGTCCAGGCACCTTTTTTAGTAATACCGCAGATGTCTCTGCAAGCGCAATTATTTTTGCCGATGATGAAGGTGTTGGCCAAGAATTATTATTTGAGCAAACCATTACAGATATAGAGGTAGATGGCTCTAATAATAAATGGATCGCAACAGCAAGCTCGGGGGTCTTTTATTTAAGCGCTAATGGGCAACAAACATTGTTGCGTTTTACTTCAGAGAACTCTCCACTACCCTCAGATAATGTTCAAGATATCGCCATTGACCCTTTTACAGGAGAGGTTTATTTTGCTACCATTAATGGTTTGGTTTCCTACAAAGGAACTTCAACCGCGCCAAGAGATACTCTAGAAGATGTTTTTGTATTTCCAAATCCCGTAAGGCCTCAGTACCAAGGAGCAGTTACTATAGATGGTTTGACGGCAAAGGCCAATGTAAAAATCACAGATTTAGAAGGAAACTTAGTCTTTCAGCAAACAAGCCAAGGCGGAAGTATCACTTGGGACACAACAGCCTTTGGCAAGTATAAAGTAGCCTCTGGGGTGTATTTTGTTTTAATTACTACGGAAGATGCCCTAGAAACAAAAATTAAAAAAATAATGATTATTCGCTGATGGTTGAAACTACAAAAGCCATTGTTTTTTCTTCTATAAAGTATGCAGAGGCAGACCTTATTGTAACCTGTTTCACTCAAAGCAGTGGGCTTAAAACCTACTTATTGCGCGGCATACTTAAAACCAGAAAAGGTAGGTTAAAGCCCTCTTATTTTCAGCCCCTTACCCAATTAGAGATCGTAGCCAATCACAAAAATAAAGGAACCCTAGAGTCTATAAAGGACGTCAAGGTACTCCATCCATATACTACACTGCACACAGATATTGTAAAGTCATCTTTGGTGATGTTTTTGTCTGAAATGTTAAAAAACTCCATTTTAGAAGAGGAAGCAAACCAGGGGTTATATTTGTTTTTAGAGGCTTCATTTCAGTGGCTAGACCACCATGAGGATATTGCCAATTTCCACACCTTATTTTTATTAAAACTCACAGCTTATTTAGGCTTTTATCCAGACACCTCTGGAGTTCATTTGCCTTATTTTAATCTATCAGAAGGTACCTTTGAGACAGAAGATTTCTCTATCTACTGTGAAACAGGCCATCGGGTGGAAGGATTAAAGCAGTTCTTCGGCACACATTTTGATGCTATTGGCTCTGTAAATCTGTCAAAGGACCAAAGAATGGCCGTACTTGATTTGGTGTTGGAATATTATCAATTACATTTGCACGGCTACAAAAAACCGAAGTCTTTGGTGGTACTTCAACAACTGTTTAATTAATGAAACACTTATTAGCTCTTCTTGCTGTTTTCTTTAGCTTTCAAGCAGCAGTTGCCCAAAAAATACAAGTACTTTCTCAACAAACGGGAGGGGCAATACCTGGCGTGGCATTGTTTAATAAACAAAAGAGCAAAAGCGCTGTTACAAATTTTGATGGGTTTGCTGATATTTCTTCTTTTAACCAACAAGAGGTAATTACATTTCAGCACATCGCTCATACCCCTCTTTCAACAACCAAATCTAAAATAGTAAAAGCCAATAGGCAAGTATTTTTAATTACAGATGCTAGTAGTCTTGATGAGGTTGTTTTGTCTGTATCAAAATTTGGGCAAAAAAAGAGAGATTTACCACAACAAATTGTGTCTGTAACAAGCCAGGATGTGCTTTTTAGAAACCCTCAAACCGCTGCAGATTTACTGGAGAGCAGTGGCCAAGTATATGTTCAAAAAAGCCAACTGGGTGGAGGGAGTCCTATAATTAGGGGGTTCTCTACAAATAGACTTTTAATTGCCGTGGATGGCGTGCGCTTTAACACAGCTATTTTTAGGGGCGGAAACGTACAAAACATTATTTCTATAGATCCTTTTGCGGTTGCACGCACAGAGGTGATTTTAGGACCAGGATCTGTGGTGTATGGTAGTGATGCTGTTGGAGGGGTGATGAATTTCTACACAAAAAAACCTAAATTCTCCTTTAAAGAAGGCTACTCTTTTTCTGGAAACTCAACTTTGCGTTATGCTACTGCCAACAAAGAAAAAACAGGACACTTTGATTTTAATATAGGTGCCAAAAAGTGGGCTTTTTTAACCAGTGTAACCTACAGTGATTTTGACAACTTACGTATGGGAAGCCATGGCCCAGATGATTATCTGCGCAACCAATATGTAGAAACCATTAACGGTGTTGATACCGTTGTACAAAACCAGAATCCAAAAATACAACGCCCAACAGCATACTCTCAAATAAATACCATGCAAAAGGTGCGTTACATGCCAAACAATAACTGGAATTTTGACCTAGGTTTGTTTTATACAACCACCAGTGATTATCCAAGATATGATAGGCATATAAGGGATACAGACGGTGTGCCTCAGTCCTCGGTTTGGGACTATGGCCCGCAACAATGGGTTTCTGGAAATCTGCAAATACAAAACACCCCAGACACAAATACCTTGTTTGATGAGAGTGTTTTTACACTTTCTTTCCAGCATTTTAAAGAAAGTAGGAGTGATAGAGATTTTGGAGCTTCTTTTTTGTACAAAACACAAGAAAAAGTAGCGGCCTATACCACTGCATGGGATTTTGAAAAAAAGATTAAAAAAGCAAAGTTAAATTATGGTGTAGAGTATATTTTTAACAAAGTTGATTCTAGGGGTCTTAAAACAGATATATCTACAGGAATCTCACAACCAGATGTTTCTAGATATCCAGATGGTTCTTATTGGCAATCCTTGGCCGGGTATTTGAGTACTCAATTTGCGTTGGCAAAAAACATTTCATTTCTTGGAGGTCTTAGGTATAGTCATATTATTATTGATGCCCAGTTTGATGCTAGCCTGTTTGACCTTCCTTTTACCGAGGCTACAATTAATACTGGCGCCTTAACGGGAACCGCTGGGCTCACCTGGAACCCAAACCAAACTCTAGGATGGCGTTTAAACCTAGGAACTGCCTTTAGAGCACCTAATATTGACGATATTGGAAAAGTCTTTGACAGTGAGCCAGGGAGTGTTGTGGTGCCCAACCCAGACTTAAAACCAGAGTATGCATATAATGCAGATATAGGTGTGAGCCTAAATTTTGATACAGTTGTAAAACTAGATTTTGCAGGGTTTTATACCCTCTTAGAAGATGCTTTAATTAGAAGAGATTTTTCTCTTGATGGAGAATCGCAAATTCTATACCAGGGAGAATTAAGTACTATTCAGGCCATTCAAAATGCCTCTAGGGCAAAGGTATACGGTTTTGAAGCAGGTGTAGAGCTTGCTTTTTCAAAGGAGCTGAAACTTAGATCTCAATACAATATCACCAAAGGCTTTGCCCAGGATCAGCAAGGAAACAAAGAAGCACTTCGTCATGCGGCCCCTGCCTATGGGAATACACACTTTGTCTATAACAAAGCAAAACTTACTTTTGATGCTTTTGTGGAGTATAATGGACAGTTTGATTTTGAAGATTTAGCGCCAAGTCAACAAAACAATGCGTTTTTGTATGCTGCAGATCAAAACGGAAATCCGTATGCCCCAAAATGGTATACACTTAATTTTTCAGCAAAATACAAATATTCTAAATCACTTCAATTAAACGCAACCCTTGAGAATATCACAGACAAGCGTTACAGACCCTACAGTAGTGGCCTTTCTGCCCCAGGACGAAACCTTATAGTTGCCGCTACCTATACATTTTAAAAAAAGGGACAATTATTTCCAAATAGCTGCAATCCAATATTCCATTTTTATTTTATCAGTGTCAATTACATAAATATTTTATTTTTTTATCAAACAATAATTATTTTTAAATAGCTTATTTTCAATAGCTTAAAAGACAACAAATAGTTACAAGTAATTGCAAACGAAAGCAAGTAGTTAAATACCGGCTCTAACTTGCAATTGCTTTTATGTTTGCAGTGTCGAATATATCGATAGACGTTGCCAGAGCGATTTCTGGAAAACTTAACTGTTTAATATTTAAAAACTAATAATTATGAACGCACTTAGAAACAAAGTACAGTTGATTGGAAGATTAGGTCAAGAGCCTGAAATTGTAACCTTTAATGATGGCAACAAGATGGCCAAGTTTAGTCTTGCTACAGATGATAGCTACAAAGACAAAGAAGGACAAAAAGTAGAACGCGCTTATTGGCATAATATAGTGGTAAAAGGAGGTCTTGTTACTGTTGTAGAAAGCTATGTAAAAAAAGGACAAGAAATTGCTATTGAAGGTAAACTAACCAACCGCATGTGGGAGACAGAGGCAGGAGAGAAGCGATATATTACAGAAGTTATTGTCAATGAACTTTTGATGTTGGGAAATAAGTAATAGAGAAATAACCATATTTAGAAAAACCAAAGCAAATTGCTTTGGTTTTTTTGGAGAAATATTACCTATTTGAAAGCATTTGTTTGGTTGCAACAGTTCTAAAACCCACATGATCTGATCCAGAATCTATTTCAACCCCCATTTTTGCTGAAATTCTATAGCTAGCGCAATAAGAAGCATGACATAAAAAAGACCCTCCCTTGATAACTTGTTCTATTTGATATAGACTGTTAGGATTATAAGATGTTGTTGCACCTTTTGGATTTAATAATGGTTTTGAAATGTTTAGTTCTTTATAATAATTTACATTAAACAAATCACGTGTAATTTCCCAAACATTACCAGTCATATCATACAAACCAATGCTATTTGGAGGATATGATTTTACAGGAGAAACAAATTCAAAGCCATCTTTAGATTCGTTTTTTATTGGAAAATTACCTTGCCAAGTATTTGCATATGAGTTTAAAATAGTATCATTATTTCCCCATGTAAAAATAGTATTTTTATTAGCTCCTTGCGCTGCAGACTCCCACTGAGCCTCAGTAGGTAAAGCTCTATTTGCCCATTTGCAATAGGCCAAAACATCTTCAAGAGCAACATGTACCACAGGAAAGTCATCTTTTCCGTCTATTGTAGAATCTGGACCTGAAGGATGCTTCCAATTAGCCCCAATTTTCCATGTCCACCATTGCGAATAATTATTCATATTTACAACGGCAGTTACTTCTTTATTGAAAATGAGACTTCCAGGTTGTAAAATACTATCATGGGGTTTTGGCGTATTTTGGGGTAATTGTTTTTTTATTTCTTCCCAGTCAATTTCTCTTTCTGCAATAGTTACATACTTTGTTTGATCAACAAATTTTTTAAACTGCTTGTTAGTTACCTCTGTTATGTCAATAAAAAAACCATCTACGGTAACACTGTGAGCTGGTTTTTCTCGGGGCATCGCATAGGTATCACCTTGTTTGGCACCTTGTAAAAAAGTTTTTCCTTCTACCCATATCATACCATCAGGGGCTTTACTATTCAATGATTTTTTTTTTTCATTGTTACAGGAGGTGATAGCATATATTGAACATAAAATAATGCTAATTTTTGCGAAGAAACGTATCTTTTGATTCATAAATATAAATTTCGTTCATTTATAAATTGCAAGTTAAAATAATAAGAATATATCCTAATACTATTATTTGATAATTACTTTTTTAATGGTTGTTTGATTTTCAGATTTTATCTGTACAATATACAATCCACTTGCCAGTCCAGCAGTGGATACCCTCTGGCTTGAAGTTGTAGTGTTAAATATTGCTTGTTTTACTGCTACTCCTAACATAGAGTATAGCCTAACATCTAACTGCTGTAAATCTGGGCTTATGCCCGCTATAGTAATAAAACTCTCATTGTTTGCTTTATATACATTTAATCCTTCTATACCCGGGGCGCTTTCAGTGGAGAGCACACTAGTTGATTTAAAGACTATATAGAATCTATCTGCCCCGCTAAGATTACTTTGCGCCGTTAGCTCAAAGTCCCCATCGTTTAAAGAGGTAAGGGTACCGTTTAAGGTATCTTCTAGATATATTTGGATATCTTGTGGCAAATCCATCTCTGCAATACTTATCCTAAAGGCCTGTCCTGCAGTTTGGCGTATCTCTAGTGGTATTCTAGTGTTTTGCATAGAGGATATATCCATGGCATTTATACTAAAGGCTGTTTCATGATTTCCTTGCGGTAGCCTTGTGCTTAATGCCATAGATTGGTTAAACGCCGCTGCATCATACCCAGGATCAAGATTAAGTGTAAGACCATCTTTAAAATAAAATTTGATCTTTGCCTTTTCTATCTCACCATTGTATAGGTTTAATCCTATTTCATAACTAAGAAGCTGAGGCCCTGTAACAAAATCTCCAGTTCCTGTGGTGGTACGCATAGCAGCTGTAAAATTAAGCGCTGTATCTGTAGTGTTTGCTGCGGCTACCCAAAAGCCTTGACCAGGAGCCATTGAAAAAGCACCAGAAGAATTATTGTAAATTGTGTAACTTGATCCATTCCAGCCGTATACAGCCAAACGCTCACTATCAATAGCAGCAGTGTTTGCATCCAAAAAGTTCTCAGCTCCTGCCGCAGTATTACCGTAGATATAACAAGGGAAAGGGTTTGACATTAAATTCCATCTTCTACCAGCGCCTTGATTAGCAGCATCATTATTAATTATATTAATACTTTGGTCTGTTGTCTGCATGTCACCAGTAAAGGCTAATGTGATTCCGCTAATGGTTGCCATAGCATATCCTTTTCCAGCTTCAAAACTTCCACCTTGAGATGCTGTCTGGTATCTTTCCCACTGCCCAGTTGCATTGTTAAACTGAGCAAAGGCATAATTATCACCAAGAACTTTGATGTTAGCTCCATTTGCCGTTACAAAATCTGCAATGGTCATCCCGGCAGGGGTTCCCACTAAATCCCAACTGCTAGCTCCAGGACTGTCATTATACATATTTACATATCTGTTGTATAAAATATCTCCTGTAGCTGTTCCCTCCACAATTAGAGAAGAAAAATCATCTGCAGTAGAGTTTAAGGTAACAGTGCCAGAGTTGGTAAAGTCTCCAGAAACTCTTAAAGAAGAGCTATGGTCTATAGTTAGCGTATTTCCTGTTGTAACTATAACCTCGCTTACTGCAGTATCTATTGCGCCCTCTATAGTGACATCTGCATCAACTTGCATAACACAAGCGGTAAGATTTCCGTTAGTGGCAGTGCTATATGCGCCACTAATTATAGCATAAAAATTTGTATCTGGAGCACCATTGCTCCAAGTAAAACCATCCCATGTGGTAGATATCCCAGAACAGGGAGTTATAGGGGTGCATAAATATGCATATTGATTAACTAAAATTTCGTCATTCAAATTATTATGTCCTGAATAATAAGATGCCGAAATAGATGGTCCTGATGTTTGATTTTTATAAAACATTCCAATGTCAGTAAGATTCATATTCACATCAAAAAATTCACCATTACCAGGGTCTTGAGGTATATCTATATTTTGTGGCTCAAACCAGGCGTATCGCTCAACAAAATCTAAATCCTCAAGATAGGGAACAGCCAACTCCATAAATTGAAGGTTTGTTTGTGTAGATCTGTACTTATTTCCATTAAATTCTGTGATCCAGATGGGCAAACCATACAAGGCATAGACGTTCTGTAAATAATTTTTAAAACGATTAAAAATTGCGTTTGGGTCTGCGTTTGGCGAATCTTGAGGGTTACCTCCCCAATCATACCAATGTACAGCAATGACATCGATTCTAATGTCATCTTGTATCGCTTGTTGATTAAATAAGTCTAACCAAGTAAATACTGCATCTTGTCTGCAAGCAGGAGAAACTATGCGAAGTCCTGTTTTCATTAAGTTTTCATATACCCCCACGGCAGTACTAACAGTGCACAAGTCATTATATTGCCCTGATTGGCCATTACAATCATCAGGCTCGTTAAAACCTAGAACATGTGTGGTTTTATATTTGGATTGGTATAAATTAATATCGTTGCTGTCATCTGCATTTGCATAGCCCCAAGCCATTGGAGAACATTCTCGTTGTAGATCAGAAAGCCCCTGATTATTCCATCTGATAAAAACAAATGAAATGGGCACCACATTAGACTTACATCAATTTATAACCTCTGCAGAGATTTTAAAGATTCAGGCAGCAAAAAAAGCTGTGCAAAACCCAGATAGTCTTAAAGCCTATTTTGAGTATTTTGAAGAGAAAATGCCTTATTACAAAATAAAATTGGGCCTTTATTTGAAAAAATAAGCCCCTCATTTTTGGTATAAAAAAAGCCATTAATAGATTTAATGGCTTTCATTCTTTTTCATAGTAATTGAAAATCTTTAGAGAAAAAAAATCATAATCACATCTTAAAATTGAACTTTATTTAAAGTCTTACAGCTGCTATATGAGAAAATTATGAAGTTGTTTGACCGCTATAACACTGTTAATTTTGTTTGATTAGTCTATTTTTGGTATTGCTATGATTAAAAAATGTTGGTGTATATTATTTCTTCTCACAAGTATTTTGGGTGCTCAAAACAACCAGGAGCAAACCCCAGACATCACGGTTGACGATATAAAAAGACAGCTCCAAGCTAAAGATCTGCCCACAACAACACGCATCGACAACCTACTAATTCTTGGGTATGA
The DNA here is from genome assembly GCA_943789105.1 of uncultured Ulvibacter sp. Classification (GTDB taxonomy): domain Bacteria; phylum Bacteroidota; class Bacteroidia; order Flavobacteriales; family Flavobacteriaceae; genus Patiriisocius. Next base: position 4,233 of record CALSSW010000002.1, on the reverse strand, counting down.
GAATATCACTGAGTCAAAAGATAGCGCTGTCTATTACTTGCAAAAAGCCTTAGAGTTAAGTAAAGTTGAAAAAGATAGCTTTAACATCATTAGAGCCTACAACAGATTTTCTGTGCTAGAAAAATACCTTGAAAATGATGTAAACACATTAAAATATGCAGATAGTGCGCTGCAATATGGGTCTGTTGCTAATCAAAAGCATTTTGCAGGTATTGCATACGCCCACACAAACAAAGGACTTGCCTACAACTATCTAGAACGTTTTGATTTGTCTTTACAAAGCTTTTTAAACGCTAATAGTTTTTTATTAAAAGACGCTCAAGACATACAAACCAAAACATATTTAGCAGAAAACTATACTCACCTAGCAGCTATATATTCTTCTATAAAAAACAATGAAACATCCTTAGAGTGTATAAAAAAGGCACTTATAATATCAAAGTCCATAGATGCCTATTGGGAGACTGGAGAATCTTATGAGTTTATGTTTGCTCATTATTTTGATCAAAAACAGTACCCAATTGCCCAGAAGTATATTGATAGCGCTCAAACCATGTATGCTAAAGTGGAAAATGTTCAGGGCATTCAATTCTTGGACAAATACAGAGCCGAAATTTACTTAAAACAAGACAAACCTGATTTGGCCATACCCATTTATGATGCGCTCTTACAGATAGACAAAAAAGATAGTGTTGCCTATATATTGGCAGAAGGATACACTTTTTTAAGTAAGGCGTATACTAATAAAAACAAGTTTAAACTAGCTGAAAAATATCTTGACAGTGCCAGGGTACAGGCCTCTATTTCTGAGAATCTCTCTCACCAAATCTCCATTGCTAGCCAACAAGCCAAAATATATAAACAAAAAAAGCAACTAGGCTTAGGAATTTTAGAACTACAAACCATTCTAAAAAATGAAGAAATTTCTTCATTTCAGGAATCAAAAAAAGACCTTTATAAAGAATTATCTGAGCTTTATACATTAAACAAGGACCCAAAAAATGCATTTCTATCCTTACAACAACACCATACAATAAAGGATAGTTTGCGCGCTATTTTACAAAAAAATAAGTTTAATGTTATTCAGTCTGAGTTCAATTATAATGAGCTGTCTGCCAAGTTAGAGGCTAGAGATGCACAATTGCAAGTGGCAAAAGCAGAACAAAAACTATCTAGAGATAAAACCTATTTTACTTTTGGTGTTTTAGGCCTAATTTTATTGTTTTTTCTAATTTCTTTTTACCGACAAAAGAAATTAAATACCATTAAAAGAGAAAATTTAATAGCCAAACAAGAAGTGCTTTCTATAAAACAAGAGGCCCTTGATGCTCAAGTAATATTTAAAAACAAACAGATTACAGATTTTGCAATTCATATTTCAGAAAAAAATGAACTTTTAGAAAAAATCAAGATAAAACTAAAACAAGTAAAGGTTATAAATGACACTCACAAAGCAGTTGTTAAGGATACCATACATTTTATCAATAATGATATAGATCAAAATAAAGAGAAAATACAACTGTACCAACAGGTTAACGAGACCAATGATTCTTTTAGAGCCAAAATAGACCATTTGTATGCCAATTTAAACGAGAAGGAGAAGAAGGTTGCTACTATGTTACGTCTTGGCCAACCCTCAAAACAAATTGCATTACAGTTAGGAATTAGTGCTGCTTCTGTAGATAACTACCGCTATAACCTTAGAAAGAAGATGGAAATCCCTAAAGGACACTCCCTTAAAGACTTTATAAAAAAGATCTAAAATTTTTTATTGAAAAAAACCTCTTGAGCCGCCTTGTAGGTGTTTGTGTGTGCCTTTAATATTACATCAATATCTTTAGAATAACCACCACCCATACTTACTTGAACAGGAATGTTTGCCTGTTTACAGCTTTCAAAAACAAAAATATCTCTTTGCATACAGCCCTCTAGGGTACACCCTAATTTGCCTAATTTATCACTTGCCAAAATATCTACACCGCTTAAGTAAAATATAAAATCTGGCGTTACTTTGGTTACTAGTTTAGGCAATGTATTTTTTAAAATCTCCAAATATAAAGCGTCTTGGGTATCGTTTTCTAGACCAATATCCAAATCACTTCTTTGTTTTTTAAAAGGATAGTTTTTGGCCCCATGTATAGAAAAGGTAAACACATTTGGATTGTCTTTAAACAGCATTGCTGTCCCATTTCCTTGATGTACATCAAGATCTATAATAAGTATTTTTGAGGCTTTTTTTGAGTCTAACAAATAATGTGCTGCTATGGCTTGGTCATTTAAAAGACAGAAGGCTTCTCCATGGTCTTTAAAGGCGTGATGGGTACCTCCTGCTATATTCATGCCAACACCATTTTGCAGAGCAAACTCACACCCTTCTATGGTGCCGCCAATAATGTAATGACTTCTGTCTACCAATTCTTGTCTTAGTGGAAATCCTATTTTCCTGATTTCTTTACTGTCAAGAGATAGACTCACTAATTTGTTATAGTAGGCCTCTCCATGCACTCTTAAAATAAGTGATGGGGCTACTCTTTGGGGCTTAAAAAAATTATCTGGTGCGCAAATCGAACTCTCAAGCAAGACCTTTGGAAGCAATTCATATTTAACCATAGGAAACCGGTGTCCCTGCGGTAGCGAATAAGTATAGATAGGGTGATTCGCAATTTTAAGCATCACTATGCAATGCTGTCTCCGTTGCTTACCCCTGCAGTATCTGGATTTACAAAGACAAGGGTTCCGTCTGGTATCTGGGTCATTAAAATCATGCCTTGGCTTTCTACTCCTCTCAGGGCTCTTGGTGCTAGGTTTACCAAAACCGTTACCCTCTTTCCTATAATTTCTTGAGGCGTGAAACTCTCTGCAATCCCAGAGACAATGGTGCGCACATCCAGTCCTGTATCTACCTTTAATACCAATAACTTTTTGGCTTTTGGCATTTTTTCTGCGGCAATAATAGTTCCTACACGCATATCCAACTTTGTAAAATCTTCAAAAGTGCAGGTGTCTTTTTGTGGCGTTGTTACTTTGTTGGCAATTTCATTTGCTAATTTACTAGCAGCTAGTTTATCCATTTGTGCTTGTATTTGTGTTTGCTCTATTTTGCTAAAAAGAAGTTCGTTTGGATTAATGGTGTGTCCAGGAGCTAGAAGTGTTTGCTTAGTAACTACATCACTCCATTGCAACCCATTTTGAGTTTCTCTGGAATTAATATGGAGCATCTTTTTTAATTTTTTGGAGGTGTGAGGTAAAAACGGCTCACTTAAAATTGCAAGTGCGCTGGCTATTTGAAGGGCAACAAACATAACTGTTTTGGTACGCTGCTCATCTGTTTTTATAGTTTTCCAAGGCTCCTGATCTGCCAAGTATTTATTACCCAAACGTGCAACATTCATTAGCTCCTGTTGCGCCTCTCTAAAGCGGAACCGCTCTATAGAACTTTCAATAACCGCAGGATATGCCCTTACTGTTTCTAGTGTTTGCATATCTATTTGCGAGAGCGTTCCCTCACCAGGAGTAACCCCATCATAGTATTTATGAGTTAATACCGTTACACGGTTTATAAAGTTTCCGAAGATTGCCACAAGTTCATTGTTGTTTCTTGCTTGAAAATCTGCCCAGGTAAAGTCATTGTCTTTTGTCTCTGGTGCATTAGATGTGAGTACATAACGCAACACATCTTGCTGGCCTGGAAAATCTTCTAGATATTCATGCAGCCAAACGGCCCAATTCTTTGAGGTTGAAATTTTATTTCCCTCAAGATTTAAAAACTCATTTGCAGGAACATTGGTTGGCAGGATGTAGCTTCCCTCTGCCTTAAGCATACTAGGGAAAATAATACAATGAAAAACAATATTATCTTTTCCTATGAAATGTAATAATTTGGTGTCTTTGTCTTTCCAATATGGCTCCCAGTCCTTGTTCTCTCTGGCCGCCCACTGCTTGGTTGCAGAGATATATCCAATAGGAGCATCAAACCACACGTAGAGTACCTTACCCTCTGCATCTGGAGCAGGAACGGGGATTCCCCAATCTAGATCACGGGTAACCGCCCTTGGGCGAAGACCATCGTCTATCCATGATTTACACTGGCCGTATACATTTGTTTTCCAATCTTTTTTATGTTCCTCTAAAATCCAATCTTTTAAAAATGGCTCGTATTTATCTAGGGGTAAAAACCAATGTTTGGTTTCTTTTAAACTGGGTACAGCGCCAGTAATGGCACTTTTTGGATTT
>CALSSW010000001.1 GCA_943789105.1 uncultured Ulvibacter sp. | reverse complement strand
TGCGCCAATCTTTAATGTCTATACCATGGAGTTTGGCTTTTTGCAAAGCAAGCTCCAAAATAAAAGAGGCAGCGTCTTGTTGAGAGGGTAAAACTGAAATTTGCACTAGTGTACTCATAAGCAAGCAAATATAGTAGAAAAGAGTCTTAGAAGATAAAAAACTCAGGCTATTAAAATAGCACAGGATTTTAAAAACTACCTGTTTTTTTAATGCTTAAAAAAGCGCCAAAATTTTGGGGTCTATAAGTGCCAATATCAAAAGCAAAACTGGCAGCAACATCAAAAGGTAGGTTGAACTTCTCTTGTGGAATCAATATATCTAAGATTCCAGAAATTTGTACTGGATACTGCTCATACTCTTGGTTAAACCACCCAAAATAAGTGGTATGGCTTAGCATTATTTTATAAGGCAACCATTTTAAATATCCGTTAGCGCCAATATTAAAGGCTGCAAACCTATTATCTCCAACTATTACCCCGTTAGTAATACCGTTTTCATCAACAGGTTCTGGAGTAAAATATGGAGAGCCTATGGTATTGCCGTGGTAGGTCCAGCCAGATTTGTAGATACCGTTATTAAAATAATTATCTCGAGCGCTTTTGGTGTTTGGTGAAATACCCCCAGAAAGATAATTCGAGGCGCTCATATCTCTGGTATAGGTAAATTCTAACAATACGCTAGATACAACTGGATTTTCTTTTTTAAAATCTACATACAAACCATACAAGCCGTCTTGCCAATTGGCCATCTCTCTGCCAGAGGTATCCTCAAAGGGGTGCGAGTAGTAAAAATTAAGCCCTATGTTTTCTTTGTTGTAGTTAAATTGTAATAAATAGGTCCCAAGATGGTTACCTAGGGCATTCAGTTGATCATTTGCTGTAGCATTATTACCGCCCTCTGCGCCAAAAACAACTTTAATATAGTCTGAGAGTGAACTAGGCTGAAGGCCAAACACTGGAGAGTTCCCCCCCCACTGGACGTAATGATCTATGCCGGCTATAACCTCAAACTCAGGGCTTAGCCTAGATTTCAAATAGAGGCTTTTATGGTGCAGTTTGGTGTTGTCTACAAACCTAGTGTCATCCATTAAATAATGAGCGAAGTTTCCTTTAACCTCAAGCCAAGATTTTGCAAATGGAAGTGTTATAAAATTATTGGTTTTAATATTAATACCAGGCATGGCCCTTGCATTAATAGATTTTATAATACTCCCATTAGAGGAAGATAAATTATTCCATAAAACGGCATCATTTTTAGCACCAAGATCTAGTACAATATTTTTAAACCTTACACCAAGGTACAGTTCATTTAATAAAAGTTTGTTTTCTTGGGCTATAAAACTAGTGGCGCTCGCTTTATAAGATATATCAAACAAAGTATCTGGTGCATCATAGGTTTTTAAAATACTGGTATTTAAAAGACCGTAATTACTATTAGGCACAGTACTATACTGGTTTGCAACTAGCCAAAAAGGTAAGGTGGTATCACTAGAGAGGCCAACACTTGAATTTATAGTGTAACTAACATCTTTGGTTTGGCTTAGTAAAGAGGATAGAGGTATTAAATATAGTAAAAAAAGAAGCCTTGTATTTTTCATAATAAAATCACTTTACTTAGCTATGCTATATAATTAAAAACTTACGCAAATATAGATTGAAATAGCCTAGGTACAAAAATAGCATTGTTATAATATATTGTATTTTTGATTTTTAAAAATAACATGTTTTAACCAATGTTTGATTTTTTTACAAAACAAAAAAAACCATTATTTGAGGGCTTGTGTGATATACACAACCATTTATTGCCCGCTATAGACGATGGCAGTAAAAATGTTGCCATGTCCTTAGATATGTTAGAGGGCTTTGTTTCTCTTGGAATCACAAGTGTGATACCAACACCACACGTATACCAGGATCTATATCCAAATACGCCTACTACTATTAAAAATGCCTTTGATGTATTAATTGCTGAAACTTCAAAGATAGATTGCCCAAAGGTAAACTCATATGGGGCAGAATACATGATAGATGAAGTTTTTATAAAAAACTTGCAAGTTAGTATGCCTTCTTTGCTTTTAAATAACAGCTACTTACTTGTAGAAATCAGTTTTTTCTCAGAAACTACAATGCTAGTACAAGCTGGTTTTACCCTCTTGCAAAATAACATTACTCCTATTTTAGCACATCCAGAGCGCTACCATTCAATTAAAACAATAAAAGAGTACAAAGAGCTAAAAAACAAGGGGTTTTGCCTGCAATTAAACGCGCTCTCGCTACTTGGTCATTATGGCCCTGAGGTAAAACAAAAGGCAAAAAAAATCTTACAAGAAGGATTATATGACTTTGTTGCCACAGATGCGCATCACCTGCAACATTTAAAAATTTTACAAAATATAAACCTATCAAAAAAACAAGGTATACAATGGGGGGCTATTAGAGAGTTTCAACTCACCCAATTTTCTTAAAAAAATAGCATAAAAAAACCACCTAATTAGGATGGTTTTTTATGCTTAAAATAATTTTTAGCTTTCTGTATCTGCATCACTACCATAACCATAGCCATAGCCATAGTTATAGGTATAGCCATAACTGTAACGATATTTATAACCGTAGCTGTAACCGTTTTTTGCACCTGCCCTCATACCATTAAGAACCATAGCAAAAGGTGGAACTTTTTCTCTTTGTTGCATCTCTAGTATAAAGGGGAACAACTTTTTCTCTGAGAATTGTGAACGTGTTACATACACCACCGAATCACAAAGCGGCAAGATAGCCGAAGTATCACTCACTAGCAGCAAGGGGGCAGAATCTATAATTATAAAATCATAAGATTGTTTTAAAACCTCTAAAAGTTCATTCATGCGTGGGCGCATTAGTAATTCTGATGGGTTTGGTGGTATGGCACCTGTAAGCAGGTAATCTAATCCGCCAGAAGTTTCAGTCTTTGTAATTAAAGAATCTACATCATTAAAATTTTTGTTACTTAAATAGGTGGTAAGCCCAATATTTTCTCTTTTTACCCCCAAAAACTTGTGTAATTGAGGGTTTCGTAAATCTGCTCCAACCAGTATCACCTTTTTACCTAGTGCGCTATAACTCATTGCCAGATTATTAGACACAAAAGACTTTCCCTCCCCTTTAATGGTAGAGGTAACACACATAATATTAGTGATATCTGATTTTAATTGAAAGCTCAAACCAGCGCGCAGTACCCTTGTAGACTCTGCAATAAGTCCTCTACCACTATCATCTTGTATGTTAGGAGTATCTGTAAAGGGCATTTCTCCTATGACGGTTATGCCTTTTAAGCCCTTTTCAAGGTCATTTTTAGTGTTAATTTTGGTGTCTAACACTTTTAATAAAAAGAAAATACCAAAAGGTATTAAAAGACCAAGTAAAAAAGCAACTAGGTATGTGATTTGCTTTTTAGGAGAAATAGGGGCATTGTTAGAAACTCCAATACTTAATATTTTAATATTTGGCAGGGCAGAAATGTAAGAAATAGACGCCTCTTCTTTTCGTTGTAATAAATAAACATATAACTCTTCTCCAATTTTAAAATCTCTAGCATAGGCTCTTAGTTGATTTTCTTTGCTTGGCAGGCCAGCAACAATTCCTTTGGTTATAGCCTCCATTTTTTGAAAGCCAGAGAGTGATGTTTGTAATCCATCTATATATCTGTTTACTCCAGTTATAATGGCCACTTTTGCATTATCTAATTGGCTAGAAAGTTGCATTACCATGGGGCTTTTGGTTGTTGTACTAACGAGTAGATTATTACGCTGGGTTATTATGGCGTTGTAAGAATTTACAAGCGTATTCACACTTTCATTATCTATACCAATATTAGCGGGCAGTATTTGATAGCTAGCCTGGCTCTCTAATTTTTCTAAAAGTGCCTTGGCAATTTCTAGTTGTATGCCGATACCAAAGGCTTCTTCTTGACCTTTTACAATATTAGTCAGTGCATTACCTGTTTGGGCTACTGGATCAAAAATGTCATTATCCATCTGGTATGCGATTGTATTTTTAGATAAAGTGTCTATACTTTTTTTAAGGCCATCTAACCGCTCATTGATAAAAGCCAAACTTACCTTGGATATTACACGCTTGTCCTCTACCTGGTCATCTTTCATTACCTGCATGGTAGTATTTAAGATGGCTTCATTGCGTTGTTTATTTACACCGCTAAAAGCTAAATTTATAATCTCTCCTCTTTCAGAGGCTGGTGTTGCAGATAAACTACTTCTTATTGATGAGACGGTTTGGTTAAAAGGGTATTGTTTTATAGCAAGGTTTTGATCTTTTATAAACAGAGAATCATTTAGTGTAATTTCAGTGTCTTTATACCTAAAGACATCACCTTTATTAATAATTAAATTAAGAGTGTCTCGCCTAAAAAAAGCTTTATTATCATTTATCTCAATATCCCAATATTGATAGGTATTTGGGGCTTTTATAGTTACAAATTTAGTATACTCATCGTTAAATCTTAATTGGGCATTTACTCTACCTACTGTGTATATATTAGTTTGTAAATTTAAACGCTCCACCACTTGGCTTAAAATGTGCTGAGAGGTAATTACTGCTATATCATTCTCTACATTTACTTGGTCAAAGCCAAAAAACTCCATCCCACCGGTTAAAAAAGAGGCCGCGTCTTCTGAGCCTTTTTTAATTTGTAATTGAGCGCTGGAGGTATAAATACGATCTGCCGTTTTTAAATACATAAAAGCGCTTGCCATCGCTATTGAAATAGCAACAATAAAATAAGGCCAAAAAAATAGGTAGTAACTAGCCTCTTTTTTAATATCTATAGACTCCTCTTCTTGGAGAGAAAACTGGTTTGTAAAATTATCTTGCATCATTATCTTGTAAATAAAAGTATAATTGTTAATATAACAGAGCTAATGCCTAGTATGGCAGTTACATCACCCACATAACCAGCGGTTTTTAATTTTGCGGTATTTGGGTTTACGATAATAACATCATTGGGTTTTACCATTTGGTAAGGCCCGTTTAAAAAATTGGCAGAAGTAAGATTAATACGTGTTGTGGTTAACAGTCCATCTATGCGCCTAAGTACTAAAACTTCATCCCTACTACCGTTAATGGTAAGATCTCCGGCAAGACCCAGGGCCTGCAGTAAACTTATATTATTTTCTGTAAAAGAAAAGGTGCCTGGCATATTAACCTCACCCAAAACAGTAACCTTAGCGTTTAATAAACGCACTGTCACATAAGGATTTATCAAATAACCGCCATCTACAAGGAGTTTTTTTATATCAAACTCTAAATTTTTAATTGTTTTTTCTTTTACAGAAATCTCTCCCAATACCGGGAAGTTTATAGTCATGTTTTGAGAAACCAGGTATCCATCTAGTTTCATTACATCGATATTGTTTGCAACAACGCTACCGGCAGTAGTGTTATTGAATGGAATAGCAGCTTCTTGCATTAATGCGCCTACATGAATTTTTAAAATATCATCAACCTGTAAGATTTGGTTGTTATAGGAAACCTCTGAATTAAAAGTTTCTATATCCTGGAAATATAACATCTCCTTTTTTGATACGCAGGATTGTAATGTAGTAAGAGCTATAAGTGATAAAAATATGTATTGTATTAAAATTTTATGATTCATTATGTATATTTTATTAATCAAAATTAGTTTTTTTTTGTTTTAAATGCCTTTAAATTGCAATAAAATAACAAAACGAATTAAATGTATTTGACGTTTTATTCTAGAGGGTTCTTTAAGTAATCTAAAAGCCCATTCTAAGTTATTTTTCACCCACCAATTGGGTGCTCTTAAAACCCTACCAGTATATACATCAAAACTACCCCCTAAACCTTGATAGGTTGCTTTGTGTTTTTGATGTAATTTCTCCATTAAATATTCTTGTTTTGGAGACCCCATGGCAACAAAGATAATATCTGGTTTGTGTGTTTTTACATCTTCTATTAATGTAAGTTCTTCATCTTCAGTTTTAATATATCCATTTCTATAATTTAGTATTTTAATGCCAGGATATTCCCATTTTAAATTTAAAACAGTTTGATTTATTACTTCCTGATTCCCTCCAATTAAATAAAAGGTTTTTGATTTGTAGTATTGTTTTATTATTTCTAACCAGAGTTCACACCCAGGGATTTTTATAACATTTTCAACGCCTTTCTTTTTAAAAGCCAAAATTGCACCCAAACCATCAGGATAGCCTAAATTACGATTAATTATGTGTCTGCTTTCATTGGTGGCATGCAGTATCTTTTCTGCATTAACAGCAATCATAATTTTATGATGCTTCATAGCATAATCTATCAATTCTTCTCGTGATTTCGGTGCATAGGTTTTTACGCCATTCAGCAAACTAGACTTCATTGTTTACGATGATTGAAGATTCTAAAAAATAATGAGACATAGCATTAAACATAAAAGCGTTACTCCATCTCATATAAGGTATTTTTGAACTTATTATTTTTTTTAATTGATAATAAAAATAGCCGTTTTTATGTTGCATATTATCTATGGTCCAATTTAAGACATTATCTAATAAGGGCTTGTTACTCTTAAATATGTTTAATTTTGAGAGCGTCACTATAATTTGTGCAGGACAATGGATATCTATTGGGTAGGTTTTATTATGGTAATACTTGGGCACACCATTGGTTTCAAAAAAATTATTTACATAAAAGTATAATCCTTTATCAATGTGTTTCTGAAAAGTAATGTCTTGTGTATTGTCCTGGTAGGTTTTAATGGCATCCAAATTAAACCCGGTATGAAAACTATCTATCCTACATTGTATGGGTAAAAGCCCGTAAATCCAAGAGCCATCTTCTTTTTGTAATACACAAGCAGTTATAATAGCTTTTTTTGCTAGCTTAAAGTGTTCTTTATTTTTTGTGTATTTATAAGAATAACTTAATATTTTAGCCCCTAAAAGTGAAGCGTTAATAACTGTGTTATTGCCATCTTTAACACTATAAGAAAAGAAAAAACCATTACCATTTGGCGTTCTTGTTAAATCATTAACAACAAAATTAGCAGCGGTCAATGTTTCTTTTAAAACCGCTTCATTTTTTGTGATTTCATAGCTCTCTAGCAATGCCTCAACACAAAAGCAAGTAGCAACAACTGTTGGTGTATGTTTTTTAAACAAGAATAAGCGTCTTGCTTGCCAGTCAAAATTATAGCCCCAACATGCACCAGAGTATCCCGTTGATTTAAGACTTAGTAACAGTTTTGTTATTTCTTTTACCTTGATAAGTAATTGTTCTTTTGTTCCAAAATTTTCACACCCACTTTGAGCTAACTTGTAAAGTTTACAATAACCTAATAAAAATAATGCAACACCTTTAGCATTATGTTCTTTTGGAACTAGTAATAACTTCCTAAAGTTTATTGGACTATGCTTAAAACATTGAATCCATATGGCTCTTCCTAAATCCCAATGCTTTAGCGGTAACGCTTGAAACACTTTAGAGTTTAGACCATCATAGGGATCCCAGCCTTTAAAGTTCTCAGACTCGCAATAACTCTTGAGTTTTAAAAAACTCGATTCTGTTTTATATTTCAACTTGCTCCCCTCCACGTTTTACAGATTCTATTACTTTAAAGGATGCTTTTGTAACCGCTACAATATCTTCAAAAGAAATGGGTGCTTTGCCATCTTTAAGTAAACCACTAACAAAAGCCTTCACCATCTCTTTCTGACCTTTATTTTGATTAAGAATTTTGGTTTTCTTAGGTTTACCTTTACCGTAAATCTTTAATTCCTTAAAATCGTTGAGTATTGCAGATTGTCCTGCCGAGAATACCTCTACATACTCTTTGGCCATGGATTTAGAACCATTTGCATAATATGCCACAATACCTGAAGATCCGTTTTCGAACTGAATCAAAATATTCAACGTATCATTTAGATTGTTTGAATCTGAAAGTGCTGTTGCAGAAACTTTAACCGGCAAACTTCCATTGAGATACGTTAAGTAATCAATAAAGTGACACACTTCTCCTATAACACGACCCCCTCCTATTTCTAAATCTTGTATCCAATTATCTCCAGGAATAGATCCAGCGTTAATACGATACAACATGGTCATAGGGTTATTACCTATGGCTTTTTTTAGGTTTGTAGTTAATGGTGAAAAACGTCTATTAAAGCCTACCATTAATGCTTTATTAGATTTTGACTGCGACTCAATAATCTCTTCTAGTTCAGTCTCTAACAAACATAAAGGCTTTTCGACAAATACATTTTTGTTGGCCTTTAAGCTTTTTAAAACATAAGGACCATGAGAATCGTGACGTGTGGCAACAAATACCGTATTGGTTTTATCATCTAAAACATCGGCTTCGTTAGTAGCACAAAACTGAAATTTAAATTTCTCAGCAACACGCTTGGATGTTGTACCTGTATTAGTAAGTACTCCAACTCTAGAAACATCTTTTGTTTCTGGAATATTTGGCAATAAATTTCCTTGTGCATAACTACCAGCTCCAATAAATGAAATGTTTATTTTACCTAAATGCTCGGCTTCTCCAGTTGTAATTTTCGATTTGTTAGCTACTTTCTCAACATCATATTTTAAAGCAATACCTGTAAAGGGTTCTGTTTTTGAGACTACTAAATCAAAAGCAGCTTTTGCATTATCAAACTCAAACTCGTGTGTAGTGAGATACTCGATATTAATACAATTGTTGGCTATTAAATTCTGAAATGCTTCCATGTTACGTTTTTCTGTCCAACGTACATAAGGCAAAGGGTAATCAATTCCTTTTTCTTCGTAGTTTAGGTCATAACGGCCAGGGCCATAAGAACAGGCCATTTTTAGTTCTAGCTCTTTACGATACCAGTAAGGGTCACGTTCAAAACCTGTGGGTACGTCGCCTAGTACCACTACTCTTCCTTTTTTGCGTGCAATGGCGCCCGCAAAATTAATAGGATCAAGACTATCTGTTGCCGCTGCAATAATAACCGCATCTGCACCAGAACCGTTTGTTGTGTTTTGTATTTGTTCCTCAACACCTGCCGCATTTCTGGTCATACCTAAATCTACAACCTTATTATCTATGGCTTGTTTAACGGCGGCTTCAGACACATCTATACCTATGACGGTAACTCCAGAGGCTTTTAAAATTAAAGCAGCTAATTGTCCTAAAAGTCCAAGACCAATAACTACACAAGATTCACCCAAACGCAGATCGGCCTGGCGAACACCTTGCATAGCGATTGCCCCAACGGTGTTGTAAGCTGCATCTTTAAGACTTACATTTTTATCTAATTTTACACATAAATTAATGGGTACTGATACAATTTCAGCATGATTGGCATAACCCGCTCCTGCACAGGCAACTTTATCACCAACTTCAAACTCGGTAACATCCTCACCCACTTCTATAACTTCACCTGCGCAGCTGTAACCCAGAGGTGAATAGGCATCTAGTCTCTTCATCACCGCACGGTACGTTTGTACTGGCCCTTGTTTTTTAAGTGTATCTAGTACTTGTTTAACTTGTTGTGGACGCTCCTTCGCTTTACCTATAAGGCTTTTACGTGCAGCTACAACGGTAGAACCTTCTGTACCTGCACTAATTATAGAATAGTGATTTTTAACAATGACCATACCTTTTCCAAATTGTGGATATGGAACTTCTTGTATGATCATATCACCAGATCCTAGCTTTTGTGTGAGTTGTTGCATATTAATCTTTAATTTTTTTTATAAAAAGTTGATATAACTTTTTCCTTGAATAACTTGTCTTAATTCTAGCTATTTCATTTTTAAACTTATTAATATCATTTTTAGAAATTTGATTTAGTAAAGTCTTAATTTCGTCAAACTCAAATGATGATACCCATCCAATTTTATTTTCAGAAACAAAGCTAGAGGTATCGTGCTTACCCATAGAAAAAATTGGTAAGGACATTGCTAAATAATCAAAAACTTTATTTGGAAATGCAAATTTAGCATTCATTGGCATTAATCCAATATCATAACTACATAATGTCTCACCAACTTTATCTTGCTGTATTTTTCCTTTTACAAAAACATTATCAATATTATTTTCTGCCAAATATGAAATAACTTGATTATATCTTTCACCCTCACCGTTATCACCGTACAAAGTTAGCGTAAATCTAACATCTTTTTCCATTGCCTTAATAAAAGGTAAAATATCAATCTGATATTGTAATAAGCCGATATAAACAAAATTTATTTTCGTGTTTACCAAATCGGACTCAGAATGACTACCTAATCTTTGAAACCTCTCTGAATTATACCCTAAAGGAATAAATAAAGATTTCGCATCAGGAGAATACCTAATTAACCAATCCAAAAATTGTGGACACGTGTGAATAAATTTATCAAAACTATTAACCTTATTTTTAAGAAAAAAGTTGCAATAAAATTCAAATCCTTTTTTTAAAAATTTATTTTTTATGTTAAAAGCGTCTGGCCAGACATCTCTAATATCCAATAAAACTTCCACATTTGTTCTCTTCTTAAGTTTACTTAAAAAATAAGTTATTTCTACTGGTCGAGATGGTACTATTATTATACTATGATCTAAATTTTTCTTTTTTAGATTTTTGTAAACTTTTATTGAAAATTGAATATTAGAAATTATTCTCCTAATCCCAATATTTTTGAAATATGATATTGTTTTTATCAGATGTAATTTATATCCTATAGTCTTATTCGCCTCTTCAAGTTGCTCATTTGTAAAATGAATCTTTTCAGCGTGATAAAAATTAGAACTAAAATATTCCAAATCGTAACCATTTGCACACAAGAAATTCGCTAAATCTGGATGACGCTTACCCCTTTGAGTAAGGTGCGATTCTGTTTGACTAATTAAATATATTTTTTTATTCATTCACTAATTGACTTTTTATTTTTTTTGCTATATCTCTTGATAATAATTTTGCACTCTCACCATCTAAATGGCTTCCATCGTAGGTGGAATAAAGTGAATCTTGAATATTGAGCCAACTACCACCATTATTTATTATTCTAGATTTAACAATCTCTTCGTTAAAACCAGACAATGAATCTTCTAAAGCCTTTAATTTATGATACACAGGCATTCTTAAAGTAAACACTTTGACATTTTTATTTGTTAAATCATAAATATTATCAAGTAGTACCTGAAATGACTTCTCACTAAAATTATTATTAGCAAACTCTTTAGCATAAAGTTTTGGAGCAATATCTCTATTTTTAGGGTGTTTTTCTGACTCAATCCACCCATTCTCATAATATTTATGATAGTAACCATAACCATAATAACGAGCAGCAATTTCTGAGGGTATAATTGGATCGAAAAAAGTAAGTCTTTTTGTAAGATTATTTATTTTCCAATTTTCGAAGCCTCTATTTTTTTCCAGCGATTTTATATGTCCGCTTTCATATGCGGAATTAGTTAAGGAAAATGGAGTCAAACAAATCAAAACAATATTATCGCTCTTTTTTGTATCTAAATATTTATTAATCAATTTAAAGATCTCTTCATTAAATCCTCCTGATGAGAAGCCTAAATTTTTTGCTTCAAAATTTTTAAATATAGTTTCTACCTCATCTGGCGAAACACCTCTATAAGCTCTTGAGTCACCACTAATAATGAAATTATATTTTTTAGTATCATTAACTTTATTATTCCAAAAAAAACTTTCGCTAGTTTTACTATTCATTGGTTCTGGTCTAAAAAAACCTACGATAAAGACAAGTAAAAGAGTGACCAAAAGCATGTATACTATTCTATACTTCATGATAATTAAAATTGAAAATATATGAAATCTGACTGTGGACCTCTAAAAAAGATACAAGTCACAGTAATGACACTGATAGTTAAAACATCTAACATCAACACTAAATTAGTTCTTTTAAATAGGAATCTTCTAGTACTAATTAAAAAACAATACTCAAATACTACTCCTAAAAGAAAAAAGAAAAAAGCATTTGCCATTCTAGTACTATAATTTATAAAAGATATATCAAAATTAAATGACAACATATGGCGACATATTGAAAATGCTTGCTCAATATTTTCTGCTCTAAAAAACACCCAAGCAAACCATACTTGGAGAAGAATAATAAGTAATAATATAGGCTTACCTATTTTATATTTCTCTATATACTGAGTGTACTTTGTTATTCTTTCTATACCCAAAAACACACCGTGTAATGCTCCCCAAATTATAAATGTCCATGCAGCTCCATGCCAAAAGCCACTAATTACCATTGTTAAAAACATAAAGAACAAGCCTAAGTAAAAACCTTTTTTGGACCCACCCAATGGTATATAAACATAATCTCTAAACCAAGTCGAGAGTGAAATATGCCATTTTTGCCAAAATTCTTTAAGTGAAAATGATAAATACGGATGATTAAAGTTTAATCTAAAATGAAGACCCATCCATTTTGCTAAACCTCTAGCGATATCACTATAACCACTAAAATCAAAATATATCTGAAACGCAAAACAGGATATAACAAAGAACCAGTAAATAGTTGAATCTATTTCGTTATTCAATCTAAATGCTTCATTAACAAAAGGCGCCAGATTGTCTGCTATAACTGTTTTTTTAAAAAAACCAAATACGATCAGCTTTAATCCATTCCAATTCTCTACAGTTGTTACTTTTCGATTTTTAAGTAATTGAGGAAACAAATCTCTCGCCCTAACTATTGGGCCAGCAACAAGTTGAGGAAACATAGATAAGTATGAAAAAAATAAAAATATATTTTTCACTGGTTTCATTTTCCCTTTATACACATCTATTGTATAACTCATAGATTGAAATGTATAGAAGCTAATTCCAACAGGTAATACTATTGAAAAAGTATTGATATCAAAACTTAATGAAGATTCTATTCCAATTAACCTCATAAACCAATCAATATTATTGGCAAAAAAAGTACTATACTTAAAAATGGAAAGACATCCTAAATTACCAATTAAAGATAACCAAAGAAAAAACCTCTTTGATTTATGCATATTTAGTGCAGATATGTAATCTAAAAGACCACTAAATAATATTAAAAATAAAAACCTCCAATCCCACCAACCATAAAAAATAAATGAGAAAACAGTTATAGTAATCCATTTTAACCGCTGGTTATTTTTGACCACGTTGTAGACAACAAAAAAAACTGGTGCAAATACTGCAAAAATGAGAGAGTTAAATAACATACTAAACTATATGGTATATTTTTTTAATTTGTTCTACAATAACATCTTGTTCAAAATTAACTGATGCATAAGACGCATTTGATTGTCCAATTTCTCTTACTTTATTAATATTATTAACACACCATTGTATTTTTTTAGCCAATTTTATTGGTGATTTGAGGGGAATAATAATGCCATTCTTATCATTCAGCACCATCTCATCAATTGCACCAACTGGTGTTGAGATGACAAACAAGCCCGAGGCTAATGCTTCAATAATAGAGTTCGGACATCCTTCATTGTAAGTTGGAAATAAAAATACATCTGCCTCTGCTAACTTGTGATATTTATCAACACCAGAAATAAAACCATTTATTTTTATCTGATTTTCAAGTGAATAGTCATTAATTTTAGTATTGGTAATTATTTTAATCTCTTCATTTGCATAATGTCCATACATATCAACATTTACTTTAATGCCATTATCATTGGCCAATTTTACAGCATCTATAATATCAATAATACCTTTTTGTAAACTTAATCTGCCTATGTAAAGAAACTTTAAAGACTGAGATACAATAAACCTCTTTTTTGGTATATCTTTTTGTATGAACATTGTCCTTGTTACATTTATTTTGGCGGCGTTGAATCCTAAATCAACTAAAACGTGTTTAAACTTATTTGCCAATACAAGAACAGCATCAGACTTCTTATAAAGGTTTAACACGTACTTAAAATAACCTGGTTTAGAAATTATTCTTTGCTCAAACTCTCTTGACCATCCTCTGAAAAATGTTATTGTTTTTTTTCCAAATATTTTAGCTATTATCAAATACATACTATCTCTGAATAATGGAACAGGTATAAACGATGGACTCACCTGTACAATAGCTATGTTTCTATTCTTAATTAATAAAAAAATAAATAAAAAAACATCTTTTAATAACTCAAATGCGTACCAGAACTTTCTGTCAGATCTATTGTAGTAATCTTCTGGTCTTGAACCTATAGTAAACCATTTTAAATTATATTCATCACTATTGAAAACTTTAAAAAAGTGGTTGTAGTAGTTTATAACGCCTCCCTTACTCTTTGGGTGTTTAGTAACTATTAAAATCGTTTTTTTCATTAAGATAAAAATGTAAGTTTATTGTGAATTACAAAAAACATAATCTATTTGATATTATTATAATCATCAATTGAGGTAATCACTTTACCATATAATAAAGTTTCATGTTCACTGACTTGATTATAGCTGAATCGATATTTAATCACTTTAGCCGGAACACCTCCAATAATAGTATAAGGCGGAAACGACTTTGTTAGTAACGCTCCAGCAGCTACAATGGAACCTCTTCCTATTTTAACTCCTTTTAAAATAGTTGAGTTTCCACCAACCCAGACATCGTCTGATATAAAAACATCTTCGTCATCAAAATCTCTTTTTTCTTTTACATCAAACATATATTTACCAATAACTTCTGTGTTATGATTTCCTCCACGAATAAGAACATTAGGGCCGAACATTACTTTACTTCCAATACGAATAATTGCATGAGCAGCACTAATTTTTGCTCCTCTACCAATGTAAACATCATCACCTATTTCAATTGTATTAAATGAAAAAAAATCGAATGCATAAAATTTCACGTTTTTACCACATTTTCTGAATTTATGTATAAGTAAAAAACGTAGAATTCTATTCGAGGCATTTCTTAAAAAAAGAAAAAAAGTTCCTATTTGTTTCATGTAAATTATGTTAATTTTTTCAATATTAATTTAGACCGTTTTTTCCAATTGTAATTAGATTTCACTATGTTATAGTTATTTTTACTCAAGTTCAAATAAAATTCTTTATTCTTCAAAATACTATTAAAAGCATCCTTTAAAGCATCATAATTATCAGGCTCAACTACAACTGCATTTTCTAGATGAGTTAAAACCTCATGAATTGTTATAAAACCATCAGCCACAATAAGTTTATTTGAGGCCATATATTCAAAAACTTTAAGTGGTGAACAATAGTTTATCGTGGGAACCTTAGAACTCCATAGAGCTAATAAAATATCTGACTTGGATAAATACGATGCTACTAGACTATGCTCTACAGGTCCTGTGAAAGCGATATTATTAATACAACCTGCCTTACATTGCTTTCTAAATTTAATTGCATTTTCATTTGGACCTCCAACTACCAAGAAATTAAGATTATTAAATTCTTTTGCCAATTTTATAATTCTATCTAAGCCCCTGTCAATATATAAACTACCAGTATAAGTAACCAACAGGTTTCTATTACTAAATGGAATATCTACATCAATTAAATTAGGTTGATCAACTAAAGATGTTCCATCATGAAATGCAAATGTTTTTGATAATGGCATTCCATTATTAATCCAAAACTTGTTCAAATTATCGCTAATTGTAACAAACAACCTAAAAGCATCATTTCTTGTTATCTTTTTAAAAACAGAGACATAAAGATTATTTAGTATTTTATGCTGTGCAAAATTCGAATTGTGTGACTCGTAAATAACCTTCTGCTTTATTAACACACAATAAATTGTTATTAGTGCAGATCTAGTAAACACATAATCCGCAGAGAAGTCAATATATTTTTTCAATACTATAAAACGGTCTAACTCATTAAATAATTTAAGTTTTGGTTCATAAGGAACTAGATTAACCTCAAAGTAATTCTCATAGTTTTTAATTATTGTATTTAATTTACTTTCAGCATCTTTAACACTAATGTCAAGAGGTAATAATAATGATACTTTTTGATGATTTTTAACCATTCCCATACACATATTCATTGTTTGAATAAGGTTAGCTTTAATATCATCTAAAGGTCTTTGTAAAATAAATTGTATTGTGGATTGTGTTTTCAAAAGTTGATTTAAATATTATTTAACATTTTTTATTGATTTTTCAAAATACTTGAGTTCGTTTATTGCTCTAAACGATATCCCAACGGAAATCAAAACAAATATAATTGGATTCAAGGACTGAGAAAACACCCTTGAATAACCCAGAATAGTTATTAACATTGATGTTAATCCACTAATCCCTAAAATCCATATCCAGAACACCTCTTTATCAAACAACGAACCTAACATATATCGTTTTCCTTTCCTCATCATAGCCAAGAGTTTAATATAAAATAAAATGTATATAATGCCACCAATAAAACCAACACTAATTAATTCTCTAATTAATCCAGTCACTCCGTAACCAACTTCATATCTAGAATATGTAATTTCTCCTTTTAAAGCAGTCAGTCCGTTGCCAAAGATGGGATTACTGCCTATCCACAGTGCATTAAAGGTATTTATAGTTGACGATGTTCTACCGATTGACTCTCCATTCATTACATTTTTATTAGTTGAGTATTTTTCTGCGTAATTGATTGCACTATCGAGAGACTTCAAACTAAAACCATTACCTTGCGCTAAAGATTCTGTACCTGAAATACCTAACAAAAGAGCAAAAAACAAGAAACCAGCAGAAAATAATACTCTTCGTTTAATCCCTTTTTTCTTAAAAAACAATTTAGACCCTAAAAAAACATAATAAATTATTATTAAACTTATCGGTATTAAAAAATATACAGCACGTTTCCCGCTCGCAAAACCAATAAATACTAATCCAGCTATAAATCCGATATCCTTCCATTGCCCTTTAATTACGTATCTTAAGAAGTAGTATGGAGCAAATGTTAAAGGCCAAACAGTAGCTAAAGATCCTCCTGAAGTAGACATAGTTCCAACAATACGCTCTAAACGGCCTAAAGCGAAAAAGAAAACAACACTTGCTATAATTTGAAGTAAAACGAAAAGATCAATAGCTTTTAAAGTAAAACTCGTGTATCGTTTAAAATCATATATGTTGTATGAAATATACAACATCATGAAACTTAATATGAAATATCTGGAGTAAAGATAGTATTCATACAAATTATCACCGCCCAAAATCGCAACAAAGCCAATCCATAATAAATAAAGAAATGCATAAAACTTAATTGATTTAGAAAAAAGATATTTTGGTTTTTTAAATTCATAAATAAACCATGCTAAAATTAATGCTTCACTGAGGAGTTTTGAAAAAAAATCTAAGCTAAAGAAAGCAAATACACCACGAAAAAGAACAAGTGCAGATATTGTATAAAAAAAATATATACTAGTTTTCACGGAAAATGTTTTTTACTTTAACTTGAATCACTCTTAGATATTTAACGAGCAATCTAAACCTAAAGTTATTTATGATTCCAGATGATTTTGGGCAACTCAAACAACTTTCTTCGCCATTAAGATAAGTTACTATTCGCTTTAATTCTAGATCTTTTTCTAACAGACTATTAACAAAAGCTATATTTTCCGGAGTGCTTCCCGATCTGTATTCTAACTTTGGTGTTTCATCATTTCCTTTAGCCTGACTAAAAGCAATATTCGCATTATTATTACCAAAAAAATTAGTCCTAGACTGATTCCAAAACTCTAGTCTTTCTTCTTCTAATTCTGTACCCAAATGTTTCAAAAGAGCCCAAAAATTATCAGTTCTTAGTGGAATATCTTTATATTCAATACGTTTAAAATCACTAATAGTATTAAAGAAAAGATTATGGTATCTCTTATATATTTTTGCCCAGTTATACCTACCTCGTTTCTCATAGGAATGCTTGAGGTCAGGTAAAGACTTATACACAAGAATCACCTGATATGAAACATCTTGTGGAAGTCTATCAATGTGGTATCTAATCCAAGCTGGATTTTTACTGGAGTCTACAATAGTCTCGACATCCAAAGTATCATGAAGATTTTGATAAAGTTGACCTACTCCTTTATTTAATATAGTCCCCCATACTGGGTCAGATTTTATTTCTTCAATTTTTTTAAGGTGATGGATTTTAACCGGATTAAAAATTGACTCGATTTCACCAACAGAGGTAGCATTACTTGAATTCGATAAAATTAGATCAATCAAAGTGGATCCAGAATACGAAGTACCCGCAATAAAAATTATTTTCTTACCCATATCATTTCAATTGATTAATAAACTTCTTTATCTTAACTAAATTGACGTCAATATCATCTTCGGAATTAATTATTAAACATGGAATTTCTAGCTTCATTAATTCACTAGCAACAATATTGTAAGTTTTTATTGACTCATTAATAGCTTCTTTATAATCACAACCCATCCCTGAATGTTGTAATGTTAACTTTTTCCGACCAAGAAGCCTCTTATTAAGCAATTCTTCTTTACAACGAACATGCACAAAAGCACTTGGCATTAAAGAGTCCCTCAATTTATTGGTTATATCTTTATGAGACAAACCAAAATCTGGTTGTAATAATTTACTCGAAAGTGACTCGTCGCATAAAACTATTTTACTGTTCGCGTACTTAGACACCAATAAAGTATCTTCTAGTATTTGTATAAACCACCCGATTCTTTTGAATTTCAAATAACCAAAATCATTCTCGGTCTTTGTCAGATTATCTAATATTTTAGTTAATATATCATTATACGGCTCCATTGCTTCACCAAAAAATAAGTTTAGCTTTCTCTTACTATATGCCGAATGGTTTTTACTCAATAATCTATTAATTACAAAAGATTTAAGACGTTGACTTATAGATGTATAATCTATGGAAAAATAATTTGACAAAACATCAATACGCGCCTGAGAGAGGTTAGAAGCATTCTTTATTGTACTAATAGCTAACAACTCATTTATTAAAGTTGTCTTTCCAGATCCTGGAGCGCCTATAAAATCAATACGAATCATACTTTTATTTATATAATTTCCAAATTTCTTTTGAAGCTTCTTTCGTAACTTCTTCTTCATTCATTTTAGATGTATCCAACTCCATAGTATTGTCAACGTTAGGGAAATCCAAATCACCTAAGATACCTGTCTTATGATTGGCCATTTCGATTGAGTGTTTTCCTCGACGACTAGAGGTTTCACTATCTACGACAAGTTTAATAACCAAATCAATTTTCATATTTGCCATACTCTTAAATAAACTATACTCCTTTTTTGAAGCATACTTCTTTATCGGATTAGAAGAGTTCTTCCATCCATTTAACAATGGCCCGTCCATTATTCCATTATAGTAATGTTGCGGAAACCTGTCGCATATAACCAATGCACCGAGCGATCTAAACTTATTTCCTTTATAAATATTACCCTTTTTTACAATTGCATTCCATAAAGGAAACAACCGCAGTCTTCTAAATAATTTTGCTAGTAGGCGTTTATTGCTCTTGCTTGGTTTCGGCAGTCCCATATACAAATTACACACATCTATTTTCCTAGAAAAAGACTTATTTAAATTTTTGACTAATGTCGATTTTCCAGCACCATCGCTACCAAGAATAACGACTACTCGCCCACCAGAGGTACTTAATCTTTTAGAGGGTTTTAAGAATAAAGTTCTTTGAAACCTATTTAACTTTAATCTCCCAACAATATACTTATAATTGACATAAGCATCACTTTTTTCCATCCACTCTATTCTTTTAGATGATAAAGCCGAACGAAGCATCAAAATTTTTGATGTTGTTTGATCTGGTTGAAATAAATCAATAAGACTTTCTACAATTAATTTATCATCAAAGTGTTTTCCAACGACCAATTTAAATTCATCTGCAGCAACTTTATTTCTCAACCATTCTAGCTCGCTTGTAGACTTCTTATCAATGCCATAAGAATTCTTTTTTAACTTATATTTGAGATGGACCACAGGTGGGAATCGCAATGATAATCTAAGCAATAGAAGTAATAACTCATAACTGTACGATGGTATCCATACATTTTCTGGATTAGATCTCACTCTGCTTTCTAAAAAGGAATTGGTAATAGGCAAGCGATATCTTTTAATACCTTTTTCACCAATATCTAAACCAAAATGCACATGGAAGTGGATTAATTCACCTTCTTCATCAACAATCAAGAAGTCATATATATATAAATATTTTCCTAAAGGAATAGCTTCAAACTTTTTTGCACCAACATTATACATCAAACTCAAAACTAGATCTTTGTCTTCTTCTCGAAACAAAAGATCTAAATCCTCTTTACCATTGACAAAAGAATTAAGTCTTTGGTTACTTTTCCAATGACAGAAGATTATATCACTCCTATCAAATTCTCTAAAAATAGCACTAATTATCGGTTTCATATTAACTGACTGATATATGATACTTATATATTCAAAATTCAGACACTTCATCAATGAATTTGTCTACATACGTTTCAATATCAAATTTACCCTTCGACATTCGCTTTGATTCCAAACTCATTTGAGAGAATAGTGGGTTATTATTTATTAATTCAGAAACTTTCATTTGAATTTCGTCAATATCATCACAGACAAATCCAACATTATTTTTTGTAATTAAATAATCTGGATTTACTCCCTTTAAAGTAATAACAGGAACACCTCTAAGCCAAGCTTCGATAAAGGTATTTGAAAATCCCTCAGAATCTGAGGTATTAATTAAAACCTTTACTTTGTTCAAAATTTCCAAAATAAAGTCTTGCTCAGATTCTCCATAATATTGAAAATTAGGGTTTTCTTTAAGTGTCAATTCTATTTCATTGTCGAAACGAGAATTTAATTTCCTACCAATCATAATAAACTTAATATTGGAATTCGATTTCATGTTTCTAACAATATTCAAAAACCGCTCTGGAAACTTTCTTTTATGCAATCTTCCAACCCATACAACAATATCTTCACGAATTAAATTTGTATCAGATGGAAGCGGATGTGAATTATAAAGCACCTTACCATTTAACTCAAAATTTTCTGATAATAGTTGCTTTTGAAATTCGGTTTGTAACAAAATTAAACTGACATTATTTAATGACTTCAAAATTGATTTCTTAATTGCTGATCCATATTTATTTGACCAATGATGCGGTTTCAACTTGTCATCATGACTACAAGCCCAAACCAATTTAATTTTATTTTTTTTTGCGATACTATTTAACAAAGGCAGATAACTCTCATCTGCTCTTATGTAAATAATAGGAGGATTAAGTCGTTTTAGTTGAAAATTTAATTGTAACCTTCTTAAAAATTGCTTAGCAAAAAGTAGCTTTGGATGTGCTAAAATTTTTGGAATATAAATTGTATGTAATTTAATTCCTTTGTAATTCTTTTCACTAAAATCAAACTTGTTTTTTTCTCGAATGTAATTGACCTGCCATCCACGAAGAACTAACTCTCTGGCTAAATAATAAACTTGTAATTCAGCACCACCTTTATTTTCGAAAAAAAAATGTGGCATTACAAAGCAGATATTTATATTATTACACATTAAGCCTAGTTAATATTTTTATATGGAATTGAAAGATGAGTTTTTATTAAAACTAACACGAAATTACTACCCTTTACAATAATAGATGAAATTGCAATTCCAATAATCCCAAACATTTCATAGAGTACGTAATTTGCCCCTATATTTAGTATTGCCAATCCTGCTCGAATTTTAACTAGTGCTATTTCAGAATAAGTAGCTTGTAGTGCTAAATCATATGGTAAACTCATGTAGTGAAATAACAAATAAAAAGACAAAACCTTCATGATATCAGCTGAATATACAAAATCCACACCAATAATATTATTTATAAACCAGCTAGATCCAATAAAGACAACAATAATTACTAAAGAAGAAGGAATTAATGACAATAAAGAATGCTTCTGTAAAACAGCCCTATTCAAAGAATTAACAGCCTGTTTTGCATAAAGAGGGAAGATTGAAGTTGAAATGGCTCTACTTGCCAAAAGCCCCTTACGAATAACAGAGTTAGCGACAGCGTAAATTCCAACCTCCAAAGGAGTGCCTAATAGCGAAATCATTACAACGTCAACCTTACTACCCAAAACATTAAAAAAGCTTAAAAGACTAAACACAAATCCCTCTTTCAGTATTTTTAGATCTAGTTTAACAGGTGAAAAAAAATTGAAGCTAGTAAATTTTCTAGATTTATTATAACTAAGAAAAATCACAATCGCAGATACTAATAAATCTATCATTAATAGCTCAACTATTCCTCCACCGAGTAATAATACCGCTATTAATGAAGACGATAATAGTATTGATTTAACGACACCGAAAACAGAAAAATATATTAGCTCTTGATGAGTTTGAAATATTAAATTGATTGTACTTTCAATTGTTCTTATCCACAACCAAAAAACATATAACGATATATAGAATATTATTTGACTGTTGTAATTTAAAATGAAAGCAGCAATGACAGCAGTTAGTGCAGCAAAAAACGAGAATAAATGTCTAACCCCTATAATCGATTCTATTTCTGTAGATAATTTACTGATACTCCTAGATCCATTTCGAAGAACAACCTTATTAAGTCCTGTAAATGTAAAAACTGTAAAAACAGAGACGTATGATAGCACTGTTTGATAGTCTCCATATCCCTCTGGACCTAATAATCTTGGTATATAAAGAATACCAATTAAAGAAATTGTCTGAGATATTACCTGACCTATAGTTAGGTAACCAATATTTTTGATCCAAGTTTTATTTAAATAGCTTAGTGCTCTTTGGAGAAAATTGTTAATCATTTAAAAATAATTAATTCTTTTAACTTCATTATATGAGAAAACTCTAAAATTTAGTAACATTTCCTATCAATATAGTATCAATAATATAGCTTTGCTCATATGTGGAAAAATGACTTATAATTTGATTTTTTTACAAAATAGATGATAATCCCCTATTAAACCTAGTGGTTGTGATTTCTAATATGAGACACCATTTCAATAGACCCATAAGCTTCATCTAAACCAAAACCATTTCCTTTAATAATTTCCTCATAACTACGTGTATGTAATTCTGTGAAACCACCACTGAATTCTATATCATCACTGTCAACTTTTATAGACCTAAAGGTTGTAAGTCCTTTGTTTTTAATTTCGTCTGGGATATAATTATAATTCACTGATAAGAACCATTTAACGTTGGCATTTTTTAATTTTAAAAAACCTGCATTAGTATCAGCAGTTTTTAGATGGACAATGTTTTCTTCTACGGCACCAAATATCCAACATAACATATCAAAAAAATGGACTCCAATATTTGAAGCAATACCTCCAGATTTGGATTCATCTCCTTTCCAAGAAACAAAATACCATTTTCCTCTAGAAGTTAAATAAGTTAAATCTATATCGTACACTTTGTCTGGATTTTCTTTAAGTTCTCTAGTAATTCTCTCTTTCAAGGCTATTATCGAGGAATGTAATCTTAGCTGAAGTATATTATAAATCTTTTGCCCAGTTTCCTTTTCTATGAGTTTTAATTGATCAATATTCCAAGGATTTAATACAAGAGGCTTTTCACAAATAGCATCAGCTCCATTCTTTAATGCAAAACGTATGTGAGAATCATGTAAATAATTTGGAGAACAAATAGACATATATTCTATTTTATTCCCGCTATCGCGATGCCACTTATCAACGAAGCGATCAAAACGTTCAAATTCTGTGAAAAAACTAGCTTCTGGAAAATTACTATCCATAATACCTATTCCGTCATAGGGATCTAAAGCAGCTATCAATTGGTTTCCGGTATCCTTTATAGCTCTCATGTGTCTTGGTGCTATATAACCTGAGGCACCTATTAATGCGAAATTTTTCATTTTCTTGTATTAATTAATTCGTGTTACTATATTATTTGTCAGTTCATATTTTTGTCCACTTTCTTTACACTCCGCTAATCCTTCCTCCGAGAAATATAATTTATGTCCAAATTCACTTACCCAACCTATATGTTTGGAGGGGTTACCTACTACTAGTGAATAATCTAGTACTTCTTTAGTAACAACAGCACCAGCTCCAACAAATGAATAATTACCTATGTTATTTCCACAAACAATAGTTGCATTAGCACCAATACTAGCACCCTTTTTTACTATTGTTTTTAAAAACTCATCTTTTCTATTAACGGCACTTCGTGGATTAATTACATTAGTAAAAACCATCGAAGGACCTAAAAAAACATCATCTTCACAAATGACACCTGTATAAATAGATACATTATTCTGAATTTTAACATTATTTCCTAATTTAACATATGGAGATATTACTACGTTTTGACCAATATTACAACTTTTGCCTATAACACAATTAGGCATTATATGAGAAAAGTGCCAAATTTTTGTATTATCCCCAATTACACATCCATTGTCTATTATGGATGTTTCGTGTGAGAAATATTTTCTTTTCATTATTATTGTATTATAATAGTTTGTTTGATAAGCTAATTATACTTTTTATTTTTTATTCCACAAAAGTCTAAAACCAATTTATCTTCTCTTATAGTCAAAGTTTTAAACTCATCATGCGCCACTAAAAAAGCAATAATATCAGCTTCTTCTGCAGCCGTTTGATAATTTGTTAATTTAAATACATTGTGCTCTTTTATATTAGGTTCTACTATAAAGTATGCTCCATTACTATCGTTTTGTAATACTTTTTGTGCAATATACTTGGCTGGAGATTCACGCAAATCGTCAATATTTGGTTTAAAAGCTAGGCCCATGAGTGCCACTTTAGGTTTCCTGCCATGTTCAAGTTCAAACTTAAGTTTCTCGGTCTGTATTTTCTCTGCACACCAAAACGATTTATAGTTATTGACCTCTCTAGCTGTACCTATAATTTTAGATTCCATAGGGTAATCTGAGACGATAAAATAAGGATCTACTGCAATACAATGGCCACCTACTCCACATCCTGGTTGTAATATATTTACTCTTGGGTGTTTGTTGGCAAGTGTAATGAGCTCCCAAACATTGATACCTGCTTTATCACAAATAAGTGATAACTCATTTGCAAAAGCAATCTGTACATCTCTAGATGAGTTTTCTACCAGTTTACACATCTCTGCGGTTTTGGCATTGGTAGCATGCAATTCTCCTTTTACGTATTTATTATAAAAAGCAATAGCTTTTTGAGTAGAAGCATTATTCACTCCACCAATTACACGGTCGTTATGCACAAGTTCGTGCATTACATTTCCTGGTAATACGCGTTCTGGGCAATAAGCAATATGTACTTTATTTGTTAAGTTCTGGACGTGAGCTATAGATAAGTCCATCATTTTTTCTGTGGTACCTATTGGAGAGGTAGACTCAATAATGTATAAATCTCCATCTTTTAATAAAGGAATAACGGCTTTGTAGCTGCCTCAACAAAAGAGATATCTGGTTCGTTTTTCCCTTTAAAAGGGGTTGGTACTACTATAATATAGGTATTTGCTTCAACAGGTGTTGTAGCAGCTTTTAAATAAGCCATTTTTAACAGCAGATGCAACAGCAATATCTAAAGAGGGTTCAACGATATGAATTTCTCCTCTATTTATTGTTTCTACCACGTTAGGGTTAATATCTACACCGTGTACTTGTACACTATTAGATGCTATAAGCGCTGCAGTTGGTAGGCCTATATATCCTAACCCAATCATTACTACTTCTGGTTGTTCCATTAATTTAATTTAAAATTCTAAACTATTTTTTAATTATGCAAGATGTCTTATAAAATCGACAATACGCTTACAAGCTTTACCATCTCCATAAGGGATTATGTAAAAGACTCATTTGCTGAAACCTAGTTGCATTGTTTAATAAATCTAGCGCCTGTGTTACTATTAAATCTTTATTTGTGCCAACTAAAATAACAGTCCCGGCATCTACAGCCTCTGGCCGCTCTGTAGTATCTCGCATAACCAGAACAGGTTTACCTAGACTAGGAGCTTCTTCCTGTACCCCGCCACTATCTGTGATAATTATTTTGGCACGGTTCATCATCCAAATAAAATCTTGATACGCAAGTGGATCTATAAGCAACACATTAGCTACATCTGTTAAAATGCGCTTTACTGGTTCTTGTACTTTTGGATTTAAGTGGACTGGATACACAATTAAGCGGTCTGTATTGTCTTGTGCTATTTCTTTTAGCGCCTCACAAATCCTTATAAAACCAGCACCATGATTTTCTCTTCGGTGCCCAGTAACTAAAATCAATTCTTTATCACCTAAAGTGTTGATAAATTATTTATAAGTGAACTTGGCTCTTGGTTAACCCTTTCTACACTATCCAAAAGGGCATCAATAACAGTATTTCCAGTAACTAAAATGGTATCTTCTTGGATATTCTCTTTAAGTAAGTTAGCTTTAGAAGTTTCAGTAGGTGCAAAATGATAATCACAAACACGGCCTGTTATTTGTCTATTAATTTCTTCAGGAAAAGGGGATAATTTATTATGAGTTCTTAGCCCTGCCTCTACATGACATACTTTGGCGCCACTGTAAAAGGAGGCTATAGCTCCCTGCCATGGTAGTGGTGGTATCTCCATGAACAAAAACATAATCTGGCTCAAAACCCTCAAGGACAGGTTTTAGATTTGTTATAATATCTGCGGTGAGGCCATACAAGTTTTGCCCTGGTTTCATTAAATCAAGATCATAATCAGGTTTTATCTCAAAAAAATCTAATACTTGATCAAGCATTTCTCGATGTTGAGCGGTTACACAAACTTTTGTTTCAAAAACGTCTGAATGTTTTTGAAACTCTTTTACAAGAGGAGCCATTTTAATAGCTTCAGGGCGAGTGCCGAATACAATTAGTATCTTTTTCATATTTATTTAACTAAAAACCAATTATTTAACAATTCTTCTCTATTGTACAGCATATTTTTTTTGTAGTCCCAATCAATACCTGAAAGCCTGCATGCTCACAAATAGCCTTGCCCTGCTGCAGTATCCCACTCCATGGTGGGCGCAAAACGAGGGTAACAATCTGCAGTGCCTTCTGCCACCATACAGAGTTTTAGAGAGCTTCCTTTTGAGATTAAATTCACTTCTCCATGAATGTCTCTCATTTGCTGCACATACTCTTCTGTCTCTGCAGACATATGAGATCTACTAGCTACAATGGTAAAGGTGTTATCCTCTCGTTGCAAAGGTAATTTATCGGCTTGTGATAGTAAAGCCTCGAGATCATAATCTTCTAGATCTAGCGCTACTTTAAAAGCGCCATCTTCTTTGCTAGAAAAATAGAGCTCTCCGGTTACAGGCACAAAAATAACACCTATTATGGGTTTTTGATTTTCTATAAGGGCAATATTTACAGTAAACTCTCCATTTCGTTTTATAAACTCTTTAGTGCCATCTATAGGATCTACTATCCAGAGTTGCTTCCATGATTTACGCTCCTTATATGAGATGTCTCTCCCTTCTTCAGAGAGTACAGGAATACCTGTAGTCTCTAAATGAGACATAATTACATTGTGAGAGGCTGTATCTGCCCGGGTTAAAGGAGAGTTATCTCCTTTAATTTCTACATCAAATTCACCAGAGTGGTAGATTTCTAAGATGACCTTACTAGCCTCTAAAGCGGCAGTAATGGCTGTGTGTAATAACTGTTTCATCATTAAATAATCATCCCCGCTCCAATGGTTTCATTGGTTTGCTCATCTATAATAATTAAACTCCCTGTTTGGCGATTTTTTTTATAAACGTCATAAAAAAGAGGTTTCGAGGTGCGCAGAGATATACGCCCAATATCATTCATACCTAGTGTATCTATATCTTGCAAGCGGTGCAAGGTGTTGATATCTACCTTATATTTTAATTCTTTTACCATTGCCATACACTCATTGGTGGTGTGTTTTATAACTACTTTGGTGCGCGCCTGTAAGGGGCTACTACTCATCCAGGTAACTAGTACCTCTAGATCTTGGCCAATTTCTGGGACGTTATTTTCGCGTACAATCATGTCTCCGCGGCTAGTGTCTATTTCATCTTGGAGGGTCATGGTTACAGACATAGGTGCAAAGGCCTCTGCAATCTGCTCTCCATTAAGCTCTATGGTTTTTATGGTAGACACAAAACCTGATGGCAAGGTTTTAACCCTATCTCCGGGTTTAAACACTCCTCCGTCTATACGGCCTGCAAAGCCTCTAAAATCTTGGTTATCTATGGTGTGAGGCCGTATCACAGATTGTATAGGAAAACGGCAATCTATGTGGTTGTAATCACTAGAGATGTGCACCGTCTCTAAATGATACATCATGGTACTTCCCTGGTACCAATCCATATGTTCAGATTTGTTGACTACGTTATCTCCTTTAAGCGCCGAAATAGGAATAAACTGTATGTCATTAATTTCTAGCTTGGATGCAAACGCTTTAAAATCTGCAACAATTTTATTGTACACATCTTCACTATAATCTACCAAATCCATTTTATTAACACATACAATAGCGTGTGGAATGCGTAATAAAGACGCAATAAATGAATGTCTATGTGTTTGTTCTAGCATCCCTTTTCGAGCATCAATGAGTATAATAGCAAGATTGGCAGTAGAGGCGCCTGTTACCATATTACGGGTATACTGAATGTGTCCTGGGGTGTCTGCAACTATAAATTTACGTTTGGGTGTTGCAAAATAACGGTAGGCCACATCAATGGTAATGCCTTGCTCGCGCTCAGATTTAAGCCCGTCTGTAAGTAATGATAGATCTACATAATCAAAGCCTTTGTTTTTACTAGAAGCTCTACGGCATCTAGTTGGTCTTGAAAGATTGATTTGCTATCATACAACAGCCTTCCAATAAGGGTACTTTTACCGTCATCTACACTGCCTGCAGTAGTAAAGCGTAATAATTCTATATTTTGATATTCCATATGTTCTGTATTTCTAAAAATAACCTTGTTTTTTTCGATCTTCCATGGCAGTTTCTGCGCGTTTATCATCAGCGCGGCCTCCGCGCTCGGTGGCACGAGTGCTGGCAATTTCTTCAATTATTTTTGTGAGATTATCTGCCTCAGATTCTACAGCCCCTGTAATAGGCATATCTCCACAGGTACGATAGCGGATAGTCATGTTTACCACTTTTTCACCTGGTTTTAATTTTATATATTCAGAGTTTGCCAAAATAACCCGATCTCGCACCACACAATCACGCTTGTGAGAAAAATAAAGCATAGGCAAATCTATATTTTCTAGTTTAATATACTCCCAAACGTCAAGTTCTGTCCAGTTTGAGATAGGAAATACTCTAAAGTGCTCGCCGTAGTTTTTACGACCATTAAATAAATTCCAAAGTTCTGGACGTTGGTTTTTTGGATCCCACTGTCCAAACTCATCACGGTGCGAAAAAAAACGCTCTTTTGCCCTTGCCTTTTCTTCATCTCTTCTAGCACCTCCCATGGCAGCATCCACTTTGTGGGCCTCTAAGGTATCTAATAAAGAGACAATCTGTAAGGCATTACGAGAGGCATCTGCTCCTGTTTCTTCTCTAACGCGGCCTGTATCTATAGCTTCTTGTACAGAACCAACGATTAATTGAACGCCTAATTTTTCTACCAATGCATCTCTAAAAGCTATGGTTTCTGGAAAATTATGACCTGTATCAACATGAATTAAAGGGAATGGTATTTTGGCAGGGTAAAATGCTTTTTTTGCCAAATGAGTTAACAGGATAGAATCTTTACCTCCAGAGAATAGTAGAACAGGGTTCTCAAACTGAGCTGCTATTTCTCGTATTACAAAAATAGCCTCAGATTCTAACTCTCTTAAATGATTAATTACATAATTACTCATGTGCTTGGTTTTAACTTTTTGTTTATTAACTCTAATATTTTTTTTACCCCATCTTCAATAGGTTGTCCATCTGTGATAAGATCTATATCTGGGTTTACAGGAGCCTGATATGGGGCAGATATACCCGTCATGTTTTTAATTTCTCCAGTTCTAGCTTTTTTATAAAGTCCCTTTACATCTCTTCTTTCACATTCTGCAAGAGATGTATTGACATAAATTTCAATAAAATTATCTTGGCCAACAATTTGTTTTACAGCTTCTCTATCTTTTATATAAGGTGATACAAAAGCCGCCAGTGTAACAACCCCTGCATCTAGCATTAAATTAGAAATCTCTGCAATACGGCGTATGTTTTCTGAGCGGTCTTGGGGCGCGAAGCTTAAATCTTTATTAATCCCTTGGCGCACGTTATCTCCATCTAAGATATAGGTAGAGATTCCTTGCTGGTGCAAGGCAATTTCTACCAAATTGGCCAGGGTAGATTTTCCAGATCCAGAAAGACCCGTAAACCAAAGCAAATAGGCTTTATGGCCGTGCAGCTGTTCTCGCTGTAATTTGGTTGTTTTATAGTCTTGTTTTGCCGTATGCAAACTCATTAATGCCTTATTGTTTTGTTGATTTTTGTTTAGCTAGCCTTTTAGTTTTAATTCTTTGATCCAAACCAAAATTAATTTTATACCATAATTTTTCATGCCCAAAATAGAGCAGCATTTTTGAAATAGTTTCAAAAAGACCAATTTTAATACCCACAAATGGATTACCTGTTATAATCCAGCCAAAAATAATGGTATCTAGACTGCCCACCAAACGCCAGGAAAAGGTTTTAATCATATGCCTTTTGTTTGAATCTGACACATTAGATTTAAACCATGCCTGCTCATGCAAGTAATACCAGATTAATTTTGTAAAAGTAGTTACAAGTGACACGTTAAGGCCCTCACTAAAACTTCCTGTAATAAGCCAAGTAAATAGTAGGGTGTCAAGGCTACCAATAAATCTCCAAGAGAGCGATTTGGCAACATGCCTTTTTGATATTTTTAATTTAGCAAACATTATTTATCCTTGTTTTTGTAAAAACCCTTATACCACGATACAAACTCATGGATTCCTTGATTTACAGTAATTTGTGGTTTGTAATTATAATCCCGCTCTAGACTCGTGGTATTAGCAAAAGTTTGATGTACATCACCCGCTTGCATGGGTAACATCTTTCTTATAGCCGAAATACCTAGAACATTCTCTAAGGATTCAATAAAATTTAGTAACTGTACTGGCTTCCCGTTACCGATATTATAGAGTTTGTATAAGCTATTATTTTTAGAGTCTTTTAGTAGGGTATTTACAACGCCAGTGGTAATATCTTGGATATAGGTAAAATCTCTAGAGAGATTGCCGTTATTAAATACCGTTATGGGTTTATTTTTTACAATAGCATCTGTAAATAAAAACATGGCCATATCTGGCCTACCCCAAGGGCCGTAGACGGTAAAAAAACGTAGGCCTATGGTTTCAATATTATATAAATGGCTGTAGGTATGTGCCATCAGCTCATTAGATTTTTTGGTAGCAGCATATAAGCTAATTGGCTGGTCTACATTTGCAGTTTCCCTAAAAGGAGTATTATCACTATTGCCGTACACACTGGAGCTGGAGGCATATACTAGGCGTTTAACTTTGTGATGGCGGCAACATTCTAAGATGTTTAAAAAACCGTTAACATTACTATCTATATAGGCCTCTGGATTCTCTATGGAGTATCTAACCCCTGCTTGCGCCGCAAGGTTACAAACCATGTCAAAATTAAATTTTTTAAACAACTCAGGCAAGGCGTCTCTATCTTCAATATTGAGCCGGATAAATTGCATGCTATTACCATGCAGTATACTTTCTGACATTTCTGCAACTACCGTTGCAGCTTCTTTTTGTATGCCTAGCTCACTCAGGCGGGCATACTTTAGGTTAACATCATAATAATCATTAATGCTATCTAGGCCAATAACTTTGTGACCTTGTTTTATAAGCGCTTCACACAAGTGATAGCCAATAAAACCAGCAGCTCCAGTAACAAGTATTTTTTTTGACTCCATAGTTAACTACCTATTGCTGTATACACAAAACCAATAGCCTCCAATTTTTGTTTGTCTAGAATGTTACGGCCATCAAACACAAAGGCGGGTTTTTGCATAACATCATACATAGCCTGCCAATTGTAGGATGTAAACTCATCCCACTCTGTTAGTAAAGCAACTGCGTGCGCACCCTCTATGGCTTTATATGGATCTATATTTGTTTGCAAATACTTTGTGTTCTCTTTCTCTGAACGCGTGTTTAAATAATTAAGGTCATTCAGCATTTGAGATACTGTTACCTTAGGGTCATAAACCTTGATTATGGGCCTGCTCTTCTATAAGCATGTCTGCCACATAAATAGCTGCAGATTCTCTTGTATCATTGGTGTCTTTTTTAAAAGCCCAACCCAAAAAAGCAATGGTCTTGCCAGAAACGGTATTATACATGGTTTTTATCATGTTTTTAACAAAACGATCTCTTTGGTACTTATTCATTAAGATAACTTGATGCCAGTAGTCTGCAACTTCATCGAAGGCCTAAAGATTTTGAAATATACACCAAGTTTAAAATATCTTTTTGGAAACAAGACCCTCCAAAGCCTACAGAGGCCCTTAAAAATTTAGGGCCAATTCTAGAATCCATACCAATGGCCTTAGCTACCTCAGATACGTTGGCACCCGTAGCCTCACAAAGGGCAGACAATGAGTTAATAGATGATATACGCTGTGCTAGAAAAGCATTTGCAGTAAGTTTAGACAGCTCTGATGACCACAAATTTGTGGTTAATATGTTTTCTTTGGCAACCCATGAGCTGTAAATAGCTACAAGTGCATTAATAGCCTCTTTTCCTTCTTTGGTCTGGTTGCCACCAATAAGTACTCTATCTGGCATGGCCAAATCTCTCATGGCAGTACCCTCTGCCAAGAACTCTGGGTTGGAGAGTATCTGGAAATTTACCCCATTACCAGTATTATCGAGTATGCTTTGGATGGCCTCAGCTGTTTTTACTGGAAGGGTAGATTTTTCTACCACGATTTTATCTGTGGTGGCAACCCTTGCAATTTGACGAGCACAAAGCTCTACATATTTTAAATCTGCAGCCATGCCCTTACCAGCACCATAGGTTTTGGTAGGTGTATTTACAGATATAAAAATCATTTCTGCAGTATCTATGGCGTTATCTACATCTGTAGAGAAAAACAAATTACGGCCACGGGCATCTGAAACAACAGCGTCCAGACCTGGCTCGTAGATTGGTAATTTAGTGAGGTCTGGATCATTCCAGTCTTGTATACGCTTGGCGTTTACGTCTACAACAGTAACGATAATATCTGGATTTTTCTGTGCAATGACAGCCATGGTTGGGCCTCCAACATAACCTGCACCAATACAACAAATATTTTTAATTTTCATAGAGAATCAATTAAGTTGTTTTAAATTTAGTGAAAAACTTGAGAAATAGTTAAAGCCTACCATCAACATATGTATCATTTATAAAATTCTTTACATCATACACAATTGCATTTTCATTTTTTAAAGACTGATAATCAAACCCTTTAAATTTACTGTGTGAGACTGTTAATACAACTGCATCAAATTTTTTATTTGGTACTGTTTTTAAAGATGTTAAGCCATATTCATCCAGTACTTCCTGTTCATCTGCCCAGGGATCATGAATGGTAATATTTGCTCCATAGTCTTTTAATGCGCTTATTAGGTCTACAGCTTTGGTATTTCTAACATCTGGACAATTCTCTTTAAAAGTGATACCTAAAATTAAAATATCGGCATCATTAACGGGTATGTCTTTTTTAATCATACACTTTACTATCTGAGAGGCTACATAATCTCCCATACCGTCATTTAATCTGCGCCCAGCCAATATTATTTCTGGGTGATAGCCTTTCTCTTGAGCTTTTTGAGCTAGATAATACGGGTCTACCCCTATACAGTGCCCACCTACGAGTCCTGGCTTAAAGGGTAAGAAATTCCATTTAGTGCCGGCGGCCTCTAATACATC
Source organism: uncultured Ulvibacter sp. (assembly GCA_943789105.1). Lineage (GTDB taxonomy): Bacteria > Bacteroidota > Bacteroidia > Flavobacteriales > Flavobacteriaceae > Patiriisocius. The sequence continues at coordinate 758,994 of CALSSW010000001.1, read as the reverse complement.
ATGGGTGTTAATATCTAACAAATTAAAAATCTTAGCCAGTTCATTGACAAAGGCAATATTAATATCTCTTTGAGAATTCTCGATTACTTTAGAGGCCTCTGCTACTTTAATGGTTGGGGCTAGATGGGTTCCTGCCGTAATAATTGAACCATAAAGGGCATCTACCTTTTTTCCAATCTCAGGGGTAGATCCTGAGGTAACTTTTAAAATTTTCTCTACAGTATGCTCTTTGTCACCCGGGTTTATACGCTCTGGAGAGTAGCCGGCATAAAAATCTTTATTAAACACCAGGCCAGAAACACGCTCTAAAACAGGAACACAATCTTCTTCTGTAGCACCAGGATACACCGTAGACTCATACACTACAATATCTCTGGGTTTAAGCACTGCTCCAACAGTTTCGCTTGCTTTAATTAATGGGGTTAAAATAGGCCTATTGTTATTATCAACAGGTGTAGGTACGGTTATGATATAATAAGTACAATCTCTGATTTGATCTAGCTGGTTGGTACAAAACAGCCCGTTTGCATTTGAGTTTTCATGCACAAGTACAGCTTGTAGGGTATCATTATCTAACTCTAGTGTGGAGTCTACACCAGCGGTGAGTTCTTTAATTCTTTCTTGATTTATATCAAAACCTACCACCGAGTATTTAGTGGCAAAAAGCCTTGCCAATGGCAAACCGACATATCCTAATCCTATAATTGCAATTTTATCTTTTTTCATAGTTTTTATATATCTATAAATTTTCCCAGTACCATTTTACAGCCTCTTTTAGACCCTGTTGTAGAGAAAATTGGGGATTGTAATTTAGTAAAACTTTTGCTTTTTGAACACTTGCGTGAGAGTGTGGTATATCTCCTACCCTGTTTGGGCCATTAATTACGGCTACACTTGCAATGTTTGGATCAAAGCTAGATAAATACTCTTTTAAATATCTCATCAAATCATTTAGGGTGTTTCTATCTCCAAAGGCAACATTGTATACCGTATTAATCGCTTTTGGGTTTTTAGTAACAAGGCTTAGTAAATTAGCCTGTATTACATTATCTATGTAGGTGAAATCTCTAGAATAATTTCCGTCTCCATTAATCACGGGAGATTGTCCCGCCATTAATTGACTTACAAATTTTGGAATTACTGCTGCGTAGGCCCCATTTGGGTCTTGCTTTCTGCCAAATACATTAAAATAACGCAAACCTATGGTTTCTAAACCGTAGGTTTTCGAAAAAATATCTGCATATAACTCGTTTACATACTTAGTAATAGCATAGGGTGATAAGGGTTTACCAATTATATCTTCAACCTTTGGCATAGACTTAGAATCACCATAGGTGGATGAACTCGCAGCGAACACAAATCTTTTAACTCCATTGTCTCTAGCGGCTAAAAGCATATTCAAAAAACCACTCACATTCACATCATTTGATGTGATTGGATCTTTTATGGATCTTGGTACAGACCCAAGCGCCGCTTGATGTAAAATATAATCTACACCCTGGCTCGCTTTGTGGCAGTCTTCAAGATTCCTGATGTCTCCCTCTATAAGGGTGAAGTCACTATTGTTTAAAAAATCAGCAATATTCTCTCTTTTACCCGTGGCGAAATTATCAAGACACATCACTGTGTTTTGTTTTTCCAGTAGCGCCTCACAAAGGTTAGACCCAATAAAGCCAGCACCACCAGTTACTAAAACTCTTTTATTTTTAATATTTATTTCCATTTTTTATTCAAAATAATTTAAGGTTGAATAACCACTATCTTTTAAATACTGATTTTTTGTTATCATTAATTAATAATTATTCTCTAGCGTAGTCATCCTGCAATCGTACAATATCATCTTCGTTTGATAGAAATGAAGCGTCTGTATGCTGCCAAAACTCTGCAATAATACCCCAACTCTCAAGACCTATTAGACGGTGACGCTCCCTTTTTTTAAGGGTGATAATATCCCCTTCTTGGTGAGTAATAACTGCTTTTTGCGTCATTATCAAAACTTCTAATAACGCCTACCGGCCCCTCTACAACACGCCAGGTCTCAGCTCTTCTGTGGTGGTATTGCCAAGATAGTCTTGCCTGAGGTTTTACCAATAGTATTTTTGGACTCAGTTTTCCTGCCTTGCGAAGTGTATCTATATTAAAGCCATCAAAATAAATATTAGAGAACCGCTGCGCATCTTCTTCTTGAATTACAAAGAAACCTCCCCAAGGACGGGAATGGTCATAGGTGTCTATCTTTAAATTGTGCTTAAGTAAGCTCTTTTTCTATGGCAGTAAATATCTGCCAAAACTATTTTTTTAAAAGCCAGCTGCTTGATTGTATTTTATCTCCCAAACCGTCTAGAAGCGCAATACCCATCTTCTCACAAATGGGACGCTCTGGTATGGTATTATTGTTTTGGTCTCCCCCATTTGCAAAAGCTAAATCATACTCTTGTCCATACTCCCTGGCAATACTGGCAATAGTTTGGCAAACTGTTCTGTCTTTATCTATAGACAATATAACGGTATCTACAACCCTGAGGCTAGATACGATAAGCATGCGCTCCTGCTCTAGCTGAAATTCCTTACTTTGTTTTAAAGCTCTTTGATGGTCACTATTAACAATAACAAAAAGAAAGTCTGCCAACTTTTTGGCATTTTGAAAATACTCAAGATGTCCTTTATGTAAGGGGTTAAAATATCCCGAAACAATGATTGCGTTTTTTTTCATGGGCATTATTGTTACAAATGAAAGGTTCTAGATTAGAATATTATTTTTTTACTTAGTAAAATTTTAAAAAAATAGTTGGTTAATTTACTAAACGGCTTCGCCTGCTTGACTTACATCAAAGAGGCTAAGTAATTAAAATATAACCACTTACGTAACTTGCAAGTGTAAATCAAAATTATTACAATTTTGTGAGCAAAAAAAGTATTTTACGCCTTGTTTTTGGGCTAAAATTAGCCCCTCTCTACCAAATAAATGAGTGAAAATATACGATGAATAGTAAAAGGTTTAATGCAATGTAACTCAAGCTTTTTTTCTAAGAGATATAGAGCCGGCATCATTTTTAATTAAAAACGAGAGGAATGCATATAATGGTGACCGCGAGTATTAACAAAATAAAGAAGGCAACATTTATATCAACACTTTTTATTGAAAATGAAACGCAAGTTATAAAACAGGTGTAGATCAAAATAAGTAGCGTAGCCTTTCGATGAGATAAACCAAGACGTAATAAATGATGGTGAATGTGATTTTTATCTGCCGAGAAAGGACTTTTTTTCCTTAAAATTCTTGCCACAAAAACACGCAGGGTATCTACAAGAGGATAAGAAAATAAAGACATTAATATTACTATTTTATTACCGCCAAATAGTAATTCAGTTGATGTAGTATCAACATAAATATAATCGAGACTTAGATACCCCAAGATAACACCCATTACTAGAGAGCCGTTATCTCCAAGAAATATTTTCTTATCAGAAAACATATTGAAATACATAAAAGGAAGAAGGCATCCTACTCCCGCCATGCTAATAAGCATATTAAAATAATAAAACTCAAAAAATGAAACATATGCAAAAAATAAAAAAGCAACAACAGATATCCCTGAAGCCAATCCATCAATACCATCAATGATATTTAGCATGTTTATAAATACTACGTACACAAAGACAGAAAGCAATAAAGAAGAGATATACGCTATTTCAGAAAAACCAAAAAGCCCATTCATGTGGTTAATATATAGAGGTGTGTTATGAATTAACACAAAAGAAACTATAAGCTGAAAAGTGAGTTTGTGAAGAGGTTTTAACCCCACAATATCATCTACAACACCAACAAATAAGAGCATCATAGAGCCAAAAGCTAATAAAAAAAAAGCACTAGTTTCTATTTTTGAGGGAAAAAGGTAAGCAACTATAAAAATAGAAAAAGCTGCCGCCATATATATAGCAACTCCGCCTAAAACAGGAACTTCTGCTGCATGAGATTTTCTTGCAGATGGCGAGTCTGTAAGATTTTTAGACATTGCTAATTTACGGATGGTGGGAACAAAATAAAAAGAAAGAATAGCCGCAAATAGCAATGCTAAAAAACCGTATAATAAAATACTGCTTCCAATATATTCTAAAGAATCCTGTATCATGTTAATAAACGACTTTAATATAACTAATTTTAAACTTACAACTTTATGTAATTAATTGTGACGTTAAACAGATAAATGTGAGATTAATATTTACTTGTAAATGAAAACAAACTTACAAAACTTGTTATTAAATTCAATATTAATTGGGTGAGTAGATGAATATTCTTTTTTTAATAAAACATCCATTTTAAAAAAATAAACAACATTAATTACTATATTTTTTTTGTGTTATAATTATAAAATATATACTTCAAGAACAATGTGTCTTTTACACCAAAGATAAAACCACACTACAAAAAGAAATCCCAAACAAGACCAAACCTAATTAAAGACTCTCTGTAAGGATACCCTGGAGCAGAGAAATATTGGTTCGTGTTAGAAAACAAAGCATTAAAATGTTCCCAGGTTACAAAAATTCTTGTTTGACGTATTTTTGCATTAAAAAATAAATCTATCATAGGGAAGTTCCCTATTTCTTGTTCGTTTTGTACATAAAACTCTGCAAGAACAGGATCATAGCTATTACTATTATATTTGGTGAAATACTTCAAGTTAACTCCCGTCTGGAAAAACAAAGCGTTTTTAAATATCTGATCCTGATAATACAATGATTGGCGAGTAATAAACTCAGGTACATTAAAAACAGTACTGCCACTTAATACATTTTGATACATTATGGTATTATTTAAAGCAAACCCTCTCCAATTAAATTCTCTCTCTGCCTTTATCTTTAGATAATTTACCCTAGAGGTATATTGCTGTGGTGTTGGTCTTAAAAAAGTGTCTTCTTGAGATTGTGATGGGTTAATAGCAAAATAAGTATAATCATCAATCCCTATGTAATTAAAAGATACATTGGCAATTTTTTTAGACCACACATCAAAACCAAGCTCCTGGGTTTTAATAGTATTAAACTGGGTTTTCCAGTTATAGTTTACATAGTCACTTTGGTATAATTGAAAATTAAAATTAGGTGCTGTGTTGTGCATCTTTATTGATCCTTGCACTCTAGTGTCTTCATTTAAGCTATAACCCGCTGCTGCATTAATATAATTACCAGTTGTTGCGCCGCTTACATTTAGAGCAGCCTCTGCCGCTATATCAAAACCCTTGTACTGTTTTTGATACGCGCCCCCTACAGATACTATATTATCTTTTATTCTGTTAGGAATCTGGCCATTATCTAAATTTAGTACAGAATTATACCCGTAATTGTAATCTGTAAGAGTTGTAAAGACCTTAAAATTTCCAAGTAGTGTATTGTCAAGCCTTGCATAGGCCTGTATGTTAAAATCTTCAAGCGTTGTTTTGTTGAATAAATCTGTAGGTTCATAAGATGCTCCATACTGCTCATAGGCAGTGTTTTGACGGTATTCAAACAGTTTTTCTTCATACCAAATGCTGTTTCCTAAAGTTAGAGCGGTGGTACTTGTGCTATCTACTTTTTGAATTAAGGAATACTCCTGGCTCATATAAAACCGTAGACCTTTGAGGTTATTTTCTGCATCTTCAAAGTTTACATCTAGCCTACCCCGATCGCTAAATTCTGGATCGTCATTAGTAAAAAGAGCTATAGAATTATCTGTAAGACCCCCGTTTTCTCTATTTAAGATATCATGAGATGCTACATGAAACCTAACATTATAGCGATTGTTTTTTGAGAAATAGTTTGATGTTATCAATAAATTACCCGTGCTTGTGAGACTTTGCTGGTAGTTACCCAAAGAGCGTACCCCTTGGTAGGCCAAAGAAAAATTAAATTGTTTACTGGTATTAATAGTGAAAAAAGCATTTAATTGCTGCCCTTGCTCAAAGGCAGTTTTAAAATAAATTTCGGTTAAGGGTGTGGGCACGTTAAAATAACTAACATCCGTAATCTCTTTGTAATTATAATGGTGAGATTGCGCCGCAAATAAAGGGGTTAGTCTTTTGGATGTAGTATTAATAGCCAGGGCGTTATAAGTCTGCCCTACGTTAGAGAATGGCAATAACTCAAAAGTATCACTGCGCAAATAGTTGAATTTATAACTTTTTTGAATGGTTAATGTGGTGTCCAAATAGGTGGTATCTCTTTGGTGAGAGATAAACTTATATAAAGATATAGGCGGTTTTTTGTTTTCAATTTTCTGTTCATCCAAGGGCGTATCTTGGCTTTGAGCGGCTGCAGTACAAACCCAAAGACAAAGAAAAACTAATGAAAAAAACTGTTTCATGTTGCAGTAACGTATTTAACAAAGGTATATTTTTTTTACTTCAGAAATATACACATCCCTTAAAATGAACTATAATTTATACTACTGTTATATTAACTGTTATTAAGGCTGAAAATACTATCCAAACCAGCCATCTCTATCTAGACTTCTATATTGTATTGCCTCAGAGATATGATTTGGGCTTATAGCATTGCAGTCACTTAAATCTGCGATGGTGCGCGCTACTTTTAAGATACGATCATAAGCTCTTGCCGAGAGATTTAATTTTTCCATCGCTGCCTTGAGTAGTGTCATGGATTCTGGGTCTAAGGCGCAGTGATTTCTAATTTGTTTTACACCCATTTGAGCATTGTAATGAATGTGCTCGTTTTCTATAAAACGAACGCTTTGTATTTCTCTTGCCTTTGTTACTCGCGTCCGTATTGACGAGCTTGGCTCTGCCCTAGCCGTATCACTTAACTTTTCAAACGGCACAGGAGTTACCTCTATATGTATGTCTATTCTATCCAATAAGGGGCCAGAAATTTTACCCAAATACCGCTGCATTTCCCCGGGTGATGATTGCACAGGCGCATCTGGATCATTAAAATACCCACTTGGGCTGGGATTCATGCTTGCCACCAGCATAAAACTTGCAGGATAGGTAACCGTAAAACGAGCTCTAGATATGGTTACATCTCTGTCTTCAAGAGGTTGGCGCATTACCTCCAGAACGCCTCTTTTAAATTCTGGCAGTTCATCCAAAAATAGCACTCCGTTGTGTGCCAAAGAAATTTCTCCAGGCTGAGGGTATTGGCCTCCGCCCACAAGAGCCACATCAGATATAGTGTGGTGTGGTGCGGGCTCCTAAAGGGTCTAGATGTCATGATACCTGATTTTTGTAATGTTCTGCCGGCTACACTGTGTATTTTTGTTGTCTCAAGACTTTCCTGCAGGGTCATAGGAGGTAAAATAGACGGTAGTCTTTTTGCTAACATTGTTTTTCCAGATCCTGGCGGGCCAATTAAAATAATATTATGTCCTCCAGCAGCGGCAATCTCCATGCACCGCTTTATAGATTGTTGGCCTTTAACATCTGCAAAGTCAAATTCTGGACGCTCTAGATGTCTGTAAAACTCGGCCTGTAAATCTATGGTTATTTTTGTAAGTGGGGTTGCTAAGTCAAAATATGCAATCACTTGAGAAATATTTGTGACACCATAGACCTCTAACCCTTCTACTATGGCGGCTTCTTTTGCATTTTGCTCTGGTAAAATAAAACCTTTAAACCCTTCTTCTTTAGCTTTAATGGCTATAGATAGGGCACCTCTAATTGGTTGCAAGTTTCCGTCTAAAGACAACTCCCCCATTATGATGTAGCTATCTAATAGATGTTTCAACTTTATTTGACGAGTTGCAGCCAATATCCCCATAGCCAGTGTGAGGTCATAGGCAGAGCCTTCTTTTCTTAAATCTGCAGGAGACATGTTAAGAATTATTTTTTTACCTGGTATTTTATAACCGTTGTTTTGCAGGGCAGCAGCAATCCTAAAATTACTCTCTTTAATGGCATTATCTGGAAGGCCAACCAAATGGTAACCAATTCCTTTATCTACATGGACCTCTACGGTAATGGTGGTGGCTTCAACGCCAAAGACGGCGCTTCCAAAAACTTTTGTAAGCATATTTAAAGTATCAATATGCTGTAACTAGGGAATAATTAAGTTTAAATATACAAACAAAAAAAGCCACTGCAAAATAGACAGTGGCTTGAATAAAAAAGTATTAAAAGCTATAGCCCTAAGGTAAATCCTACCGTTATATTACGCCCGCGGGTTTGATATCTGTATAATTCTTGATAATCTTCGTTTAAAATATTACTCAAGTTTAAAAAAACACGCATGTCATCAGTAAAGCCTAATTCTCTGGCTAGGGTAAGATCTAGAGTGCTAAAACTATCTAGGGTTACAACATCTGTGGTGAATGTATCATTGTTAAAAAAAGAATCTTCACGATCTCCAGCAAACTGATAATTTAAACTAACATGTCCTTTTTCTGTGGTGAATGCCAGTACTGCGTTTGCCTTGTGCTCTGGTATACGCATTGCAAAGCGCTCATCAGGGCGGGTGTTTGTGTAATTAGCATTCAAAGAAAATTGCTTAGTAAAGCTAACCATAGCCTCCACCTCTAGCCCACTAGCATTGAAGATGTCATTAATATTTTGGTATTGATACACAAAATTATCTGGGTCTACGGTTACAAAATCTATAAAATTGGTTTCTGTTCTGTCAAAATACACAGCGCTAATACGCAGTGCACTACCATTTGTATATTCAAGACCACCCTCAAGAGTTGTATTTTCTTCAGGTTGTAGGTCTAGATTGCCATACCCTGGAGTATGTATTTGAAATAAAGAGGGTGTAATATACGCTGTGCTATAAGAACCCAGAGCTTTCAACCTACCTTTCCCTATATTAAAACAATATGATGGGTTGATATTATATACTACATGAGACCCATACAGATTGTGAATATTTAAACGTGCTCCCGCATTTATATTTAATCCAAAAGAAGATATATAGTTAAAGTTTACATAAGGATCAAAAGTATTGAAATTGGCAATACTATCATCCAAATCTTTAACTAGCTGCGCGGCTCCAAAAGGAACACTAAAGGATCTAAAACTACTGCTGTTATGACCCAAACCAACTAGTGCGGTAAGATCTTCTCTTACACCTATATGTACGCATAAGCATCAAGTCCATAAGCTTTGGTCTCAAACCTAGATGGGAAGCTAGAATAAAACTCGCGCTCTATCCACGTGTAAGAGTCATTAACCACAAACATTCCTTTTTTATACTTCCATAGAAGCTGCCCACCTGTTGTAAGTTGTTTTGTAATATTTTGATTTGCTGCATCTGTGTAGTCAAAATTATCAAAATCTGCCTTTACTTTACCAAAACTAAAGTTATGGCTGTAAGAAACGTTTTTGTTGAATTTATAGGTTACTCTTCCGCGAGCTTGGTACTGGCTGTAGGTGTCAGACAGAAATGCCTGCGAAGCATCTTGGGTGGGCTTCTACCGCAGATAACCCATCAGCATAGCGAGAGGTAAAACTAACATCGTAAGAGACTTTTGCTAGAGTCCCGCTTAGATCAAACAATGAGGTATGTGCTGCGGGAGTGGTTACTCTAAATGGGGTTTTTTAAATCCCCCTTATTATCCTCTGCAGAGCGGTTGGTAGATACAGAAGATGAAAAACTAGCGTGCATTTTATCTTTGCTGGCAGTAAGTGTAGTAATACTAATTACTGCCGTTGCTGCTCCAGAGCCATACAAAACACTTGAGGCTCCTTTAATAACCTCTATACGCTCTATAGTTTGCGCAGCAATTAAACGTAAATCGTAGTCATTGGCAATAGATGAAGGGTCATTAACGGCAACACCATCTACAACAACAAGCACCTGTCTGTTTCTTCCTCCACGAACATAATAGCCTAAGTTTTGCCCATCGTTACTTCGGCTTCCGTTAATTTCAAAACCAGCAATTTGGTTTAATACCTGAGCCACAGATTGCCCTTGGGAGTTATCAAGTTGTGCCCTTGTGATAGTGGTTACTACCTTACCGCTATTCTTTTTAGGAATATTGATTTTTGTGGTAATCATTACAGAGTCTAAAGCCTCTGTTTTTTGTGATTGTTGTGCCGAAAGTATGCTCGTTGCGCATAGTGATAGGGCGATTACTAATTTTTTCATAGACTGTTTATTTTCGGTCAAGGCCGAAATGTTACATTAATAAATAAATTAGGAAAAAATAAGGTACAGAATAGCCATAGCAGGGGCTACACCATACAATCCTTTATCCCGAAGGTTTGTTATGATGAATATGGCAGGTCTCCTGGCTTGTCTTTGTGCTGACCTTCCCATTTACGATTGTAAACAGTGGTTTAAGAAAACACGATCCAAAAAAATGGATGACTTACAGTTGCGGGAACAGCTTTTGCATTTCACAAAATTCCCTTTTAATGATACGTAATGTACCAACCAAAATACTAACGTAAAAATAGAGCTAATTTTTAAATACAACCCTAATCCAATTAATAATTAAAATACTCAATTGATAATTGTTTCACTACTTTTGTTTTTTGAAAAACAAACAATGAGCGGTTCTTCTCTTTTTAAATTTATAGCTACAGCTTTTCTTAGTATTGTGCTATTGGTTTGTTGTAAACAACCAACAACTCAGCAAGAAAATACCCCACAGTCTAATGGGGTTAAGTATGCGACAGGTTTTACGATATCAGAGGTAGAAAACTTCACGGTTATTAGTATTGTTAATCCGGAGTCTAACACCAAAAAGCAGCTTAGATATGCGCTGGCAGAAAAGGATGTTGTTATCAAAAACCCAGATAGCTATGATGCTGTGCTGCGCATTCCATTAAATAAAATAGTGGTTACCTCTACCACACATATTCCGTCTTTGGAAGCCCTTGGCGAAGAAAATAGTCTGGTTGGTTTTCCTAATTTAAAATATATTTCTTCAAAAAAAACACGTGATAATATTTCAAAAGGTAGGGTCAAAGAACTTGGTAACGACCAAGATATAAATACAGAGGTATTGCTAGAGCTAGCCCCAGATGTAGTTGTAGGATTTACCTTAGAGGGAAATAACAAAAGCCTGCAAACTATACAAAAATACAGGTATACCAGTTCTTATCAACGCAGATTGGAGAGAAACGCACCCTCTTGGAAAAGCAGAATGGATTAAGTTTTTTGGAGCACTTTACAACAAAACCCAGCAGGCAGATAGTATCTTTAACACCATTGAAACCAACTATAACCAGGCCAAAAAGTTAGCGCAAAACACACCATTAAAACCAAGGGTTATAAGCGGCGCGATGTATAAAGATATTTGGTACATGCCCAAGGGAGATAGCTGGGCTGCTCGTTTTATTGAGGATGCCAATGGAGACTATCTCTGGAGAGATACAAAGGGCACCGGCAGTATTGCTTTAAATATAGAAAGTGTTTTAGAAAAAGGCCAACAAGCAGACTTTTGGATAGGCACCGGGACAGTTTACCGCCAAAGAACAACTGCTAGATTTTAATACCGTTTATGGAGAATTTGATGCCTTTAAAAACGACAACATCTTTTCTTTTACCAACAAAAAAGGAGCCTCTGGCGGCGTGATATATTACGAATTAGCCCCAAATAGGCCAGATTTGGTGTTAAAAGATATCATAAATATATTGCATCCAACACTATTAAAGGACTACCAACCTCATTTTTTTGAAGCCATAAAATGATGCTACAAAAAACACGTATATCCGTTTTTTCATACTACTTAGTGTACTACTAATAGTATTGGTATGTATTAATATCAGTTTAGGTTCTGTGGATGTTCCTACCCTAGAAGTTTTTAATAGTATTGTAGGTTCTTCTAGTAAAACTTCTTGGCAATATATCATAACAAACTATAGAATACCCAAGGCCATTACAGCTATTATTGCAGGGGGTGGTTTGGCTATTTCTGGATTATTAATGCAAACACTTTTCAGAAACCCACTTGCAGGGCCTTTTGTTCTTGGCCTCAGTAGTGGCGCTAGTTTGGGTGTGGCTATATTAATTTTAGGCGCTGGTGCAATTTCAGGGATCTTTAGCACTTTTTTACTCGGCCCTTGGAGTTTAGTAGTTGCAAGCGCTCTGGGTAGTTTTTTGGTGTTACTTGCAGTGCTAGCGGTTACCCTGAAGGTTAAAGATACCATGGCAATTCTAATAATTGGGCTTATGTTTGGTTCTCTAACTGGAGCTTTAGTAGCGGTGCTCTCCTATTTCAGTGATGCAGAACAGCTACAACAATATATATTTTGGTCTTTCGGGTCTTTAGGTAATCAAACATGGCAAGGTATCTCTATTCTTTCCTTGTGCTTTTTTGTAGGCTTACTGCTAAGCATCTATAGCGCAAAGTCACTAAATGCTTTACTTTTGGGAGAAAATTATGCAAAAAGCATGGGGCTTAAAGTAAAGAAAAACATGCTACTACTAATTTTAGCAACTAGCATACTAGCAGGGGGTATAACCGCCTTTGTTGGCCCTATTGCATTTATTGGTCTTGCGGTGCCTCACCTAACAAGGCAGTTTATAAAAACATCTAATCATTTTGTATTAATTCCAGCTGTAGCTCTAAGTGGCGCTATTTTAATGCTTATTTGTGACACCATAGCCCAATTACCCGGCATAGTATATACCTTGCCCATTAATGCAATCACTTCACTCATTGGAGCGCCCGTTGTTATTTGGTTATTGGTGCGTAAAAGAAAACTTATTTTTTAATGGACAGTTTCTCTCAACATACCGTTATTAATTGTCAAGATCTTAGCATTGGGTATCAAAACAAAAAAAAGGTAGCTGTCATAGCTAGTGCTGTTGGTTTTTCTGTCACTCAAGGTACCCTTGTGGCACTAGTAGGAAGCAACGGTATTGGTAAATCTACCCTCTTAAAAACTTTAACGGCAATGCTACCAACTGTATCTGGTAGCCTACAAATAGACGCAAAAGAAATTACAGCCTATAGCTCCTTGGAGTTATCTAGTAAACTCAGTGTGGTACTTACAGAGGCTCCTGCATCAAAGAATCTCACGGTCCAAGAGCTGGTAAGCCTGGGAAGACAACCACATACAAATTGGATGGGAAAATTAACACAAAACGACAAAGACATAATACAACAGGCGCTTGAAGATACAGATCTGGACAGTTTAAAAAATAAAAACTGTTTTGAGCTGAGTGACGGACAACTCCAGCGCGTCTATATAGCAAGAGCCTTGGCACAAGACACGCCCCTTATTATATTAGATGAGCCTACCACTCATCTAGATTTATACCATAGAGCAGCTATTGTCAAATTGCTTAAAAAATTAACAGTAGAGAAAAACAAGACTATTTTATTTTCTACCCATGAAATAGATTTAGCCATTCAAATTTCAGATAAAATGCTGGTCATGACCCCACAAAATATTGTTTTTGACAGCCCTAGCACTCTTATTAAGCAAGGTGCTTTTGATGTTTTGTTTCCTAAAGAAATCGTTGTTTTTGACAAAAATACAGGGCGTTTTTCTGTTACTTGATACACTTGCAATAACAAGATGTAGCATCTTTACTAAATGTTTTAGTACTATTTATAACTAGAAACAAAAGACCTGTAATTAAAAAACACCTTCTAAATAGAAGGTGTTTTTTAAGTTTATATTGGTGTGTGTGATTTACTTTTTCAACAAACGAAGGGTCGCTTCCAAAGCTCCATCAACAACCTTAACAAAGTATGTACCCGTTTTTAAATGAGAAAGGTTTGCATCAGTATAAGTTCCATTACCAACCCCTTCAGAAACCTGTTTTCCATTAATGTCAAAAATACGGTATGTATCAAATTGGAATAGAGATCTTATACGTACATTATCAGTTACTGGATTTGGGAAAAAAGTAATATTTTCCTCAAATTTATCTTGTGTAGAAAGAGCCTCTTCTATTGTAATGGTCCCTAACATACTTGTTGGGTGAACCGAACACAAATAGTCAATCACAGCCTCTACAGTAAAAGTATATTGGTAGGTTTGCCCAGTACCAATAATGATTTCACTTCCAAAATCTCCCGGCGCATCTGTTTCTCCTGGAGAAGCAACAACATCATGAGGAGATTGATTGGCCCATGTCCAGATAATCGTATCTCCAGTTTCAATAGTAAAAGTAGCATCTGCTTCAGTTGTTGACTGATCCCAATCAACTTCAAAGGTTTGTTGCCCTGAAGCAAAAATAACTGAAAGCATAAATAAAGTAGATAAAAATTGTTTCATGGTGTATATTTTTTGTTGTGTGAATTTATTAAATTTAAATTAATTGTACTAATTTTATTGAAACAAACCCAATTAAATTCTTACTTTTTTTAGTTTTATTTACTTAAATACATTTTCCTTCTAGAATACAAATCATAAAACTGATCATCTTCTAGATTGTCAATAAACAAGATACTCTCTCCTGTACTTTTCATCTCTGGTCCTAGTTGCTTGTTTACATTAGGGAATTTATTAAAACTAAATACTGGCTGTTTGATAGCATATCCATTTAGAGAAGGTTTAAAATCAAAGTCTTTTACCTTGCTATGTCCTAGCATTACTTTGGTTGCATAATTAACATAGGGTTCTCCATAGGCCTTGGCTATAAAAGGAACGGTCCTAGAGGCTCTTGGATTGGCTTCAATGATATACACAACATCATCTTTAACTGCAAATTGTATGTTTATTAATCCTACTGTATTAAGCGCTTTGGCAATTTTTACCGTGTGATCTTTAATTTGTTGCATGACAACCTCGCTCAAATCAAAAGGAGGTAGTGTTGCATTAGAATCTCCGGAATGAATACCACAAGGCTCTATGTGCTCCATCATACCAATAATGTATACATCTTCTCCATCACAAATTGCATCTGCCTCTGCCTCTATTGCTCCATCTAGGTAATGGTCTAAAAGAAGTTTGTTGTTAGGTATCTTACGCAGTAAATCTACTACGTGTTCTTCTAATTCTTGTTTATTGATAACAATTTTCATTCCCTGACCTCCTAGTACGTATGAAGGTCTAATTAAAAGTGGGAAATCTAGTTGATCTGCAAGGGCAAGGGCTTCATCTGTGGTTTCTGCTACACCAAACTCTGGATAAGGAATTCCCAAATCTTTTAATATAGTTGAGAAACTTCCTCTGTCTTCTGCTAAATCTAGTGCCTGGAAGCTTGTTCCAAGAATTTTAACACCGTATCGCTCCAGCTTTTCTGCCAATTTTAAGGCAGTCTGCCCACCAAGTTGCACAATAACACCCTCTGGCTTTTCATGACGAATGATATCATAAATATGTTCCCAAAAAACAGGCTCGAAGTACAATTTATCTGCAACATCAAAATCTGTAGAAACAGTTTCTGGATTACAGTTTATCATGATGGTTTCATAGCCAATCTCAGAGGCTGCTAAAATTCCGTGAACACAACAGTAATCAAACTCAATTCCTTGACCAATTCTATTTGGCCCAGAACCTAGTACTATAATTTTCTTTTTATCTGTAACAATACTATCATTTTCAACATAGGTGCTTCCATCAGGAAGTTCTATACTATTCTCGAAAGTAGAATAATAATAAGGAGTTTGTGCTTTAAACTCTGCAGCGCAGGTGTCCACGAGTTTATAAACACGTTGGATATTTAACTCTTCACGCTTAGTGTATACTTGACTTTCTAAACATTTTAGCATGTGAGCTATTTGTCTATCTCCATAGCCTTTTTGTTTTGCTTCCAGCAGAAGTTCTCTTGGCAGGGAATCTAGCGTGAAACTTGAAATTTCTTTTTCTAAAAGGTACAGCTCTTCATACTGTTTTAAAAACCACATGTCAATTTTTGTAATCTCATGTATCCGGCTTAGGGGTATTCCTAACTGAATAGCATCATAAATAACAAATACACGATCCCAACTTGCATTTTTTAATTTGTCGAGTATTTGCTCATAGTCTTTGTAGCTTTTCCCATCTGCACCCAGGCCATTTCTTTTAATCTCTAGTGACTGAGTTGCCTTATGAAGGGCTTCTTGAAAGCTACGGCCAATCCCCATTACTTCTCCTACAGATTTCATTTGCAAGCCAAGAGTTCTATCACTTCCTTCAAATTTATCGAAATTCCAACGAGGTATTTTTACAATCACATAATCTAGCGTCGGCTCAAAAAGTGCAGAGGTAGATTTTGTTATTTGATTATCCAGCTCATCAAGATGATATCCAATGGCAAGCTTTGAGGCTATTTTAGCAATTGGATATCCAGTTGCTTTTGAAGCCAAAGCAGAAGATCTAGAAACACGAGGGTTAATTTCTATGGCAATAATTTCTTCTT
Source organism: uncultured Ulvibacter sp. (assembly GCA_943789105.1). Classification (GTDB taxonomy): domain Bacteria; phylum Bacteroidota; class Bacteroidia; order Flavobacteriales; family Flavobacteriaceae; genus Patiriisocius. The sequence continues at coordinate 742,754 of CALSSW010000001.1, read as the reverse complement.
TATCATCTGGACTTACAGCAAACTGCACATTACATCCACCTGCAAAGTCACCAATACTTCGCATCATATGTATAGCCATATCTCGCATTCTTTGGTAGGTTTTATCACTCAAAGTCATTGCTGGTGCAACGGTAATAGAATCTCCGGTATGAATCCCCATGGGGTCCATGTTTTCTATAGCACAAATAATAACAACGTTGTCATTTCTATCTCGTAATAATTCTAGCTCATATTCTTTCCAACCCATCATGGCCTTGTCTATCATTACCTCATGTATTGGAGATACTTCTAAACCGTGGCGTAACAACTCATCAAAATCTTCTTCTTTATACACAATAGAAGCTCCAGCTCCACCCAAGGTGTATGAAGCTCTAATTACAAGTGGAAAACCAAACTCTTGTGCAATTTCTTTTCCCTCAAGGTATGAGGTTGCTGTTGCTTGAGGTGCCATGCCAACACCAATTTGGTCCATTAAAACTCTAAACTTCTCTCTATCTTCAGTGATATTGATAGCATCAATATCTACACCAATGATCTCCACACCAAAATCACTCCAAATACCTTTTTCGTCTGCCTCTATAGCCAAATTTAAAGCTGTTTGCCCACCCATGGTAGGAAGTACAGCATCAATCTGGGGGTGCTCTTTTAAAATCTGAACAATTGATTTTGTAGTAAGAGGTAACAAGTACACATGATCTGCCATAACAGGGTCTGTCATGATTGTAGCAGGATTTGAGTTTATTAAAATGGTTTCAATTCCATCCTCTCTAAGAGATCTAAGGGCTTGAGATCCAGAGTAATCAAACTCACAGGCTTGTCCAATAATAATTGGGCCAGATCCAATGATTAAAATAGATTTAAGTGTATTGTTTTTTGGCATGATAACAAAATTTTTTTACTGTTTCAAAATTACGATTCAATGGGGTATAAAAAAAAGGTGTTGCTTATAAAAACAACACCTTTTATTTATTACTTATCAACATTTATTTTTTATGACGAGTCTCTGAAGAAACAGAAATTTTCTTTCTTCCTTTTGCTCTACGAGAAGCTAATACTTTTCTACCGCTTACAGATGCCATACGCTCTCTAAAACCGTGCTTGTTTCTTCTCTTTCTTTTTGATGGCTGAAATGTTCTTTTACTCATGGTATATTATATTAATCGTCTTGAAATCCTTATTAACTTGTGCACACAACAATATATACTTTGTATGCGGCTGCAAAGATACAATCTTTTTTTAAACGTCAAACATCAAAATGTGAAATATTTTTAATTGTTTTTAGTACCTTTGTAGTCCTTAAAACAAAGGTTATATGTTCCATAAAAATTTAAAACTAATTATAACAGCACTCCTTATAAGTACAGCTGTTTGGCAATTTATAGAATCTTACATAGGAAACGGAATTATGTTTATACTTCTGGCATCAATCTTTGTATTTTTATATTTCAAAAACGAAATCATTCTTTTGTCCTTTCTTAGATTACGTAAACAAGATTTTCCTGGTGCAAAAAAATGGTTGGATAAAATTAAAAATCCAGAAGCATCACTTGTCACAAAACAACAAGGGTATTATAACTATCTGAACGGACTCATGCTCTCACAAACCAACATAAATGAAGCCGAAAAATATTTTAAAAAAGCAGTAGCTCTTGGTTTGTCTATGGATACAGATATGGCAATGACCAAGTTAAACCTAGCAGGTATTGCTATGTCAAAAAACAGAAAACGTGAAGCTGAAATACTCCTTTCTGAAGCAAAAAAGCTGGACAAGCAAAACATGATGGGAGATCAAATAAAAATGATGAAAGATCAAATGAAGCGCGCTGGGCAACCAAAGCAACAATTTGGAGGTGGAAGATCTGGCCGTGGTGGAGCAAGACGCTAGCACCTTTTTAAAAGCCCAGTCATAATCCCAAAAAACAACTACTCTAGATCATAATACCCAGGCTCCGGTATTTTTATACTGTACGCTTTTCCAGATGCATTTTTTAAATAGGTGTCTCTTAGCCAAGGATTATGGATTTTTAAAATCTTGTAATTAATACCCTGCTGCTTTGCAAATTTTGAAAAATCTTGAACTGGAGTATCTACAATAATAGTTTTTGTAGGTATGGCCTGGTAAAGATCATCTTGATCTACATAAAAACCATATTTCTCTGGATTGCTTAAAATTTCTTTAAAGGCAAGAATTCTAAAAACATACCTGCCCGTTTCACTATTTAATAATAAACTGTAATAATTAGTAGCATCTTGACGCTTCATCTGCTTGGTAATTCCGGCATTTCCGGCATTGTATGCCGCAGCAGCATTTGTCCAGCTGCCAAACAACTCTTTAGAATTAATAAGGTATTGTGCCGCAACTTTAGTGGCTAATTCTAGATTATAACGTTCATCTACGTAGCTATTTATCTCTAGACCATACTCTTTTCCAGTTGCTTTCATAAATTGCCAAAAACCAGAAGCCCCTTTACTTGATCTAACATTGTCTAAACCACTCTCTGCCACTGCTAGGTATTTAAAATCATCAGGGAGATTGTATTTCTTTAAAAGAGGCTCTATCTCTGAGAAAAACCGATTGGCCTTCTTTATCATAAGCAGCATATTAGAATGCCAATAGGTATTGATATGAATTTCTCTATCCAGGCGCTCTCTTACATCGGTATCTTGCAAAGGCACACGCTCTCCTGCAAAGGACATAACACTGGGGAGCTCTAGGGCCTCTATACGAAGGGTTTGAGGGGTTTGCTTCTCCTTAGTTGCAGAGGTATTTAGAGTCTTACCGACACTTACAGGAGATTGAATAGCCTGAATGAAAAGCCCACTAATAAAAACTGCAATCGCAGCCAAACCAATTTTTGAAAGTAAATGCATGTTGTAACTATTTTTTATAAAAATACTCAATATAGCCACTAGAATAAAAACAAACCAAACTACTTATAGGAGATAATATCAACAATTTTACGGCTCACTTGGGGGCCTTTGGTCAGCAACATAATATGAGAGCCGCCCGCAACAGTAATTACATTATCAATATTTTTTATTGGAAACACCAAATCATTGTCTCCATGTATATGATACACTCCTGTTAGGGGTTTATCTTGATTCCAGCAGATCATGTTTTTTATTGCCCAGTCTAAATACCGCTTGTCTCGAATAGGTAAATAATCTTGATACAGTTTTAATCTTTTTCTAGAGATTGGTCCAAAAGCAAATCGAGAGTAATTTTTAGATGTAAGTAATAATCGTGTTGGTATTAATTTATAAAATTTTAAATTTTTTGCTATTTTAAATTTTGTAGGCAATTCAAACTTTGTTTTGATGCTTGAAATAATAATGAGTTTTTTTAGCTTTAAATAAGAACTCATTTCTTGTGCAACCACACCGCCAAAAGAAACACCAACAAGTACTGCGTTTTTCTCTGTCACAAAAGCTGCCATACGAATAGCATACTGTGCTATAGTTTCTTTCTTGGAGGGTATAAGCCAAGAGATTACATGAAGGGTATAGGTTGTCTCTGAAAGCTTTATATTTTCAAATATTTCCTTATCTGCCGCCAATCCTGGCACAAAATAAATATGGGTTTTTTTGTTATTCATTGCTTTCCGACACAAAGTAAGCTAAACACATAGATTATTCGTAAATTTACAAATAATAATATGCCAATATAATATTCGAGATAAACTAATGAACAAAGTTTTACACCCTGCCCAGGAGAGAGGCCTTGTAAGTTTTGGTTGGCTAGATGCCAAATACTCGTTTAGTTTCGGTAATTATTACAATCCAGACAAAATGAGTTTTGGAGCCCTTAGGGTTCTTAATGATGATACCATTGCCCCAGCAATGGGTTTTGGAAAACACTCCCACAAAAACATGGAGATCATCACCATCCCACAATCTGGGGCTTTAAAGCATGAAGACTCTATGGGTAATAAAGGCATTGTTGCGGCTGGAGATATTCAGGTAATGAGTGCAGGAAGCGGTATTGAGCACAGTGAGGTAAATGCAAGCTCTCAAAATAAGCTAACACTCTTTCAGCTCTGGATTCATTCTCAAAGGCAAGATGTAACCCCTAGATATGAGCAAAAGAAAATTGCACCCTTACTTACAAATAATACTTTTACAACCATCGTTAAGCCAAAGCAAGAGGCCTTAAAGGATGATATTTGGATACACCAACAAGCATACATAAGTATAGGAAATTTTAGTAATGAAACCCATACAAACTACAGTATGCAACAAAGCCAAAACGGCGTTTATATCATGGTTATAGAAGGGTCTATAGCGGTTGCAGATCAAACATTACAACATAGAGATGCAATAGGACTCTGGAACACACAAAGTGTTGACATAAGTATTACAAAAAATAGCAAGGTCCTTATGGTTGAGGTACCAATGATTTAATTCAAAAAGTAAATAACATTAAACCAATAAAGTTATGATAGAAGATGTAGAAATTACCGATAACGACTTTTTACGCCAGTTTGAACTTGAAATTGGAGATAACATGGCGCGTATAGAATATGCGCTACAAGACCGTAAAATATTTTTAACAAAATATGAAATGCCCGAGGATCTAGAAGACCAAGGTTTCAGAGATATTTTCATCAAAGCTGTTTTTGATGAAGTACGCGATCGTGGTATTAGCGTGATGCCAACAAGCCCAGAAGTAGTTGGGTTTTTACGTAAAAACAGACGCAAGTATAAAGATTTATTACCCGTTGGAATTAACATATAAGAGAAACCTAATAGTGCACTTTTAATTAAACCTAACTAATTAATAAACAACAATATACGTCATTTAAGTGAAGTGTGTGTTTAAATCAGTTAAAGTCAAACCTCACCATTCCATCCTCATCAATTTCAAGAAGAGTCACCTCTCTTAAAGTATTAACTAGCTCTGGGTTCCAAGGGTGCTTTACCTTTACATAGTTTTGAGTAAAACCATGGATATATCCTTGCTTATTCTCACCCTCAAAAAGCACTGTTAAGGTATTACCTAGCTGTGACTCGTAAAAAGCACGTCTCTTTTTTACAGACAAACCACGCAACATTTTACTACGCTTGGCACGAATATTTTTAGGCACTACGCCTTCCATAATTGCAGCAGTGGTGTTTTCTCTCTCTGAGTACGTAAATACATGAAGATAAGAAACCTCCAATTGGTTTAAAAAATTATAGGTTTCTAGAAATAATTCTTGGGTTTCTCCAGGGAAACCAACAATTACATCCACACCAATACAGGCATTAGGCATTGTTTTGTTTATTCTGGCAACACGGTCAAGATATAGATCTGTCATATACCTTCTACGCATCAACTTTAAAAGCGTATCACTCCCGCTTTGCAAGGGTATATGAAAATGGGGTACAAAGGTCTTAGACTGTGCCACAAAATCAATGGTTTGATTTGTAAGTAAATTAGGCTCTATAGATGATATTCTTAGGCGCTTAATACCGGCAACCTCATCTAGTGCCTGGCATAGCTCGAAAAAAGTATGCTCGTGTTTTTTATTTCCAAACTCACCCTTACCATAATCTCCGATATTTACTCCGGTAAGTACAATTTCCTTAATCCCCTTTGCAGAAATTTCAGCAGCATTCTTTAGAACATTCTCTAGAGTATCACTCCTTGAGATACCTCTAGCCAAGGGTATGGTGCAATAGGTACATTTATAATCACAGCCATCTTGCACTTTTAAAAATGCCCGGGTACGGTCTCCAATTGCGTATGAACCCACATAAAAATCTGCATCTTCAATCTCACAAGAATGAACCTCTGCACCACCAGAAGCACTTCGGTCTGGATTGGCAAACAAATCGTTAATATAAGATGTGATGTTAAATTTTTCTGTGGCTCCTAACACCAAATCTACTCCATTGACATCAGCAAGCTCTTGGGGTTGGAGCTGAGCATAACAACCAATGGCAGCAATAAAGGCGTTGGGATTGCTTTTTTGAGCTTGTTTTACAATGTTTTTAAATCGTTTGTCTGCATTTTGGGTAACACTACAGGTATTAATCACATATACATCTGCAGGGTCAGAGAAATCTACTCGCTGGAAACCCTCCTTTGTGAAATCACGAGAAATAGTAGAAGTTTCACTAAAGTTTAGCTTACAGCCTAGGGTATAAAAAGCAGCTTTTTTCACGACAGCCATATATTATAATAAATTAAGTCTAAAGGTATTGGGCTTTAAAATAAAGTAGTGATTAATACTTAGAAGCGTCTCCATTGTTTACTAATTTCAAACACTTCATTTAAAATAGCCTCTTCTAGAGTATCAAATTCAAGACCACGCCTTGCCATCACAACAGTGGCTACCTCAAAGGCTTTTTTAGTATTGTAAGACTCCATACCGCTGGAGCCTCCCCATGTAAAGCTTGGAATAAAATTACGAGGGTAGCCTGCACCAAAAATATTAGCGCTCACACCCACCACAGTTCCGGTGTTAAACATAGTATTAATACCACATTTACTATGATCACCCATCATAAGACCACAAAACTGAATTCCTGTTTTTGCAAATCTTTCGGTATCATAATCCCAAAGACGCACCTGCGCATAGTTATTTTTTAAATTTGAAGTATTAGTGTCTGAACCAAGATTACACCAATGACCAAGCACAGAATTACCCATATACCCCTCATGCCCTTTATTTGAGAAGCCCATCATAACAGAATTAGCAACCTCACCACCTACCTTGCAGTGCGGGCCTATAGTTGTACCACCATAAATTTTAGCTCCCATCTTAACACTAGAATGCTCACAAAGAGCAAAAGGTCCCTGGATTGTTGCCCCTTCCATAAGCACAGATTCTTTACCAATATATATAGGCCCATCTTTTGCATTTAAAGATGCGCACATAACCTTGGCACCTTTTTCAATAAATATATGCTTTGGATTAAAAGCTATTGTAGTTTGTGGTATAGCCTCAGAGGTTCTTCCTTGGGTCAATACATCATAATCTCTCTGTATTGCCTGATGATTCTTCTCAAAGATATCCCAAGTGTTTTCTATACGCAGCACGTCATCATCGGTATACTGAGTAACCTTGAAAGTATCAAAGTCTATTTCTTGATCTTCTTTGGCGTAAAAAGCCAAAGGCTCATCCTTATAAAAAATAGCCTGATTCTCCTGCAAGTCTTTGATTAACAGAACTAAATTTTCTGAAGGGCAAAAAGAAGCATTTATGAGCACATTTTGCTCCAACTCAACCATAGGGAATTTATCTGACAGATACTCCTCTGTTACAGTAGTAGTTGTAGAGCCTAAAAATTTTTCCCATTTTTCACGAATGGTTAAAATACCAACCCTAATATCTGCCACTGGCCTTGTAAAGGTAAAAGGCAATAACTGGTTGCGCACTGCGCCGTCAAAAAGGATGTAGTTCATAATAAGATATTAAATATAATAGTCAAAAATAGCAATTTAACATAACATAGTACCCATGAGCACAAAGCAAGACTGCCACCAGCGATATAGTAACAAAAAAAAGCCTACGATTTCTCGTAGGCTCTATGTATTATAATAACAAAAACTACTCTTTATCCTCTACAGGAGCTGCAGCTGGTTTTTTGAATTTTGCGTATTTGTTCTTGAACTTATCGATACGTCCTGCTGTATCAATTAATTTAGATTTACCTGTATAAAATGGGTGAGATGTTCTTGAGATTTCCATTTTTACCACTGGATACTCTACACCATCAACCTCAATTGTTTCTTTTGTATTTGCAGTAGATTTTGTTAAAAACACATCATCGTTTGACATATCTTTAAATGCTACTAATCTATAATTCTCGGGGTGGATTCCTTTTTTCATCTTAAATCTCTTTAATAAATTGACATTACTGAACTTTCAATAAATGCGTTTGCAAAAATAGATATATTTAAATAATCTGCAACAACTTTTTATCTTTTTTTTGAATGATTCTGACTTGTGCATTTTGGGATGAAAACTGAGCACTTACACTGCACTTAACAAAAAGAATAATTACTGTATTAGCTTAAATAATGCACCATAAAATTTACAAAAACAAATTAATTACTCAAAAAAACCTATCACTTTTTTGTTTATTTTTTATCTAACTTACTATGCGTGCATAGTAAATTAATAGTATCTTTGAAATTAGAATCAATAAATCAAGTCCTTTGAAAGAAAAGACAATAGATTATGTACTTAGAGCCACCTGGATGGCGGTACAAAAGATGTACAATGAAGAGGCAGGTACCAAGGGAAGTACTATGGCTACTGGTTTTGCACTCATTAGTATTGACCCCGAGAAAGGCACCCCCTCTACGGCCTTAGGACCTAAAATGGGTATAGAAGCAACCTCTTTATCTCGTACGTTAAAAAAAATGGAACAGCAAAGACTCATAGACCGCAGACCCAATCCAGAAGATGGTCGCGGGGTACTTATACACCTTACTGCCTTTGGCAAAGAAATGAGAGAATTCTCTAAGGGGGTTGTCCTTAAATTTGATGAAGCTGTAAAAGAACAGGTTTCTCAGGAAGATATAAAAACATTTAAAAAAGTTGCCAGCACCATAACGGAGCTTATTGGCAACAAAAATATTTATTAAAAGGTAATACATAATTAAACAGTATGTCTAAAAGAAGAATAAACAAAGTAGCCGTTGTAGGCTCAGGAATTATGGGAAGCGCTATTGCCTGCCATTTTGCAAACATTGGTGTTGAAGTCCTATTACTAGATATCATACCCCGAGAATTGACAGATAAAGAAACGGCAAAAGGGCAAACCCTAGAAGATAAACAAGTACGTAACCGTCTTGTAAACCAGGCCCTTGCTAACGCTATTAAATCTAAGCCTGCACCCCTTTACAATAGTGCCTTTGCAAAAAGAATTACAACAGGAAATCTTGAAGATGACATTGCAAAAGTAGCAGGTGTAGACTGGATCATTGAAGTGGTAATAGAGCGGCTAGATATCAAACAAAGAGTATTTGAAAATCTAGAAAAGCATAGAACTCCTGGAACCTTAATTACCTCAAACACCTCTGGTATTCCTATTGATTTTATGAGTGAAGGGCGTAGTGAAGATTTTCAAGCGCATTTCTGCGGAACCCATTTTTTCAACCCGCCGAGATACTTGAAGTTATTTGAAATCATTCCTGGGCCCAAAACAAAACCTGAGGTTTTAGCATTTTTCAGCACCTATGCAGAACAGTTTTTAGGCAAGACAACTGTGATTGCCAAAGACACCCCTGCCTTTATTGGTAACCGTATTGGTATTTTCTCAATCATGAGTTTGTTTCATACTGTCAAACAAATGGGCTTAACCATAGAAGAGGTAGATAAGTTATCTGGGCCTGTTATAGGCCGTCCTAAGTCTGCCACCTTTAGAACCGTAGATTTAGTAGGACTAGACACTTTGGTACACGTAGCCAACGGAATTAGAGAAAACTGCCCTGGTGACGAGCGTCTAGAGCTGTTTGAGTTGCCAGATTTTATTGGTACCATGATGGACAACAAATGGCTTGGGAGTAAGACCGGGCAAGGATTTTATAAAAAAACTAAAGATAGTAAAGGTACAACCGAAATTTTAAGTCTGGATTTAAACACCCTAGAATACAGAGCAGCTCAAAAAGGAAAGTTTGCTACCCTGGAGCTCACAAAATCTATAGACAATGTTGCAGACAGATTTAAAGTTTTAGTAAACGGTAAAGACAAGGCTGGAACTTTTTACAGAAAGACCTTGGCTGCCCTATTTGGGTATGTAACCCATCGTATCCCAGAAATAGCAGATGAGTTGTATAAGATAGATGATGCCATGAAAGCAGGTTTTGGGTGGCAACACGGGCCGTTTCAAATTTGGGATGCCATTGGCCTAGAAGCTGGGATAGAAATTATGAAAACAGAGGGCCAACAACCAGCCTTATGGATTAAAGACATGCAAGAGGCTGGATGTACTAGCTTTTATTCAGTAAAACAAGGCGCTACCTATTACTATGATATTGCTTCAAAAAAACAAATCAAAGTGCCTGGGCAAGACGCTTTTATACTTCTAGACAACATTAGAGAATCTAGCGCAATGTTTAAAAACAGTGGTGTTGTGATAGAAGATTTAGGTGACGGGATTTTAAACTGTGAGTTTAGATCAAAAATGAATAGCATCGGTGGTGATGTGCTAGCAGGTATACATAAAGCCATAGATCTGGCCGAAAAAGATTTTGACGGTTTGGTTATAGGAAACCAAGGTGCAAATTTCTCTGTGGGCGCCAATATTGGTATGATTTTCATGATGGCTGTAGAGCAAGAGTATGATGAGCTGAATGCTGCCATCAAGTATTTCCAAGACACAGTAATGCGCCTTCGATACTCTAGCATACCAACAATAATGGCTCCTCATGGCTTGACCCTTGGTGGTGGCTGTGAATTGACCCTTCATGCAGATCGTGTTGTAGCAGCAGCAGAGAGTTATATTGGGCTAGTTGAGTTTGGAGTAGGTGTAATTCCTGGCGGTGGCGGTTCTAAAGAAATGGCCCTTAGAGCGAGTGATAACTTTCAAAAAGGAGACGTTGAGCTTAATGTGCTGCAAGAGCATTTCTTGACCATAGGCATGGCTAAGGTTTCAACCTCAGCACATGAGGCCTATGATTTAGATATTCTAAAACCTGGAAAAGACATCGTGGTGGTAAATACCTCTAGACAAATTGCAACAGCAAAAGCCCTTGCAAGACAAATGGCAGACATGGGATACACCAAACCTGCAGCTAGAAACGACGTTAAGGTATTAGGTAAACAGGCCTTAGGAATGTTTCTAGTAGGTACAGATGCCATGAATGCAAGTAAATACATAAGTGAGCATGATCAAAAAATTGCCAACAAACTAGCCTATGTAATGGCTGGTGGTGATCTGAGCGAGCCTACCCTGGTAAGCGAACAATATCTTTTAGATCTAGAGCGTGAAGCTTTTTTGAGTTTAACTGGAGAACGCAAAACATTAGAGCGTTTACAGCACATGATACAAAAAGGAAAACCACTTAGAAACTAACGTTTGTAATAAACCAAAAGAAAAATGAAAACAGCATATATTGTAAAAGCATACCGAACCGCAGTAGGAAAAGCTCCTAAAGGAGTGTTTCGATTTAAAAGAACTGATGAGCTTGCAGCAGAGACCATTAAGTACATGATGGAAAAACTTCCAAGTTTGGATCCAAAACGCATTGACGATGTCATTGTAGGAAATGCAATGCCAGAAGGAGCGCAAGGCCTGAACATGGCACGTCTTATTTCCCTTATGGGGCTGGACATTGTAGATGTTCCTGGAGTAACGGTAAATAGGTTTTGTTCTAGTGGTATAGAAACCATAGCAATGGCAGTAGCAAAAATACAATCTGGTATGGCTGATTGCATTATTGCAGGTGGCGCAGAGTCTATGAGCAGTGTACCCATGACTGGGTTTAAACCAGAACTAAACTATGATGTCATACAATCTGGCCATGAAGATTATTATTGGGGCATGGGTAATACTGCAGAAGCAGTTGCAAAGCAGTTTAACGTCTCTAGAGAAGATCAAGATGCCTTTGCCTATAATTCTCACATGAAGGCTTTAAAAGCACAAGCAGAAGGTCGTTTTGAAGATCAAATTGTACCAATTACAGTACATCAAACATTTATTAATGAGGCGGGCAAAAAACAAAGCAAAAACTATGTTGTACATAAAGATGAAGGTCCAAGAGAAGGCACAAGTATACAAGCATTAGCAAAACTAAGAGCTGTTTTTGCACAAGGTGGAAGTGTAACGGCTGGTAACTCATCACAAATGAGTGATGGTGCTGCCTTTGTGATGGTTATGAGTGAAGAGATGGTAAAAGAATTAAACCTTGAGCCCATTGCTAGAATGGCAAACTATGCTGCCGCAGGTGTAGAACCACGTATAATGGGTATAGGTCCTGTAAAGGCTATTCCTAAGGTTTTAAAACAAGCTGGACTTAAACAAGAAGACATCAAGCTCATTGAGTTAAACGAAGCGTTTGCTTCACAATCATTGGCAGTAATAAGAGAACTAGACTTGAATCCAGATATTATTAATGTAAATGGAGGCGCCATCGCTCTTGGCCACCCACTAGGATGTACAGGAGCTAAACTATCTGTACAGCTTTTTGATGAAATGAGAAAGAGAGATATGGCAGGACAATATGGTATGATTACAATGTGCGTAGGTACTGGACAAGGCGCAGCAGGAATATTTGAATTTTTAAAATAACAACAGTGTCCTCTTTAGAGGAAATTACAAGAAAAAAATATGACAACACAAGAAAACATGAGCATCCTAAGAGGGGGGCAATTTTTAGTAAAACAGACAGATTGTAATGATGTATTCACCCCTGAAGATTTTAGTGAACAGCAGCAGATGATGAAGCAGGCCGTAATGGAGTTTAATGATCGCGAGATTATTGTGCACCGTTCGCGTTTTGAAGCAAAAGATTTTGCACTTACAGAAGAGGTTATGCGAAAGGCTGGAGCGCTAGGTTTTTTAAGCGTAGCTGTGCCAGAGAAATTTGGCGGCATGGGTATGGGTTTTGTGTCAACGGTACTGACCTGTGACTATATCTCAAGTGGAACAGGGTCTTTCTCTACAGCTTTTGGAGCACATACAGGTATTGGAACTATGCCAATCACCCTTTATGGAACAGAAGACCAAAGAAACAAATATGTGCCAAAGCTGGCAAGCGGCGAGTGGTTTGGCGCCTATTGCTTGACAGAACCAAGCGCAGGAAGTGATGCTAACTCAGGAAAAACAAAAGCAGTACTGAGTGAAGATGGAACTCATTATAACATAACAGGGCAAAAAATGTGGATCTCCAACGCAGGATTTTGCAATGTATTAATTGTCTTTGCCCGAATAGAAGACGATAAAAACATTACAGGATTTATTGTAGAGAATGACCCTGCAAATGGCATCACTATGGGTGATGAAGAACACAAACTAGGCATAAGAGCCTCTTCGACTCGTCAAGTGTTTTTTAACAACACAAAAGTGCCTGTAAAAAACATGCTTGCTGGTCGTGGAGAAGGTTTTAAAATTGCAATGAATGCTCTTAACGTTGGCCGCATTAAATTGGCCGCAGCCTGTTTAGATTCTCAAAGACGCTTGGTTAGTGGCGCTGTGCAATATGCTACACAGCGCAAACAGTTTGACACGCCTATTTCAGAATTTGGAGCAATAAAAGCTAAAATTGCAGAGACGACAACCAATGCTTTTGTTGGAGAATCTGCAACCTATAGAGCTGCAAAAAACATTGAAGATAGAATTAACATAAGAATAGCTCAAGGAAACACCCACCAAGAAGCAGAATTAAAAGGAGTAGAAGAATATGCTATTGAATGTTCTATTTTAAAGGTAGCTGTTTCTGAAGATGTCCAGAATTGCGCCGATGAAGGAATTCAAATATTTGGAGGTATGGGCTTCTCTGAAGACACTCCAATGGAGTCTGCATGGCGAGATGCGCGTATCACGCGTATCTATGAAGGTACCAACGAAATCAACCGCATGTTGTGTGTTGGTATGCTAGTAAAAAAAGCCATGAAAGGCCATATCGATTTATTGGGCCCAGCACAAGGGGTTGCAGATGAACTACTAGGAATCCCCTCTTTTGATACCCCAGATTTCTCTCAAACGCTAAGTGAAGAAAAAGACATGCTTGCTAAATTGAAAAAAGTGTTTTTAATGGTTGCTGGTGCTGCAGTTCAAAAATATGGACCAGACTTGGAAGAGCACCAACAAATGCTGTTAGCGGCTAGTGACATTTTAATTGAAATATACATGGCAGAAAGCGCTGTATTGCGTGCAGAGAAAAGCACAATAAACAATTCAGAAAATGCCGACTATCAAGTAGCTATGGCGCAGTTGTATTTATACAATGCAGTAGATACTATCACCTCCAAAGCAAAAATGGCAATTATCTCTTTTGCTGAAGGTGACCACCAGCGCATGATGCTTATGGGGCTTAAAAGATTTACAAAATACCAAACTATGCCAAATATTGTTGGGCTACGTAACACAATTGCAGAAAAGGTAGCTTTAGAAAACCAATACCCTTTTTAATGTAAAACAGGAGGTATTATAAGGTTTGTTATTTGTTAGATTCTATTTTGTTGAGTATCATTTTTATTAACAACCACCCCGGAAATATGGTGCCACATAAAAAAGAGGGTATCGTTGTGAGCTCTTTATAAACACCAATTAAAGTGGTGTATATTTCATTTAAGTGTAATAAATAGATTAAACCGATGTTTGCCCAGGATAGAAGTGAAACAATGATTAAATATTTGTTTTTCATATTACAATAATAATAATGCGTCATAATTATGGCGCATTTAGTTTTTAATACACTTTATTGTTTTAACTACAATTCCCTTTTGGCAGAGCTTTACCAGATACAAACCACTTGAAAGTGAAGATACATCTATAGCAAAAAACCCATTAGCAGATTGGCTGTCTTGCAAGAGTAAATTACCTAGCATATCATAAACAAAAACAGTATCTGTTGTATTTGAGTTTGAGGTATTGACAAACAATACATCATCAACGGGGTTTGGATAACTTGTCACAGATGGTTTTAAGGCAGAAGCAATCCCTAAGTCTTGACTAAGTGGTAGGGATATACCCACAGGGCGATGGTCTGAAACGTTTTGATCATACTCATTAAATCCCCCTTGAAGATAAGAGTCTACCATTATTGTTTGGGTTACGGCACCTGGCATTGCATATAATTCAAAAAGCTCATTAGTAATTAATATATGGTCTAGATGTGATGGCCAATTTGGGAAAGACCAATTTGAAACGCTCCCTTGAGCAATATCCATATCTGCAAAAAGATAGGACTCAGGATCATTTAAAAAAGGTGAAAACACATTGTGAATCTCAGGATCTGTTAAGATATCATTTAGATCTCCAACTACAAATACAGCAGCATTGGATAGGTTGGTGTCAATATATTGTTTTAAGAGTAGGTTTGCCGTATACCTTCGTGTTTCTTGATCCCAGGGGTCATCTAGATCTAAAAGACCATTTCCGCAGCACTTATAATGATTGTTAATAATAACGAACTCCTGATTTGCATAAGTAACCTCTATAACCATAGGAAATCTAGGAAAGTTATTCCACTCAGGAGCTTGAGTAAAAAGCTCATAAGCGTTATTGAGATCTACGAACTCATGTTTATATAAAAACACAAGTCCTGCCCTATCCAGTGATTGACTGTAAAGCGTATAGTCATCCAAAAAAGTGGCTAGATTATCTAAAATAGGATAATTTTGTATTTCTTGTATTGCAATAATATCTGCATCTATAGCCTCAATAATTGCAAGAACATATTGCAGGGTTAAAGGCTGGTTTTTAGGAAAGTTTTCAATATTCCAGGTGACAACCTCAAAGCTATCTTCACTACCAAAGGAAAGATCATCTAAACTCTGAGTAAAGCTTGTTAAGGGTATTAATAATAAAAAGTAAAAAAACTTATGCAGCATGCTGTAAATATAAACATTAAACCAGCCATTTAACCTAGAGCACCCAGACTTATATACTTACATACTAAACATAAACTCAAAAGACATACTAGCAACACTCATAAAAAATGTTTTTTTTTCTTTAAGAAAGTTTTATTAAATTGATTGCTAATAAAAACTAATAATAACTTTAAAAATAATTTATGAAAATCAAATTAACTTTATTGACTCTTGCATTGTGCACGGGACTATTTGCACAAAAAAAGAAAAACGGAACTATATACATTGAGCACCCTGCGATTGATGTAGTCAATCAAATGTATGAAGCAGTAAACACAAAAGATTCTCTAAAATTAGCCAGTCTTATTGCTGATGATTTTAAAGGATTTAGTGGAGAAGAAATGAATAAAGATGCAGAAGCGACAACGAAAGAAGAATTTCTTCAAAATATGTCTGCATGGCAAACTTACAACAGATATTTTACTTTAAAGCAAACAGACAACGGATACCCAGATGCTGTTGAATATAAAGATGAAACCTTCAGCAGTGTGACATGGGTATACGCTTGGGAAAAAATGACAGGCGTAGGTGGTACCACAGGAGTGAAATTTAATCAACCAAGACATGTACAATATGGTGTAACAGATGAAGATCAAATTGTGTTTGTACGCATCTATCAAAATCAAATGCCCTTCACAGAGAGTTGGAGAAGTCAAAGAGAATTAAAAGATGGACAAATTTATTCTCATCATCCAAACATTAATACCGTTAGAAAAGCTTTGCATGCTATAGAGTTTAATGACATGGATGCTTATTACGAAGCCTTTACCGATTCTGCTCAATTTGATGGATTGTTTAACGACTGGGACAATGATCCATTAAACAAAGAAGATTATATAGCCTTACAAAAGGATTTTTTAGCCTCTTATACCGTCAATAGCTTTGACTGCGCTTGGATTAAATATTACGAATTTGATAGCCAAAGAGACTATGTTCAATCATGGTGGCGTGTTTCGCTAACGCGTAAGTCTGATAAAAAAGTAACGGTAATTCCTGTCATGTTTAATCATGGTTTTAATGACGAAGGAAAAATTGTAAGACAAAATGAACTTTGGAATCAGGCAAAGCTTGACTAAGACAACTAATTTTATTTCAATTACACATTTACTAAGCCCACCTAAAAAGGTGGGCTTATTTTTTTTTAATATTTCTGTTTATAATATATCTAATTTTTTCTTTTGGATACCCAAAAACTATGTCTTGTTAATTAACCAAACTTTGTACCTTGGGGCTATAAATTATATGCTATGAAAAATTTTGTTGCTTTGTTATTTTTTTCAACTTCTTTAGGTTTTTCTCAAACAGATGTAGATGTTTTTATAATGGATTTCACCCTAAATGATGAAACAATGAACATCTCAGGACTAAAAAACATTTCAAACAACCCAGGCTATGATAGCCAACCCTTTTTTACAGACAACAAGCAATTATTGTATGCTGGCATCCAAAATGGGCAGACAGACATTGTTATGTATGATCTTACAACTAACACATCAAATATTGTAAATACAACAACCCCTGGTGGTGAGTATTCTCCAAAACAAATCCCTGGATCTAAAGATATCGCTGCCGTACGTCTTGACACAAATGGCTTACAGCGGCTTTACTCCTACAGTCAAGCAGATACAAACCTAGGCGCTTCTAGAATGCTTCTTGACACCTTAGATGTTGCCTATTTTGCTTTTTTTGATAGTAGCCGTATTGTGGCGTCTGTATTAGGGGTAAATCAATTAAACTTGGTGGTTGCCAATTTAAAAACAAAACAAGTAACACCTTATATAGAAAACTCAGGCAGGTCAATCCATAACATACCTCAAAGTACCTCTGTGAGCTATACCCTAAGTAATGAAGACAAAAATATGGATGTGTACATCCTAGATCTAGACCAGGGCGCAGAGAGTTTTTTTGTGTGCCAATTACCAGTTGGAGTCCAGGATCATTGTTGGATTAATGATAGTCAACTTTTACTTGGAAGCAGTTCCAAAATATACCTATATGATATGTTTGGTTCCCAACAGTGGAAAGAGGTAGCAGATCTCTCTGGGCATAACATTTCAGATATTAACCGCATTACTGTAAACCCACAGGGTAATAAAATAGCTTTAGTAGGCACTAAAAACTAAGCTTGTTTACTTATTTTTAAACTAAAATAAATTTTATGAAAAAGCTTCTATTTATTTTTATAGTGTTGAGTTATGGAGTAAGCATCATAGCGCAAGAAAAATTTACTCTAGCAGATGAGCTTAGAGGGTCTATAACTCCTCAAAGAGCCTGGTGGGATTTGCAACACTATACAATAGAGGTTGATGTATATGCTCAAACAAAATCCTTGTCTGGCACCAA
This sequence comes from uncultured Ulvibacter sp., assembly GCA_943789105.1. GTDB lineage: Bacteria > Bacteroidota > Bacteroidia > Flavobacteriales > Flavobacteriaceae > Patiriisocius. The sequence continues at coordinate 724,881 of CALSSW010000001.1, read as the reverse complement.
TACTATTACCTATACAGTTTTAAGCCCAAATAGCACAATGCAAATAGATTTGCAAAAGCCCATGCAAATTGATCTTGTTACTCAAAATGGAGAAAAAATTGAGTTTCAAAGTATTGGTAGTGCGCATTTTATTAGTTTAAAACAAGTGCAGGAAATAGGGGCAGAAAATAAATTAACTATTCATTTTTCTGGGGCTCCTAGAGAGGCTTTAAATGCCCCCTGGGACGGAGGTCTTGTGTGGAGTAAAGATAATAATGGCATTGATTTTATAGCAAGTGCAAACCAAGGAATAGGCGCCAGTGTATGGTGGCCCGTTAAGGATCACCCACAAGATGAGCCAGATAAAGGTGTTGATTTATTTATTACAACCCCTAAAAACTTGGTGGGCGTTGGAAATGGAAGACTCATACAAGAAATAGAAAACAAAGACACAAAAACCTGGCACTGGCAGGTAGTAAATCCTATTAATAGTTATGGTGTGAATATAAACGTAGGAGATTACGTTACTTTTTCTGAAACATATAAAGGCCTTAACGGAAAATTAGATTTGAGTTATTGGGTTTTAAGAGATAATCTAAAAATAGCCAAGGAGCAGTTTAAACAGGCTCCTTTAATGCTAGAGGCCTTTGAGTACTGGTTTGGCCCCTACCCTTTTTATGAAGACAGCTTTAAGCTTGTAGAGGCCCCTTATTTAGGAATGGAACACCAAAGTAGCGTTACCTATGGTAATAAATATAAAAATGGATACCTAGGCAGAGATCTCTCTGGAACTGGTTGGGGCCTTGAGTTTGATTTTATTATTATCCATGAAGCAGGCCACGAATGGTTTGCTAACAATATCACCAACAAAGATGTTGCAGATATGTGGATTCATGAAGGATTTACAGCCTATTCAGAAAATCTATACCTCAACTATCATTTCGGTGAAAAAGCAGCTAGTGAGTACGTTATTGGAACCAAAAGAAGCATACAAAACGACACGCCACTAATTGGCACATATAATAAAAACAATCGTGGCAGCAATGATATGTATTACAAAGGAGCTAACATTTTACATACCCTAAGACAACTAATAGATAATGATCAAAAATGGCGTGCTATATTACAAGGGCTCAATAAAGATTTTTACCACCAAACCGTCACAAGCCACGAGGTTGAAACGTATATTTCAGAAAAAAGCGGGATAGATTTAACCCAGTTCTGGGAGCAATACTTGCGCACCACAATGATTCCTAACTTGCAGTACAGTATCCAGCAAAACAAACTTAACTACAGATATACAGATATAATACATGGCTTTGATATGCCTGTGCAAGTTAAAATAAACGGGGTTTTAAATTGGATACAACCCACATCTGTATGGAAAACCCTAGAAAATAATAAAAAGATAAAAACCCTAGATGTACAGCAAGATTTTTTAATTAACTCAAGTTTAATAGAAAATCCATAGTATAAAAAGCAATCAAAGAGATGAGCTCCCTTTTCCTTGACGAACCAAAATAGGCGCATCACCTGTAAGGTCTATAACAGTTGAGGCAACATTGCCTCCGTAGCCGCCATCTACAACCACATCAACAAGGTGTTTCCATTTTTCAAAAATAAGCTCGGGATCTGTGGTGTATTCTATAACCTGATCCTCATCTTTGATGGAGGTAGATACAATAGGGTTTCCAAGGGCAGTAACCATGGCTTGAACAATGGCATTGTCTGGCACGCGTATACCAACCTCTTTTTTCTTCTTAAACACACTTGGCAGATTATTATTTCCAGGAAGTATAAAAGTGTAAGGTCCCGGAAGCGCTCTTTTTAAAAGCTTAAAAGTATTGTTATCTATTTGTTTTACGTAATCTGAGAGGTTGCTAAGGTCCTTACACACAAAAGAAAAGTTAGCCTTTGCCAGTTTTACTTTTTTAATTTGAGCGATACGCTCCAGGGCCCGGTTGTTTGTAATATCGCAACCTAATGCATATACCGTATCACTTGGGTAAATTACCAAACCACCTTTTTTTACAATCTGGACAACCTTTGCAATATCTCGAGGGTTTGGATTGTCTTGATAAATTTTAATAAATGATGCCATGGTTCCGGGGTGTTTTATTGGTGTAGCATTTTATTCTATAATGCTGAGTTTTGCAAATCTGAGCAACAACTTTTTCAAGCCACCATTTTCAAAATTAATTTCTGCTTTTGTATCTGCGCCAGTCCCTTCAATTTTGGTTATTTTCCCTTTTCCAAACCTTACATGCTCAACCGTTGTGCCAATATGTAGGTTTGCAGCTGCAGGATCAAAGTTTTTCTCTGCGCTACTAGCCACGGGCTTTAATCTGCGCAGTTTGCGAAGTTGCTCTTGGTTTGGGCCTGTTGGCGGGCTTCCTGCCGCTGGTTTGCGCAGTCGTAATTTACTTTTATCTACCTCTCCAAATATATCTGCATCCAAAAGTGGTTTATAACGTTGCTCTGTAACGGGTGTTAAATATTCTAAATAAGAAGCGTCAATTTCTTCTATAAACCTACTAGGCTCTGCATCAATGAGTTTTCCCCACCTGTATCTAGACTGGGTGTAGGTTAAATAGGCCTGAGTTTCGGCTCTGGTTACTGCTACATAAAACAACCTTCGCTCCTCCTCTAGTTCTGCTCTGGTATTCATGCTCATACCGCTTGGAAATAAATCTTCCTCCATACCCACAATAAACACATAAGGAAACTCCAACCCTTTGGCTAGATGAATGGTCATTAGAGCAACACGATCTTCATCACCTTTGTCATTGTCAAGATCTGTAGCAAGGGCAACATCTTCCATAAACTCAGACAAAGAACCCTTGGTGTCTGCCAATTCTTTTTGCTCTTCAACAAAATCACGCATACCATTGAGTAGCTCCTCTATGTTTTCTATACGGGCTATACCCTCTGGAGTACCATCTTTTTTAAGTTCTGTTAGTATCCCAGTTTTTTTTGCCACGTATTCTGCCATCTGAAAAGCATCATAGGTCTTATTTAAAACTTGAAAACTTTGTACCATAGTAACAAAGTCTAACAGCTTTGCTTGTGTCCCTTTATTGATGTTAAGCTCCAGTTTACTGATGTTTTGCATCACCTCGAAAATAGACCTATCGTAATGATTTGCTGCTACCATAAGGCGCTCTATGGTGGTTTGCCCAATTCCTCTTGCTGGATAATTAACAACGCGTTTTAAAGCCTCCTCATCCTTAGGGTTGAGTACTAGGCGCAGATAAGACAAAACATCTTTAATCTCTTTACGCTGGTAGAAACTTAGACCACCATAGATACGATACGGGATGTCTTTTTTACGTAGGGCATCTTCCATGGCGCGAGACTGGGCATTGGTTCTGTACAAAATTGCAAAATCCCCGTTTTTAAGCTCCTTATTTTGCTTAGTTTCAAAAATAGTATTGGCTACAAAACGTCCCTCATCTCCATCTGTCATGGTGCGATTTACTTTAATCTTAGGGCCCTGGTCATTAGAAGTCCAAACAACTTTGTCTAGTCGTGTTTTGTTTTTTTCAATGATACTATTGGCAGCATTTACAATATTTTTGGTAGATCTATAATTTTGCTCAAGGCGATAGGTTTTTACATCATCATAGTCTTTCTGAAAATTTAAAATGTTATTAATATTAGCTCCTCTAAAGGCATAAATACTTTGAGCATCATCACCTACCACACAAATGTTTTGAAACTTGTCACTCAAGGCGCGTACAATTAAATACTGACTATGGTTGGTATCTTGGTACTCATCTACCAATATGTATCGGAACCTATTTTGATATTTTGCCAAAACCTCAGGAAAACGAGTTAAAAGTTCATTGGTTTTTAACAACAAATCATCAAAGTCCATGGCGCCTGCTTTAAAACACTTATCCACGTAACTTTTATATATATCTCCCAAACGAGGCATTTTGGCCATTGCATCTGCCTCCATGAGTTCTGGGTTATTAAAATAAGCCTTTACAGTAACTAGGCTATTTTTATAACTAGAAATTCTAGAATACACCTGCTTGTATTTATAAATCTCTTTGTCTAGGTGCATTTCTTTAATTACAGCACGAATGACACTTTGAGAATCTTGAGTATCATAAATAGTAAAATTTGATGGATAACCAAGCTTACTGGCTTCCATACGAAGTATCTTAGCAAAAATACTATGAAAGGTTCCCATCCATAAATTCTTGCCCTCACTGGGTCCAACAATAGTGGATATTCGTTTTTTCATCTCACGTGCTGCCTTATTGGTAAAGGTGAGGGCCAAAATATTAAATGGATCCACACCCTTAGACATTAAAAAGGCTATTCTGTAGGTAAGCACACGTGTTTTACCTGAGCCAGCGCCGGCAATGACAATCATAGCGCCATCCTTTTGTATGGTAGGTTCTAGTTGAGCTTGGTTTAATTGTTGTAAATATTCTTGCAAGGGTTTTCTGAAATTTTTAAGACTCCAAAACAGTTTCGGAATTGTAATAAGATAAGACAATATATTGTATGTGAAAATACGTAAAACTGAGTGATTGAACCCACTGAAATTTCAGAATTTATAAACAAACAATGCTAGGTATTATTTATGAAATTTCAATATCTTTAAGCCTTAATTTATTTAAATTAAAATATCAAAATTTATAACCCATATGGAATCCCAAGCGCTACTTCCCTATTTTGCTTCTTTACTATCTGCTATTATTGTTGGTGGTATTGCCTATCTTTTTTTTAAAACACATACAGATAACGAGCAAGGCCGTAGACGGTTTTTACTACATAAAGACACCCAGTCTAAAACACTCCCTCTGAGGCTACAAGCCTATGAGCGCCTTACATTACTTTTGGAGCGTATAGACCCAAATAGTCTTTTAATACGTGTAAAACCTACAGGTAACGATTTAAACAAGTATGAGCAGGACCTTGTATCAAGCATAGAAGATGAATTTGTACACAATCTAAGCCAGCAAATTTATGTGTCTGTGGAAATGTGGAATGTAACAAGAACTGCAAAAAATACAACCATACAAATTATAAGACAAACGGCCATGAACGAAAAGATTGAATCTGCAGACAAACTCAGAGAAGCTGTTTTAAATCATTTTATGGGAGAAGTAACCCCTTCTCAAAAAGCACTAGCGTTTTTAAAGAAAGAAATACAACAACTTTTCTAAAATACGCCATGCATGTGGTTATTGCTAAGTAACAAAGTAAATTCGTTGTATGAATCCTAACTTTTTACAAACACCCATAGAATATCTTAAAGGCGTAGGGCCTAACAGGGCAGATTTGTTAAAAAAAGAATTGGGCATCTTTACGTTTCAAGACCTATTAAACCTATTTCCAAACAGGTATCTAGATAGGACCCAGTATTATAAAATAAAAGATTTGCAACGAAATAGCGCAGACGTGCAGGTTATAGGCAGGATAACTCATTTAAAAACTGTTGATCAAAAGCGCGGTAAGCGACTGGTAGCTACCTTTAAAGATACCAATGGCATGATGGAGCTCATCTGGTTTAGAGGCCATAAATGGATTAAAGAGAATTTAAAACTCAATGAAACTTATGTAGCCTTCGGAAAAACAACCTTTTATAATGGCACTTTTTCTATGCCTCATCCAGATTTAGAGTTATTAGAGAAACACCAAAGCAAGTTACGCTCTGCCCTACAGCCAATATACCCCTCCACAGAAAAACTAAGCAACAGTGGTATTACCAATAGAGTTTTGAGTGGCCTTATGGAGCAATTGTTTTTGGAGCTTAAAAAATCGTTCGTAGAAACCCTCTCACCGGAAATTTTAGAGGAGTTACAATTAATGCCTAAAAGCAAAGCAATACTAAATATTCATTTTCCAGAAAATGGGGAAGAATTGGCAAAAGCAACTTACCGGTTAAAATTTGAAGAATTATTCTTTATACAACTACAATTATTAATAAAAAACTTAGTTCATAAAAGCAAAATTAAAGGCTATCCCTTTACTACAATTGGAACCAATTTTAACAGCTTCTATATGGAGCATCTTCCCTTTGATTTAACAGGCGCACAAAAAAGAGTTATCAAAGAAATACGCAATGATTTAGGTAGTAATGCGCAAATGAACCGCTTATTGCAAGGAGATGTAGGTAGCGGGAAAACAATAGTAGCGCTTTTATCAATGTTAATAGCTATTGACAACGGTTTTCAAGCCTGTTTAATGGCTCCGACTGAAATTTTGTCAGTCCAACACTATGCAGGCTTATGTGAATTATGTAAACCTCTTAAAATCAGTATATCAATATTAACAGGTTCAACTAAAACTTCAATAAGAAGAGAAATACATGAATCACTAGAAAATGGCCAACTAAACATCTTAATTGGCACCCATGCCCTACTAGAGGATAAGGTGAAATTTAAAAATTTAGGGCTCGCTATAATTGATGAGCAACACCGTTTTGGGGTAGCTCAACGAAGCAAATTATGGCATAAAAACAAATACCCTCCTCACATACTTGTAATGACAGCAACACCCATTCCTCGGACCTTGGCAATGAGCGTATATGGAGATCTAGATATTAGTGTTATAGATGAACTTCCTCCTGGAAGAAAAGACATAAAAACAGTGCACCGCTATGACAGCAACAGACTTAGAGTGTTTAAATTCATTAAAGATCAAACCGATCTTGGAAGGCAGGTGTATATTGTATACCCTCTTATTCAAGAAAGCGAAATGCTAGACTACAAAGACCTTATGGACGGTTATGAGAGCATCTCAAGAGAATTTGGGCAACCCCAGTATCAAATATCTATTGTACATGGTAAGATGAAGCCCGCAGATAAAGAATTTGAAATGAATCGTTTTATTAAAGGCGAAACCCAAATTATGGTCGCCACCACAGTGATTGAGGTTGGCGTAAACGTGCCAAACGCCTCTGTAATGGTCATAGAAAGCGCAGAACGCTTTGGACTTTCTCAACTACACCAACTCAGAGGACGCGTAGGTCGAGGCGCCGAGCAGAGTTACTGTATTTTAATGACCAGCCATAAATTATCTGCAGATGCAAAAACACGCCTAGAAACCATGACAGGCACCAGTGACGGCTTTGAGATTGCAGAGGTAGATTTAAAACTCAGAGGGCCAGGTGATATCATGGGCACCCAACAAAGTGGGGTGCTAAATCTAAGAATTGCAGACATTGTAAAGGACACTCATATATTGAAAATAGCTAGAAGCTACGCAAGACAAACCTTAGAGAAAGATCCTTCACTAATGTTACCAAAAAATAGTGCTATAAAAAACACCTACGGGCAAATAGCAAAATATAGAAATATTTGGAACTACATTTCATGACTAAGCAAAGAACCTACAAAACATGCAAAACACCTATATAACATAGGCTTAAGTGTGTTGTAATGACTCACTTAAATATTTTTAATGTAGAAGATAATTTCGCTAAGCTATTTTTTTGCAAAAATCTTGACTTGAAAACCTTAAAAGCACTTACAAAAAGCCTTGGGATTGTTATCTTTGATGCTTACATAAGTAAAACGCACCATGAAAATTTCATACAACTGGCTTAAACAGTTCATCAACACAGATTGGGATGCCAAACAAACCGGAGAGCTTCTAACAGACCTAGGTCTTGAAATAGAGGGGATTACTCCTTTTTCTTCTGTCCTTGGAGGCTTAAAAGGTATTGTTGTTGGACATGTACTTTCTTGTGAGCAACACCAAAATGCAGACCGTCTTAAAGTTACCAAAGTTGATTTAGGTACCGATGATATAGTGCAGATTGTTTGTGGAGCGCCTAATGTAGCGGCAGGACAAAAAGTACCTGTTGCCACCATAGGTACAACACTTTATGATGCAGATGGAAAGCCTTGGCAAATAAAAAAAGGAAAGATAAGAGGAGAAGTCAGCCAAGGAATGATTTGTGCCGAAGATGAGCTAGGTCTTGGAAATGCCCATGATGGCATCATGATCTTAGACCCAGATATTACCCCTGGAACCCCTGCCTCTGAGGTTTTACAAGTTGAAAATGATATAGTTTTTGAAATAGGCTTAACACCAAACCGAGCAGATGCAATGAGTCACTGGGGCGTTGCTCGCGATTTACGTGCCGGTTTAAAGCAAAAAGACATAGCCTTAGAATTAATTACTCCTTCTACTACTAATTTTAAGATTGAAAATAGATTATTGAAAATAGAAGTTAAGGTGCAGGATAAAAAACTTGCCCCTAGATACTGTGGAGTAACTATAAGTGATGTAAGTATTAAAGAATCTCCAGATTGGCTAAAAAACAGACTCAAAGCCATTGATTTAACACCCGTTAATAACGTTGTAGATGCAACCAACTATGTATTACATAGTCTTGGGCAGCCACTACATGCTTTTGATGCTAAAAAAATAGCTGGCAACGAAATAAATGTAAAAACCCTTCCCAGCGGCACTAAATTTACAACCCTTGATGGGGTAGAAAGAGAACTTCACCAAGAAGATTTAATGATTTGTGACGCAGAAAAACCCATGTGTATTGCCGGTGTTTTTGGCGGTATAGACAGCGGTGTAACAAATGAAACATCTAGTATATTTTTGGAGAGCGCTTACTTTAACCCTGTAAGTATTAGAAAAACTGCAAAACGTCATGGACTCAATACAGATGCATCATTTCGTTTTGAGCGTGGTATAGACCCCAAAACAACAGAATACGCCCTGATGCACTGCGCCATTTTAATCTGTGAATTAACTGGCGGTAACATGACCAGTGATATCATAGATATCTATCCAAAGAAAATTAAAGACCACCAGGTATTTTTAAACTTTGACAAGGCAAACGCCTTAATTGGTCAAAAAATAGAGAAGGAAACCATTAAAAACATTCTTTCCTCATTAGAGATAAAGGTTAATAACGTTACAGAAACTGGTATTGGTATGACCATACCAGCCTACAGAAACGATGTAACTAGAGAGGCAGATGTTATTGAAGAAATTTTACGTGTGTATGGATACAACAACATAGGTGTATCCTCAAAACTAAATGCATCTATCGCTAGCAGCATAGGAGTGAAAGACCACCAGGTGCAAAACAAAGTTGCCTCTCAGCTTACCGCTCTTGGTTTTCATGAAATGCTAAACAACTCTCTCACATCACCAAAGTACTCGCAACTTTCTGATACTTTAAAAGAGCAGCATAACGTAACGATACTAAACCCACTCAGCAACGAGCTGTCTGTGATGCGTCAATCTATGCTGTTTGGAGCCCTAGAATCACTGGCATATAACACCAAGAGAAAAACAGCCAACGTAAAGCTTTTTGAGTTTGGAAATACGTATAAAAATTTCGAAACCGCTAGAGAAGAACAAAAACACCTGTCACTAGTAGTTGCAGGTAACAAGACAGAAAACACCTGGAGCTCTCAATTAGGCAGCGCAGACTTTTTCTATTTTAAAGGGAGTAATTACAGCTGTCTTAGATAGGCTAGGATTGTCTTTGTTTTCAGAAAAAGAAATAGAGAGTGATCTATTCTCTGAAGGGCTATCGCTATGCTTAAAAAAACAAACCCTTGCAAGCTTTGGTGTGGTTAATCAAAAAATAACCAAACATTTTGGTGTTGACTCAGAAGTACTCTTTGCAGATTTTCATTGGGGCACAATACTATCGCTTTTAAACACAAATAACTTTATTGTAAAACCACTTTCTAAATTTCCGAAGGTAAAACGTGATTTTGCCCTCCTGATAGATGAGTCTGTAGGATTTGGGGATTTGAAAAACACTGCTTTTCAGACAGAAAAATCCTTGCTAAAAGAAGTACACCTTTTTGATGTATATACAGGCAAAAACCTGCCAGAAGGCAAAAAGTCTTACGCGCTAAGTTTCACCCTGCAAGATGAAAATAAGACCTTAACAGATAAGCAGATTGACAAAATCATGAACAAATTGCAGCAACGTTTTGAAAAAGACTTTGGCGCTACCCTTAGATAAAATACATATAGTCTACAAAATAATTTAAAGAGTTATAGATTAAAAAGCAATTTTGCAGATTTTAAGTTTTAAATATCTTTGGTAAAGCATCTATTGTAATAACAATACCAAAATATGAGAATTTTATTTTTGGCAGCTATAATTGCCCTTAGCACTACTGCAGTTTTAGCCCAACAACCTCAAAAGCCAACTGCCTCAGAGATTTACCACAAACTAGAAAAGCTCAACTTTCTTGGAAGTGCGCTATATGTTGCAGCACATCCAGATGATGAAAACACGAGGCTAATTTCTTATTTAGCCAATGATATGCATGCAAAAACTGCATATCTATCCTTAACTCGAGGAGATGGAGGACAAAACTTAATTGGTCCAGAAATTAGAGAATTATTAGGGGTCATCAGAACTCAAGAATTACTAGCTGCCCGCGCCAGCGATGGTGGAGAACAATTATTTACAAGAGCTAATGACTTTGGCTACTCAAAACATCCTGATGAAACACTCGCAATTTGGAACAAAGACGCTGTTTTAAGTGATGTAGTAAGAGCAATCAGAACGTTTAAACCAGATGTAATTATCAATAGGTTTAACCACAGAAACCCTGGGAGCACCCATGGGCATCATACCGCTTCTGCAATGTTAAGCTTTGAAGCTTTTGATTTGGCGGGCGATGCAACAAAATTTCCAGAAACAGCAATTACCCATGGATCCTGGCAACCAAAAAGACTTTTATTTAATACCTCTTGGTGGTTTTATGGTTCTAAAGAAAAATTTGAAAACGCTGACAAATCAAATCTCGTTAGTGTAGAAACAGGAAATTATTATCCAGCCCTTGGCCTATCTAACGGAGAAATTGCTTCTTTGAGTAGGTCTATGCACAAATCTCAAGGATTTGGTAGCACAGGATCTAGAGGCAAACAAACAGAATACCTTGAATTTCTAAAAGGAGAATTTCCACAAGACACCACCAATATATTTGATGGTATTAACACAAGTTGGTCAAGAATAGAAGGCGGAGTGGCTATCGGCAAGGTATTAAACCCTCTTTTAGATAGCTTTAATTTTCAAGACCCATCAGCAATAGTACCTCAGCTAGTGGAGGCCTACAGGCTTTTAAAAGACACAAAACAAGGACATTGGCGCAGTATTAAACTAAAAGAATTAGAAGAGTTAATAATAACGTGTAGTGGTGTTTTCTTAGAAGCGGTAGCTAATAAAGAAAGTATCAACCCAATGGGAGCATACACCCTCAAGGTAGAGGCCATTAATAGAGGAACAAACAAAATCACGCTCTCTAAAATAACAACCGCTAGTGGGCTTATTTTATCAAGTAAAGAGATTGCCTTACTATCCAATGAAAGAGAAAACCTTGAACTAGAGGTAACTTCACAAAACAAGGTACCCTCTACTGCTTATTGGCTTAAATCTAAAGGTACTTTAGGAATGTACAGCGCACCAAAGGATTTGATTGGATTACCACAAACTCCCGCTGCAGAGCAAATTTCGTTTACTTTAAATATAGATAACATTGCCCTACAGATACTCAAAGATGTTGTTTATAAATTTAATGACCCTGTGGATGGTGAAGTCTATAGGCCTTTTAATGTGCTTCCAAAAGTCTCTGCTAGTATTGCAGAAAAAGTACTGGTGTTTGCCGATGAAAACCCTCAAAAGGTTGCCGTGCATGTTAGGGCTGGAAAAGACAACATAGAGGGCACTCTGCAGTTAAATGCTCCAAAGGGATGGGTTGTTTCTTCCCCGCAATTATTTACCCTCGAGCGTCAAGGTGAAACGAGCACCCTATGGTTTACTGTAACTCCGCCAAAAAATCAAAGCCAGGGGTATCTAAGACCTTTGATACAAATTGGAGATACCTATTACGACAAAGAATTAATTAATATAGATTACGACCATATCCCCTACCAATCTGTGCTTTTACCAAGCAAAGCCAAGATTGTAAGAATAAATATCGAAAAAAAAGGACAACATATTGGCTATATTCAAGGAGCTGGTGACGGCGTTGGGCAGAGTTTAGAGCAAATAGGATACAGTGTGACAAATCTTGATGTTACAGAAATTTCAGCCCAAAACCTTAAAAAATATGATGCAGTTGTTGTTGGAGTTAGAGCCTATAATACTATTGCTGCACTAGCTTTTGCACAAAAGGAATTAAACAAATACGTACAGGCTGGAGGCACAATGGTGGTGCAATACAACACAAGTCATAGACTCGTTACAAAACAAGTAGCCCCATACGCATTATCACTCTCTAGAGACAGGGTTACAGATGAGTTTGCTCCTGTAACTATTTTAGACCCTAACCACCCTGTATTAAACAGCCCTAACAAAATAACACAGGTAGACTTTAAGGGCTGGGTACAAGAACGAGGGCTCTATTTTCCTAACAAATGGGCAGAGGAGTTTACCCCAATACTAGCAATGAATGATAAAGGAGCTCCACAAACAAAAGGATCTCTTTTGGTAGCCCGCTACGGAAAAGGACACTACGTATATACAGGACTTAGTTTCTTTAGAGAACTTCCTGCCGGCGTTGCAGGGGCTTATAGGTTATTTGCGAATATCATTTCTATAGGAAAATAGGATTTAAAAAACACATCATGGAAGAACAAAAAACCACTGTATCGAAACAAAAATTTGTGTGGACACAAAAATTTACACTTGTGCTTATTGTAAATGCCATCTATGTAGTACTCTTTTATTTATTAATGAAACACTTTGTATAAATGCAGCAGATAGATTGGTTTATCCTTATCGGGACATTGTTATTTATTGTGTTATATGGCACCTATAAATCAAGGGGTAGCAAAAATGTAACTCAGTACTTAAAAGGAGGAAGTGACTCCAGATGGTGGACCATTGGCCTTAGTGTAATGGCAACACAGGCAAGTGCTATTACTTTTCTATCTACACCAGGGCAAGCCTTTCATAGCGGGATGGGCTTTGTGCAGTTCTATTTTGGACTGCCAATTGCAATGGTTATTATCTGTTTGGTCTTTATACCCATATACCACAGGCTGAAGGTTTTTACTGCCTATGAGTATTTAGAAACTCGTTTTGATCTTAAAACACGTACTCTTACTGCTATCCTTTTTTTAATACAGCGCGGTTTGGCGGCAGGTATCACCATCTTTGCGCCTGCTATTATTTTATCTGCAGTACTGGGATGGAATCTAGTGATGCTTAACATTATTATTGGAGTACTGGTTATTATATATACTGTAAGTGGCGGCACCAAAGCGGTGAGCGTTACTCAAAAACAACAAATGGCAATTATATTTGGAGGAATGTTTGTGGCATTTTTACTGATATTAAATTACCTACCCTTGGACATCACATTTACCAAAGCTTTAGAGATTGCTGGTGCAAGCGGGAAAATGGAAATATTAGATTTCTCCTTTGATTTTAATAACAAGTACACTTTTTGGAGTGGTATTATTGGAGGTACGTTTCTTGCACTCTCCTATTTTGGTACAGATCAAAGCCAAGTGCAGCGCTATCTTAGCGGAAAATCTATGAAAGAAATGCAAATGGGCCTGATCTTTAATGGGCTTCTAAAAATACCAATGCAATTCTTTATTCTATTGGTTGGAGTGATGGTTTTTGTGTTTTACCAATTCAATTCCTCTCCCCTACACTTTAATCCCAGCGCAGTAACCGATGTATTAAACTCACCATATGCAGCGCAATACCAAGACCTACAAGATAAAAAAAACACTCTAGAGATTGCCATCAAAAAGCAGCAATTAAACTATACGGTGTTAGACGATCAAGGGCAAAAACAAACGGTGCTTTCAGATATTAAAGCATTGCAATCACAAGAAGATCAGCTAAGAATAAGATCTAAGGAGTTGATAAAAAAAGCAAACCCAAAGGCAGAGATCAATGATAAAGATTATGTTTTTATACATTTTATTTTAAACAATCTTCCTAGAGGTTTAATTGGCTTACTATTGGCAGTTATCTTAAGCGCCGCAATGTCTTCAACGGCCTCAGAGCTTAATGCCCTTGGCTCAACAACTACCATAGATCTCTACAGGCGTAACAATCAAGGAAGGAGTAATAAACACTACCTAATGGCCTCTAAAGGCTTTACGATGCTCTGGGGAATCATAGCTATTGGGGTTGCCTGTGTGGCCAATTTATTTGAAAACTTAATAGAGCTTGTAAATATAATAGGTTCTATTTTCTACGGAAATGTACTTGGGATTTTCTTGCTTGCCTTCTTTTTTCCTTATGTTAAGAGCAGGGCCGTGTTTATTGCCGCTATTAGTACCCAAGGAATTATTGTATACATCTGGTGGATTGACCTTATGCCCTATTTGTGGCTAAATGTTGTAGGAGCTATCCTAGTAATTGCAATTGCATTTATCTTTCAAGTAGTAAGTCTAGAGAAAAATAAAGGTCTTGAAGTGTAATAGAATACTAATAAAAAATCCCTTTCAATAACACAAGGTCAATGAAAGGATTTTGGATTTTAAAAAAGAGAAATTACTTAGCTCCCCATTGTTTTAAAGATTTTTTATTAAGGGCAACATAATCCATGTTTCCAGCTTCTTGTGCTTGAGCCATAGAAGCCTTTGCAGCTTTTATAGCGCCTTTAATATCCCCAGATTTTGCATAAATCAAAGATTGTTGTCTTTTGTACCAAAATGCAGTACTATTTAAAACCACAGCAGCGTCAATCCAAGTCTTTGCTTGATTAACATCTTTATCTGCCTCTAAGTAATACACAGCAGCGCTGTAATAATCTGCGGCACTTGGTGTACCCATTACTTTATCTATACTGGCGCTTACCATTTTATCTGTCATTACATTAAAGCCAACAGACACGTAGGTTTTATCCCAAATTATGGCAAGGGTAGCACCGTCAATCTTTAGGTCATTTATAGCCATTGTGAAGGTTTCTACACTAGTTGGCATCTGGTAGGTTTTTGCAACAACTTTTGCAACAACTTTTGCATCATCCCACTGCTTTGGTGTACCCCAGTTTTGAGTATCATTATAAAAATATACCTCCCAGTTTACCGCACCTGGTTTGGTGAAAATTGCATAGGTCCCGGCCTTGATAGTCGCTTCTCCAATCAAAACATCATCACTAAAGGTAATCATAGAGTTTTGGTTTGCACCTGTACGCCACATGGCGTCAAAAGGAACCAAGCCACCAAATATTGTTCTGCCTTTTACAGAGGGCCTAGAATATTTTAAAGTAACATCTGTAAGTCCAACAGTTTGCTCTAGAGTTTGCATTGGGCTTGGAGCAGGTGTTTTAATTTGTGCTTGTGTTACAAGGGTTAACAAGAACATTGTAGTATATAAAATTATTTTTTTCATTAGATATGCTTAAGTGTTAATAATGCCCTAAAAATACAAAAAAACAAACTATGCCCTTTTATTTAAAAAAGCATAAAAAATATTTCAATTTCTGTAGTACCTTTGTAACATGTCAAAACGTTTTATTTCAGAAATAATAGGAACTTTCGCACTTGTATTTTGTGGTACTGGAGCTATGGTAATTAATGATTTTACAGGTGGCACAGTAACCCATGTTGGTGTAGCAATTACCTTTGGCCTTATTGTTATGGGTATGATTTATGCTTTTGGAGATATTAGTGGCGCCCACATGAACCCAGCCGTTACTATTGGCTTTGCGTATGCTAAAAAATTTCCATGGAAAGAGGTTCCTGCCTATGTTCTGGCGCAGCTCATTGGAGCTTTTCTAGCAAGTGGCATACTATTGTATTTATTTCCAGAGAGTCAAACACTTGGCGCCACTGTGCCGGGGCTCTCTGCACTTAAAGTTTTTATATTTGAAATTATTTTATCCTTTTTCTTGATGGTAGTCATCATAAATGTATCTACAGGATCAAAAGAAATTGGCGTAGTTGCTGGTATTGCCATTGGTAGTGTTGTACTATTAGAGGCAATGTTTGCAGGCCCCATTACTGGAGCCTCCATGAATCCAGCCCGATCCATAGCGCCAGCTGTAGTCTCTGGTAACATAGCAGATTTATGGATTTATATTCTTGCTCCTATTGTTGGTTGTGTGCTGGCTGTAGTGACCTGCAAATTAGTGAAATATGAGCAGTGTTGTGATGAGGGTTGTTAAATATCTTCATTAAGCTAATGGTGACACTTTAATATCTTAAAGTTTTCAAAATCCTACTAGTATTTCTAGCCATCAAAGTATCTTTGGTTCAGGACGAATTTTGGACAATTCTGAAATAAAGCTAGTATACTAGCTATTTTAAATACCTACATAGCTTTACTGCTTGTTTTTTTGATACCATACATGAAGATTTACACACTACACTCCAAGCACCCCCTTCCTATTAGCAAGCAACAGGCTTGGGATTTTTTGTCTGACCCTAATAACCTTAAGGCTATTACACCTAAGTATATGGGTTTTATTATAAAATCTGGTGCAGACAGACCCATGTACGCAGGACAAATCATACAATACATTGTAACACCACTACTGGGTATAAAAACAAAATGGGTTACAGAAATAACTCAGGTTAAGAAGGGTGAGTATTTTGTTGACCAACAACTCTTTGGCCCTTATGCAATGTGGCATCACAAACACTTTATAAAAGAAATTCCAGGTGGTGTAGAAATGGAAGACATTATAGACTATAAAGTGCCTCTTGGGTGGCTAGGTCAATTAGTGCATCCTATATTAGTAAAGCCAAGACTTGATAAAATATTCAAGTATAGAAAAAAGAAATTAATTGAACTTTTTGGGACAATATAATTACCCCACAATAACTTATAACTATGAAAAACATACTTCTTATTGGCGGATCCTACGGAATTGGAGCCGCAATAGCAAAACAACTTAAAGATACCCACAAGGTATATCTAGCCTCTAGAACACAAGAGAACATACCCCAGGGAGTTAGTCACATGATCTTTGATGCATTAACTGATGACATCTCTACATTACCCTTGCCAGATCAGATAGACGGCCTGGTGTATTGCCCTGGAAGTATCAATCTAAAACCTTTTAAGAGAATAAAACCTCAAACATTCCAAGAAGATCTAGAGGTAAATTTTCTTTCACTAGTTAAAGTACTACAAGGCTTACTTCCAAAGCTTACGGCTTCAAACGGAGCAAGTTTAGTGTTTTTTAGCACTGTTGCGGTTAAAGTAGGTATGCCTTTTCATACCAGCGTTTCTGGATCTAAAGGAGCTATAGAGGGTTTTGCAAAGGCATTGGCAGCTGAATATGCACCA
Organism: uncultured Ulvibacter sp.; assembly: GCA_943789105.1. Classification (GTDB taxonomy): domain Bacteria; phylum Bacteroidota; class Bacteroidia; order Flavobacteriales; family Flavobacteriaceae; genus Patiriisocius. The sequence continues at coordinate 707,681 of CALSSW010000001.1, read as the reverse complement.
ACAATGAGAGTTAATGTTATTGCACCATCACTTACAGATACTCCCCTAGCTGGACGCCTTCTATCTAGTGATGATAAAAAACAAAGAATGGGAGAAATGCATCCACTAAAAAGAATTGGAACTGATACAGATATAGCCAATACTGCTTGTTTTTTACTCTCAGAACAATCCAGTTGGATGACTGGACAAGTACTTGCAATAGATGGTGGAAAATCAACATTACAAACACAATAAGGTGGCCGCTGCTGTAAATATATTTTGGTTTAGACGCGATTTACGTCTTGAAGACAATGTTGGATTCTCTAAAGCATTACAGGGCAAATCACCTGTTTTGCCCATCTTTATTTTTGATACCGAAATTTTAGACAAACTCTCCAAAGATGATGCTAGAGTAACTTTTATTTACAACACCTTGCTAGACTTAAAGAGCACCTTGCAAGACCATGGAAGTTCTTTGGCTATATATTATGGCAAACCATTAGAGGTCTTTAAAAAATTAACAGCGCAGTTTAATGTGCAAAATGTAATTAGCAATAGAGATTACGAGCCCTATGGACAAGAACGAGATCTTGAGATTAAAGATAACTTAGCAAACCAAAAACAAGATAATGCTGCTGCAATTGGCTTTTACCAATACAAAGACCAAGTAATTTTTGAGAAAGACAGCATTGTGAAGGCAGACAGTACTCCCTATGTTGTGTACACTCCTTATAAAAATAAATGGAAAAGTGTATTTAACCCAGAGACAGACCTAAAAGACCACAAAACAACAATCTATTTCAAAAACCTGTATCAAGACACCACTCTACAAAACACGACGCTGGAGCAAATGGGTTTTACCACCTCCAGTATTAAGGTGCCCAAATACAATACCTCTGCTACTCTTATACAAAACTATGAAAATACCCGTAATTTTCCTGGGGTAGATGGCACCTCACACCTAGGGCCACATTTACGTTTTGGCACTGTTAGTGTAAGAGCAATGATGAAAAAGGCTATTTCACAAACAAATGATGTGTTTTGGAGTGAGCTTATTTGGCGTGAGTTTTTTATGCAAATATTTTGGCACTTTCCCCACACGCAACAAAAAGCCTTTAGACCAAAGTATGACCGTATTGTATGGCGCAACAACGAGCAAGAGTTTGAACACTGGAAAAACGGCACGACAGGATATGTTTTAGTAGATGCCGGAATGAGAGAACTAAACAATACAGGACATATGCACAACAGAGTGCGCATGTTAGTTGCAAGTTTTTTATGTAAACATCTACTTATTGATTGGCGTTGGGGAGAAACCTACTTTGCGTCAAAGCTTCTAGATTATGAGCAATCAAGTAATGTTGGTAATTGGCAATGGGCAGCGGGAAGTGGTGTAGATGCTGCACCCTATTTTAGAATATTTAATCCTATCACACAGGCAGACAAGTTTGATAAAGACAAAAAGTATATAAAGAAATGGGTGCCTGAGTATGACACTAAAAAGTATACTGCCATGATTGTAGATCACAAACTTGCCCGCGAGAGATGTCTACAGACCTATAAAAAAGGAATAAACGAATAACTAAAGAGGCTATATTAGCTATGTTTTATAGGCTGTATTAAAACATAGTAGTTGCTAAAGCAAGTTTCTATGTTTTAATTTGCAATTACAAATTGGCTTTAAAAACCAATAAAGAAACCTTTATAGATACCTAAATTACACGTACTTTTGCGTTATATAAATGTAGTGAAAAAAATACTCTAGAATTCTTAACAAGCGTAATACCTTTTAGAAAACAAATACAACCACTACTTTTGTGCTATTAGCTACCTAGTAAAACCAATACTCATGACTATTAAAACAATCTTTAGCTGCCTACTATTTTTATGTGCTACTGCAGGCTATTCACAAAGCAAGGTCCAAATAGACAATTCTATTGAGGCTCAATTTGTGGAGGTTATTGATAAATCTAATAACTACCAAAAATATAAGGTCATTAAAAGAACCAAGCTTGCTGGTTTAAGAAAAAATATTTTAGATTCTATAGAATTACTTGAAAATTCTATCCAGCAAAAAGATGCAACAATCGCATCTCAAAAAAATAGCATAACAACACTTGAGGCCAGTTTAAGTAATACACAAGAAAACCTAGACGCATCTATTGAAAAAGAGGGTACTATTTCGCTTTTTGGAATTACTACCAAAAAAGGTACTTATAACTTTGTGTTATTTTCTACGATTGGTATGCTAGTACTTGGCCTTTTGTTTTTTTTAATTAAATTTAAAAACAGTAACATCATCACAAAGCAAACAAAGCATAAGCTCTCTGAGATTGAGCAGGAATTTGATAGCTATCGCCAAAAGAAATTAGAAGAGCAGCAAATACTTCGAAGAAAACTTCAAGACGAAATTAACAAGAAAAAGTAAGCAGTATAGCTTATTTTAAATTATGCTATTTGAATAAAATAGTTAAGAATCTAATCTGGTAATCTTGGCACCAATGCCACGAAGACGCTCGTCTATATTTTCATAACCCCTATCTATTTGCTCAATGTTGTGAATTGTACTAGTTCCTTTGGCAGAAAGTGCTGCAATTAACAAAGAAATACCGGCACGTATATCTGGAGAGACCATGGTAGTAGCCTTTAGCATAGACTCAAAATTATGTCCTATAACAGTCGCGCGGTGAGGATCACATAATATAACACGAGCACCCATATCAATAAGTTTATCTACAAAAAACAATCTGCTTTCAAACATTTTTTGATGAATAAGCACACTTCCTTTTGCCTGTGTACAAACAACCAAAACAATACTTAATAAATCTGGAGTAAACCCTGGCCACGGAGCATCTGAAACAGTTAGAGTAGAACCATCAATATATCCTTGAATTTCATAGCTATCTTGAGAGGGTATAAAAATATCATCTCCTCTCTTTTCTAGAGTTATTCCTAATTTTCTGAAGGTATCTGGAATAATACCTAAATTTTCCCAACTTACATCTTTAATGGTTATTTCACTATGAGTCATGGCTGCTAAGCCTATCCAGCTACCTATTTCAATCATATCTGGCAATACGCGATGTGTACAACCCTTTAAGTGTTCAACACCGTCTATTGTAAGCATATTAGAGCCTACACCTTTGATATCTGCCCCCATGGAGTTTAACATTTTACATAGCTGCTGCAGGTATGGCTCACAAGCGGCATTGTATATGGTAGTGGTTCCTTTGGCTAAAACAGCAGCCATTACAATATTTGCGGTTCCTGTAACCGAGGCTTGGTCAAGTAACATGTAACAACCCGTAAGGCCCTTAGGAGCTTCCACTCCATAAAAACGTTCTTCTTTATTATATCTAAAGCTTGCACCCAATTTAATAAAACCTTCAAAATGAGTATCTAATCTTCTTCTACCAATTTTATCACCACCTGGGCGTGGAATGTATCCTTTTCCAAAACGTGCCAAAAGAGGGCCTACAATCATAATAGATCCACGTAATGAACCACCCTGAGTTTTAAAAAGTTCTGACTTGAGATACTCAAGGTTAATATCGTCTGCTCTAAATGAAAGTTTTCCTTTACCTAATTTTTGGATTTTAACTCCCAAATTGCCCAAGATGCCTATTAGTTTGTTTACATCTATAATATCTGGTATGTTTTCTATAATAACCTCATGAGGTGTTAATAAAACAGCACAAAGTATTTGCAAAACTTCATTTTTTGCACCTTGCGGAGTGATTTCACCTTTTAATTTGTGACCTCCTTCGATTTGAAAAGTTCCCATAGCTTTTGGTAAGAGATTTAGTAGCGCCTACGGCCTCTATTGTTATTGTTATTCTTTTTGTGTTTGTTTGGAGTGGCCTTAGTATCACTAAAACGAGTTTTTGTTTTAAGTAATATAGAAGAATTTCTAAGGGCTTCTTTGCTTTGCTTTAGGTTTAATTTTCCGTCAGAGAGTTCAAACAGATGATTAAATATTACATCATCTTCAACAGTGTCTTTATTCCAGTTTAAGAAACATTTTTTCATGTGATTTGCAATGGTTAATACCAAACCATCTTTCTTTTCTCCATCTTCCCAACCAATAGCTACATCAATCATACGTTTAATGTTATTTCCATAAAAACGATACTTCGGAAAATTCTGAGGATACTTTAGACTTGCTGGAAGTTCTCTTAAAGCTTCTAAAGATGGTTTCTCAAATGGAGATTCTACATCAAGTTTAAAATCTGAAATAATAAATAACTGATCCCAAAGTTTGTGTTGGAAATCTGCAACATCACGCAAATGAGGATTTAAATTACCCATCACAGAAATAATGCTTTTGGCTTGTTTGTTGCGTTTTTCAGGGTCTTGCTCTGCAACAGCCTGATCTACCATTTTCTGTATGTGACGACCGTACTCTGGAATAATCAAATGCGGGCGCTCTGTATTATATTCTATATCTGTAAAAAACATGATTTGTATGTATAAATTGGGGATTGTGTAAATGAAGTATTAATCTGTATTGCAAAATACAAATTTTATAAAGAAATCACTCCCTCCACTCTAGAAACTTGCTTGTATTTCTCTATCACTGCCTCTGGGGAGGGCATCATAACTTTTATAGAAACACTGGTGTAAGTTCCTTTGCTAGAATCACGGGTATTGATTTGAGCATTCATGCCATTAAAAACAGCCTCAATTTGTGCAATTTTTTGAGCATTACCTGGCACAATAAATTTGTATAAATAAGGTGCAGGCCAAGTTGTATCTCCTTTTAATTGTTCTTGTAATCTGGTGTAAAATTCTTCAGTTTTAGTATCTTTCATATTGTATTTCTTAAGAAATATAAAAGGGTTGGTATCTTATTTTCACTAATTAGTGGCTATAAACTAGTGCCAAATAGTATTCCACAAAGATACACTTTCAGCATCAATATAAATTAACGTACTTTGTAGTATAAAAATTATTTTAACATCCATTACTAGCAGTGAATACAAAAAGAATTGTCATTACCGGAGGCCCTGGGTCTGGAAAAACCACCTTAATAAACTACATAAAGAGTCTTGGTTATACAACCATGGAAGAGGTCTCACGAGAAATAATAAACCAAGCTCGTAAGCAAGGTATTGATCAACTTTTTTTAACAGACCCTATGCTCTTTAGCCAAAAACTAATGGAAAGCAGATTGCTTCAATTTGAAAAGGCTAAAGACCTAGACACAGATTATGTATTTTATGACAGAGCTACTCCAGATATCACGGCATATATGGACTTTAAAGGCGCCGGGTACGCTCCTGAATTTGAGAAACCTTGCTACACCCATCTTTACGACTGTGTTTTTTTACTACCACCTTGGGAGCTTATCTACACCAAAGACAATGAGCGTTACGAAACTTTTACCCAAGCAAAGGAAATATACAAATCATTGTGTGATGGCTATAAAAAATATAGCTACACCATTATTGAAGTGCCGCAAGCACCAATAGAGCAACGCTGCGATTTTATTTTTAACCACCTAAAAAATACCTACTGAAAAACCCCCTCGACATATTACAAAAATACTGGGGCCATACTAGCTTTAGACCAAAGCAAGAAGCGATAATCAACTCTATTTTGGACGGTAAAGACACCGTGGCGCTACTTCCTACTGGTGGCGGGAAATCTATTTGTTTTCAAATTCCTTCTCTGGTACAAGAAGGTATTTGTATAGTTATCTCACCCCTTGTTGCCTTGATGACAGATCAAGTAAAAAGTTTGCAAGAAAAAGGTATTAAAGCACTTGCAATTACTGGAGGAAAATCATTTACCGAAGTAAACACACTGCTGGACAATGCTAGCTTCGGAAATTATAAATTTCTTTACATTTCGCCAGAGAGATTACAACAAGAACTTGTCCAAAACACCATAAAGCGCATGAACGTAACCTGCATCGCTGTGGATGAGGCGCACTGTATCTCTCAGTGGGGTAATGATTTTAGACCTGCCTATAAAAACATACGCATTTTAAGAGAACTACAACCCCTCTCTCCTATTATAGCCCTAACAGCTACCGCAACACCAGAGGTGTTAAAGGACACTATCAAACAGCTAGAGATGGAACTTCCATCGGTGTTTCAAGATTCGTTTGTACGACCCAACATAGCTTATAATACCCTAGAGGTAGAAGATAAACTGTACCATATAGAGCAACTACTTAAAACTAACAAAAAAGAAGCTATTGTTTATGTAAGGACAAGAAGAAGCGCTGTTGAGACAAGTAGTCACTTAAATAGCCTTGGTATTAAAAGTGATTTTTTTCATGGAGGTATTTCTGCGATTGAAAAAACCAAAAAATTAGAAGCCTGGAAAAATAGTACCACACCAACCATGGTTGCCACCAGTGCTTTTGGTATGGGAATAGATTTGGCAACTGTTGGGCATGTTATACACATTCAATTACCAGAGAGTTTGGAAAGCTACTTTCAAGAAGCCGGCCGCGGCGGTAGAGATGGCAACAGGGCAACAGCGACCATACTATACAATGCTTATGACAAGCAATTGGTTACAAAGCAATTTATAGCATCTTTGGCAGATGTAGATTTGCTGAAATTTATATACAAAAAATTAAACAATTACCTTCAAATCTCATACGGAGAAGGCGTTTTCACGACTCATGGTTTTAATTTTGAAGACTTTTGCAAAACCTATTCTCTAAATACCCTACAAGTTTTTAATGGTTTAAGCACACTAGATAGGCTAGGTGTTTTACAACTATCAAAAGAGTTTGGACGCTCCAGTAAATTAAAATTTTTAGTAGACACAACTACTGCCCTAGCCTTCTTTAAACATGATGAGCTTGCTTCTGTAATTGGTAAAACCATATTACGACTCTATGGAGGTATTTTTGAGACCATGACTGGCGTAAATCTGGAAGTATTACAAGCTAAAACAAGTCAATCACAACTTGTGATTATTCAGACCTTGAAAAAATTAGAAGCGGCTAATATTATAGAGCTGTATCTAAATACCACAGATGCAGCCATTACATTTTTAACCCCAAGAGAGGATGACAAAACAATAAATGTAATTGCAAAAGAGGTAGTTTCTCATAATGATAAAAAGAAGCAACAAGTACAACAGCTACTAAACTATGTGGAAAACAACAACACCTGCAGAAGTATACAACTTGTATCTTATTTTGGCGAAACTACAGCAGAGCCCTGTGGTATTTGTAGCGTGTGTATGACAACAAAAGAAAAATTTAGTAAAAGAGAGCTTCTCAAGAGTAGTGAACTCATACTATTGGAGCTGGAGAGTGGTCCAAAAACATCAAGAGAAATACTAAAAAACATAGACCAAAGAGATGCTTTGGTATTAAAAACAATTGCACTACTTCTTGGTAATAAGACTATTTGCCTAGATCAAAGAAATAGATACAGTAAAATTTAAGCTAAGCTACTTTAATCTATTTCTAACATATTCTATCTCAGATTTACCATGAGGCCTTGGTTTTCCGTCCTGGTCTAGACTAACCATTACAATGGTGTCTATGGTTATAATTACTTCACGAGTCATGACATTTCTAACTTCACAACAAAGGGTTATTGAGGTGGCTCCAAATTTAATAGCCCTAATACCAATTTCTATAATATCGCCTTTAACCGAGGAGCTTTTGAAATTAATTTCACTCATATACTTAGTCACCGTCTTGGGGTTTTCTAGTTGTATAATTGCATATAATGCAGCTTCCTCATCAATCCATTGCAGGAGTCTACCTCCAAATAAGGTTCCGTTAGGATTTAAATCTTCTGGTTTTATCCATTTTCTAGTATGAAAATTCATAGGTATGAAATTTAAGTATAAAGATACTTTTTAAATAAATTGTAAAGTAACAATGACTCATTAATTTAGTAATAACCGATGGTGCCTTCTTTTAAAAAACCAAGAAGATTATTAAAATTAATGAGTACAATTTTCTATTTTTGAAACAATATGTAATTACGCTAATTATTATAAAAATTAAAAAACTGTAACTTTTTTAAAATTAGGTCGTCTTACCTTTAAATCACAATTAATTTTACAATACACTTTTATGAAAACATTAAAAAATTTATTTGTTGTACTTACTTTACTAGCAGTAGCGCCAATGACAGCACAAACTGCTGATGAAATCCTAAGTAATTACTTTGAAAATACTGGAGGAGAAGCTGCCTGGAACGCTCTAGAGGGAGCTAAAATGATCGGTTCTGTTAACGCCCAGGGCATGGAAATTCCTGTAGAAATGTACCAAATGAAAGACGGTAAACAATTACTTAAAATAAATATCCAAGGACAAGAGATGACACAGTATTCTTTTGATGGAGATACCATGTGGACCACCAATTTTATGACGATGCTTCCAGAAAAAAGCGATGCAGAGACTACAGAAAACATGAAAATTAACAATCAAGATTTCCCTTCTCCTTTTCTAAACTATAAAGAAAAAGGTTACACTGTTGAGTATCTTGGTAAAGAAACAAAAGAAGGAACAGAAACTTTTAAACTAAAACTAACTCAAAAGCCTGTTATGGTAGATGGTAAAGAAGAGCCAACGGTATCTTTTCACTACTTTGAGACAGAAAATTATGTACCAATTGTGGTAGAAACAACAATGAACATGGGGCCTGCAAAAGGACAAATGTCAACTTCAGGCTATAGTGACTACCAGGAAGTAGGAGGATTGTATTTTCCGTTCTCAATATCTCAAGGTGGACAGCCAATAGTAATGAAAGAAATTATTTTAAATCCTGAGGTAGATGCAGCATTTTTTGCTTTCCCAGAAGAAAAATAATTCAAAACCAAACAAATAAAAAAATCCTCCCAAAACGTGAGGATTTTTTTTACCTCACACTCTAATTAAATCAACAATTTTAAAATGTATCTCATGAAAAGAATACTGCTTCCTTTGTTAGTAACCCTTATTTTTTCGTTTCCAGGTAATGCCCAGGAAGAAATCTCTTTAAAAGGAAAAGAATTATTTGGCGACATGCGCGCGCGTCAGATAGGACCTGCTCTTATGAGTGGTCGTATCAACGATTTAGAAAGCCACCCAACAAACCCAAGAATTTTATATGCAGGAACTGCAGGTGGTGGTGTTTGGAGGTCTAATGATGGGGGTGCGATCTTTGCACCTATTTTCGATAAGCATGTGCAATCTATAGGTGTTGTTACTCTTGACCCTACAAATCCAGATCAAAATATTTGGGTGGGTACTGGAGAGACCTGGACACGTAACTCTGTCTCTATTGGAGATGGTTTGTTTAGATCTACAGATGGTGGTTCAAATTTTAAGGAAGTTCCTGGTTTTGAAAACAGTGAGAGAATCACCTCTATTGTAATCAATCCAGAAAATAATCAAGAAATATACGTTGGTGTGCTAGGAGCCCTATGGGCAGACAGCCAAGATAGAGGGGTATACAAAACAACAGATGGAGGCTCCTCTTGGAGTAAGGTATTATACATTGGTCCTTCAACCGGAGTAAGTGATGTAATTATGGATCCAGAAAACCCAAATATACTGTATGCATCTATGTGGGAATTTAGACGCTCTGGATGGGGTTTTAACTCTGGCGGTAGTAGTAGTGCCCTATACAAATCTGAAGATGCAGGTGCTACCTGGAATAAAATTCATGAAGGTTTTCCTGAGGGCAAACTAGGAAGAATTGCAGTTGCAGTTGCCCCAAGTGATGCTAGTATTTTATATGCTGTATTAGAAACTGAAGAAAAAAGCAAAAACGGTTTATGGAAATCTACCAATGCAGGAGCTTCTTGGGAGCATTTAAACAATGATTTTGGACTAGTAGTGAGACCATTTTATTTCTCAAGAATTGTAATTGATCCAAAAAATCCAGAGGTTGTTTTAAAAGGCGGCTTGAACGGCTCCATAAGCCGAGATGGAGGAAAAACATTTAAAGACCTTGGAAATATGCACAGTGATATTCATGACTTTGCCTTTCATGTAAAGGATAGCGATGTAATTTTTTCTGGAACAGATGGTGGTGTATACCGCTCTTGGAATGGAGGATCCACATTTGAAATTGTAGAAAACCTACCCCTATCACAATTCTACCACATTAGTGTTGATAACAAGGAGCCGTATAATGTATACGGAGGCCTTCAAGACAACGGATCATGGTACGGGCCTTCTTCTTCTCCAGGAGGTGTAAATGCAAGAGACTGGAACAGTGTTGGATATGGTGATGGTTTTAGAGTATTAAAACATCCCACAAAAAACATTGTATACTCAGAAATGCAAGGTGCAGAAAATGTGTGGCGTTATGATGTAGATCGTAACCGAACCAAAACCATACAACCACTTCCAAAAAAGGGAGATCCAGAATTGCGTTTTAATTGGAATGCTCCTATGGCAGTTAGCCAACACCAACCAGATAGATTTTACATGGCAAGTCAATTCCTGCATGTAAGTGAAGATATGGGAGACAACTGGAAAATTATTTCTCCAGATCTTACCACCAATGACAAGACAAAACAAGACCAGTCAAAATCTGGAGGACTGTCTGTAGATAATAGTGGTGCTGAGAACCATACTACAATTTTCACTATAGCCGAGTCACCACTAGATGAAAATATAATCTGGGTAGGTACCGATGATGGTAATATTCAAATAACTACAGACGCAGGTAAGTCATGGAGTAATGTAACAGATAATCTTACGGGTATCCCAGCAAATACTTGGGTATACCACATAGAGGCTAGTGTGCATTCAAAAGCAACAGCATACGCTGTTTTTGATGGACACACAATGGGAAATATGAAACCCTATGCCATGAAAACAACAGATTATGGAAAAACTTGGACAAGTATCATATCAAAAGACATTCAAGAAAATGCTTTTGTTAGAAATATTCAGGAAGACTATGTTAATGAAGATTTATTGTTCTTAGGTACAGAGATGGGACTTTACGTTACCATTAATGGAGGAAAAGGATGGTCTCATTTCACCAATAATATGCCCCCTGTTGCTGTACACTTTATTGATATGCAAAAACAAACCAATGACATTGTCATGGGAACTCACGGTAGAGGCGTAATTATAATTGATGATATAAGCCCCTTAAGAGAATTAAACCAAGAAGTTCTTGCAAAGAAAGTACATTTCTTTAAAAACAAGCCTTTTACCATGCCAGAAGAGAGTGGATTTGCTGGATCTTTTGGTGCAGAAACTCAGTTTGTAGGGCAAAACAAATCTTCGGCGGCACGTATTGTATACTACCTAAAGAAGCGACACACCTTTGGTAAAATGACCCTAGAAATACAAGACATGGACGGAAATAAAATTACATCTCTTGGCCCTGGAAAATCTAAAGGGATTAATATTGTAAATTGGGGATTCAATACTAGTAATCCAAAAATGGCTGCTGCAAAAACACTCTCTTTTGGTGGGTTTACCTCTCCTCGTGTGCCACAGGGACAATATAAAGTAGTACTTAAAAAAGGAAAACAAACCTATGCGCATATTATAGAGACTAAATATGATCGTAAATCTTTGACAACTCTTGATGAGCGTAAAGAACAAGAGGCCCTAACCCAGACCATGTTTTCTATGGTTGAGGACTTAGCCTTTCTGGTCTATGAGATTGGCCAAATACAATCTAAAGCCAAAGAGGTGATTGATATGGGTGGAAAGCCAGCCAAACAAGCACAGAAAACTTGGGATGCTTTAGAGGCCCTTAGAACAGACTTAGTGGTCACTACCGGAGACAATTATGTAGCAAGCGCAGAACCAGAATTACGGGAGCGTATGGGTGAATTGTACAGCAACATTGCTACAAATTATGATCGTGTTGATGGATCTCTAAAAAGCAACTTTGAATTAATTAGTGAGGAGTTTACTACAGAGAAAACACGCTTTGCAAAAATCATGGACAAGCAAGTAAAGAAGTTTTATAAAACTCTTAATGGCAATGATATATCGCTTCCTGTTATAAAAGCAAAAGAAGTGTTTTTAGCCAAAGACTAAAATAGCCTTTCAAAATATAAAACCCTGGAAGTATACTCTTGCGGGGTTTTATATTTAATACCATTTTAGTTTTTATAACTTGCTTTTTTAAAGCTAGGAATATAGACCCTACAAAACGTATCTTTATAAAAACAACAACAGCTATGAATACACGTGACAATCAGTTACTCTCCTGCAGACCAACAATCCCTGGCGCTCTAATTACAGTAGGAATCTCTGACCAGGAACATTTTCAAAACAGTACGCTTCGCCCCATAGCAAAACTGCAAAATGATCTCTTTGTGTTGGTTTTTAAAAACTACATTACCAAACACAAAAATGTATTTTACAACCTAACTATTGAAAAAAGACTATCATACATAGACAATGCTATCCATAAAAATATAAAGTTCAGAAACGCCCTAAAAGGTATGTTTATTGGCCAATTTACCACAGAAGAATATCTTACCTACACCGCCAACTCTTCTGCCCTTAACAAACGAATGATGAACATTACCAGAGAGCGTTTAAAAAGTAATTTGATGCAGTTTGAAATTTCAAACTAAATACATTTTAATTGTTAAAGAATTGATTCTCCATTAAGATCTGTGGTGAGTACATCACTCATATAATCAAAATAGGGTCTTAACAGTTCAAAGGCTTTTACTACCGTTGCAGCAAAGTTTGGTAATTGCACCTGAGCATCTGTAAATTCATGGACTACAAAAAAACTTTTTAGTCGTATCAAATCTATATTAGGATCAAGGGTATCAAAACCTTTTGGAGCTGTTTTAACCTTATACTCTTGATTGAAATTTTTATAAAATTTTTTAAATTCCTTTTGGTCTAAAATAGCCCTTATGGGCTCGCTATCCATTTCAAACTCTTTTCGTATACGTAATAAATCTTGAGGCTCAGGACCAAAAAAACCACCTCCTATAGCGCATTTGCCTGGCTCTATCCTTAAATAATAGCTGCCACGCCTTGAAGCTCCTGCTCTACTCCAACTCACACTTCTGTGAGAATTATAAGGTGTTTTATTATTGCTAAATCTTATATCTCTATTGATTCTGAAAATTTTCTGTTTTTCAATTTCATCAGTAACCCCGAGCCCCATTAATATCTCTTTGTAAAGTTCTTTTAAAGAAACCTCACTTGCTAGGTATTCTTTTTTATGGGCTTGCATCCAATCTTTATGATTGTTTTCTCTAAGTTTTTGTAAAAAATTTAGAGATTTTTGTAATACACTTGTTGTCATTTAAAAGCTATTTTAAAGTTAAATATAAACTCTTTTTATAAATTTACCTGCAACCATTTAAAAACTAAACAGTATGAACACCCAACCCACACCAAACAAAAGCTTTTTGATTATAGCCATATTGGCTCTTTTATGGAATATCATGGGGCTATTTCAGTTTATTATGGCCGCTTTCATGAAAGATCTCATGTTAGAGACCTACAGTGAAACATATACTGAACAACAAATGGAATTATTTTTAAATACACCTTCTTGGTATTATGTTTTTTTTGGTGTTTGTACTATCACAGGGGTTTTGGCTTCTATAGCCCTGATACTGAAAAAGAAAATTGCACTGCCATTGTTCTTAGTATCCTTATTAACAGTTTTAGTGATACAGGGGTACTGGATATTAGCCACCCAAGCCATAGCGCTATTAGGCACAGAAGCTATTATAATGCCAATGTTAGTAATTGTTACAAGTATCTTTTTATACTTTTATAGCAAAGGGGCTAGACAAAACAAATGGCTTTTATAAAACTATGATGTAGCTACAGTATACAAGAAAGTAAGGCCGTTAGCAGTGTAACTATATAGACAAGAAGCTCTCTATGGCTAAGGTATAGCTCTCAAGACCAAACCCTAGTATTACTCCTTTGGCACCTGCAGAGATATACGATTTGTGCCGGAACTCTTCTCGAGAAAATGTGTTAGAAATATGCACCTCTACCACTGGGCTAGCAATAGCCTTTACAGTATCGCCTATACCAATAGATGTGTGAGTATAAGCACCGGCGTTTAATATAATACCATCATACTCAAAACCTGACTCTTGAAGACAATCGATGAGTTCTCCCTCAATATTAGATTGAAAATAAGATAGCTCTATATCTGGGTATTTCTTTTGTAATGCTTCAAAAAAAGAGTCAAAAGAAGTAGTGCCGTAAATAGCCGTTTCACGGGTACCTAGCAGGTTTAAATTAGGGCCATTAATTACCTTGAGTTTCATGGTTCAAATATAGAAAATAAAAAAACGAAAGAAATTGACTTCTTTCGTTTTTAAATCTGTCTATTAAATTTTTCTATAAATCGAAGACCATGCCAATTCTTGCTTGCATGTAACCTGAGCTTTCTACGGGCTCAGATTCATTGGCTAGAATTGTATATTTTATTTCGGCAAATACATTAACGTTACTCAGTAAATGATAAATGTATCCTGCACCAATATTGGCTCCAAAATTTGAGTTTTGCACTACCTGTTCTCCAGATTCAAAACCTCCAATGTATGTTTTTTCTATAAGTGTTTGAAACAAGAATTGACCTCCAGCTAGCAGATAAAATTCATCGTATACCTTGTAACGAGTATTTAGATCTGAGGTAAACCACTTTAAGCGTTCCTTGTTTGGCAACTCATTTACGGTAAACAGGGTGGTATTTGCAATACCCCACTTTTGATCTATCTGGTATATTAAATCCACGCTACCTCCAATAGATTCAATCTCAGAGAGAAACCCTGCACCAAATCCTGCACTAAATCCCTTGGCAACATTGTATTGCTCTTGAGCCTGGGTGAAAGAAAACCCTGCAAGTAAGCAAAGCAGTAGAAGTGATTTTTTCATGTTCTTTATTATTTACAATTATGCTGTAAAAATACACTATTTACAGCAATAAAAAAGTGGAAACATCTGTCTCCACTTTTAGTATATTAAAAAAAGTAGTCTAGCTACAAAAATGCAAAACCTACGGCAAGTGTAAATACCGAATTTTTGATACCCTCATTCTCAGCTGTAGATTTAGAAATATCTGTAAGACCAAAATTGTATCTACCATCTATACGGAGGCCAAAAGGAAGATCATACCCCAATCCTATAATTCCAGAAATTTCTGACTCGACTATTTCATTATAGTTATCATCAAAGATTTCAGCAAGGCTATCATCAATTAATACACCAAACTGAGGACCTAGTTGAATATGTAACCCACTAACAAGAAAGTATTTTAAAACAAGAGGGAGATTAACATACGTTAAATCAAATGCTCCAGCATTAAAATCTGCGCCTTGTTGAGAATATAAGACATCTAGGTTAATCCCTACTTTATCATTAAATTTTATTCCTGCAAATAGGCCTGCTTGAATTCCTGTTCTTGTTGACAAACCTTCTTTGGCATTACTTATAGATGCAAAATTAGATCCTAATTTAATCCCTAAATCTAACTCCTGAGAAGATACGGTAGTACTCATAAAAAAAGCAGCTACTATTATTGCTAAATTTTTCAATTGGTATATATTTAATGGTTATATATCAAATATACTTATACTAGGGCAAACACATTTGTTATTCGTATCTTTAATTTGTTTTTAATTTAAAATTTTAGAGACCCAAACCCATGAAATGGCAACAGGCATTAAAAGACTATCAAAGCTATTTGAAAATAGAAAGAGGGCTCTCAGAA
The DNA here is from genome assembly GCA_943789105.1 of uncultured Ulvibacter sp. GTDB lineage: Bacteria > Bacteroidota > Bacteroidia > Flavobacteriales > Flavobacteriaceae > Patiriisocius. The sequence continues at coordinate 692,049 of CALSSW010000001.1, read as the reverse complement.
AACTCAATAAGCAACTACGCCTTGGATATTAATAAATTAATAACCTGGCTTGATGAGTCTACCATACAGACTACTGCTATTGAAATTAAACCAGAAGTCCTGCAAGAATTTATTTATAGCATCGCAAAAGAGGTAAATCCAAGATCTCAAAGCAGAATTATCTCTGGGCTTAAAGGCTTTTTTAATTATCTCATCTTCGAAAACTACAGAGAAACCAACCCTTTAGAACTTATTGAAAGCCCAAAAATTGGCAGAAAACTTCCAGACACCCTAGCTATAGAGGAAATAGACCAACTCATAAAAGCCATAGACCTTAGTAGTGCTCAAGGAGAACGCAACAGAGCAATGCTTGAAACCCTTTACGGATGCGGCTTAAGAGTAAGCGAATTAACCTCACTTAAAATTTCAGACTTATTCTTTAAAGAGGGATTTATAAAAATTACAGGCAAGGGAGACAAACAACGTTTTGTACCTATTGGAGACACTACAATAAAATACATAGAATTATACCGAAAAGAAGTTCGGGTACATCAAAAAATAGCACCTAAGGCCCAAGACACCTTGTTTTTAAACAGAAGAGGAAACCAGCTCACAAGAGCCATGATATTCACTATTATAAAACAATTGGTAGAAAAGACAGGTATTGATAAAGTAATAAGCCCACACACCTTTAGACACTCTTTTGCAACCCATTTACTAGAAAATGGCGCAGACCTCAGAGCTATCCAACAAATGTTGGGGCATCAAAGTATTACCACAACAGAGATATATACGCATATAGAAACTTCTTTTCTGCAAGAAACTATTTCAAAATTCCATCCTAGAAAAGATGAGTAATAGTTTGATTACTCTACTGGAGGATATCCATGGATGCTCTCATAGATAGCATCAAAATTCTCTCTAAGATGACTGCGGAGTTTTAAACGATAATCATTTTTAAGCCAACTTATAAAATTGTGAGTGCTCTTACTTATGCATTTTGAATAGCGTTCTATTCTAAAATCTATATCATCGCCCAATTTTTTTGCTAAGATTAATGCATCATACACATCTTCACTGTTTTGAGAGCATATAAAAGCATGCTGGGCAATAGAGCGCTCTAATATTACCTTAGAGGAATGCCCTGCCTTAACAGAGTCTGTATAGGCTTTTTTAATATCAAAAGAAACATCTTCAGATTTTGAAAACGCTGCTCTTAACTCTTCTGGCATCTCATAAATAAAGTAGCTTTCCAGCTCCTCGTCGTCCATAAGATTGTCCAGATAGTAATTTGGTGATCTAAAGATACGTTGCCAATCCAAATCTGCACCCCAAGGTCCAAAACGATGAAAATTATTACCAAGATCTATAACATCAAAGGTGGATTTATCTTTCAAAATACGAGAACCACGCCCAATCATTTGGTAGTAAAGTGTCAAAGATTTAGTAGCCCTGTTTAAAATTATAGACTCTACCGTTGGCTCATCAAAACCTGTTGTTAAAATACTTACAGAGGTTAAAATAGCATCAGGTGTTACGTGAAACCACTCAAGAATTTCTTGTCTTTGTTTTTTGGTTGCCGTATTATCTAGGTGTCTTACAGGGTATCCTGCATAGTTAAAGGCATCGTATACATGTAAAGAGGTATTGATACCATTGTTAAATATCAAGGTCTTTTTACCCTTAGAATGTTCCTCATAGGCATGCATGAGCTTGCTTAGCATATCATTGGTGGTATATAAATCTTCAGAAGATTTAACCGTGTAATCACCATTTGCGCCAATCTCTAATGAGGTTAACCCTACGTTATAACTATAGGTGTTGGCCCTAGATAAAAACTCGTTTTCTATTAAAGCCTCAATGGTCTCCCCTACAATGAGCTCATTGTAATTATCATTCATGGGCAGTTTGATGTTTGAGCTTAAAGGAGTTGCCGTTACACCCAAAATAAAAGACTTATCAAAATAGCCAAACAGTTTTGTAAATGAGTTGTAATGTGCCTCATCTATAATTACAAGTCCAATGTTACTGATATCAAATTTTTCGTCTTGAAGTCTATTATTGAGCGTTTCCACCATGGCAACAAAACAGCTATATTGGTCTTGATCATCAAGGTTTGCAGTACTATTAACAACTTTATTTATAACCCCAAACTCTGTAAGCATTTTGGAGGTTTGCGATAATAGCTCGATACGGTGTGTCATTATCAGGACACGTTTGTTATGATTTTTAAGGTATTGTCTTACAATCTCAGAAAAGATAACTGTTTTCCCTCCACCTGTTGGTAACTGGTATAGTAAGTGATAATCTTCAGGGGCATCATCAAATGCAGTAAATATCTTATCAATTGCTCCTTTTTGGTAGGAGTACAAATCTTTACCTGTTTTTGTTTCGTCTATACTATTTGAAGTGTCTATAGCCACAATTATGAGAATTTATGCAAGTTGCAAAATTACGTTCTTTTGTGACTTCTACCATACTAGATTAAGAGTATTTTTCTGAAAAATTATTTTATTGATAAAAAATCGTATTAACAACACATTCAAAAAGACAAATTAAAGAACCAATAAATTCTGAAATAAAACTTTTGAATACACAATTGGTTTTTGGGGTGTGTATTTTTTATATTTGGCTTTTAGTAAAAACACACAACTATGGGAAGAGCTTTTGAATTTAGAAAAGCAAGGAAAATGAAACGTTGGTCTGCCATGAGCAAGGCCTTTACCAGAATTGGTAAAGATATTGTAATGGCTGTTAAAGAAGGAGGACCAGATCCAGATTCAAATTCTAGGTTGCGCGCAGTCATCCAAAACGCAAAGTCTTTAAACATGCCCAAAGACAATGTAGAGCGAGCCATCAAGCGAGCTAGTGATAAGAGTCTAGGAGATTATAAAGAAGTATTATTTGAAGGATATGCACAACATGGTATTGCCATATTAATAGAAACAGCTACAGATAACAATACCAGAACTGTTGCAAATGTGCGTTCCTATTTCAACAAATGTGATGGTAATATGGGCACCTCTGGATCTGTTGTTTTTATGTTTGATCATCTGTGCAATTTTAGGGTGAATGTGGGAGATTTAGATCTTGAAGAGTTAGAGCTAGAACTTATAGATTATGGGGTAGAAGAAATATTTGAGGACGAAGATGGCGTTTTAATTTATGCCCCTTTTGAGAGCTTCGGAAATATTCAAAGCTACCTAGAAACACATAATATTGAAATTTTATCTTCTGGCTTTGAACGCATCCCTCAAGTCACCAAAACTATCACTCCAGAGCAAACGGCAGATGTAGAAAAATTATTAGAGAAGCTAGAAGAAGATGATGATGTACAAAATGTATATCACACTATGGAAGAAGCTACACCCTAGATAAAATTCCGTATGGCATCTGGCTGCTAACTCCAAGCGGGCACCTTGCCTTTTATGCCCTTGTAAAAAACTCTTAATTTAAGCTCATCAGCATTTATGTCACCAGAGAGGTAAAAAGGCTTACTGATACCCATCACTTTATTTTGGTAGTCTAAACGCACAGAAATGATTGGCACATTGGCCTTAAGGGCTATGTAATAATAACCCGTTTTCCAGGTGCTTACTTTTTTTCGAGTCCCTTCTGGAGCAATAGCCAGCCTAAATTCTTGATGTTTTGAAAATACATTAGCGATAGCTTGTACTTTATTCTCTGACTTATTCCTATTCAAAGCAGCGCCACCCATCCATTTAAAATACCATCCCCATAGCGGATTAAACAACTCTTTTTTACCTACAAAATTAATTTGCAGCTTTAAAATACGTCTTACCAGTACAGATAATAAAAAATCCATATTGCTGGTATGAGGAGCCACTATTAAAACAGATTTTTTTATGGAGCGGTCAAAGTCTCCATCTATTTTCCATCCAAGTAGGCTAAAGTATATAAATTTTGTTAATCCCATGAAATATTCCTTGGAGTGATTTGCTGTTAATAGTAATAGTTAAGAGACTATTATAGTTTTAGTGTTGTTGTTGTTTTAAAATAGCATTTGCCTTGGCTAAATCTTCAGGGGTGTCAATGCCAACTCCTTGAACGGTGGTCTCTGCCATTTTAATGTTTTTACCATATTCTAGATATCGAATGCATTCAATTTTCTCTACAGCCTCTAGCGTGCCCATTGGTAGATGATAAAAATCTAACAGCGCCTTCTTTGTAAAGGCATAAATTCCTTTGTGTTTGTAATAGTTTGTTGCTGCATCTTTATCACGAGGATATGGTATGGGGGCTCTAGAAAAATATTGAGCAAAATTTTCTTTATTCACGATAACCTTCACGCAATTAGGATTATGAATTTCATCCCAATCTGTAATTTTAACCATCAAAGAGGCCAAATCTATTTTTGAGGCATCCTCGGCTTTAAATACATCCAAAAGTGTTACCAATGCTTCTTTGTTTGTAAAGGGTTCATCTCCTTGCACATTTACAACAATATCAATGTCCATGGTGGTAACAGCTTCTGCTATTCGGTCACTGCCGCACTCATGTTCCTTGATACTCATGATAGCTTTTCCACCATGGTCAGTAATTTCTTTAAAAATAATACCACTATCGGTAACTACAAAAACCTCCTTAAATAAACCCGTAGCTACCGTTGCCTTGTAGGTACGTAAAATTACAGTTTGACCCCCTAAATCTTGCATCAATTTTCCAGGAAAACGAGAGGCCTGGTAGCGTGCCGGTATCATTGCTATTATTTTCATACTGGTATTCAAGGTACTTTAGGGTTTGATAATATTAAACGTATTTTGTAACGCAAAAATACGCATTAACGCACATTGGAGAATAACATTAGGCATCTTGTTCAAAAAAATCTTCTTTAAAGCCAATCAAATATAATCTTTCTTGGGCTCTTGTGATAGCTGTATACAGCCAACGAAGGTAATCTTTATCTACCCCACTAGGCAAATATGGCTGTTCAACAAATACATTCTGCCATTGCCCGCCTTGGCTTTTATGACACGTTATTGCATAAGAGAACTTTACTTGAAGGGCATTAAAATATCTATTTTTTTTAACCGCTTGAAATTTTTTGAATTTAGAACTCTCATGTGCATAATCTTTCATCACTTCTTGATACAGGCGGTTAGAATCATCATAGGTTAGTGACGGAGTTTCAGAAGTTAGCGTGTTTAAAAGCAATACGGTTTCAAAAGCTTTCATTTTTGGATAATCTGCTAGCTGTACTTTTACTTCCGCAAAACGAAAACCATAGAGGTCAACAAATCTAAAAATTTCTAAAACCTGTACTATGTCTCCATTTGCAATAAATCCTGCGTCACTCTCACTAGAAACCCAATGATAGTTGTTTTTAACGACCATTAATCTGTCTCCCGCAGAAAGTTCATCTTCTTGAAACAAAATGCGAGTGCGTATGCTTTGGTTGTATAAATTTGCGCGCTTGTTTGACCTTACAATAAGTACTGTATTGTCATTGTCTTCATTGTTATAGTGTTGCTCAAGAGCATCCATGATTTCCATGCCATCTTGAGGCTTCACTACATCTGCAAACACTTGATCACTAAATTTAAAACGATCATAAATCCCTTCATTTAAGGTTTCTCTTAGTTTGGTTGCATTCCATAAAATACCGCTATCATGCTGCTGGCGCACCACATCATCAAGTTCTATCTCTATGACATGTTTATTAAACTGGTTTTCTAATATGCGGGCATCTAGCGCTGGGCTTACATCAAGTTTTACAGGAGGTAATTGAGCAGTGTCACCAATAAGCAACAGCTTACAGTTATGACCACTGTATATAAATTGTAATAAATCATCGAGTAAAGAACCGTTTTCAAAAAGCTTGGCATCTTGATTAATATCTGGAATCATAGAAGCCTCGTCAACCATGAAAATGGTATTTCTGTGTTTATTATTTTGCAATGTAAAGCAAACCCCTCCGCCTTTTTTAGGTTTGGGATAGTATATTTTTCTATGAATAGTGAAGGCTTCTTTACCAGCATAATTACTTATTACCTTGGCAGCTCTTCCTGTTGGTGCCAAAAGTACTGAAGCCATTTTTGCTTTACCAAGGTTCTTAACTATGGTTCCAGTGATGGTTGTTTTACCCGTACCGGCATATCCTTTAAGTAAAAAAACTTCGTTTTTCTTATCATTTAACACAAATTTGGACAGCAAATGCAGTGCAATATCCTGTTTTGCAGTAGTGTTATGCGGAAAATCGCTTTTCAGTAAACTATAAAATTGTGACACATCCATAAAAGAGGTTTCTTAGAAGCCTTAAAGATGCCATTATTTTTAAGAATATACTTTTACGAACAAAAAAAAATTGTAGATTTGCGATAGACCTAACAAATTAAAAAAACCTAAATTTTTCCTTACAATGAAATTAATCTTACAACTTGTTCTTTGGGTACTTATTATCTTTTTAGGGTGGAAATTATACAGCTCAATCATTGGCCCTGTAGAATTTAATAAAAAACGTGACGCCCGTTATGCCAAAGTGATTAAAAACTTAAAAGATGTTCGAGCTGCAGAGTTGGCTCACAAAGAAATTACAGGTAAATTTACAGGGAGCTTTGACAGTTTGGTTCGTTTTTTAGATACTGCACAGTTTGCAAACGTTCAAAGACGGGACACAAGTTATGCAGATGAAAAGAAAAATAAAGCCTACGGCCTTGACGCAAAAACAGGAGGGTACATCCTAGAGGCTGTTTTATTGGACACTCTTGGTTTTACTTCCGTTAGAGATTCTATATTTGGAGGTACAGATCGTTACAAAACAATGATGAATTTACCACTTGAGCAGGAGGGAATTACAGGAGTAATAGAGCTTGTAGCCGGAGAGGTTATAAAAAACCAAGGAAGAAAAAATGAGAAAGCCTATTCTGCTTTTGAAGCTAGGATTAGTAAGAAAATAGTTTTGGAAGGTCTAGACAAAGACCTGATAAACCAAGAAGAGCAAGTAGTTTCTGTGGAGGGTGTAAATGGCGCCTTTGTTAAAGTTGGATCTCTAGAAGAGGTTGACACCTCTGGTAACTGGCCAAAAATATATGACGCTGAACAAACAAAACAATAATACAGGGCCTATTGCCCATCAAAGCCTGTCCGTTCAATTAGCATTGACCGGACATTCTTTTTTAATAACCCACACCCACACCAAAGAAGTTCTCTTTTTTTGTGAAACAATTTTTGAACAGGCCATTACTCCAGAAGAACTACTTACTCACCTTACACAAAAAATCAACGACACCCCCGAGCTTAAAAACAACTTTAATAATGTTGTTTTAATACACTGTAACGATATGGCCACAAGCGTACCCAAATCACTTTTTGACCCTCAAAAAGCAGCAGAATATTTAAAGTTTAACTCCAAAATATTAGCTACAGATTTTATAGCCTTTGACCAGGTACAGACCCAAGATATCATTACAGTATATGCCCCTTATATAAATGTCAATAATTTCTTTTTTGATACCTACGGGAGTTTTTCTTATTACCATGCTACTACAAATTTACTAGATGCGGTTTTAAATAGCCCTTGTGAGGCAGACAAACCAAAGATACATGTACATGTATTTAAAGATAGTTTCACCTGTATAGTAGCTAAAAACAATAAATTGCAACTGTGTAATACCTATAGCTTCAAAACACCTGAAGATTTTATATATTATATCCTTTTTTGCTATGAACAATTAGGGCTTACAACAGAAACAGACGCCATCACCTTAAGTGGAGCTATCACAAAAGATGATTCTTTATATGCACTATTATACACCTATGTAAGACACATTAATTTTGAGCCAAATAACAAAGGGGTAGAAATCAAAGACACTCCAAAGCATCAACAATTTATTATATCTAATATTTAACAATGCGTATTATTTCAGGTTTACATAAAGGCAAACGTCTTATGGCTCCAAAGTCTTTACCGGTGCGTCCCACCACAGATTTTGCTAAAGAAGGATTGTTTAATATTTTAAACCACAGGTGGATGTTTCAAGACATCTCATTACTTGATTTATTTTCTGGTACTGGAAACATTAGTTATGAGTTTGCCTCTAGGGGTTGTAAGGATATAACCTCTGTAGATAGTCATTTTGGATGTATTAAATATATTTCTAAAATTTCTGAAGAACTACATTACAATATACACGTTATCAAAGCAGATATTTTTAAGTACACAAAAATGCCTTCAAGATCTTTTGATATCATTTTTGCAGACCCCCCCTATGATTTTACCCTCCAACAGTTAGAACAAATGATTACCGAATCTTTCAAAAATGGTCTTGTTGCCAAGCAAGGCGTTTTTATTTTAGAACATTCAAAACATACAGATGTATCTGACTTTGATCGTTTTTCTGAGTCAAGAAGATATGGTGGTTCTGTCTTTAGTTTTTTTAAGTAATTTTAAATTATAAAAAAAGCAGGTCTATAAGCCGGGTTCTGTTCAATTTGGCTTATGCCAAAAATTCCTTATCATTTATCTAGGTGTACATTTACACATACACTCCATCTGCCCACCCTCCAGCATGGGCGGGAACCCTTATTGCTGGTATACGTGGCATTTCACCGTATAGAGTTTACCTGGTTTCACTACAGCATAACCTGTACATACTTTCTGTTGCACTAGTCCTCTCTCGCTTAGCTAAAGCTACTTGAAATGACGGCTGTTAGCCGCTATACTTCCCTATGGTGCCCGGACTTTCCTCTTCAAAACAAGTTTGAAGCGATAAGGCGACCTGCTCTTGCAAAAGTATCATTATTGTTAATAAATATCGTAAAATAAGAAGGGCTATTTTTTTAATTAAGTAACGCACCTACTTATATTTGTTTCTAAACTATGGAACCATTTATTGTATCAGCTAGAAAGTACAGACCCACAACATTTAAAGATGTTGTAGGCCAACAAGCTATTACTAATACTTTAGAAAATGCCATAGAAAATAATCACCTAGCACAAGCACTTTTATTTACAGGACCAAGAGGTGTTGGAAAAACTACCTGTGCTCGTATATTGGCAAAAAAAATAAATCAAGACGGAAATCATAAAGAGGATGAGGATTTTGCATTTAATATTTTTGAATTAGATGCCGCCTCTAATAATTCTGTAGATGATATCAGAAATCTTATCGACCAAGTACGTATTCCTCCTCAGGTTGGACAGTATAAGGTCTATATTATAGATGAAGTACACATGTTGTCATCAGCTGCTTTTAATGCCTTTTTAAAAACCCTTGAAGAGCCGCCAAAGCATGCCATATTTATATTAGCAACTACAGAGAAACACAAAATCATACCTACGATATTATCAAGGTGTCAAATTTTTGATTTTAGACGTATTACAGTGCAAGACATAAAAGAACATTTAGCCTCTGTAGCCAAACAAGAAAGTATTACAGCGCAAGATGATGCCTTGCATATTATTGCCCAAAAAGCAGATGGAGCACTAAGGGACGCCCTGTCGATTTTTGATAGAGTAGTAAGTTTTTCTGGAGAAAATTTAACTCGTGAAGCTGTTACAGAAAATCTCAATGTACTAGATTATACCTATTATTTTAATATCACAGATCTGGTAATCCAAAATGATATCCCACAGGTATTGCTGGCATACAATGAAATTTTAAGCAAAGGATTTGATGGGCATCATTTTATTATGGGGCTAGCTTCTCACTTTAGAGACTTATTGGTTTGTAAAAACCAACAAACAATCTCCCTGCTAGAGGTTGGTGATAAAGTAAAAAAAATGTACCTAGAGCAATCACAACAGACCCATCACGATTTTTTAATAGAGGCGCTTGATATTGCTAACTCCTGTGATTTAAAATTTAAAACAAGCCGTAACCAAAGGCTGCTAGTAGAATTATGCTTAATGCAACTTAGCTCTCTCACTGCGCAGAGAGAAAAAAAAAAGACCAATAAGCTAAAAAAACGTTTTGTACTTCCTCCAGCTCATTTTATAAAAGTTGCAAGTCAGGTTCAAGAAAAACTAGACACGCCAGAGCAACCACACAATCTGGAAACTCCTGCTATTGTAAAAGAAAAACAGATAGAGAAAATCCAAGACCTACCTCCTACCTTGTTAGATAGTAAACAAACCATCGAGCAACCTCAAATAATTAAACAGGAGGTTACTTCCAAAAAAAGAGTTTCAGCACTATCGCTAAAGAGCATTCAAAAAAAGCAACAGCTCGCTAAAGAAATTAGTAAAAAAAGCCCCGCCAAAGAACACCTTCCTACTGAAGATTTCACTGAGCAGCAAATGATTACTCACTGGAATGCATATACAGAGATTGTAAAAGAGCAAGGGAAATATAATTTCCTATCTCATCTTACCATGAATGTCCCTAAATTAAAAGATGGCATGATCCATCTTGAATTTCCAAACCAAACCATAAAGCTTGAAGTAGAGAGAGATAAGTTTGAGCTGTTAACCTACATGCGTAAAAAACTTCAAAACTACAATGTTGATCTTGTAATAGATGTAAATGAGTTGCAAGTAAAACGCTATGCCTACACAGACAAAGAAAAGTATGATAAGCTAATGGAAAAAAACCCAAATCTAGGAGCGCTAAGAAAAGCCTTTGAGCTAGATATATAAGGCACCGTAATGAAATCAACACCACAAAACCCAATTAAAATGCTAGGGCTAAAGTTACCTACAGACCCCAGATGGGTAAATATTGTTGAGAAAAACATTGAAGAAATATTGACAGATCATGCCTATTGCGAGCAAAAAGCAACCTCTACGGCCATCTCGTTAATTGTATCTTTTCCAGAGTATACAGACTTGGTTCAAGAAATGGTAGCGCTTGTAAAAGAAGAGATTAGTCATTTTAAACTAGTACATGATAAAATCATAGCCCGTGGCTGGACTTTGGGCCGTGATCGTAAAGATAGCTACGTACTAGAGATTTTAAAATTTTTTCCAAAAGGCGGCAGCAGAACAACACAACTTATACATAGACTTTTATATGCTGCGCTTATTGAGGCTAGAAGCTGTGAGCGTTTTAGACTACTAAGTGAAGCATTAGAGGATCAAGAATTAGCAGATTTTTATCATAAACTTATGGTTAGCGAAGCTAGTCATTACACAATGTTTCTTGGCTTTGCCAGACAATACGGAGAACGTAAAGAGGTTGACAAAAAATGGCAAGATTTACTGAATTTTGAAGCTCAAGTCATTAAAGATTTGAGTAAAAGCGAAAGTATTCATGGATGATTTTTTGTAACTGAAAATCTTATGTCGAGGTATTTGATTTTCGTTCATTATAGAGCTGCTTTATAATACCATCTGCCAAACCAGTTTTAGGAACATACATGTTTTTTGCCTTAGCCCACTTCATGGCAGATAAGTATATACGCGTGGCTGGAATAATAACATCTGCCCTATCTGGATTCATTTTGAGTTCGAATACACGCTGGTTGTAATCATACTTTTTTACTTTTTCATAGAAGTTAGACATAAACAAGTAACTAAGTGGTTGCCCTACCTTCTTTTCACTAAAACGATATATACTATTTATATTTCCGCCAGAGCCTATTACGTTAATTTTAGAATATGCTTTTGTATGATGTGTAACCCATTGTTGAACTTGCTCCCAAATAGCGTCTTCAACCATGCCATTTATAATACGCACCGTACCCAATTTAAATGAATGTGACGCAATATTTTTACCATTGGCAAAGACAGTAAATTCTGTAGAGCCACCACCAACATCTACATACAAGAATACTTTATTATCACTAATGAGTTGTTTTAAATCTGTAGATGAAATAATAGCAGCCTCATCGTTACCATCAATAATCTGGATATCTACACCTGTAGCAGCTTTTAATTTTGAGACTATTTTTTGACCATTATTGGCCTCACGCATGGCAGAAGTGGCACATGCCCTAAAGGCTACAACCTTATGTGTTTTAATAATTAATGAGTAGGCCTGCATTGCATCGAGAAGCCTTTTGTAATTCCCTATAGAAATACTCCCTTTTAAAAAAACATCGGCGCCTAGTCTAATTGGTAAGCGCACCAAGGAAGTTTTTTTAAATTGAGTAGGAAATCCTTCTTTCTCTATTACCGTTGCAATGAGCAGACGTATGGCATTAGAACCTATATCTACAGCAGCATATTTCTCTATGTGTAGCAAATTAATTTTCTAGTTTATTTTTATAATACGAATACAATGCAAATTGAGACCGTACTTTTTGATTAGTATTGTTTTTATATAAATTGTCTTGTTTTTGAGAAATATATCTCGACTTTACGTTGTCACTCCAACAAATATCAAAGGTTTCTAAAATTTCTTCTTGAATTTGCTGATCATAAATCGGACAAGAAACCTCTACTCTTGTATCTAAATTTCTTCTCATAAAATCTGCAGAAGATATATATATTTTAGGAGCTCCATCATTCTCAAATATATACAGTCTTGGGTGTTCTAAAAACTTATCTACAACGCTAATTACCTCTATATTTTCACTCATGGATTTAACACCAGGAATTAAGCAACATATTCCTCTAACAATTAATTGAATTTTAACCCCAGCTCTACTAGCGGCATAAAGCTTGTCAATCAATTTATTGTCTGACAAGCTATTAAGTTTTAATTTAATACCGCTTTTTTTACCCTGCATGGTATTAAATATTTCGGTTTCTATTAAATCATAAATAGCTGTTCTTGTATAATGTGGAGATACAATTAAATGCTTGTATTCTTTAACTTTATAGTTTACTTCAAAAAAATCAAAGACCCGATTGAGTTCTTTTCCAATTTTTTGATTGGCAGTAAATAAGGTGTAATCTGTATATATTCTAGCCGTAGACTCATTAAAGTTTCCTGTGCTTATCAATGAGAATTTTTTTAATTTACCCTCTTGCATACGCTCTAGGACACATATTTTACAATGTACTTTTAGTCCTGCTACTCCAAATAATAGCTTCACTCCTTCACGCTGCATTTGCTCTGCATAATGAATATTGGCCTGTTCATCAAAACGTGCTTGTAATTCTATTTGTACGGTTACTTGCTTACCATTTTTAACGGCATTAATCAAACTACTGGCAATGTGAGATACCTCTGCAAGTCTATAAATAGTAATCTTTATTGTTTTTACTGTAGTGTCTAGCGCTGCTTCACGTAAAAACTTAACAACATAAGAAAAACTTTGGTAAGGAGCATGTAACAAATAATCTTTCTTTGCTACTTTATCTAAAAGGCTTCCTACTAAAGGTAAACCAGGAACATGCAGTGGTGTAATTTTTTGGTATTGCAAATCTTTGCGTCCCAGGCTAGGAAAATTAATATAATCTCTTCTGTTGTGATATCTTCCTCCGGGATTGATACTATCCGAGTTTTTGATTCCCATTTTTTCCATCAAAAAAGAAAGGGTTTGGTCATCAATGGTTTTATCATATACAAGCCTTACAGGAGCTCCATCACTTCTATTTTTTACAGATTTAGATATTTTATCAATAAAACTTTTACTTAAATCACTATCTATATCTAGGGCGGCATCACGTGTAATTTTAATCATGTGTGCAGAAATACGATCATACTTGAAAATGCTAAATATTTTATGCAGCATATACCGGATTAAATCATCCAAGATGATGATGTATTTTTTTCCGTCTTGAGAGGGTAATTCTACAAACCGCTCAACATTTTTAGGTATTTCTATAAGGGCGTAATTACTTTTGGAAGCAAAAGAGGTATCGTCTTTTGTCATTTCCATTTTCACGGCTAGATACGCTGCACTATCTTTTAAAGAAGGAAACTCTTTAAGTTCACCAATCATAATAACAACCATAGCAGGACTTACTTTTTGTAAAAAATAATCTGCAATAAATTCAGACTGAGACTCAGATACCTCTGTCTCATTAATCATGAAAATATGTTCTTTTTTAAGCTCCTGTTTAATACTACTTAAAATACCTAAACTAATTTTTTGCTGCTGTATTACTGTTTTGGTAATTAGCTCCATAAGCTCAGAGGCTGGAATGCCACCTAAAAAGCTACGCCCGCCCTTACCGGCATCAGCAATACGTTTGATAGTTGCATATCTTACTTTAAAAAACTCATCTAAATTATTAGAAAAAATACCTATAAATCGTAATCTTTCAAGCAGTGGAGTTGTATTATCTTCAGCCTCTTGAAGCACGCGCGCATTAAATTGTAACCAGCTTAACTCACGGTTATAATAACTATTCTCAAGAGGGGATTTGTTTGGTTTTGGCGTCATAGTTCTATTTTAAATCTCTTGGAAAAATTATTTTAATAGTTGTTCCCATAGTTATCTCACTCCATGTGTCTATCTCAAAATTAATGGCAATAAAACCACAAGTAGGCACATTGTTAACACTAACACTACCCAAGATATTTACAATAGATGTGAAGGCATGATTGTGGCCACATAACATAACACAATCAAGTGTATTTTTCAACTCTTTAACAACCTTCATCACTTGCTGGCCACTAAAATCATACAACTCAGGATTTACCACAAAAAAATCATTTTCAAGGCCAAAGGCATCTTTAAAATAGGTGGCAGTGCATTGGGTTCTCAAAGCATCACTTGTAATAATTATCTGAGGCTTAGCTATGGTTTTTGCTACCAGTTTTGAGACTAACAAAGCATCATTAACACCTCTTTTATGTAAGGGTCTTTGCCGATCTATAACAGAATGTTTCCAAGAAGATTTAGCATGCCTAATAAAGTATAGTGTTTTCATTACTAATGGTGTTTTATACTAAACTAAGGCTGCAGTCTTCCTATATCCCAGCTGTTATTTATTTTTGTATACTTGATTCTATCATGCAACCTACTGCTTCTCCCCTGCCAAAACTCAAATGAGGTTGGCTGTATTAAATAGCCTCCCCAATGGAGGGGTTTTGCGATAGGTTTGTTGTCATAGTGTTTCTCTAACTTCTGTAGTTTTTCTTCTAAAGCGTCCCTGGAATTTATCGAGGTAGATTGATCGCTTACCAGGGCGCCCAATTGGCTCTCTCGAGGTCTTTTATTAAAATATTCAATAGATTTTTCTTCTGAAATTTTTACAGCCTTACCTGTTATGATAATTTGTCGCTCCAGTTGGGGCCAAAAAAAAGAAATACAAACCTTGTTATTTTGCGCAATAGCCTGACTTTTACCACTGGTATAATTTGTATAAAACACAAAACCATCTTGGGTAAATTCTTTGAGCAGCACGACTCTCGCATTTGGCACGCCTTGACCATTTACAGTACTCAGGGTCATCGCATTTGGCTCCTCAACAGCGGGCGCTTTTTCAGCCTCTGCAAACCAAGCAGCGAATTGTTCCATAGGATTTTCCAGCACAGAGGCTTCTGTAAGAGATCCTTTCTCGTAGGATTTTCTGTAGTTGTGAAGATTTTTATCCATAACATTAACTTTAGAGCAAGGTACAAAGATTGCATAATTTATAATATAACAGAATCTTTAAATTTATGTAAAAAAACAAGCAAGCAAATAACTAATTTGTTTGAGACCCTAGGCTTTAGATTTCAAAAACCTTACCATCTTGAGCAAGCTGTGTAGCTGTAAAAATTTCTTGCGCCTGGTTTTTAAACTCATTATAATCAGTATAACGTCCAGAATAATGACCCAGAAGCAAAGTACCTACGTTTGCCTTCTTAGCAATTGTAGCAGCCTGCTCAGGGGTGCTGTGCATTGTTTTTGAGGCCAATACGGTATGCTGTTGTAAAAAAGTAGCCTCATGATATAAAAGGGTGGTATTTAATATTTGAGGGATAATCTTTTCACAATAAGCGGTGTCACTACAATAGGCATAGGATTTTGCAGGGGCTGGATCAAATGTAATAGCTGTGTTAGAGACTACATTTTCTTTACTATCTGGAACATCAAAACCTTGTTTGGCTTTCTGGTAATAGGATGGCTCTATACCCAACTCTTTTGCTTTTTGAATATTTAAAATCCGTTCACCAGGCTTTTGTTGAAACAAAAACCCATTTGTATATACTCTATGTTTTAAAGGTATGGTGGTAATACTCAAAACAGCATCTTCAAACAATAGTTCTGGCTGGTTGCTTTCTAACTCATGAAAATAAAGCTCAAAATTTGTGTAGGTTTTACCCAACTTGAGTTGAAGTAAAATGGCTTGTTTAATTCCTTTAGGACCATAGATGTGCAAACTAGCATCTCTGCCTAATAATTTAAATGTGGATATTAAGCCCACTAAACCAAAAAAATGATCCCCGTGCAAATGAGAAATGAAAATGTGTTTTATTCTAGCAAATTTTATTTTTAATTTTCTGAGCTGCACTTGAGTACCCTCTCCGCAATCTATTAGAAACAAATGTCCTTTTACTTCCAGTATTTGCGCTGTAGGATTAGCATCATAACGTGGTGAGGCAGAATGACAACCAACAATAGTTAATTTCATGCTATAAAAATACTAGATTAGACATAGGTAATAGATTCGTGTTTTTATCAAAAATGTGTACAGAAGAAAGTATGGTTTTAAAAACCAAGATCTCTTTCAATTTCTTCCATTTCAATAACATCCTGGGCCTCTAAAAGAGTTGGCACTACCATAATCTCATCAGGCAGTATATCTGGATCAAGGGCATTATTTACTATTACAAAAGAATGATTCAATGTTCTATGCTTGTTTGAAAGCTCAATAAACATAAGTAACTGTTCTAAAGATAGATTGGTGTAGGACAATAAATCAATGATAAGATTTTGGTCTTTAAAACGAGTTGGAACCGTATGAGTTAAAAATTTCGCAAAATCTTCAATACCATCTTTCTGGTCTTTTAAAACAGTAAACGTTTTTGAGGTATTAATTATCATTTCTTTTGATTTTGGAAGCCAACAAATATAAGACAGCCATACGCACTGCCAATCCATTTTGGACTTGATCTAGGATAATGGCTTGTTTAGAGTCTGCCACATCACTTGTAATCTCAACACCTCTATTAATTGGCCCTGGGTGCATGACAATGATTTCTTTATCTAGGTTGTCTAAAATTGTTTTATTCAATCCAAACTGCTGTGTGTACTCTCTAGTAGATGGAAAATAACTAATATCCATACGTTCGTTTTGGACGCGCAGCATATTGGCAACATCACACCAGTTTAAGGCTTTTATTAAATTAGGCTCAAAGGTTACTCCCAATGATTCTACGTGTCTTGGCATTAATGTTTTAGGACCACAGACCTTTACCGTTGCGCCTAGTTTTTGAAGAGCAAAAATATTAGACAAAGCAACTCTTGAATGAAGAATATCTCCAACAATCACTACTTTTTTACCGGCTACATCCCCCAAACGGTCTCTAATAGAGTAACAATCCAAAAGAGCTTGTGTAGGGTGCTCGTGAGCGCCATCTCCTGCATTGATAATACTTGCATTTATATGTTTTGACAGAAATACTCCAGCTCCAGGGTTGGGATGACGCATTACCACCATATCAACCTTCATTGACAGGATGTTGTTTACAGTATCTACTAAAGATTCCCCTTTTTTCACTGAAGATGATCCTGCAGAAAAGTTTACAATATCTGCAGAGAGTCTTTTTTCTGCAAGTTCAAATGAAAGTCTAGTGCGGGTGCTGTTTTCGAAAAATAAATTAGCAATGGTAATGTCTCTAAGTGAAGGCACTTTTTTAATAGGCCTATGTATCACTTCTTTAAAATGATCTGCGGTTTCAAAGATGAGTTGAATGTCCTCCTCTGTGATGTATTTTATTCCTAATAAGTGATTTACGCTTAATTCAGACATCTTTATAATTGTTCTTTTATTAAATAGACTGCGTCCTCCCCTTCATGTTCATGCCAACAAACCTTTACCTTTTCACCACCAATAGCATCTACTTGCCTACCCCTGTAATCTGGTTGTATGGGCAAATGCCTGCTAAACCTTCTATCGATAAGGGTGAGTAATTCTATTTCTGTAGGACGGCCAAAGTCTCCAATGGCAGTTAATGCGCTTCTAATGCTTCTTCCTGTGTAGAGGACATCATCAATAAATACTACTTTTTTATCCTCTATCACAAAATCTATAGCAGTTTTATTTGCCTCTAGAGGTTTTTTACTACGTCTAAAGTCATCACGGTAAAAGGTTGTATCCAACAAACCTAATTGTACGTCTTTGATCTTGTAATGATTTTGTAAAAGGCTCACCAAGCGTTTGGCTAGAAAGCCGCCCCTTGGCTGAATACCAATAAGTACTGTTTGAGAAAAATCGTTGTGATTTTCTATTAATTGACAAGCCAAACGGTGCAAAGCGACATGAATCTCTGTTGCGTTTAATAGTGTTTTTTGGCTCATAAGGAAGTGTTCTGAAACGTATTCAGGATACAAAAGTACTACTTTTTACTAAATGAATACAGAAAATAATATTTATGAGGATCTTTTAGTGTTTATTTAGATTGTATTATTCTGGATATTCTACTCGTAAATGAAACATATTGTTTAATTTTTTCTTAAACATTTTCTTTATGAGCTCAATATCCTTAAAGGTTACATCTGCATTTAAGAACTGACCTTGGTCCATCTGAGCATCAATTATTTTTTCCACAAATATGTCAATTTTAGTAGAAGTAGGATCTTTTAAACTTTTGCTAGCGGCCTCCACGCTATCTGCCATCATTAAAATAGCAGTCTCCTTTGAAAAAGGAATGGGACCAGGATATTTAAAATCTTCTTTATTTGCTTGGCCTTGTGTCTCTAGCTCTTTTTTATAAAAATAATACACCATACTTGTACCATGGTGGGTACGTATAAAATCTATAATTCTATCTGGAAGATTATTTTTCCTGGCAATTTCAATACCATCAATTACATGATTTATAATAATGCTCGCGCTCTCCTGGGGTTCTAATTCATCATGGGAGTTAACACCACTTAACTGATTTTCTGAGAAAAATGCAGGACTGGCCATTTTACCAATATCATGATACAAGGCACCTACCCTAACTAGCATTGAATTGGCTCCAATTTCTTGAGCAGCAGCTTCGGCAAGGTTGGCGACATTTAAAGAATGATGAAAGGTACCAGGGGCTTTATTAGAGAGTTCTTTTAATAATTTTGAATTCGTGTCACTCAACTCTAATAGTGATACATCTGACACCAAACCAAATAACTTTTCGTAGAAATAAATTAATGGATGGGCAAATAACGTAGCCAAACCACATAAAACAAAATATCCAAAAATGATCCATTCAAATTCATAAATATTTCCTTCTTGTATCAGTACAAATGCAAAATATCCAATAATATAAATAAAGGTAATTTGTGTGACAGAAATAAATAAATTAGCTCTTTTGTATAGCTCAGAAACCGTTAAAATAGTAACGATACCCGCAATAATTTGCAAAAACAAGTATTCAAAACTATTGGGTACTATAAACCCAAGTAATAGTACTGTAAGTACATGAACAAACAATCCTAATCTAGGATCAAAAAATGCCTTTAAAATTAAAGGTAAGATACAAAGAGGCACTACGTACACATACTTTGCATCCATTTTCACCACAATAGTGGTAAGCAAAACCATCAATAGTACATTAAAAAAAATAAAGGTTACTTTGGTATTGTTGTTATATATTTCTGGGCGGTATTTATTGAGAAACAACAACAACATCAATAGCACCAACATTACAAGCAAACCATACCCAACTATAAGCCAGAGATAATTTGATTTGGTCCAGACTTGAGATTGATACTCTGCCTTTAAAGAATCTAGAATTTGGTATGCATCTGTATCTACAAGTTCTCCTTTTGCAATGATACGGCCACTTTTCTCTACAATACCTTTATTTGGGTTCACCGCATTTACCTCATCATCGATGGCTGTCTGAGTAAGTTTAGTATTTAAAGAAACATTAGGCTTGATAACGATTGTAAGTATCTTTTCTAATAAATCTATACTGGGTGAAATCGTCTCTAGAGAAGTAGCTGTTTTTATTAAAGAATCAATAGTATCGAAACTCACAATTTGATGAAAGGTAACCTCATCAATTTCATTACCACTTTTAAGATACACAAGCTTATCTGAATCATAAGAGTACAATTCATTTAAAACACCATGCTTGTAGATTTGGTCTATAATAGCCGCTCCTTTGCTTTGTATTGATAATTTAGGAACTCTAAAAAATGAATTTTGATACGCCTCATCTAACAGACGGTAAAATTCTTTTGTAACACCAGTTACAATAGCCATATCCATATTAAAATACGGCACAGCATTGTTAACTATCTGCTCTTTTTCTGAGGCTAGAGATTCGGGGGCTTTTTTTATTGTAAAACTAAAAGGAGCATACAAATTCTCATACTGCCAAGGCTTTCCTTTCTGAAAATCATATTTAAACTGTCCTGCTTTTGGAAAAAGATAGAGTATTAAAAAGGTAGCTGCAATAAAAAGAAACCCTTTGTATAGTAGGGATTGATTTCTAGATAAAGTGCTTAATGTATTTTTCATAGTAAAAATATTCAAGGTAAAGATACCTATTGGTATATTCAATGACAAAACCTATGGCGGTAAAGATTGATAATTTAGTTATAAATATGTAATTTTGTAGCCATTATTTAAAGCTCATTACAAGTACTAATTAAAAAAATATTAATTCAATATTATGATAAAAAAGGTTGTTATTGTTGCTGCGGTACGCACGCCAATAGGTAGTTTTATGGGAGGATTATCCTCATTAACAGCTACTGAGTTAGGAAGTTTTGCTATCAAAGGAGCTTTAGATAGAATAAGCCTAGATCCAAACCTAGTAGATGAGGTGTATATGGGTAATGTAGTTCAAGCTGCAGTGGGTCAAGCACCTGCAAGACAGGCAGCATTAGGTGCAGGTATACCAGATACGGTGCCTTGTACTACAGTCAACAAAGTGTGCGCTTCTGGTATGAAAGCCGTAATAAATGCAACACAAGCAATTGCCCTTGGTGATGCCAATGTGGTCATAGCTGGAGGTATGGAAAGTATGAGTAACATCCCACATTATTTGCACATGCGCAAAGGGGTAAAATTTGGGCCAGCCACCATGGAAGACGGTATGCAAAATGATGGCCTAGTTGATCCTTTTGACAAAAAAGCTATGGGTGTATTGGCAGACCAATGCGCAATAAAATATAGTTTCTCAAGAGAAGATCAAGATACATTTGCTATAGAATCTTACAGGCGCTCTGCAAAGGCTTGGAGTGGAGGTAAATTCTCTAACGAAGTAATTCCCGTTGCAGTTCCTCAACGAAGAGGTGATGCCCTTATTGTAAGTGAAGATGAAGAGTTTAAAAACGTTAAAATAGATAAAATTCCTGCACTGCGCCCAGCGTTCACTAAAGATGGCACTGTTACAGCGGCTAATGCCTCCACTATTAATGATGGTGCTGGTGCAATGATTTTAATGAGCGAAGAAAAAGCCAACTCACTTGGACTTACCATATTGGCAACCATTAAAGGCTATGCAGATGCAGCTCATGAGCCGCAGTGGTTTACAACAGCTCCCTCAAAGGCTTTGCCTAAAGCACTAGCTAAAGCAGGTGTAACTCAAGATCAGGTAGATTTCTTTGAGCTTAACGAAGCTTTTGCTGTAGTTGGCCTTGCTAATATCAAAATTTTAGGTCTTGATAGCAGTACTGTAAATGTAAATGGTGGCGCGGTATCTTTAGGGCATCCATTGGGTGTTAGTGGTGTTCGAATATTAATAACACTGTTAAATGTACTGCAACAAAACGACGCAAAATTAGGAGCAGCAGCAATTTGTAATGGTGGTGGTGGCGCCTCTGCAATGGTAATTGAAAGAGCCTAATTCACGATTTATTCTATGAAATACGGTATTTGCAATCTTAGTATAGTGCCTCTTAGGGCAGAAGCTGTAGACAGCAGCGAACTAGTGACCCAGGTATTGTATGGAGAACTCTTTAAAGTATTAGAATCTAGGAAAAAATGGAGTAGAATACGCTTAGCCTTTGATGGTTATGAGGCCTGGATAGATAACAAACAATTTCTATTTATAGAAGAGGACAATTACAAGCATTTATCCAAACAGACCCCTGTTGTCTCTGAAGATTTGGTAGATATGGTTACCACAAAGGATAAGCAAATATTATCTATAGTTTTAGGTAGTTCGTTAAACGGCTTGGATTTTTTAAACCATGATTTTGAAGGCAGTAGTGTACAAGAAAATTTTGCCAAAGAAAATTTAATAAATACAGCACTTTTATATCTAAACACGCCTTATTTATGGGGCGGAAAAACTCCTTTTGGTATAGATTGTAGTGGGTTTACACAAATGGTGTACAAAATAAATGGCTACCCTCTCAAACGTGATGCAAGTCAACAAGTTGAACAAGGAGAGGCTCTTAGTTTTATTGAAGAAAGCGAACCTGGAGATTTAGCATTTTTTGATAACCCCGAAGGAGATATAACTCATGTAGGCATAATAATGAAAGACAATTATATTATTCATGCACACGGTAAAGTACGCATAGACAGGTTAGATCATACAGGTATTTTTAATATGCAAACAAATCTGCATACTCATAAATTAAGGGTGATTAAGCGCATTATATAAACTAATTTAAGAGTACTTACTATCTTAATATAAAAAATCCCGCCATGATATAGCGGGATTTTTTAAGTGGAATGAAGATGTATTCTAATTCTCTAACTCAGAGAGTTTAGATTTCATTTCAGAAAACTTATGCGTCCATGCCTAAGAAGGCCGTAAATCTCCATAAGCTTTGCTAACAAGTTGAGGATTATCACCCCTATGAAGTGTAGGCCGCCTCTAAGATAAGGTAAGCGCTTCTCGATAAAGTCCCATCTCGTTTAAGCTTCCAAGGCATCATACTTTTTAGAATCTGCCTCTAGACATCCCTAAAGAATTCATTTCATCTACATTATTTTCATCTCATCTCTAAGTATCAAAGCGCCAAGGTTTACCAGAGCAGAAGGAAAGTCTGGCTTTAGTTCGAGCGCTTTTTTGTAAAACTCCCTGGCCTTGTTAGGATTTCCGGACGACGCGGCAACAGCACCAATATTAAAATACGGCTCAGGGTCTGTAGGATCATATGCTAAGACTTGCTCCATCAACTCGTCATAACGGGCTATATTTCCCATTTCATAAACCATTACTTGCTTCTGCTTTAACAAGACTTATATCTGTCTGGATTTTCTTCTGCTTGCCTCACGCATTAAACCTATTGCCTTATCATACTCTCCTTTGCTTGTGTACATTAGAACAACTCTTCTTAGTATATTGCCTTTAACTGATGTCAGACATACGCTCACCTGGTTTGGTATATTTTCCAGATAGTAACTGAGTGTTTCTGTCATGACTCTGAGGCAAAGGTTACTGTCCTTATCATCTTCGATACGAAGTGCAGTATACTCCTTCTTGATACCAGTGTACCCCAGAGCTAAAAGCTGCTGAGTAGTAGTCAAGAGCTTGCATCGAAAGTCTTTTGCATTTTGAGCATACTGCCAGCGGCAAAATACAAATCAATGAGGTGTCATTTCTTTACCAGTATAGCTCAACGGTAAAATTTTTCACTCAGCCAAAGCAGAAATTCTTTGCGTTCTGAGTCTGTAACAGCACTGTTAACTAAAGCAACTCGAGCATTGTCTAAGTCGCACCATTAATCTATAAGCTCTTGAAACTGCATTATTGAGTATCTAACTCCTGAGCCATCTTCATGAAAGCAGCGGCAGCCTCTTTCATTTGCTGGTACCCAGATTTTCCAGCTTGAGAAAGGGTTACTTTCACCTTTAGCTATATAGTAATCTATTTTTGTTTCAAGGTCTGCTTCAATTAATTTAGTGGCTGCAGTATCAAGCCACATTTGTGCCACATCAATATCTCCCTTTGTAAATGCCTTTTGAGCTTTTTTAATTTCTTTTTTTTGACCAAAGGACGCTACCGCAACTAAAAGTGCGCCTGCCAATAGTAATGATTTTTTCATCTTAAAATAATTAGAATCAGAAATGTGTCTTTTTATATTTCTGAAATATTAATAGTTATAAATTATTCTTCTTCAGTACTTGTTTGCTCAGCAGTTGCCTCTGCACCAGTTAGATCAACAGGTGTGTTTTGCGAATCTGCATCTTGTAATGATTCATCAAGCTCTGGATCATCATCATCTTTCATCACCTTAGCTACAGCTGCAATAGAGTCATCTTCACGAACTTTAATTAAACGCACCCCTTGGGTTGCACGTCCCATCACTCGAAGACTATCTACGGCCATTCTAATGGCGATACCAGATTTATTAATAATCATTAAATCATCGCTATCAATAACATTTTTAATAGCAACAAGTTTTCCGGTTTTATCTGTAACACTGATTGTTTTCACTCCTTTTCCACCACGGTTTGTGATGCGGTAATCCTCAATGCTAGATCTTTTACCGTATCCGTTTTCTGAAACAACTAAAATCTCTGAAGCGGTATCATTAATGGCAATCATACCAACAACTTCATCTGCATCATCTGCTAGTCTAATACCACGAACTCCAGAGGCATTTCTACCCATAGGTCTTGTTTTCTCTTCTTCAAATCTTATGGCTTTACCACTCTTAACAGCAAGCATTACTTGACTGTCTCCAGTTGTAAGTTTTGCCTCCAAAAGCTCATCACCATCTTTAATTGTTATGGCATTAATACCATTGGTTCTTGGTCTAGAGTATTGCTCTAGTGGTGTCTTTCTTAACTTGACCTTTTTTGGTGGCCATAATAACGTATCTACTATTTACGTATTCTTCGTCTTTAAGGTCTTGTGTGCAAATAAATGCCATTACCTTATCATCTGGCTCAATGTTAATCAAGTTTTGGATAGCACGTCCTTTAGATGTTTTGCTTCCCTCAGGAATTTCAAAAACACGCATCCAGAAACATTTTCCTTTTTGTGTGAAGAACAACATATATTGGTGGTTTGTACCCACAAATAAGTGTTCTAAGAAATCTTCATTTCTAGTAGCAGAAGCTTTTTGGCCTACTCCTCCTCTATTTTGTGTTTTATACTCTACCAATGAGGTACGCTTAATATAACCTGCATGAGAAATAGTCAATACCACTTGCTCATCTGGAATTAGATCTGTAATACTTACATCTCCTCCAGCATACTCAATTACAGAACGACGCTCATCTCCATATTTTGTTTGAATTTCTTGTAATTCTTCTTTGATGATAGTCATTCTACGCTCTTTGTTGGCAAGAATATCTTGATAGTCTTCTATGGTTTTCATGAGTTCCTCGTACTCTGTACGAAGTTTGTCTTGCTCTAGACCCGTTAATTGGCGTAAACGCATCTCAACAATTGCCTTGGCCTGGATATCTGTAAGTTCAAAGGCTTTAATTAAAGCAGCTTTTGCAGCATCTGCATTTGAAGATGCGCGAATAAGGCGTATTACCTCATCTATATTATCAGAGGCAATAATTAATCCCTCTAATATATGGGCTCTTTCGTTGGCTTTTTTAAGAAGGTATTCTGTTCTTCTTACAACAACTTCATGACGGTGCTCTACAAAATAATGAATCAAATCTTTAAGATTCAGCATTTGTGGTCTTCCTTTTACAAGGGCAATGTTATTAACACTAAAACTTGATTGAAGCGCTGTATACTTAAATAAGGTGTTTAGTACAATATTTGGAATTGCATCTCTCTTAAGTATATAAACAATACGCATCCCATTTCTGTCAGACTCATCACGAATGTTTGAGATCCCTTCAATTTTTTTATCATTTATAAGATCGGCAGTTTTTTTAATCATGTCTGCCTTATTGACTTGATACGGAATTTCATTAACGATGATACATTCTCTTCCGCCAACCTCTTCAAAACTAGATTTGGCTCTCATTACAATACGCCCACGACCAGTATGAAATGCATCCTTTACTCCATCATAGCCGTATATAACACCACCTGTTGGAAAATCTGGCGCTTTTACATATTCCATGAGCCCATCTATATCAATTTCTGGGTTGTCTATGTAAGCTTGTATACCATCAACAACCTCTGTGAGGTTATGTGGTGGCATGTTAGTTGCCATACCCACAGCAATACCAGATGCTCCGTTTATTAATAGTCCAGGAATTCTAGTTGGAAGCACCGTAGGTTCTTTTAAGGTGTCATCAAAGTTTAGTTGATGGTCTACTGTGTCTTTATCAATATCTGCCAGCATATCCTCACTAATGCGCTGCATTCTTGCTTCTGTGTAACGCATTGCGGCAGGACTATCTCCATCTACAGAGCCAAAATTACCTTGACCATCTACAAGTAAATACCGTAGGCTCCACTCTTGTGCCATACGCACCATAGCGTCATAAACAGAGGTATCTCCATGGGGGTGATACTTACCTAGAACTTCTCCAACAATTCTTGCAGATTTTTTATGGGCACCTGTTGCTCGAATACCTAGTTCATGCATTCCAAACAAAACGCGTCTGTGAACAGGTTTCATACCATCTCGCACATCTGGCAGAGCACGTGACACAATTACAGACATCGAATAATCGATGTAAGCCGATTTCATTTCATCTTCAATGTTGATAGGAATCAATTTTTCACCTTCAGCCATAGTTGTTTTATATTATATTTATGTTTTTTTCTACTAGAGAAGCAAGATACGGTATTTCCTCATTTTTTACCTACAAAAACAAGGGTCTTATTCACGTTTTTATTAACAAAAAAAGACCCCTTAATGGTTAATAACTATAGGGGGTAGCAAGCACATAATAAGGGTGCATTATGTTAAAAATAAAACACTTGACAGAAACAGGAATGGTTTTTGTAATAATGACAGTAATTTTTAGTAATTTTATACGAAAGAGAATGTAACCTATGGATGATAATTTTTCCCCAAGAGTAAAAGATGTTATTGCATTTAGTAAAGAAGAAGCGCTTCGATTGGGCCATGATTTTATTGGCACCGAACACCTAATACTAGGGCTTTTACGAGATGGAGATGGCAAAGCCGTTACCATATTAAATACCCTGGATGTAGACCTCAACTACCTAAGACGTAAAGTTGAAATACTAAGCCCAGCAAACCCAGAAACAGGAATTGTAGGCAATGATAAGAAAAACTTGCATCTAACTCGGCAAGCCGAGCGCGCTTTAAAGACTACATTTTTGGAAGCAAAACTGTTCCAAAGCAGCTCTATTAATACCGCACATTTACTTTTATGTATTCTAAGAAATGAAAACGACCCTACCACCAAACTACTTGAAAAAATGAAAGTAGATTATCATAGCGTGAAAGAGCAGTTCAAATCATTGCTTGCTAATGACGATGACTTTATAGACATACCTTCTGCAGAGGATTCCTTTGCAGGTGATGACAAGCAAGACAAAGAAGAACCTAGTAAAGAAAATTTATTTGGGAATGCAGGGGTCAAAACAAATAAGAAATCTAAAACACCTGTATTAGATAATTTTGGTAGAGATCTTACCGAAATGGCAGATTTAGGAAAACTCGATCCAGTAGTGGGACGTGATGCTGAAATACAGCGAGTGTCACAAATTCTTAGCAGACGTAAAAAAAATAATCCGTTATTAATTGGAGAACCTGGTGTTGGTAAATCTGCCATTGCAGAAGGTCTAGCACTGCGTATTGTTCAGCGTAAAGTCTCTCGAATTTTATATGACAAACGTGTAGTAACTTTAGACTTAGCAAGTCTAGTTGCAGGAACAAAGTATCGAGGACAGTTTGAAGAGCGAATGAAAGCCCTGATGAATGAACTTGAAAAAAACAAAGACATTATTCTATTTATTGATGAGATACATACTATTGTGGGTGCCGGTGGTGCTACTGGCTCACTGGATGCCAGTAATATGTTTAAGCCAGCTCTAGCAAGAGGAGAAATCCAATGTGTGGGAGCCACAACACTAGATGAGTACAGACAGTACATAGAAAAAGATGGAGCCTTAGAGAGAAGATTTCAGAAAGTGTTAGTAGAACCTACCTCTGTGGAAGAAACTATTGAAATTCTAGAAAATATTAAAGAAAAATACGAAGCACATCATAATGTTAGTTACACCAAAGAAGCACTAGATGCTTGTGTGAAACTAACAAACAGATACATGACAGATAGGTTTTTACCAGACAAGGCCATAGATGCTTTAGATGAGGCAGGATCTCGTGTTCATATCATTAATATTAACGTGCCAAAGAAAATATTAGAGCTAGAGCAAAAACTTGAAGAGGTAAGAGAACTTAAAAACTCTGTTGTTAAAAAACAAAAATACGAAGAGGCAGCCAAGTTAAGAGATGATGAAAAAAATCTTGAAAAAGAATTAATTAACCAGCAAGAAATTTGGGAAAATGATTCTAAACTGCATCGCGAAACTGTAGACCAGGATAATGTAGCAGAGGTTGTATCTATGATGTCTGGAGTACCCGTTAACAGGATTGCGCAAACAGAAATTAACAAACTCGCAGAATTACCAGAACTTATCAAAGGAAAGGTAATTGGTCAAAACGATGCTGTTAATAAAGTGGTGAAGGCTATACAGCGCAACCGTGCAGGACTTAAAGACCCAAACAAGCCTATTGGTTCATTTATTTTTCTTGGCCAAACAGGGGTTGGTAAAACACAATTAGCCAAAGTTTTGGCTAAAGAATTGTTTGACAATGAAAATTCGTTGATTCGAATAGACATGAGTGAGTACATGGAAAAATTTGCCATTTCAAGACTTGTGGGAGCTCCTCCTGGATATGTTGGTTATGAAGAAGGTGGACAGCTTACAGAAAAGATAAGACGCAAGCCTTATGCTGTAGTGTTACTAGATGAGATAGAAAAAGCACATCCAGATGTCTTCAATATGTTATTACAAGTACTGGATGATGGTCATTTAACAGATAGTTTAGGACGTAAAATAGATTTTAGAAATACCATTATTATCATGACCTCCAACATTGGAGCGCGTAAATTGAAAGATTTTGGTCAAGGAGTCGGTTTTGGTACTGCAGCACAAACAAGCCAGGCAGATGCTAATGCCAAGGGAGTTATTGAGAATGCATTGAAAAAAACATTCGCCCCAGAATTTTTAAATCGTGTAGATGATGTGATGATATTCAACAACCTAAATCGTGATGATATTCATAAAATCATTGACATTGAGTTGGAAATATTATTTTCACGTATTAAAGCACTAGGATATGACCTAACACTAACCAAAAAAGCAAAAGATTATATTGCAGACAAAGGCTTTGATTCAGACTATGGAGCCAGACCCTTAAAGCGTGCAATTCAAAAATATATTGAAGATGCCTTGGCGGAAGAAATAATTAACAGCAACCTTAAAGAGGGAGATGCCATTACCATGGATTTGGACGAAAAGAAAAATGAACTTAGTATTAAAATTAAAAAACAGAAAAAGAAAACTACAGAATCTTAGATAAGATGTGTAAAGTAAATAGCAAAAACGTCCCTTATTTAAATAAGGGACGTTTTTTTATGTCTTAAATCTACAAGCTACACAAGAGATAGTAAAGAGAACTTTTAAAAAAAGTTAAAAAAGCAGTTCGCTATCTACACTAAAGCTTTGAAGAAAGGCAATACTTGCATGGATATCATCTGCCATAATTCTGTCCTGCTCTAAAAAAGGTACCACCTGCCTATAATTTTCTATAAAAGACATTACAAAGGGTGATGATTTTTTATCCCTAAGGGCTAGGCCTTGAGAAGCGTTCATGAGCTCAATTGCCAATATGGTTTCTATATTATCAATAATACGCAAACATTTAGTGGCTGCATTAGCTCCCATACTAACATGGTCCTCTTGCCCGTTTGAAGAAACTATAGAATCTATGGAAGCTGGAGTAGCTAGTTGTTTGTTTTGACTTACAATACTTGCTGCTGTGTATTGAGGAATCATAAAACCGCTGTTTAGGCCCGGGTTACTAACCAAAAAAGCAGGTAAATCACGTAAACCAGATATTAGCTGGTAGGTTCTTCTCTCTGAAATACTTCCTAGTTCACTCATTGCAATGGCCATATAATCTAAGGCAAGAGCTAGTGGCTGGCCGTGAAAGTTTCCACCAGAGATAATTAGATCTTCTTCTATGAAAACATTAGGGTTATCTGTAACTGCGTTAATCTCTGTTTTAAATGTTTGATGTACAAATTCAAGAGTGTCTTTGGTTGCGCCATGCACCTGGGGTATACACCTAAAAGAATAGGGATCTTGTACATTTGTT
The DNA here is from genome assembly GCA_943789105.1 of uncultured Ulvibacter sp. Taxonomy (GTDB): domain Bacteria; phylum Bacteroidota; class Bacteroidia; order Flavobacteriales; family Flavobacteriaceae; genus Patiriisocius. The sequence continues at coordinate 661,890 of CALSSW010000001.1, read as the reverse complement.
TTTTCGGCAGCTCCAAGTTCACTGTCTTGCAAAATATCGTTGATTCGTGCTGCAGTTTCTAACTGTCCTTTGTGAGGGCGTACTTTATGCACAAGCGCATTAAATGGGCTCATGTTACAATCAAAGGCATCTATAGAAACAGCACTAATAAGATCAGCCAGGTAAGAATATTTATAACTCTTTAGCAGCATATAAACTCCGTAAGCGCTCATAAACTGTGTTCCGTTTAAAAGGGCCAATCCTTCTTTAGCTGACAGTGTTATTGGGCTCCAGCTATGCTCTTGCATAATACTTGAAGTGGGAACTATTGTATCTTCTAGCCAAACATCACCTTTCCCTAAAAGCGGTAAAGACATGTGCGCAAGTGGAGATAAATCTCCTGAGGCGCCAAGACTCCCTTGTGTATAAACAACAGGAATTATATTGGCATTGTACATTGCCACTAATCTAGCAACAGTTATTAACTGCACCCCACTGTAGCCATAACTTAAAGATTGTATCTTAAGCAATAACATTAACTTCACAATAGTCTTAGGCACATACTCTCCCGTACCACAGGCATGAGAAGTAACCAAGTTTTCTTGAAGCTTTGATAAATTCTCTGAAGATATTTTCACGTTACACAAAGATCCAAAACCAGTGTTTATACCATAAATAGGAGTCTCGTTATTTTTTATTTTTTTAGAAAGAAACGCAAATGAGTTATTTATACTATCTGTAGCCTCTTTAGAAAGAGCTAATTGTTTTTGATTATCAACGATATCTTTAATGACAGAAAGCTCGAGAGGGGAGCTGTTTATATAATGTATTTCAGACATGAATTTAAAATTGTTTAAACAAAAGTACAACATAAGTTATTGTATAGCTAACAGAAATTTAGGTATTGATTAGAATGCTGTTTTATTATATTTTCTTGCCCTATCGCAATAAAGAGAAAAAAGTGTAGTACCCTATCATTTATTATTTTTAAGCAATACTCATAAAAATTTGGTAAGCCCACCACCCTAGCGTTATATTTGTTTCTTATAATCTAAAACAACAATTAATATAGTGTTTATCACACCATTTTATTCGCTAGATAAAAACAACATATAATGAAAGACACAGCTCTATCTGCAATCCACGCAGCCCTTGGCGCAAAAATGGTTCCCTTTGCAGGGTATAACATGCCCGTTTCTTATCAAGGAATTAACATAGAACATCAAACCGTAAGAGAAAACGTAGGTGTATTTGATGTAAGCCACATGGGAGAATTTTTTATTACAGGACCCAATGCACTTAGCTTAATACAAAGGGTATGTAGCAATGACGCCTCCAAACTAGAAGATGGTGAGGCCCAGTACAGTTGTTTTCCTAATGAGGATGGCGGTGTGGTAGACGATCTTATTGTGTATAGAATAGCTGCAGATAAATGGCTATTGGTTGTAAACGCATCAAATATAGATAAAGATTGGGCTTGGATTAACGCGCACAACACCATGGAAGCTTCGCTTGAAAACAGCAGTGATCACTATTCACTTTTGGCCATACAAGGTCCAAAAGCAATACAGGCAATGCAAAGCCTTACACAAGAAAATTTAAGCGCCATTAAATTCTACACCTTTAAAATAAACACCTTTGCAGGTGTTGAAAATGTAATTATTAGCGCAACGGGCTATACAGGTAGCGGTGGTTTTGAGATTTATTGCAAAAACACCCAGGTGGAAAAAATATGGACAAAAGTTTTGGAAGCTGGCGCAGATTGGGGCATCCAACCCATAGGGCTTGCAGCCCGAGACACCCTAAGACTTGAAATGGGCTATTGCCTTTATGGAAATGATATTGATGACACAACCTCACCTCTAGAGGCAGGCCTTGGTTGGATTACAAAATTCAATAAAGATTTTATAAACAGTGACTCCCTTAAAAAACAAAAAGAACTTGGAATATCAAAAACATTGGTTGGTTTCGAGCTTACACAGCGCGGTATACCTAGACAGGGATATGCTATTGTAGATGCTCAAGGCAACACTATTGGCAGGGTAACTAGCGGTACTATGTCTCCATCTATGGGCAAGGGTATTGGTTTAGGATATGTACCTATTGCATTAAAAGAAGTTGGATCTCAAATACACATTCAAATACGTAATAAAATAGTACCTGCAATGGTTGCGAAATTACCATTTTACAAAAAATAAATTAGTATCACCACCTTTGTTGCTTATTGGCAACAAAGTTAGGATGTAGGTAAATTAAAACTTGATGCAAAAACAAAAACACAGGATATTAATTTTAGGAGCAAGCGGTTATGTTGGCAATGCTATCTATAGAGAGCTGTGCACTTATTTTGAGACCTACGGCACCTATTATTGCGCCCATGAATTGTATGATAACAACAAGGCTTTTTATTGTTATGATATAGCCACTGATACTATTGAAAAAATAGTACAAAAAATTAAGCCAACCCATATTATATCTGCCCTTCGCGGAAATTTTAAAGCACAATACCACGCGCATAAACAGGTTTGTAAATATATTAGCAGTGACCCAGGGTGTAGGCTTCTATATTTATCTTCTGTAAATGTATTTGATGGTCTCTCTAGTTTACCAAGCTATGAAGAGACTCGCCCCACGGCAGTAAGCGAATACGGAAAATTTAAAGTTTCTCTAGAAAAATTACTCTTTGAAAAAATTAAAAATCAGGTAAGTATTTTAAGACTACCAATGGTGCTTGGTGCGTATAGCCCAAGAATTCTACAAGTAAGACAAGCCATCAAACACCAAGCTGTTTTTGATGTCTACCCAAATCTTATTATAAGTGTAACGACTGCCAATACCATAGCACAACAAATACATTACATTATAAATAAAGAGCTAACAGGTATTTTTCATTTGGCAAGTAATGATCTTGTGCATCATCAAGATTTATTTATAGAGATTTGTGAGAAAATAAGCAATAAGAAACCTATCTTTAAAAGTATTTACAACAGTAATGATGATCAATACTTAGCTATTTTACCAAAGTACAATATCCTGCCTGCAAATTATCAAACCACCGTGGCACAGGTCATTGAAAATTCTACCCTAGAGGATCTTATTACACTTAAAAACCAATAAACAGAATGATAAAATATACCCAAGCACAAATTACAGAAAAACTAGCTCAGTTTGAAGGCTGGCAGTATGTTGAAGGAGGCCTATTTGCAAGTTTTGAATTTGAGAATTTTAAAGAAGCTTTCTCTGCTATGACACGCATCTCTTATGAAGCAGAACGCCTTAATCATCACCCAGAGTGGACAAACGTTTACAACACCTTAGAGATTTTCTTATCTACACATGATGCAGATGGGGTTACAGAAAAAGACTTTGAACTAGCCGCTATTATAGATTTGCTTATTGGCTAGTAATGCAAATTACAACACACAAATACTACAAAGTTTTTAAACCCTATGGAGTAGTAAGTCAATTCACTAGCAATGATAGGCATGCTAAAAACAAAACTTTTTTAGGCTCTTTAGGTGATTTCCCACAAGGCACAATGGCTATTGGCAGACTAGATGAGCCTAGTGAGGGCCTACTACTACTGACCACCAATGGAGCGTATAGCTATCATGTAAATAACAGTGGGATTGAAAAAGAATATTATGCGCAAGTAGATGGTGTAATAACCGCTTCTGAAATTTTAAAACTACAAGAAGGTGTTTATATAACGGTAGATGACAAACCATACCTAACTAGCAAATGCAAAGTTAAAATACTTTCAAGCACTCCTACCCTGCCAAAACGTGCGAAAAAAATAAGAGATAATCGCCACGGTCCAACCTCTTGGATTTCTATTACCATTGCCCAAGGAAAATTTAGGCAAGTACGTAAAATGACTTCAGCAGTTGGGTTTCCAACACTACGCCTTGTAAGAGTTAGAATCGGGAAGTATACTATAGCCGCTATGCAACCTGCAGAAATAGCTCAAATAGTTGTGGAGTTTTAGAGATTCAAAATATTAATCTTGGTAGACAATAATTGTAGCTTTTCTTCCCGTTAGTAAATTCCACTCATTTTTAGAAATTAAGGTTCCATTTTCATCATAAACATGCAACTCTGCAGTGTTTGGCCCACTTTCACCTTGATTTAAAGCTTGAAATTCTATGATATTTTCTCCTGGTGTGAGGGTAAGATCAAAGCCTCTAAAACTAGAATCCAAAGAGATATCACTTTGTACAATATCATCATTTACATACACCCGTATCCTATCTCCGTCCACACTTTGATGATCTCTGTACACAACATTTACAAAACCACTCTTGGTTTTAATCTCACCCAACACCTGGTCCCTATCAAAGGCAGCAGTGGCTGGTTTATCTTTAACAAAAGCATTAGGAGTCATGTCGGTTTTGGTTGTTATAAAACCATCATCTGTTGACATATCCATAGGCTCTGGATCATCTGTACCAAGAGTAGTACTAGTATTATTTTTTATCTCAAAACGGTTTTGTTGGTTTGTTAATCCAGGTATTGGAGATTTGGGCACTTCTAAACCTGCAGGATCACTCACTACCCTATCAATTGGTTCAAAACCAACTTTTTTGGTGGTATTATCAAACTGCGCACTAAGCGAAAAACTCAATAAAAACAGTAATACACATACATATAATTTCATACACACTTTTTTTCTAAGCCATAGATAATAGCTTCACTAAAAAACTAATAAAAAACAGTATACCAAATAGCTATTTACAAATATACACCAATGGGCTATAAAGTGATAAAACTTTTAAAAATAGAAACCCAGGTATCTTTCAAAAAACAGGTATCTTTCAAAAAAGAAGCTATTATGCTCATTAATATATAGACGCAGATAACAAACAAAAGTTTCATAAAAAATATAACTTATTTTGTAACAAAAACAAAAGCTCTTACGTATAAGTACATAGTTAACTTAGATTTTTGTTAAAACAGACCTCAGATATAATTCTATTTCTGAAGCAAGTAGGCAACAAATAGAAAAATATACCCTTAAAATTCATTAACCTAAAACACATTTGATCCAATGAGACAACTCAAAATTACAAAGCAGGTTACCAATAGAGAAACCAAATCTTTGAACAGTTACTTGCAAGATGTAAGTAAAATTGATATGATAACCGCAGAGGAAGAGGTTGAGTTAGCACAACGTATACGTGAGGGAGATCAAAGCGCCTTAGATAAATTAACAAAAGCAAACCTTCGTTTTGTTATCTCGGTAGCAAAGCAATACCAAAATCAAGGCTTAACACTTAGTGACCTTATTAATGAAGGTAATGTAGGTCTTGTTAAAGCTGCGCAGCGTTTTGATGAAACTAGAGGGTTTAAATTTATATCATATGCTGTTTGGTGGATTAGACAATCTATACTTCAAGCCATTGCAGAACAATCTCGTGTGGTACGTTTACCCCTAAATAAAATTGGTGATATTAACAAAATACGTAAGGCATCTATACACCTAGAACAAGTGCACCAACGTGTTCCTTCTGCATCAGAGATTGCAAAAGAGTTAGATATGACCGTAAGTAGTGTAAAACAGTCTTTAAAAAATTCATCTAGAAGTTTATCAATGGATGCGCCTTTCCAAGAAGGTGAAAATGACAACAACCTGTATGATGTAATTAGCTCTGGTGAAACACCAAATCCAGACAAGGCGCTTATTCATGAGTCTTTAAAAATCGAAATTGATAGAGCACTAGACACACTTGCTCCTCGTGAGGCAGATGTGGTAAAATTAAATTTTGGGTTAAGCGGGCAACCAGCTATGACACTTCAAGAAATTGGAGATACCTTTGAGCTGAGTCGTGAACGTGTGCGTCAAATTCGTGAAAAAGCAATTCGTCGCTTACGTCAAGAAAGTAAAAGTCATATCCTGAAAAAATATCTAGGATAGATAGGTGTAATACATGATACTTAAAAAGAGCAATTACCACTGTTAATTGCTCTTTTTTTGTCTAGTTTTTAAGAATTTAAATAGTTATACAAACGCAGCAATCTTGGGTATTGAATACTTACAATCTCATTGTTTTTGATATATTTGCTTCAAAACATACAATTATGAAATATTCTTTACTGAGCCTTACTATCTTAACTTTAGGTCTAATTTCTTGTGGTGAGGATGATACCCCACCAAGTATCAATAATACTGCAGCGTATTTCCCACTGAGCTCAAACTCATCATGGAGTTATACCAATGAGAGTGAAAATCAAAACAATCAAGACAACATGTTTGTTGTTGGAACACAACAAGAAAATGGTGTACAGTACACAAACCTAGATACCCAAGAGTTAAATCCTGGCGGCTTTATGGTAGGCTTACTCACGCAAAATCTTGTTAGAAATGACTCAGGAAAACTTATCGTAAATGGAACTCTAGGCGGTGTCCCAATAGAAGGATTTCCAGATATTAGCATTACACTAAACAATGCCGTGTTGTTTGATCCAAATGCTCTTAACGGAACACAGCTTAACATAATAACAGGTTCATTTGAGGAAACTATTATGGAACTCCCTATTATTATTGAATATACATCTATAACTACACAAGAGCAGATATTATCCTCTTACACCACCAATACCCAAACATACACAGATGTAATACAGTCTAACATTGTATTGAACCTAGAAATTAGCACACAGGTTCAAGTAGGTGGCACAACCCTATCTCTTCCTATTTTAAGCTCTCAAGATGTGTTAGTAGTAGAAAATTATTATGCTGCAAATATAGGGCTGGTATTTTCTAAAGAAACGGTAGATTATACCCTTGAGGATTTAAGTGGCATCCCAGGTTTAGAAATTCCGCTACCAGAGCAAAATACATCTGTTAGCACCGCTACCTTAACTAGTTTTGAGATAGGAAACTAAGCCAATGCATTTTTTAAAATAGTAATAGGATGTAGCGCCTGGCGCTGTGTTCCATCTTTTATTTGATGTCTACAACTTGTCCCGTTGGCAGCTATAATTGTAGTTTTTGAAGCCTTTTTAATTGCCGGGAATAAACGCAAATTACCTATTTGCATACTCACGTCATAATGTTCTTTTTCATACCCAAAGCTACCTGCCATTCCGCAACATCCTGAGGTTATTAATGTTGGGCTATAGTGGGTTGGAAAGTTTAAAATATCAAAGGTATGTTTTTGATTTGATAAGGCTTTTTGATGGCAATGCGCGTGTATTTTAATCTGGGCAGAGGCCTGTGTAAAAAGTATTTTAGAAACTACTCCTTTTTCAAACTCTGAGGCCAAAAATTCTTCTAAAAGATATACATGCTCACAGACATAACTAGCAGCATCGCTATCATCTACCAAGCGTAAAAACTCATCTCTAAAACCCAATATTGCCGAGGGCTCTATCCCTAGCAGTGGTATTGTTTTAGAAACTCTAGATTTAAAATAGGATATGTTTTGTGTAGCACACACTTTAGCCTGCTGAAGAAAGCCTTTACTAATTAAAGCCCTAGCACTATCTAAATGATCTACAACAGCTACCTCATACCCTAACCCAAGGAGTAAATCAATAGCATCTTGGGTAATACTACCATCCAAATATTTTGAAAACTCATCAATATATAAAAGTACTTTTTTACCATTTGGGCTTACAGGAACTTGTTTTTCCCGTCTTTTCCAAAGGTTGAGTTTTGGCAAGCTACGCTGTGGAGCAACTCCTGCTATTGTTTTGATAATTCTAGCGCTAGTTTTATTGGTGTATAAGGCATTTGAAAGAGTCGGTATTTTGGCGGCAAGGGAGGTGTATTTGCTGCTTTGTGCAAATAATTTTGTGCTTCTAGAGACGCCATGTATTTTTTGATATTGATATAAAAATTCTGCTTTGCTAGTTGCCATATCAACATTACTTGGACACTCACTCCCACATGCTTTACAGCTAATGCATAAATCAAACACCTCTTTGAGCTGTGATGAATCAAATTTATTTTTGGCATCATTGGTAGTTAATACCTCTCTAAGTACGTTTGCTCTGGCCCTTGTGGTATCTTTTTCGTTTTTTGTTGCATGATAGCTAGGGCACATCATACCACTTGCAGCCGCAGATTTTCTACAATCACCACTACCGTTACATTTTTCTGCTAACCTGAGAATTCCTTGAGAATCATCAAAATTAAAGGCTGTATCTATTGTTGGGGGATCCTGTTTATAATCGTTACGCAGAGAAACATCCATTTTAAATGGTGCTGTTATCTTTCCTGGATTGAATATATAATTAGGATCAAAAGCTTTTTTCACAACACTAAGCAGCGCATAATTTTTTTCTCCAATAACAATGGGTATAAATTCTGAGCGTACAATACCATCTCCATGCTCTCCAGAGAAAGAACCCTTATATTTTTTTACTAAATGCGCCACGTCTGTAGTAATACTCCTGAAATAGGAAACCCCTTGCTGGGTTTTTAAATTTAATATAGGACGTAAATGCAGCTCCCCTGCTCCAGCATGGGCATAATACACCACCTTTTGTTTGTAGGATTTCATGATGGCCGTAAACTCTTTTATGTAACTTGGTAAATCCTCAAGGGCAACAGCAGTATCTTCTATACAAGCAACTGCCTTTTTATCTCCCACCATATTTCCCAAAAGGCCAAGCCCTGCCTTTCTTAAATGTAGCGCCTTTAAAACATCCTGATCATACAATACTACAGTATGGTAGCTTAATTTTTCTTTGTTTAATGTTGTTTGCAAAGCGGTGAGTTTATCTTCCAGTACTGGGGCTGTAGCTGCCTTCACTTCGAGAAACAACATGGCTTTTGGTGTCCCTTTTACAAAAAAACGATACGGGAGATACGTCGTATTTTCTTTGGTACGCTCTAATATAATATCATCCATTAGCTCACAACAATACAGCTCATGTTTCATGGCATGCACTACATCTAGCAGTCCTTTTTCTAGGCTATCATAATGAGTAACCAACATGGCTGTTTTCTCTGGAGGTAAGGTATCAAGCTGCAAGGTGATGGCAGTTGTAAAGGCTAGGGTACCCTCGCTACCTGCCAAAATTTTACACATATTAAAAGCGTTGTTACCACCAAAAATAACTGTATCTATAAGTTCATCAAGGGCATATCCAGTATTGCGCCTATGAATTTCTGGTTTAGGAAACTGCTTTCGAATTTCTTGTTGTACCTCTTTACTATCTAATACACCATGAAGCTTTTTATAGATAGATCCCTCAAGAGAGTCTAGTTTTGTTTTTTCTATAAATGTTTCTTTAGAAATACTAGAAAAACAAACCTGGGACCCGTCAGACAATATACAGTCTAAAGCCAAAACCTTATCTCTGGTAACTCCATACTGAATTGAAGTGGTTCCGCTAGAATTATTACCTACCATACCACCAATCATACACCTGTTTGATGTGGATGTATTAGGTCCAAAAAATAGACCATAAGGTTTTAGATAATTATTGAGATCATCTCTAATAACACCGGGCTGAACCCTCACTGTTTTTGCAGCTTTATCTAGGGCTATAATTTCAGTAAAATGTTTTGAGACATCCACAACAATGCCTTCACCCACACATTGCCCAGCTAGTGATGTTCCTGCTGTTCTTGGGATTAAGGAAATCGCATTTTTTTGTGAAAAATGAACTAATTGCTGTATGTCTTGATTGCCTGAAGGGTAGGCAACTGCCAATGGTATTTTACGATACACAGAGGCATCTGTAGCGTAGATGGTTTTGTGTAAATCGTCAAAAAAGAGCGTCCCTTTTAACTGGTTTTGTAATTCTTGCAGAAGCTGTTTCAAAATAAGATATTGATGTCTAAAAATAGCATTATTACAGGTAACATAACACTATTTTACATCAAAAAAATAGGTGATTGTAAAAAATTAAACCACTGCAGGCTTTAAAAGCGCACGCTCATACAAAGCCTCATATTGAGGGACTACTAGTTTTGTATCAAAGCGCAGAGAAGATTTCTTTGCATTTGCTTTAAAACTGGCTAGAGTAGCATCATCTTTTAAAATCTTTATGGCATTTGCTGCCATTTCTTTAATATTTCCTACAGCACTTAAATAACCACTCTCTCCTGCAATGTTAACCTCTGGGAGTCCTCCTGTATCACTAGATATAATTGGTACTCCGCTGGCCATTGCCTCTAGGGCTGCTAGACCAAAGCTCTCTTTCTCTGAGGGTAACAGAAAAAGATCTGAAAAACATACTATTTTATCCACCTCATTACTGTTTCCAAGAAATACAACTTTATCTGCAATACCTAGGGATTCTGCTAAGGCTTCTGCAGGCTCTTTTTCTGGTCCCTCTCCAACGATTAGTAATTTGGAAGGAATCTGTTTTTGTACCAAATTAAATATTTGAATTACATCTTGCACCCGTTTAACGGGTCTTAAATTACTAACATGGGTAATAATACGCTCCTGGGGCAAAGCCATAATAGAGCGTTGACAATCTGTGAATTGGTTTTCAAAACGCTGTGTATCGATAAAATTAGGGACCACATTAATTATCTTTTTAATATCAAACAAACGCAAGGTATCATCTTTTAAACTTTGAGAGACAGACGTCACACAGTCACTATTGTTGATACTGAAAGTTACCGCTGGTTTGTAGAAAGGGTGATTTCCTACCAAGGTAATATCTGTACCGTGCAAGGTGGTAACCATAGGAATTTCAATACCTGCCTGGGCCAACATTTGTTTAGCCATATACCCTGCATAAGCATGAGGTATTGCATAATGAACGTGCATAATATCTATTTGATATAATTTAACCATATCTACTAGCTTACTTGAAAGGGCTAACTCATAGGGTTGGTATTTAAACAATGGGTATTTTGGTATGGTAACTTCATGAAAATAGATTTTCTTGGAAAGTAAATCTAAACGCACTGGTTGTTTGTAAGTAATAAAATGAACCTCATGGCCGTGATCTGCAAGTGCTAGACCTAATTCTGTGGCTACTACGCCACTTCCTCCAAAGGTTGGATAACAAACTATTGCTATTTTCATATTTAAGGCTTTCTGGTTTTAATTAATGTAGTAACATAGGTATTTTATAGAACTATAAAAATACTACTAATAGATTACATCTTTGTAAAGTATTTTAAAGAGTCTTGGCCTGCTCCCAATATACGTCCATCTCCTTCAATGTCATGTCTTTAAGAGCTTTACCCTGCTGGCTGGCCATTTTCTCTAGATACTGAAAACGTTTGATGAATTTTTTATTGGTACGCTCAAGGGCATTTTCTGGATCAATGTTCAAAAAACGAGCATAATTAATCATAGAAAACAAAACATCACCAAACTCAGCTTCCATCTTTTGCTGGTTTTTGGCAGCTACCTCAACTTTTAACTCGGCAAGCTCTTCTTGCAGTTTTTCAAAAACCTGTTCTGGATGTTCCCAATCAAAACCAACACCTGCTACTTTGTCTTGAATTCTGATGGCTTTAACCAGCGCAGGCAGTGATTTTGGCACACCTTGTAAAACGCTAGTTTTCCCTTCTTTTAGTTTTAAATTTTCCCAGTTTTGTTTTACTTGTTTTTCATTTGTTACCCTAAGGTCTCCATAAATATGAGGATGTCTGGAAATTAGTTTCTCGCAAATTTCATTGGAAACATCTGCAATATCAAAGGCATCTGTTTCACTGGCAATTTTTGCATAAAACACAATGTGTAACAACAAATCTCCCAACTCTCCTTTTACTTCCTCTAAGTTATTGTCTAAGATAGCATCTCCTAACTCATAAGTCTCTTCTATGGTGAGATGACGCAAACTCTCCATGGTCTGTTTTTTATCCCAGGGGCACTGCTCTCTTAACTGGTCCATTATGGTCAGTAATCTATCGAAAGCTTGTAGTTGTTGTTGTCTTGTATTCATAGTAAAAGGAGTTGGACAAGTAAGGGTTAAGAAAATTATAAATAAGGTATAAAAATACTATTATAAAGTGAGCTATCTATGGTCTAAACAGCAAATAGCTTTTAAAAAAACCAAAGCTTAATGGCCATAATACTCACCATAACAATTAAAAAGGCGCGAATAAACCCATCCCCTTTTTTAACTGAAAGACGACTTGACACCCAAGCCCCTGCAGCATTTCCAATTGCTAAAATAAGTCCTATTTTAAAGTCTACTTTATCATTAAATATAAATACGGCCAATGCGCCAAGGGTATATATAAATACTACAAATACTTTGGTAGCATTTACCCTAACCAAACTCATATAATGTGAATAATGCAAATACAAAATGATTAAAAAACCTATGCCAGCATTAATAAAACCTCCATAAATACCCAAAAAGAAAAAAACAATAATACCCAGCCAAAGATATTTACCGGTAAGGCGCTCTTGTAAATTAGTTAGATTGGTTTTTGGCTTAAAAATGATAATCAAAATAACCGCAGCCATAATAATGGCCAGCACCTTATTAAAAATAGCCTCGTCTATATCTACAGCAATTTTAGCTCCCAGCAGGCTACCAAAAAAAGCAGCAATACCAAGGTATATATTAAAAGGAAACGTACTAACACCTTTGCTTCTAAAGCCCGCAGTGGCAAGAGCCGTTTGTATGACAATTGCAACCCTGTTGGTACCATTAGCGAGTGTTGGGGGCAAGCCCATAAATATGAGTACTGGCAATGAAAGTAAGGAGCCACCGCCAGCAACAGTATTTATAAAACCTACAATAAAACCAACTACAATTAGTAAAGGATAATAGTACCAATGTTCCATAATACAAAGGTAGTGAGGTTTTTAAAATTTGTGTTATACAATTTTTTGAAATTTTAAAACTAAAGATTGTCTACTAGAAAAAAGCTTGTTATATTTGCAGCCGCGTTGAGGTATATAGCCTCAATAGACACTTTGGAGAGTTGGCAGAGTGGTCGAATGCGGCAGTCTTGAAAACTGTTGAGGGTCACACCTCCAGGGGTTCGAATCCCTTACTCTCCGCAAAATAGCCCCGTAAACAAATTGTTAACGGGGTTTTATTTTATACCATTTTTAAGGATAAAATAAAGCGTTTTATTCTAAGGGTTTAATTACCTCTGCTACATATTTTCTAACAATAGAAGAAGCAGTATCTGGCGCTACTATTTGTTAAATTAGCACAGCGAAGCCCCAAGTTATTGTTTTGTTGCGCCCTACTTATTTAATTTTACTTTAACTTCAAACAACGTAAACATTTTATACATTTACTACTTATATGAAAAAATCACTTTACATACTATTGCTGTTTTTATCTAATCTAGCGGTTTGCCAAGAGTACACACCATTATTAGATACTTACAACCAATGGAGTGTTCGGTATTGTTTTAGTGGCTGCTCTACAGATATATATTACACAAATGGAGACACCATAGTAGATGCAATGAATTATAAAGTGCTTGACGGATACCATTTCATATCAAGGGGGTTTTTACTCAGAGAAGATGTTACTGAAAAAAAAGTGTACTTAAAAACCATTCTGCCTAGTGGCAGTAGAGATTATCTTCTATACGATTTCTCCCTAGAGGTTGGAGACTCAATAAACATTAAAAACCCTGCCTCTCCCTTTCTAGAAGATGCAGGTTACTATAAAGTGGATGCCATTACACTACTTCCACTTGTAGATTTAAACCTATACCGCCATTTTTATCTATCTCCGGCTACCTCTAATACAATCAGTGAAAACGATGCAATTTGGGTAGAGGGTGTTGGGTCACTATCGTTAATTAATGCCCCGGGTGGAGACCCTAATGTTAATTCAGCAGGAAGAGTAGCTTGCGTGTTTAAAGACGGAGTCTCTTTTTATGCAGATCTAGACATTATTGAAGATTGTGAAAACATTATTCTAGACAAACCACAAATCCAAACAACTATAAATAACAGTAAAGTTATTAGTAGCCCAATTGTAAACGAATTTTCTGTAATTAATATTGAGCCATTTACCTATTTAGATGTATATAACTTAAACGGGCAACTCCTGCAGCGGTTTAATGTAAGGCATCAAAATACGTTAACCCTAAACCTTTCAAGTTATAAACCGGCTATGTATTTAATTATATTAAAATCTCAAGACACTACCCATCAGATATTAAAAGCACTAGTTCAATAGTCTTTAACAATGGTAAACAAAGCACTATCATATGCAAAAAATCCCGCATCCAAAAAGGATGCGGGATTTTTATGCTTGGTATATTTTAATGACAATCTCAAAGTTTACAAGAAACGATGAAATAAAAATATGTTTTATAAACCAACTCTAAAAATAAAGTCTAATCCAACAAAAGGAGCTGCGGCAAACTCTGAGTTTCTTCTATCTTCGTCTTTTCTGTTACCTATTTGTTTTGTAAGTACTTGTACAACACTTAAGGCATCTTTATCATAAAGAGCATAATCTGTAGTATCTAGACCAACTCTTGCACGTACAATAAGCATATCATTTAAAAATCCGTAGGCTGCAAAAGCAGAGAGTCGAATAGACTCTTCTTGAACATAATATTCTGAATTTCTTTCATTAGAAAGGTTATAAGATTTAACTGAAGACAATAAGTTAGCTCCCAAACTAAAGGCATCTGTTAAAGAGTAGTTTACATCTGCGCGTATAGGTAGAGTGGCATTTACGTAAAACTTACTATTTTTTGATTTGTACCAAAGACCAATTATTGGTGTAACGGTTGTACCAAAATTCTCTGAGGACACGTAAGCACCAAATTTAAGAACCTTTCTGCTAGAGTATTTCTTCTCTAACAAGGCAAGACCACCCATCTGAAAATCATCTGATCCAAGATCATTGAAATCTGATGCTAGTTTTGGCAACGCTACATAAGTACCACTCCACTTGTTACCATGGTTGATCTTCACACCTAGATTGAGTCTTGTCATGATTAAATTCTTGCTTCCATCCACAAAATCATACTGTGATTCACCAAAATCAAAAAACATATTACCTAGGCCTGTATTTTCATAGGTAAAACCTGCAAGAATAACAGCCTTTTGAGTAATTGGTATGGGCATGTAAAGTTCAATATTTGTGTTAGTTACATCTGTCTCGGCATTTTCATTATCAACATTCCCTAAACTTGCTGAGGAGAAAGAGGCTTTGAAAATATCTAAATAATCTTGAGCATTTACTGAACCTATGCAGAGTAAAAGGGCAATAAAAAGTATACTTTTTTTCATAATATAAAGTGTTTGTTAATTAGGGAAGCAATTTAAACAATTAATAATAAACCACTGCTATAATCTAAGATTCTATAGTTTTAGACCTCAAATTAAGAGAATTCAAAAAAATATAACGCTTGATATTTTTGTTTAACTTTAACATTAAAGCATGAAACATTATTTACTTTTACAATGTAATCATAGCGGAAATAAAATTAAAAAACCACAGATATATGTTTGGACTATTTAAAAAGAAATCAGAAAAACAGACCCTAGAGGAAGCCTATCAAAAACTCACTAAAGAGTCTTTCGATCTATCCAAAACAAATAGAAAAGCTAGTGATCAAAAAGCCTATGAGGCAGAACAAGTAATGAAAAAACTAGAATCGTTAGCAAAAACACCTTCATAAATATGGCTACAGCCAGCGACACTTTTACTGAAAGAGAACTTGACCGTATCATAGAAATGGCCTGGGAAGACCGCACACCCTTTGAGGCCATACTATTTCAATTTGGGCTTCCAGAAAAGGAGGTCATTAAAGTAATGCGTGGAAACCTTAAGGAATCTAGTTTTAAGCGTTGGAGAAAACGTGTAAATAGTGGTGTAAGTCAAAAACATCTTAAAAAAAGAAACCAAGACATTACACGTTTTAAATGCTCTAGACAAAAAGCCATCTCTGGCAACAAGATAAGTAAGCGTTAAATGAAATTACCTGAAGATAAAACGCTCACCTTTCCAACATCATATAAAGAGATTCTCAAACGCATTGACGCCATAGATCCTTTAAAATACAGAGCCTCTAGAAACTACATAAATGGCGCTGTATCCTATTTGTCTCCCTACATCTCTAGAGGTGTTATTTCTACAAAATTTATTTTTGACGAAATTTTAAAAAAAGGGCACCATCCCCAGCAGGCAGAAAAGTTTATTCAAGAACTAGCCTGGCGAGATTACTGGCAACAAGTATGGATTGCCAAAGGGGAGGTCATAAACCAAGACATAAAGCACACTCAAGCACCTGTATCAAATACAGAAGTGCCAAAAGCAATCTTGGAGGCTGCCACAGGTATAAATGCTATAGATAGCGCCACACAAGAGTTTTATAAAACGGGATACCTGCACAACCACCTCAGGATGTATATAGCTGCCATCTCATGCAATATCGGCCGCAGCCATTGGAAAACTCCTGCAAAATGGATGTATTACCACCTACTAGATGCAGATTGGGCAAGCAATGCACTAAACTGGCAATGGGTAGCGGGAGCTAATGCCAATAAAAAGTATGTAGCCAATCAAGAAAACATTAATACCTATTGTTTTACCAATCAAAAAGACACTTTTCTAGATATACCCTATGAGGCTTTTAGTGATATGGCTGTTCCAGAGGTTTTAAAACAGACAAGCCCTTTTGTATTAAAAACACCCCTGCCAAATAAAGGCCCAATTAAAATAGCGCAGAACCTGCCAAATTGTATTTATACGATGTATAATCTTGATCCCCTCTGGAAAGAGGATATCTCTGCAAACAGAATTTTGCTATTAGAGCCCTCTTGTTTTGACAAATATCCTGTGTCACAAAAAACCCTTGATTTCATTTTAGACCTTGCACATCAAAACATACCAAACATTCAAATTTATGTAGGTGAATTTTCTAGTTTGCAACAGCAGTATGGCCTAACAAACTTATTTTTTAAAGAACATCCTTTAAACAAGCATTACAAAGGAACGCAAGACCCTAGAGATTCGATGTTTGATGTCAAGGGTTACTTCCCTTCATTTTTTGGGTATTGGAAAAAATGTAAAAAACAAATTATCTATTGAGCACAAAGCCAATCAATATTGTCTGGCTTAAGCGTGATCTTCGCACTCAAGATCACCAGGGGTTTTCTTGTGCAGAAAATGCCAATATAGACTACCGTATAGTTTATTTTTTTGAGCCTAGTATAATTACCTACCCAGATACCAGTGATCGCCACCTGCAGTTTATATACCACTCTATTGAGGCTATAAATAAAACCCTAGCCCCTTTTAATAGATCTGTAAATGTTTTCTACGGATCTGCAGAAGCTATTTTTGAACACCTAAGCAACATTTTTGATATCCAGCACATATATAGCTACAGAGAAAGTGTTACAAAAACAACCTGGCAGCGTGATAAGAAGGTAGCCTCTTTTGCAAAAACAAATGATATTTGTTGGGAAGAATTTCAACGCGATGGTATTTTAAGAGGTATTAAAAACAGAATTGATTGGAGCAAACAATGGCAAGCAAAAATGCACACACCGGTGCAGCAAAATAATTTCTCTATAACAAGTCAGAAACTGTTATCGCATCCTTTCCTACTTCCTAAAAAATTGGAATCAAAACTTAAAGACTACTCAAAACACTACCAACCAGCTGGAGAGGGAAATGCATGGCGTTATATAAAATCATTTGCAGAAAAAAGAGGATTTAAATACCAAAAGCATATTTCAAAACCAGCTCAAAGTAGGCTAAGCTGCAGTAGGCTATCTCCTTATTTGGCTTGGGGAAACATGAGTGTAAAACAGGCATTTCAATACATAGGCACTCACCCATCTGGTACAAAAAACAGCAAAGCATTTTCTGCCATGCTTACCAGATTGCATTGGCATTGCCATTTCATACAAAAATTTGAGGTAGATTGCAGCTATGAAACCCATTGTATAAATAGTGGCTATGAGCTTTTACAGCACACAAAAAATGAAGCTTTCATTAAAGCCTGGAAAACAGGAAATACTGGAATCCCTTTAATAGATGCATGTATGAGAGCGGTAGAAGAAACTGGGTGGATAAATTTTAGAATGCGCGCCATGGTAGTTTCTTTCTTAACCATGAACCTAGATCAAGATTGGAGAGAGGGCACCTACCACCTGGCAAGACAGTTTTTAGATTATGAGCCAGGTATTCATTACCCACAATTCCAGATGCAAGCGGGCACCACGGGTATAAATACTGTACGTCTATACAATCCTGTTAAAAACTCTCAAGAGCATGATCCAGAGGGCGTCTTTATAAAAAAATGGGTTCCAGAGCTAGCCAATGTACCTCTTGCCTTTATACATGAACCTTGGAAAATGTCTTCTATGGAGCAAACCTTTTGTAATGTGTATATTGGTGAGCAGTATCCCTTTCCTATTGTAGATTTGCAACAAAGCGCAGCTAAGGCTAGAGATAAAATATGGGGACATAAAAAGCACCCAGCGGTACAAAAAGAGAAAAAGAAAATATTGCAAACACATGTAAATAAAAAACACAATGATTTACACTAAAAAAGATATTGAGCACCTAGGCCGCATTAGTAGGCTAAAAATAATTAATGCTGTTACTGGTATAAAACCTGCAAACCTTATAGGAAGCATTAGTGATTCTAAAATATCAAATCTAGCCATCTTCAGCTCAGTGGTACATCTGGGTAGCAATCCAGCTTTACTAGGGTTTATTTCAAGGCCTCAAACCCCTGAAGCAGGACACACGCTAAGAAACATTCAAGAAAATGGATCCTATACCATAAATCATATACATCCTAGTTTTGTAAAAAACGCGCACTATACCTCAGCTAAATTTAGCCAAGAAGAGTCAGAATTTGAACACTGCGGGCTCACCCAGCAATACCACAAAGACATCTTGGCCCCTTTTGTAAAACAAAGCACTTTTAAAATGGGGATGCAGTTTATTGAAACATTAGAAATCAAACACAATGGCACGGTGATGGTAATTGGTGAAATACAAAAACTAATTATCGATGATAGTGCAATGGTTGATGATGATATAGACTTGCAGGCTAGCAATAGCGTTGGCATCTCTGGGCTGAACAGTTATTATGCTTTAAAAAAAATAGCACAATTCCCATACGCTAGAGTAGAAGAATTACCTAAGTTTTAAAAATGAAAAAACAACATCTCCCTCAAAAAATATGCACAGTGTGTAAGCTTCCCTTTTCTTGGCGTAAAAAATGGGAGAAAAACTGGGAACACGTAAAATATTGCAGTAAACGCTGCAGCTCAAACAAATGAAACAGATCCATCTTATATTTCCGCACCAACTATTTAAGGAGTCACCTCTTTTTGATACAGATGCACCTATGTACCTAGTTGAAGAATATTTGTTTTTTAAACAGTATCCTTTCCATAAACAAAAAATAGCCTTCCATAGAGCAACCATGAAGCGCTATTCAGATTTTCTTACAAAAGAAAAAAACAGGGAGGTAACCTACGTAGAATCTATCCAAAAAATTTCAGATATAAGGGAGCTACTACCAGAGTTAAAAAAACAAGGTATTAGCCACATAAATTATATAGACCCTACAGATAACTGGCTTAACAAAAGAATTCAAGAAGGGTGTAAAGCTTTAGACATCTCTTTTAAAACAATGGAAAACCCACTGTTTTTAAACACAAAAGAAGACTTGCTTCCCTTTTTTGGAAAACATAAAAAGAAATACCACCAAACAACTTTTTACAAAGAGCAACGAAAAAAGCGAAACATACTAATGGATCCAGAGGCTAAGCCAATGGGAGGCAAATGGACCTATGATACAGAAAACAGAAAGAAATATCCAGCAAAAAAAGTGCCACCAGCCATTTCATTTCCAGATCTTGACTCTTACACTATAGAGGCAACACAATATGTAAACACTCATTTTTCTAACCATTTAGGAAGTCTTACTCCTTATGCCTTATACCCTACTAGTTTTGAAGCTACAAAATCTTGGTTACAGCAATTTTTCGAGCAACGTTTTATGGAATTTGGTGTATATGAAGATGCAATAGTTGCAGAAAACTCTATTTTAAATCATAGCGTATTAACTCCAATGCTTAATGTGGGTTTAATTACTCCCACAGAAATTATTGATGCCTGTTTAGATTTTGCTAAAAAAAATAAGGTGCCTATAAACTCTACAGAAGGCTTTGTGCGCCAAATTATTGGTTGGAGAGAATTTATACGAGGTATTTATGAATCAAGAGGTAGCCATGAGCGCACCACCAATTATTGGAATTTTAAAAAGAAAATACCAGCATCTTTCTATGACGGCACAACGGGCATTGCTCCCATTGATCAAACAATTAAAAAAATACTAGAGACAGGATATTGCAACCACATAGAACGGCTAATGATTTTAGGAAACTTCATGATGTTATGTGAGTTTGATCCAGATGAAGTATACCGCTGGTTTATGGAACTATTTATTGACTCCTATGACTGGGTAATGGTTACCAATGTGTATGGTATGAGTCAATACGCAGATGGCGGACTAATGGCAACCAAACCCTATATTAGTGGCAGTAACTACATCATAAAAATGAGCAACTATAAAAAAGGTGATTGGCAAGCCACATGGGATGGTCTATTTTGGAGATTTATGAATACACACAGAGCATTTTTCTTGTCAAACCCTCGCCTTGGAATGCTCGTGCGTATGTATGATAAAATGCCCCAAGAAAAACAACAAACCCATCAAGAAAATGCGATGCTATATCTAGATGGGTTAGGGTAGTATACTACAAGTGCTTGGTTATTTTTTTACTTAGTGGGCTTGTTATAGAATAATAGTGGTCTATCAAGGTTCCTTTGTCACTAACAATGTACTTCTGAAAATTCCATTTTACGGTAGAATCTCTTTTACCGTTTAAGGTCTCACAGGTAAGGAAGGTGTATAAAGGGTGTTGATTTGCCCCTTTTACATCAACTTTTTCTGTGACTACAAATGTCACCCCATAATTTGCTTGACAAAAACTTTGTATCTCAGCAGCATCACCAGGTTCTTGTTTCCCGAATTGATTACAAGGCACTCCAACAACAACCAGTGAATCTTTATAGGTAGCACTTAACTTCTGTAATTCCTTATACTGCTTTGTGAAGCCGCACATAGAAGCAACATTCACAAAAAGTATTTTTTTTCCCTTAAAAGAAGAAAAATCTATGGCCTTTCCATCTATGGTATCAATGGCTATGTCATACATAGAGGGTGCAGATGTATCTTGTGAAGACAGGCGGTTTTTAATTGGTATATCTAAATTCATGGTGCTTGTTTAAAAAACAACTAATTTTTGTTAATATGGGTACTCAACAAAGTTTCTTGGGGTTTCATAGAGCTTAATTTTCAGCTCCAAATCAGAAGCCAATTTGGGCTTAAGTAAGTTATAGATGGAGATAGCAATATTTTCTGCTGTTGGATTTACATCCTTAAACTCTTGGGTGTCTAGATTTAAGTTTTTGTGATCATACCTATCTAGCACATATTTTTTTATTAGGTCAGACAATATTTTTGTGTCTATTACATACCCAGTATCTGGATCACAATCTCCAATCACTTTTACCTCAAGGTCATAGTTATGGCCATGATAATTTGGATTGTTACATTTTCCAAAAACATCTTTGTTTTTCTGATCGCTCCAATTCTTATTATGTAAACGATGTGCGGCATTAAAGTGCTCGCAACGGACAATAGCTATTTTATTCATTTTGACATAAATTTTATAAATGTAAATGTATCTGTAATAATCATTCAATTTACCTTACAAAACGTTAAACATTGGTTTTAACTATCAATAAAACAATATTTTTGTTTTTTTTTAACTCTTAAATATCACTTAAAAGCAAACCATGAAACAAAAATCACCACCCATACATATCATTGGAGGAGGAATTAGTGGGTTAATTGCTGCTAGGGTTTTAGAAGAACACGGGCTGTCGGCTACAATAATTGAGGCCACAGATAGACTTGGCGGGAGAGTTAAAACAGACGTGGTAGATGGATATAGCCTAGATCATGGGTTCCAAATCTTATTAACTGCGTATCCGGCTGCAAAAAAATACCTAGACTTTGATGCCTTGGCATTGCAAGAGTTTTTACCTGGAGCTGCTATATTTAAAAATGGAAAACAAAAAATCATTGGAGATCCTTTAAGAAACCTATCACTTTTACTACCTACCCTATTCTCTGGGATTGGAACAGTAAATGACAAACTTAAAATACTAGCATTAAATAGAAGGTTAAAGAAAAAATCAATTCAAAACATATTTACTCAAAAAGAAAAAACAACCGCAGCATACCTTAAAGAAATTGGATTTTCTAATGCTATAATTACAGATTTTTTTACTCCTTTTTTTAGTGGAATTTTTCTTGAAAATAAACTAGAGACCTCTAGCAGAATGTTTGAGTTTGTCTACAAGATGTTTGCTGAAGGAAATGCTGCCTTGCCAAAGGATGGCATTGAGGCCATACCCAAGCAATTGTTTGAAAAATTAAAAAGCACAACCTGCACGTTAAATACAAAAGTAAAAAGTGTAGAAAACGGTAGTATTAAACTTGAATCTGGAGAGGCCTTAAAAAGCAACTTTACTATTATTGCAACCCAGGCCAGTGAGTTGGTTGCTAATTTAAAAAACCAAAATACGCTCTGGAAATCTTGTGAAACGCTTTATTTTGAAGTAGATAAAAGAGAGATTAAAAAACCATTAATTGGTCTAATTGCGGCGCCCAATGCACTTGTAAACAATGTTTTTTATCACACAAGTCTACAAACGAGCGCTAGGACAACAAAAGAGCTCCTGTCTGTTACAGTTATAGACACGCAAAACCTAACAAACAAGCAACTTGTTACAGGGGTTCAAAAAGAGTTGAAAGCGTTGTGCAATATAAACACCAGCACCTTTATAAAACAGTATAATATACCAATGGCTTTACCAAATCTACAAGACATACAGTATGAAATGCTACCCTCTGAGACAAGACTTACAGAAACAATTTTTCTTGCAGGAGATACGCAGTTAAACGGTTCATTAAACGCTGCAATGATTGCTGGAGAGCGTGCAGCCCTGGAGGTAATAAATCTTGTTGGCTAAGCTTTATTAATATATAACAATAAAAATCTCGATAGTATTCTATCGAGATTTTTATTTTATAAGTAGATAATTTTATAAACCACTTATATACCCGCCATACATATCTTTAAACCTAACACCATCTGTTAAGTTGTATTTACTCAACTTTTTTAATTCCACCAGTGCCCATAAAATAAACTCTTTCATAAATGGAATGTCATCATTGGAGACTTGGGGGGCATAATTATGTATTAAATCATCAAGAGGCTCTATTCTATCGAGCTGTAATTGATACTCCTGATCATCTAAAGTATCAAGTAACTCAAAGCTAGATTGCTCAAAAAACCAATTTACGAGCTCATGATAAGGGTCTTTGTCATCTTGCTTTTGAAGCTTTTCTATTTTAGGAAAATTGAGCAAAAATTGAGTTTTAACAGCGTCTGCAATTAATTGCTTGGCCACTTCATTGGCTCCTTCCTGCTCACCTTCATAGACCAACTCTACTTTACCTGTAATGGAGGGTATGACTCCTAAAAAGTCACTCAACCGAACAGCTGTTTCTAGATTACCGTTTTTTAAACCCCTGCGCTCTGCAGTACTCAGCAAGTTTTGAAATGCAGTAATACTCAATCGAGCACTAACTCCACTTTTTGAGTCGATAAATTCACTCTCACGAGCTTCAAAACTAATTTGCTCTAATATGTCTTTTGCCAACTCTGGGACATATACAGTTTCTTTCTCTGCGGCTGCGGCTGCAGTTTCTTGGGCCGTTATACTTCTGGCAGTCTCTAAGGTTTGAGGATAATGGGTTAGTATCTGAGATCCTATTCTGTCTTTAAGGGGAGTTACAATACTACCTCTGTTGGTATAATCTTCTGGGTTTGCTGTAAACACAAATTGAATATCAAGTGGCAACCTTAAGGCAAAACCTCTAATTTGAACATCACCTTCTTGCAAAATATTAAAGAGGGCAACTTGAATACGCGCTTGCAAATCTGGTAATTCATTAATAACAAAAATACATCTATTGGCCCTTGGTATCATCCCAAAATGTATCACTCTGTCATCAGCATAACTCAATTTTAAATTTGCAGCCTTTATAGGATCTACATCACCAATAATATCTGCAACGGTAACATCTGGAGTGGCCAGTTTTTCAGAAAATCGCATATCACGATGTAGCCAAGTAATAGGAGTATCATCTCCTTTTTCTGAAATTAAATGTTGTGCAAATCTAGAAATAGGTTTAAAAGGGTCGTCATTTATTTCACTACCCGCAACCACGGGTATATAATCATCCAAAAGAGTAACCATTTGTCTTGCCAAACGAGTTTTTGCTTGCCCACGAAGCCCCAGTAAGTTAATGTTGTGTTTTGATAAAATAGCGCGTTCTAGCTCCGGGATAACTGTATACTCGTAGCCGTGTATGCCTTCAAACACAGTTTGCTTTTTTGTTAACTTTTTCAATAGGTTACTGCGCAATTCGTCTTTGATTGATTTGTATTGGTATCCAGATTTTTTTAGGGCTCCGAAAGTACTGCAATTTTGTATGTCCATAAGTAAGGGTCTATTCTTGTGTTATTTTTTATTTTGTAAGCTATTATCTAAGGTTTCGTTTTCTATTGGTTTCGTAATCTGTAAAAATCATTTCTCCCAGCCCTTGCAAACCGGTATAAAAAGATTTTCCTTGATTGGCCTGAGTAAATTGATCTACAAATTGTTGCAAATATGGGTCACTAGCAATCATAAAAGTTGTGATAGGAATATGCAATTTTCTTGCCTGGGCGGCCATCATATAACATTTATTTACAATATGCTCATCAAGACCATTACTGTTTTTATAGTACCTTCCGTCGGGCAAACGCAAACAACTTGGTTTACCATCTGTGATCATAAAAATTTGTTTGTTGGTATTTCTTTTTCTTCTGAGCATATCCATAGCCAATTGTAATCCTGCCACAGTATTGGTATGGTAAGGCCCAACAGTTAGATAGGGTAAATCTTTTATTTTGATAGGCCAGGCATCATTCCCAAAAACTAAAATATCAAGAGTATCCTTGGGGTATCTGGTGGTGATTAGTTCACTTAGGGCCATGGCTACTTTTTTTGCAGGAGTAATTCTATCCTCTCCATACAAAATCATAGAATGGCTAATATCTATCATAAGTACGGTGCTCATTTGAGATTTATGCATAGACTCCTCTACTACAAGATCACTTTCTGTTAGGCGAAAATCTCCAATGCCATTATTAATTTGGGCATTTTTAATACTTTCGGTCATGGAGATTTGATCCATGGCATCACCAAATTGATACTGCCTAAAATCACCAGATTGTTCATCACCAAATCCAAGTTGTTTGGTTTTATGATTTCCTTGCCCAGAACGTTTTATATTTCCGAAGATTTGCTCTAGGGCACGTTTTCTTAAAGATCTTTCTAATTTTTCTGTAATAGATAGTTTTCCATCACCTTGTCCAGGTCCATTAGTACCATCTTGCTCAAACTCTTCTCTTATAAAGCCTCGATCTTTTAATTCTTGAATAAAATCATCAATGGTGTATTCATCAGTGGTAATCTTATACTCTTGATCTAGCTGGCGCAACCAATCTATAGCTTCATCAAAATCACCAGAGGTATGGGTTATGAGCTCTTGAAAAACACCAAATAAACGATCAAAGATAGATTCCTGTTTTGCACTGTGTTTGGTGAATATAAATCCAGATTTTTGATGCTGTGATGACGTATTTTTTGAAGGTTTATTCATGCTTATAAAATTACGGCTTATTCTGTTTATTTAAAAAACACAAACGTTAAACTGCTATTAAAAAACACATCTCAATACCCAAAAAAAATTTAAGTGTATTTTAAGAATTCAAACGCAAGTATCACGTTTTGCTTGTTTATATTTAGTACT
The DNA here is from genome assembly GCA_943789105.1 of uncultured Ulvibacter sp. Classification (GTDB taxonomy): domain Bacteria; phylum Bacteroidota; class Bacteroidia; order Flavobacteriales; family Flavobacteriaceae; genus Patiriisocius. Next base: position 636,020 of record CALSSW010000001.1, on the reverse strand, counting down.
TATATTTAAAGGAAAACCTAGCCATGAAAAAAAGTCTATTATTGTTGCTTATTTGCATCTCAGCCACGCTATTATCTCAAGAATTACCTATTAATTACTTGCAAGATTTAATGCCAAGAAATATAGGTCCTGGAGGCATGTCTGGCCGTGTTACGGCTATAGATGTTGTTCTCAATAACCCAGAGGTAATGTATGTAGGTACGGCCTCTGGTGGTTTATGGAAATCTAACAGTGGTGGCATTACTTGGAAACCTATTTTTGATAACGAAAAAACAGCCTCTGTTGGAGCCCTTGCAATTCAGCAATCTAACCCCGCCGTGATTTGGGTAGGTACTGGAGAGGGAAACCCAAGAAATAGTCTAAACGGCGGCTATGGTGTTTATAAATCTATAGATGGTGGCCACTCATGGAACTCCATGGGTTTGGAGAAAACAAGGCATATTCATAAAATACTCATAGACCCAAGCAATCCAGATACAGTGTATATTGGCGCCATTGGTTCTCCATGGGGTGAACATGAGCAGCGCGGTGTTTATAAAACTACCGATGGTGGAAATTCCTGGAAACAAATTTTATTTCAAAACAACAAAACGGGTGTTGCTGATATGGTCATGGACCCCACAAACCCAAATAAAATCATAGTTGCCATGTGGGAGCATAAAAGAGATCCTTGGTTTTTTACATCTGGAGGAGAAGGTTCTGGAATTTTCATAACTCACAATGGTGGTACAACCTGGGAAGAGCGCACTCATAAAGACGGGCTGCCAGAGGGAGATCTAGGGCGCATTGGCCTTGCCATAGCCCCAAACAAACCTAACATTATATATGCCTTGGTAGAGGCCAAAAAAAATGCGCTGTATAAAAGTACAGACGCAGGATTTACCTGGACAAAGACCAATGATAAAAGCGATATTGGAAACAGACCTTTTTATTACAGTGATATATTTGTAGACCCTCAAAATGAAAATAGAGTGTATTCTGTGTTTACCTATGTTAATGTAAGTGAAGATGGAGGTAAAAACTTTAAACAACTTATGCCTGCATATGGTGTGGATAACGGAGTACATCCAGATCATCACGCCTGGTGGATACATCCAAGCAACGGAAATTTTATGATAGATGGTAATGACGGCGGCATGAATATTACCAGAGATGGAGGAAAAACCTGGCGCTTTATTGGCAATATACCTGTAGCACAGTTTTATCATATCAATGTAGATAATGAGTTTCCATACAATGTATACGGTGGTATGCAAGATAATGGTAGCTGGAGAGGTCCTGCCTATGTTTGGAAGGACCAAGGCATAAGAAACAGTTATTGGCAAGAAATAAGTTTTGGTGATGGTTTTGATGTTGTCCCAGACAGAGAAGATAGCCGCTACGGCTGGAGTATGAGCCAGCAGGGCTCGGTTAGTAGGTATGATCATCAAACCGGAAACAACTACACAGTAAAACCAACTCATGAAGATCCAGATGTTACTCTCAGATTTAATTGGAATAGCGCCATTAATATTGATCCTTTTGATGCAAGTACCATTTATTTTGGGAGTCAATTTGTGCATAAATCTATGGACAAAGGGCTTACTTGGAGTGTAATATCTCCAGATTTAACAACCAATGATCCAGAAAAACAAAAACAAAGTCAAAGTGGCGGATTAACTATGGATGCAACAGGCGCCGAAAACCATACCACCATTTTAGTGATTGAGCCTTCAACATTAGACAAAGAGGTATTGTATGTTGGTACAGATGATGGGCGCGTACATGTGAGTAAAAATGCAGGAACCACTTGGGATGAAATCTCAAAACTCCCTGGCCTTCCAAAAGGAAGTTGGATTACCCAAATTAAAGCAAGTAATAAAAATAAAGCCGAAGCCCTTCTAGTAGCAAACAACTACAGAAGGTTTGACTACACCCCTTATGCATACCGCACCACAAATTATGGGCGTTCTTGGACAAGAATTGTAGGGACCCAAGACACCCAGAGTTATGCCCTTTGTGTAATAGAGGATCCACAAGAAAAAAACCTGCTTTTTTTAGGAACAGATGATGGGCTGTATTACTCTACCAATGCAGCAAAAACTTGGAACAAATGGACACATGGATTCCCAACGGTACCTGTAAAAGATTTGGTAATTCAAGAAAGAGAAAATGACTTGGTGATAGGTACCTTTGGACGTGCAGCCTGGGTATTGGATGATATTAGCCCACTAAGAGCTATTGCCAAAGAAACTCGCATTTTAGAGCAAAGGCTAAAAGTATTTACCCCACCCACAGCGTATCAAGCAGCCTATCAGCAACCAACAGGCAGCAGGTTTGGCGCAGATGCAATGTACCAAGGAGAAAACAAAGCTTTTGGGGCGCACATTAGCTATTGGTATAATGCAAAACAAACAAGTATAAAAACCGAAGAAAGTTCTCAAAAGCAAAAGCTGTCAAGTGACTCTATATATATGAAAATTTATGACCAGGACCGCTTGATTAGGACTCTTAAAAGAAAAGTTCCAGATAGTTCTGGTATTTATAGATGGACTTGGTACTTAAATGAAGCCGGTGGAGATAGACCTTCAAGAAAAATAAGAAAAAGAAAGAATGAACCAAGTGGTAGCAGGGTAAAACCAGGGAACTATAACGTTGTTTTATCCAACGATGGTGTGACTACTCAAACTTCTATTACTGTGGTTAGCGATCCCAGAATAGCTGTTTCTCAAAAGGCAATTGACCAAAGGTATGCAACTTCAAAAACAGTTCAGCAGATGACCCAAGTTGCTGCAGATGCTGTAAAACAATTGGTAGAAAGTAAAAACACCGCAACTAATTTTAGTGACACATTAAAAAAAGAAGACAAAAAGCTGCACAAACAAGCTATTGATTCAAGTACTGAGATTTCAGAAACTATAGAAAATCTTATCGCGCTTTATATAGGTAAAGAAGACAAGCGACAAGGCATCACTAGAAATCCTGAGGTTACGGTACTAAATAGAATTAGAACTGCAAGTTGGTATGGCGGTAGCCGCCCAGATGGGATCACCCAAACAGAAATTACGCTACTAAAACATGCCCAAAACCAACTCAATGAAGCCCTTGAGAAAACCAACGCTTTTTTTGAAAAAGATTGGGTGGCCTATAAAGATGCCATGACTAAGGTAAAAACAAAACCCTTTAAAGACACCAAAGTATTTAGTAAAAATTAAAAAAAGTAACACCAAAATTATATTTTAAAGAAATGAAAAAAACGATTGCACTACTGCTTATTACACTTGTAACAATTCAAACCACAAAGGCACAAGAAAATGGCCAAGATGAATTTGGATCTTGGTTGATGTTTTTTGGAAATGCACGCCTTTCAGATAAAATTAGTATTTCTCCAGAGGTACAGTATAGAACCTATGAGTTTGGTTCAAATTTTAATCAGTTACTGCTAAGAACGGGAGTAAATTGGCATATAAACAAAAGTACAACAGCTACTGTAGGGTATGGATATATTTCTACAGACGGAACCTTCAGTGAACCAACCGGTGAGCAAAACAGCCTGGAGCATAGACTATATGGGCAGTTTACTAGTAAAAACACTTTGGGAAAATTTAAGGCAACACACCGTTATAGATTTGAACAACGTTTTATAGACAGCCCAATTTCTGGCAATGACACGCAATATAGAGCGCGGTATCTACTTAGAGTCTCCTACCCTATTGATAAAAATTGGTTTGTATCTGCCTACGATGAAATTTTTATTAACCTACAAGAACCTGTTTTTAGTCAAAACAGATTATATACAGCTGTAGGATATCATATTAATAATAATATTACAACGCAGGTAGGGTATTTAAAAAATCACTTTACAGGAAAAAATTATGATCGTTTTCAAATAGGGATTTGGTATATGCTCGATCTTAGAGATAAAAAGAAGTAATCACGTCTATAAAATCAAATTACCTTTAATGCGTTGTATTACTTTGTGTTTTGTTAAAAAAAAAAACGTTGCATCTTTTTTTTTGCCGAAAGGTTAAATTGTAACTTGCCCTTAGATTAACAATTAAAAATTATCACTATGAAAAATTATATTTTAGTAACCATGCTAGTGTTATTGAGTGCCACAAGCTGTAAAAACGACACCAAAGAGCCAACAAAAACAACAGATGGTGAGTCGCAAGCAGCAATGATTGAGTCCACATTAAAGCAAGACATGAAAACAATAAAATTAAAAGTTATTCTAGAGTCTAAGGGAGAAAAAAAATCTAAAGCAATAGCATACTTTAAACAAAAAGGAGATGTTGTATATTTTGACGCCAAGGCCAAAGGCCTAACTCCTGGCTTGCATGCAATACACATTCATGAAAAAGCAGATTGCGCATCACGAGATGGAAAATCTGCAGGAGGGCACTGGAACCCGACCTTTGAAAATCATGGTCCATGGGGATCTGAAAAAGGATACCACAAAGGAGATATCGGAAATTTTACTGTAGATAACAATGGAGTTGGAGCCATTAGCATGTCTACAGATCAGTGGTGTATTGGCTGTGATGATCCAGCAAAAAACATTTTAGGCAAGGCAGTTATCATACACCAAGGTGAAGATGATCTTACTTCTCAACCCTCTGGAGCTGCGGGAGCAAGAGTAAGTTGTGGTGGAATTATAGAATAAATTTTACAGAGAAACAAAAAACGCTTTACATATCTGTAAAGCGTTTTTTTATATATCTAATTTTAAATAAAAATCAAAAAAAGGCAAGCTACCTACATCACACTGCTACGACCATTTACCCTTGCTGCGTTCCCGCCCTGGGGGATTCTACAGGAGCTAGTTGTGTAGGACTTGCCAAATACAAATATACTTCATTTTGTAATTTTGCAAACAATTTTTAAGAATCATTTATAATAAATATCTTGCCACAGGGTATAATGCAATTATCCTGAAAATAGATAGTTCAATAAGTATCAAATATCAAACAACACTCATGAAATACAAAACCTACTTAGTAACCCTACTCCTAGTAATTTTTTGCAGCAGTTGTGGTTCAAAAAGCCAAAACGAAAACACGCTTTTTTCAATTGAAATTAAAGGTAATAAAAGAGCTGTTTCAAATGCAGATACTATAACTTTTACTGTAAAAAGTAACAAAGGAAATTCTATTGATGCAGTTACCTATACTGTAAACGGAGAAAAGGCATTAGCAAATGAATCCTTTCAAGGAAATTTTGACTTCTCTGACACAACTCTTGGTGATAAAGTAATTAGTGCTGAAATCAAAAGCGATGGCAAGATTTATCGTGTTTCAAAATCTATCACTGTGCTGTCATCTATAGCACCGATATTGTATGATTATAAAATTTTAGAGACCTATCCTCATGATATAAATGCATATACGCAAGGTTTAGAATTTGTGGGAGATGTTTTATATGAAAGTACAGGACAATATGGCGAATCTACGCTTCGAAAAACAGATTATAAAACTGGCCGTGTAGAAAAAAACATAGCCCTTGATAGGCAGTATTTTGCAGAAGGATTAACAATTATGAAAGATAAGCTATATCAACTTACTTGGAGAGAATCTATGGGTTTTATATACAATCTAGAGACCCTTGAAAAAACAGGAACATTTGCCTATAATAAAAGTATGCAAGGTTGGGGACTTTGTAATGATGGTAGCTCCTTATACAAGAGTGATGGTACTAGTAAAATCTGGAAACTAAACCCAGAAACCCTTGCAGAAGAAAGCTATATAGAAATGTACACCAACAAAACTAAAATAGATTACGTAAATGAACTTGAGTGGATTAATGGCGCTATTTACGCAAACATCTACACAACACCCGCTATAGCTATAATAGACCCAGCAAACGGAGCTGTAGAGGGTGTTATTAACCTACAAGGATTAAAAAAGAAAGTAACCCAGCACAATAAATTAAATGTCTTAAATGGTATTGCCTCTAAAGGAGAACCAAACATTATTTATGTAACAGGTAAAAATTGGGACAAGCTTTTTAAGATTCAGTTTTTCGAAAAAAAGTAAGGTGCTACCCTCTTTATAATTGTAACAACAAATGGCAGCAAATTTTGTGAAGATGTTACTTAGGTCAAATCTTTGCTTTTTTACGATATTACACCCAATAAAAAGTTATATTTTTATCAAAAAATTTTATATATGAAGTATGCCTATGGCCTTTTTCTGTTTTGTTCTGTAATACTATGGAGTTCTTGCCGTAATGATTTTGAAACTGTTCCAAGTACTGGAAACCTTCAGTTTTCAAGAGATACTGTTTTTTTAGATACTGTTTTCACTAATATTGGTTCTAGCACTTATAACCTTAAAGTATATAACACAAGTGATGATGATATCACCATACCTATCATACGTTTGGGTGAGGGAGAAGATTCTCAGTACAGATTAAATGTTGATGGCTTACCTGGCAAAATTTTTAATGACATAAACATATTGGCCAAGGATAGTATCTTTGTTTTTGTAGAAACTACTCTTGATATAGACAACTTACCTGGAGGTGGCTTGGAGTTCCTGTATGAAGATAAAATACAGTTTGACACTGCCGGTAATCAACAAGATGTAACCTTAATAACCCTAGTGAAAGATGCTGTTTTTTTATTCCCAGAAGACCTAGGAGACGGTATTTATGAAACATTAACTTTAGGTAGTGGTGAGCAGGCCATTGACATAGAAGGATTTTTCTTAGACAACACAGAGTTAAATTTTACCAATGAAAAACCATATGTAATTTACGGCTATGCAGCAGTTGGTCCGGGTGATGAACTTATTATAGACCCTGGGGCGCGCATACATTTCCATAAAAATAGTGGGTTGCTAGTGGCTAACACGGCTTCCATAAAAGCAAACGGAACACAAAGCCAAGATCTTGAAGCTATGGAGGGAGAAATTATTTTTGAAAGTGATAGACTTGAGCCTGCATTTGAAGAGGTACCTGGACAATGGGGCACCATATGGTGTACCGCAGGAAGCACAAATAATGAATTTAGTTTTACTACCATTAAAAATGCTTCTGTTGGAATACTCATGGACAGCAATGATGGAGATAGAACACTCACCCTGAAAAACACTCAAATTTACAACGCTGCCAATATAGGGCTGCTTGCCAGAACTGCAAATATCTACGGAGAAAACCTAGTGATAAACAACAGTGGGCAATCAAGCTTAGCACTATCTTTAGGGGGAACTTATACTTTTAACCACTGTACTTTTGTAAATTATTGGTCTAATGGTTTTAGATCATTTCCTGCCCTGCAAATAGATAATGGCCTAGAGACAGAAAATGGTGTTATTGCTTTTGATTTAACACAAGCAAATTTTAACAATTGTATTATTTATGGAAGTGAAAATATTGAGTTAGGCTTATTTCCTATTAATGAAAGTAACGCCTTTAACTTTTCACTCAATAGTACCCTACTTCGTTTTAATGACATTAATAACAACTTTGAAGGAAACCCACTATATGAGTTTGATAATACCGTGGTGGTAAACATTGACCCTGCCTTTGAAGATACGAGTGAAAATAATTTCAATATAGAAAAAAATATCTCTGGTGCAGAGGGTATCGCAGATCCTAACATTTCAAACTTAGTACCTCTAGATCTTAACGGTACTCCAAGGAATGATCCTGCAGATGCTGGCGCTTATCAAAGCACAGAGTTTCCTCCAGAGGGATAAAAAAAACAGACATGGGAAAATCCGTGTCTGTTTTTTTATGAGTTTAAATTACTAGCTATAACTTACCAAACAAACAAAGGCCTGTGACTCATCATGCTGTTTACCATAATAGCAATTTCATTTAATTTACTGTCTGAATTGTGGTTAGTAATAGCACCATCAATGAAATCTACAATTTGTTGCATGTCTTTTTCTTTAAGACCACGAGTTGTAATAGCCGCTGTACCAACACGTATTCCGCTAGTTACAAAAGGAGACTTATCATCAAAAGGTACCATGTTTTTATTTACGGTTATGTCTGCTTTTCCTAGAGCAGCTTCTGCCTCTTTACCCGTTATGTTTTTATTTCTTAAATCAATAAGCATCATATGGTTGTCTGTACCTCCACTGATAATTTCATATCCTTTTTCCATAAAAGCTGCCGCCATAACAGCTGCATTATTTTTTACCTGAACCATGTAATGTAAAAATTCATCGGTAAGAGCCTCTCCAAAAGCAATTGCTTTGGCAGCAATTATGTGCTCTAGGGGTCCTCCTTGATTTCCTGGAAAAATACCACCATCAAGCAAAGAAGACATCATACGTTTGTTACCATTTTTAAGGGTAATACCAAACGGATTTTCAAAATCTTTACCCATCAATATAAGGCCTCCACGGGGGCCACGAAGTGTTTTGTGTGTGGTGGTAGTAATTACATGACAATGTGGTACTGGATCTGCAATGATTCCTTTGGCAATTAAACCTGCAGGGTGTGCAATATCTGCAAGTAATATAGCACCTACTTTATCTGCAATAGCTCTAAAACGCTTATAATCTATCTCACGAGAATAGGCTGAAGCACCAGCAATGATCATTTTAGGTTGCTCTTTAATTGCAATGGCTTCAATTTTATCATAATCAAGCATACCTGTTTCTTGCTCTACACCATAAAATACTGGGTTGTATATTCTACCACTAAAATTTACGGGGCTTCCATGGGTTAAATGACCTCCATGGGCTAAATCAAAACCTAAAAAAGTATCTCCAGGTTTTAAACAAGCATGAAAAACAGCTGTATTAGCTTGAGACCCACTATGAGGCTGCACATTTGCATAAGCAGCGCCAAATAAAGCCTTAGCTCTATCAATGGCTATTTGTTCTACCTCATCAACAATCTCACAACCACCATAATAGCGTTTTCCGGGATATCCTTCTGCATATTTATTAGTAAGTACAGAACCTGCGGCATCCATAACTTGTTGGCTGGCAAAATTCTCTGATGCAATAAGCTCCAAACCGTCTTGCTGGCGTTGGTGTTCTGCTTGGATTAATTCAAAAATTTGTTCATCTCTTTTCATAATAATAAGTGTAATGCTATGTGTTTTTTAAATCATCATAAATGGTATTATTGAAACCTAAAACAGCATCAATAACCCTAACTATTTCCGAAGAAAAAAAACAGTAAAACTATCTTTGTGTTAATTAAAGATCAAAAATAGTAAAAGCAATCGTTACCTATTCTTAAAATTATATATTTGATATAGATTTTACTAACAGAAATTAACAATTATGCCTTTAACTGCAAACGACCCCTCAAGAGTTTCATGGATTGATGTTCCACAAAACAGTGATTTTCCTATCCAAAACATCCCATTTGGTGTGTTTTTAACACGTAATGACATCATCACAATTGGAACCCGTATTGGTGACACCGCCATAGATTTAGGTGCTTTACACCAACTTGGATACTTTAAAGGAATTGACCTTACAGAAGATATTTTCCTTCAAGATAGTTTAAATGATTTTATTGCAGATGGACGTAAAACATGGCGACTAGTAAGAAATCGTATCAGTGACATTTTCTTGAAAAGTAATCAAGAATTACAAACAAATAGAGCCCATTGTGACAAGATTTTATTTAACCTTGATCAAATTGAAATGCAGCTCCCTGTAGATGTTGGAGATTACACAGATTTTTACGCTAGCAAAGAACACGCAACTAATGTTGGAAGTTTGTTTAGAGATCCAGAGAATGCATTATTACCAAATTGGCTGCACATCCCTATTGGATACCATGGAAGAAGTTCATCTATAATTCCTTCTGGCACCCCTATAAGAAGACCTTATGGACAAACAAGACCCGGAGAAGACAGTGTACCAGGATTTGGGCCAAGTAAATTACTTGACTTTGAGCTAGAAATGGCATTTATAACCACAGATGCAAATGATCTGGGCAAACGAGTGCCAATTAAAGAGGCAGAAGATTATATCTTTGGTTTGGTACAGTTTAATGACTGGAGTGCCAGAGATATCCAAGCTTGGGAGTATGTACCGCTTGGCCCTTTTTTAGGCAAGAGTTTTGCCTCTACAATATCTCCATGGATTGTAACACTAGACGCATTAGAACCCTTTAGAACCCAAGGTCCTAAACAACAACCGATGCCACTACCCTATTTGAATCAAAGCGGCCCTATGAATTTTGATATCAATCTTGAAGCTTCCATACAGCCAAAAGATGGATCTCCAACACTTGTGTGTAAATCAAACTTTAAGTACATGTACTGGTCTATGGCACAGCAATTAACCCATCATACTGTAAATGGCTGCAACCTTCGCAGTGGTGATATGCTGGGTAGCGGAACCATCTCTGGACCAACTAAAGATAGTTATGGGTCTATGCTGGAGCTAACTTGGAAGGGTCAAAACCCACTTACACTTAATGACGGTAGCCAACGTAAATTTATTAATGACGGAGATACCGTTAAAATGAGGGCCTATTGCCAAAAAGATGGTCTTAGAATTGGTTTTGGAACTTGTGACGGTGAAGTTTTACCAGCCCTGGCATAAGAGAATAAATTATTAATCAAAAAGGGTTTCTTTAATAAAAATAATTATGAAAAATTTATATATTCTATTAATAGTTTTTTTGCTATCTCTAACGGCTAAAGGTCAAGATACTTTTTCTATTATAGCCGTTGATCCTGCCACGGGTGATATTGGATCTGCAGGAGCATCATGCGTTGATGGCGCTGCAAATTTTGGAGGTATCATAGACATTATCACCAAAATTATACCTGGCCGCGGAGGTGTAAATAGCCAAGCCTATGTTTGCATCCCTAATTCCAACCTTAACAATGCCATTAGTCAAATGGATAATGGTGCAAGCCCAGATGAAATTATAGCCTATTTATTAGATAATGATTCTTGCAACTCTCAAAATTTTAATCCGGCTTTTAGACAATATGGTATTGCAGACTTTAACACCTCTGGCGAGCCAAGAACTGCAGGTTTCACAGGAGACTCCACCGATGATTTCAAAGAAGACATCCAGGGGCCAACCTATAGTGTGCAAGGAAATATTTTATTAAACCAGACAGTATTAAATAATATGCAAACCAACTTTAACACTGCCAGCGGAACACTAGCAGATAAATTAATGGCAGCCATGCAAGGTGCTAATTTTGCAGGAGCAGATTCCCGTTGTTTGGCAAGGGGCACCTCCTCTACTTCTGCATATTTATTGGTGTATAAAGCAGATGATGATATAGACAACCCTTTTTTACGTTTAAACATAGAAGAAATGCCCTTTGGTGAAGAACCTATAGATTCTTTGCAAATATTATACAATCAATTTCTAGGAGCCAATGACTTTGCTTTAAAAGACAAATTACAGCTGTACCCTAACCCAGTGGATGCAAAGTTTACCCTAAAATATGAACCGGGAGTGCTTATCAAAAATCTTGGTATAAGTGATTTGCAAGGAAAAATAATACTCAAGCCAAAAATAGAAGCTTTAAATCAAGGAGCGATTACTATAGACACATCATCGCTAATAAAAGGTATTTACTTCTTGAATGTAACTACTGTAAAGGGAATTCAAACAATACAGTTTATTAAAAAATAAAGCCTGTAGAACTTTTAATAGAAAAGGTGCCCTAGTTTGTGCACCTTTTTTTTATATAATTTAGTTTTATAATGTGGTTAATTCTGGGTAGAGAGTTGTTGTTGTTCCCAATTTGTAATACCTCCTTGAAGATCAAATATTTTAGTAAAACCAAGCTCTTTTAATATTTTAGATGCTTGTGCGCTTCTGCCTCCTTTTTTACAATACACATACACGGGTTTGTCTTTATCAAGATGTGCTACTTTTTGTTTAAAATCTGTATCTGTTACACAAATGTTTTGTGCATCTTTTAAATGGCTTACAGCAAACTCATCTTTGGTCCTTACATCTAACAGTTGTGCACCAGGGTCTTTTAAAAGCACATCGTACATAGCCTTAGGGGCAATGACCTCTATAGCTTGAAAAGATGCCTTAGAATTATTTTTTTGTGCATTATTACAAGAAACGGTTGCTATAGTTATCACTGTAGCAAAAATTAAAGTGATGTATTTTTTCATTTTTTAAATTGTTTTTTCTCCTTGCCACTCCATAAAGCCGCCCATAAGATTGTATGCCTTTTCAAAGCCTATAGAATTCATAATCATACATGCTTGACCACTTCTGCCTCCAGATCTGCAATACACATAATAACTTTTTGTTTTGTCAAGTTCTTTAGCTCCCTCCATAAAGGCTCCGGCGTTCATTATATCAAGGTGTTTTGCACCTGGTATATGGCCCTGTTGCATTTCTTGAAGGGTCCTTACATCTAGTAGTATAGCATCAGGATCTGAGGATAGTTGCTGTGCCCATGCTCCTTGAGTTAAATCATTCATTGCAGTAGTATTTTTTTTTTTAAAAATAATAATTACCTAGTACATAAACGCAAAAAAAAACAAAAGGTTGCACAGATAAAAAAATGGCACAAAAATAGCTATTAAAATATACAATAGATTGAAATTTAACAGCCATTTCAATCAATATTTCTTTGCTATCTTTGAATGAACAAAGAGTAAAAACGTTTTGGTTTTTGCTGTTTTAGGAAACAAAAATGTAAAAAATGAATATAGTAGTAATAGATAACTATGATAGTTTTGTTTACAATCTAGTTCATTACCTAGAGGCCTTGGACTGTAAGGTAACGGTTGTTAGAAACGATCGGTTTGATAATAAAAGTTTATCATTTTATGATAAAATACTACTCTCTCCGGGTCCAGGTATTCCATCACAGGCAGGTCTTTTAAAACAAGTTATCACTACCTATGCAGGGAAAAAACCTATTTTTGGTGTGTGTCTAGGACTACAGGCTATTGCAGAGGTATTTGGAGGCACATTAAGCAACCTTCCTGAGGTGTTTCATGGCGTAGCAACAAAAGCAAATATCATTGTTAAGGATGCTCCTTTATTTAAAAACCTAGCACCTGAGATAGAAATTGGAAGATACCATAGTTGGGTTGTAAACAAAGATGATTTTCCTGAGAGCCTTGAAATTACCTCTGAAGACAAGACAGGACAAATCATGTCCCTAAGACACAGAGAACTTGACATAAGAGCCGTGCAGTTTCATCCAGAGAGTGTGCTAACACCGCAGGGAAAACAGATAATCCAAAATTGGGTGGCAATGTAAGTAATGGTTGTTTATAAAAAAGAAAAGATACCCAACTACCTTATAAAAACAGGAGCATGTTCCTTAGTAGTTTCTTGCTGGCTAAATCTATAGCCATCATAATCAAAGCCTTTTATATCATCAAGGGTTTGAGCGTTGGTATTTATAACATAACGAGTCATACTGCCTCTTGCCTTTTTAGCAAAAAAGGAGATGATTTTAAGTTTGCCGTTTTTTAAATCTTTAAATACCGGAGAAATCACAGTACCCTTTATATTTTTAGGCTGGAGTACTTTAAAATACTCTGCGCTTGCAAGATTTAAAAATAATTCTCCCTCTTTTAGTTCTGCATTAATAGCGTCAGTTAAAGTAGTTCCCCAAAACTCATATAAATTTTTAGCCTTGTTAACACTCAAGGTAGTACCCATTTCTAGTCTATAGGGCTGCATAAGATCTAGAGGGCGTAATATACCATACATGCCAGATAAAATACGTAATGTGTCATTAAGAGTATCTATTTTAGACTCCTCAAGATTATAGGCATCTATACCTGTATAGACATCTCCTGCAAAAGCAAATACAGCAGGTCTTGCATTTTGGGGAGTAAAAGGAAGCTTAAAGTCTTTATAACGCAGGTAGTTTAAATCAGCTAGCTTATCGCTAATGTGCATTAAATCACCAATAGCTTTTTTTGATTTACTTTCAAGCTTTTTGTTTAAAAGAGCTGCTTGGTCCAAAAAAAGTGGCTGCGTGGCTCTTTTGGTAGGAAGCTTAGAATCAAAATCTAGAGATTTGGCTGGAGATACAACAATTTTCATACAAGATATATTTTCTATAAAAATAACAAGAAAAAAGAAATTGTACCGCTTTGATTTGTGGTATTAATAAAAAATTAAAAACGATTACTATTGTATTATCTGGTGAGTGGGATGATACTTCACAAAAAATGATTACAACATCGCATTAGTAACCAAAAGAGTTAAGAGAAGTAAAAAAAGCTACAAAACCAAAATATATTGGTTTTGCAGCTTTTTGGTGTAATAATTAAGCTCTCACACTAAATTATAGGCTGGGTCATTAGAAACCTAAAAACGTTTTTATAAAAAAGTATCTAAAATAAAATCTAACTCAGATTGATCATTTTGCAAATGCAAATGTGGTATTTGTGCATCTACGTGCAAGCCCTGAAGCGTTGCTTTGTTATAAATTTCAATGCTGTTTAACTGATGTCTTATTAGATGCTTTACATTCTCTAGGGTTTGGTATGGCACATTATAGTCTATAGCAGTAATTCTAACTCTTCCAGAAAAGTTTTCATATGCAGAGGTAAATGATGCTGTCTCTCTGTTTTTTATGAGTATGTCTTCACTCTCGAGTTGATTAATTTCAACACCTCCATAAAGTCCTACAATCATTTGCTCATCTTGCTCAGAGATGAAAGAATACAAATCAAAGTCAAATTCACTAAAAGTATCATTGAAATCCAAAAAGTCTAAGCTAGAGAGGGGGTCATTCATAGAAACACCTTTTACTTTAGAGCCGTAGAATGACTGAGATAGCAGGTATTGGGTAATAGAACTACCTGCAAAACCATTTCCTTTTATAAAAATCCTATTCGAATCAATATATAATTTATTTGTGTTTGAACGAATAAAATTAAGTACATTTTCCGCATCTCCAAAAGAAGTAGTGACACCTCTATTATCTTGCTCAGAGGTATTTAAAAATCTATAATTCATAGATACAAATGCTATGTTACTAGATAGATATTTATAAATTTCATTGTCTAGGTGATATGCAGCACTTTTATCTCCAGATTTAAAATCACCATCATGTATGTAGAGTATCATATCTTTATAATCAACCACATCTTGCGCAGTCACAGAAAACCCTGGGGCGATTGGTGGGAGAAAGATATCTATAACTTGTCTTTGATCTGTACCATAAGGTACATTTTGATAAAACAGTGTTCCTAAAGGAACATCTATAGCAGGTGTTGCTAAATAATCATTTAAAACAATGCCAGATAGTGCAGTTGTATAATTTTGTTCAGTGTTTTGAGTTAGTGTAGCTTCTTCTGGTGAACAGGAAAAAAGAGCACTAATAATAAGTAAAGGAAGTAGGTTTTTCATAGTAAATAAATTTAATTTGTAAGTTTTAGACTACAAATGTAAATAAAACTATAAATAAAACGATAAAACACCAATATATTCGATGAAATGCACTTTTTTGAGTAAAAAAACCACTTAACAAACTAATTTTATATAAAATATAACTGTATTAAGAAATACTATTTTTAGAATAGTTGCGCCATTTGTGTAAACAAGCTTCCATATCTTGTGGGATTGGAGCTTCAAAACGCATAAACTCATTGGTAGTTGGATGATTAAAGCCAAGGGTTTTGGCATGAAGTGCCTGGCGAGGTAAGATCTTAAAACAATTATCTACAAATTGCTTATACTTACTAAAGGTGGTCCCTTTCAAAATTGCGTTTCCACCGTAGCGCTGGTCGTTAAACAAGGTGTGCCCAATGTGCTTCATGTGTACCCTTATTTGATGGGTGCGTCCTGTTTCTAATTTACAAGAAACCAAGGTTACATACCCCAAGTGCTCTAATACTTTGAAATGGGTTACGGCTGGTTTTCCTTTATCTAGATCATCCTGGTGAATAAACACTGTGTTTTGTAATCTATTTTTTGGGTGACGTCCAATATGCCCCTCTATGGTTCCATGCTCCTCATGCATAGCACCCCAAGCAAGAGCGACATATTCTCGCTCTGTGGTTTTATTGAAAAATTGCTTTGAAAGGTGCGCCATCGCCTCCTCTGTTTTTGCCACTACAAGTAGCCCCGTAGTGTCTTTGTCTATTCTATGAACCAGCCCTGGTCTATCACTACTATTATTTGGCAAGTTATCAAAATGAAATGCAAGTGCGTTAATTAGCGTACCACTATAATTTCCATGCCCTGGGTGCACTACCATGCCAGCTGCTTTATTAACAACAAGTAGCGCATCGTCTTCATAGACAATATCAATGGGTAAATCTTCCGGGGTTAAAAGCATCTCATAGGGCGGATGCTCAAAGAGTACGGTAACAACATCGTTGGCCTTTACTTTATAGTTTGATTTAACTACAATATCATTTACAAATATCTTTCCGTCTTTTGCAGATTTTTGAATTCTATTTCTAGTGGCATTTTCTACTTTATTCATCAGGAATTTATCAACCCTAAGAGGCGATTGCCCTTTGTCTGCTACAAATCTAAAATGCTCGTATAATTCATCACGCTCTGAACCTATATTTTGCAGTCCACTAATTTTCTCCATCTGCATTTTCTTTTGTATTATCCTTTTTTTGCGTTTTAAATCTATTTAAAGAACCATCTCCAACAACAATGTCTATAACAGAGGTCTTCTGCAATTTATCTCCAGTAGCTAGTTTAGTTCCTTTATGGAGGAGCTCCAGTACTTGATCACTTATATGCGGTTTTGTGGTAACAGTTCCAATTTTAAAACCAACAGCCAATAAAGTGGGTTGCCCTTGGCGCAAGGTACGTCCTAAAACTTTTGGGATACTAATTTTTACATATCCAGATGGATTTAAAGCCAAATAAATTTTACGGTCTTGTTTAACCTTGTGTCCTGGTCTTGGCACTTGTTCTATGACAGAGTATTTTGGGTACTGCGGATTGTAGTTTGCGGAATCCATAATCTCTGCTCTTAAACCCAACTCCTCTAGCGCTTCATTTACCTGAACAACAGTCATTTTTGAAAGATCTGGAACGGCTATTTGCTGGCCGTGATTGGTCGTTGTTTTAAGCCACCAAAACAACAAAAAGATAAGCGTAATAAGCACTAAAAGTGTATATAATACTTGCTTAACTAGATTCGCTGTAAAGGAAGACTTCATAAATTTGACACATTGACTATTAATCTACAAAAATATGAAACCTAAAGTTAGTATCTTTCTACCTTTAAAAAATATTTTCGTGAAAGCTTTATATTGCAAACGATAGCAAACATTTATTTATGATATTCTAAGCAATTTATATTTGATATGTATAAAAAAATAGTAGCCATCGCCATGGGCGGTTATTCTAGTGAGTTTGAAATCTCTTTAAAAAGTGGAGAGGTAGTCTATGATGCAATAGACAAAACCTGCTATGAGGTATATAAAGTACACGTGCTGGAAAACAATTGGCACTATGTATTGCCAGATGGTACAAAAGCAGCCGTTAATAAAGAGAATTTTGGATGCTCTTATAAAGGAGATAGTATTGTTCCAGATATAGTTTTTAACACCATACACGGTACCCCTGGAGAAGATGGCATACTTGCTTCTTATTTTGAGAATATAGGCGTAGCACAAACAAGCGCTGGATTTTACCAAGCTGCACTAAGTTTTAACAAACGTGATTGCTTGAGTGTTTTAAAAAAATTCGGGATTAAGTGCGCAAACTCTATTTATATTAACGAGGGAGACACCATAGATACCACAGAAATCATAAAAACAGTTGGCCTACCCTGTTTTGTAAAGCCTAACAGAGCTGGTTCAAGTTTTGGTATTAGTAGAGTACAAACTTCGGAAATGTTACCAAAGGCAATACTTGAGGCTTATAAAGAAGATGCAGAGGTAATTATTGAGAGTGAACTTTTAGGCACAGAAGTATCTGTTGGCGCCTATAAAGATAAAGGGCAAATACAGGTTTTAAACCCTACAGAAATCGTTTCAGAAAATGACTTTTTTGATTATGAGGCTAAGTATCTTGGGAAATCTCAAGAAATAACACCCGCTAGAATTTCAGATAAAGATAAAAAAGCTGTTCAGCAAGTAACAAGGCATATCTATAAACTACTTAACATGGGGGGAGTTACTCGCAGTGATTTTATCATACAAGATGGGATTCCATACTTTATCGAAATAAACACCACACCAGGACTTTCTAAAGAAAGTATTATTCCAAAACAACTTGATGATGCCCAGATACCCTTGACATCTTTTTTTACCATGTTACTTGAAAACGCACTTACAGACTAATTTTTAAAAGAACTTAAACCTCGGCAAGACAACTCCTAGACTTAAAAAGGTATAAAATCTGTATCTTTACTTTATAAAAAAAATATCGTGTCAAACACTTCAAAAAAAATAGCTGTATTTCCAGGATCTTTTGACCCAATAACATTGGGTCATGTTGATATTATAAATAGAGCATTACCGCTTTTTGATACTATCATTATTGCCATTGGCAGTAATGCAACAAAAAATCATATGTGGTCTTTGCGGGATAGAAAAATTGCCATTGAAACTCTTTTTAAAAATAATGATGCTATAAAAGTAGCTGCCTATGAAGGATTAACTGCTACCTTTTGTAAAAGCCAAGGGGCTCAATTTATAGTAAGAGGCCTGCGTAACTCTACAGATTTTGAATATGAGCAAACCATAGCACAAGCAAATGATAAGGTAAATGGGATAGACAGTGTTTTTATAATCTCAAACCCAGAGTATGGTTTTATTTCTTCCTCAATCGTTAGAGACATAGCCAGAAATGGTGGAGATTACAGCAAGCTTGTACCCTAGTTTAACAAAGTTTTTAGTAGGTAAACAACTTTAAAGTTTACTTAACCTGGGATTTTTTTCTTCTCTTTATCAATGTTAACACACCACCTACCCCTATCAAAACCAAAGAAGGATAAAAAGTAAGCAGCGTTAAAAGACCAAAAGCAAACGCATTACCCGCATCTATAATAGACAAGGCATCTAAAACTATTACTATTAGTAATGGAGCTGATCCAAAAAACAAAAGGCAAAGGCCCACTTGCAGTACTTTATGTAGATTATTCCAGAAAAGTTTAAAACGCATAGCTTGTTTTTTTATGTACAATGTTATATTTAAAGGTACTCCTAATTATCTGATTAAGTACCAGTAAAAAAATAGGGCACAAAAAAACTCCGCTAGTTTCCTAGTGGAGTTTTTTGTGTGTAAGTTAAAATCAACTTATAGCGCAGCTACGTGTTTAGCCATGTTAGATTTTAAGTTAGAAGCTTTATTATTATGAATAATATTTTTCTTAGCTAACTTATCAATCATACCGTTGATAGAAGGCAATGTCTTCTCTGCTTCTTTTTTGTCTTCAAGTTCTTGAAAACGCTTCATCGCATTACGAGCTGTTTTATGTTGGTAACGATTAAGTAAACGTTTTGTTTCGCTACTTCTAATTCTCTTTAATGCTGACTTGTGATTTGCCATAATATTTTTATTTACTTTTTGTAGTCCGTAGGGGAATCGAACCCCTGTTACCAGGATGAAAACCTGGCGTCCTAACCCCTAGACGAACGGACCATTTGATTTTTATTCGGCTGCAAAAATACAAACATTTTTACATGCAACAAACCCTATTGTATGTTTTTTTTTTAAAAATTTTAATACGCCTTTGCAAACAATACTTTTCTAGCAGAAATGTTTCCTGTAACTATACACCTGCCGGCTTTATTATCAGTGTCTAAAGGTATACATCGTATGGTTGCCTTAGTTTCTTTTTTAATTTGTTCTTCTGTTGCAGAAGTACCGTCCCAATGAGCAGAAATAAACCCTCCTTTTTCATTCAAAATCTTTTTAAATTCATCATAACTTGAGACCTGTGTAGTATGGGCTGATCTGTAATTTACAGCCTTGGTAAATAAGTTGTCTTGAATTTCTTCTAAAAGTACTTCTACTCTAGCTTCAACAGCAGTTGTTTCAACAATCTCCTTGGTTAGCGTGTCTCTTCTTGCCATCTCAACGGTTCCTTTTTCTATATCTTTAGGACCAATAGCAATACGTAAAGGCACACCCTTAAGCTCATACTCGTTAAATTTCCAACCTGGTTTATGAGTATCTCTTTTATCAAACTTAACACGTACTCCTTTAGCGCGCAGGTCCTTCATTAAGTTGTTGGCAACTTCACTTACTGCGTCAAACTGCTCATCATTTCTGTAAATTGGCACAATAACAACTTGATCTGGAGCTAGCTTTGGAGGTAACACTAGACCATTATCATCACTATGTGTCATAATTAAAGCGCCCATTAAACGGGTAGAAACTCCCCAGGAAGTAGCCCAAACATATTCTTGTTTTCCTTGTTTGTTTGCAAACTTTACATCAAATGCCTTGGCAAAGTTTTGACCTAAAAAATGAGATGTTCCTGCCTGTAGTGCCTTCCCATCTTGCATTAATGCCTCGATACAATAAGTCTCTAAGGCCCCTGCAAAACGTTCACTTTCTGTCTTCAAGCCTTTTACAACAGGAACCGCCATATGGTTTTCAACAAAATCTGCATATACATTCATCATTTGCTCAGACTCTGCGATGGCTTCATCTTTTGTTGCATGTGCCGTGTGTCCTTCTTGCCATAAAAACTCTGTGGTGCGCAAAAACAAACGGGTACGCATTTCCCAACGCACTACATTAGCCCATTGATTAATTAAAAGTGGTAAATCTCTGTAAGACTGAATCCATTTTCTGTAGGTATCCCAAATAATAGTTTCAGAGGTTGGACGCACAATAAGCTCTTCTTCAAGTTTTGCTGTTTGGTCAACCACAATACTTCCATCTTCTGCTGTTTTAAGTCTGTAGTGTGTTACAACCGCGCACTCTTTTGCAAAACCATCTACATGACTTGCTTCTTTACTGAAATATGACTTGGGTATAAATAAAGGAAAATATGCATTTTGATGTCCCGTTTCTTTAAACATTCTGTCGAGTTCTGCTTGCATCATTTCCCATATAGCAAAACCATAGGGCTTAATTACCATACAACCACGAACACCACTATTCTCGGCAAGATCAGCCTTAATAACTAGTTCATTATACCATTTTGAATAATCCTCATCACGAGTTGTTAAGTTCTTAGCCATAGATTTGAGTTTGGCACAAATATTGTAAATATTGTTTTGATTAGTTTACTACGGCAAAACTAACTAAATTTACCATGTTCAACAATTAAAATATTCCTGTTATGCAAGCATCTTTTATTTCATTAAAAAAAATAGTTCACCTAAGTGTTCTTAGTGTTATGGCACTACTATTAAATGCTTGTGGAAGTTACCCACAAACCACTTTTGAGGACATTAACACAAGCTACAATACTCAAAATACAATTCAGAGCCAAGAGGTAGCTAAGGTACAGCCACCTAGTGATAGCTACTACAAACAGTATTTTAATTCCAAAACAGAGGCTTACGATGCCCTTGAACAAGGTAACGTATTTACAGATATTGATGCCTACACCACTACTGGAAGTATAAATAAAGATGGTTACATTGTTGAACAGCAAACCAAAGAAGAGGATGAATATGGCCCTTGGGGAGAAAACAGAAAAGATATTACAATAAACATTTATGACCATTCACCAATAGTGCGTTGGAACCGCCCATACTGGTGGTACGGATCAGGTTGGGGATATTCATACAACTGGTGTAGTCCTTTTTGGGGAATTGGTTATGGATGGGGATATCCTTATTATGGCTATTATGGATGGGGATACCCATACTACTATGGAGGATATTATAATAATTTCTACAACCCATACTACGGAAATCCATACAACGGATACGCCTTTAGTAGAGGCAGAAGAAACTCAGATTACTATAATGGTAGATCATCTCTAAGAACAGATCGTTACTCCATGAGAGATGCCTCAAGGGGAGTTTCTATTGCTAGAACAAAAAATATAAGAAGAAGCACAAATAATATTACAGCCTCGTCAAGCACTAGAGTTGCAAGAAGAGCTAGAACCGCAAGAAACATACCTAGTAAACGGTATTCTAGAAACGTAACAAACTACTCAAGTAGATCAAACGAAAACACTAGAAATAATAATAATCAAAACGCTAACCAAAGAAACACTAGTAATTACAATAGACAAAGTAACAACAGGAGTAATACAAACTCTGCCCCTCCAAGAAGAAGCTCTACAATTAGTAGACCAAGAACTACTACTAGAAGAAGCAGTTCTTCCCGTATAAAGGGATAAGAAATAATCTTAGATTATTAGTTTACGAGCATCTACAATAAACAAAAAAACCTCTCCATATGCTATGGAGAGGTTTTTTACTTTTAAGTACAAGGGGTTTACTATCTCTTTAGGGTAAAATGCCCTCTAATCTCTTTCTGTATTCCTTGATCTGTGTACTCCACTCTAAACCAGTAATCACTCGATGGTAATGCAGTACCGTTATAGGTTCCATCCCATCCTGTGCTTAATGGACTAATTTGCTTTAACAGTTTCCCATAACGATCAAATATATAAATATTTGCCGTAGCATCGAAATCTGCGATGCCTATTATATTCCAAGTATCGTGATACCCATCATTATTGGGTGTAAAGTAATTTGGATAATCCACAACACCTATATCAAAGCTAACCTGGCCACAACCATTGGCATCCTTAATCGTTATTGTATGCACCCCTGGGGCTACATTACTAAACACATTACTCTCCTGGAAGGGTCCGTCATCTATGCGATACACATACTCACCAAGACCCTGGGCCAATATCTCTACGGTGTGATTATCTGCAAAAGCCCCGTTGGTTAAATTAAAACTCCACTCAACCGGAGCCTGTGATACCGTTACTGTACTACTGACCACGGTCTGGCAACCACTTGATAATTGGGTAATAGTAACTTGATACACCCCGCCCGTTGTGGCTATAATACTAGCGCCCGTCTCTCCTACTTGAACAACACCATCTATACTCCACTCAAAACTATACAAGGTAGCATCTAATCCCGTATCTATAACTGGAGGTGATGCCGCTCCCTCTTCAGAGGCAATAGGTAATCCATTTTGATCTACACACAACCTATAACTATTCGCTAGGGTAATTACTGGTAATTGATTTACCTTTAAGATAACCTCTACAACATCATAACAGCCAGAGGCCGCGTTCTCTACCCTTGCATAAATAATCTGAGGATTGATAATATTGGTATAACTAGCTCCCAAAGGATTCTCTGCGTCCATTGCATTGGCTAGCGTCTGGTGGAAGGTCAATAGGTAATCTAATGGATCTTGACCATTTAAAATCTCATCCAATAAACTCTGAAGGGTTAAATCAAAACTTGTAAAACCATCGTTCTCCCCTTCGATGTCACACAAAGTATACGGAAGTGCTGGAGCGGTAGCAGTAACTCCTGGCTTAACCTCTATGTTAAAAAACTGAACACCGCCTACATAACAGCCCGTAGCCGTATTAGTAATACCTACATAAATAGCCTGAGGATTAGTGATGTTTTGGTACGTGGTAGGTATTGGAATAGGATTTACACCTGCTGTAGCATCTGCCGGGGTGACATAAAAACTAACCACGTTGTTAACCATGTCTTGACCCAACAATATCTCTGGAATCTTTGTCGTTAAATCAAAAATAGAGATACCATCAAATGGAAGCTCACAGATCTCATAATCATCCAATAAAATGCCATCATCTGGAAGCGTGTTTACAGATATCGTTAAAACAACAATCTCAAAACACAAAGCATCTGAGCCAGGGTTGGTAACACGTATGTAAATATCCTGAGGATTACTCGTATTGGTATACGCCGTAGGATCTAAAATCTCTGTGCCTGGCGCGCCATCTATAGCTAATAGCTCTGTCTCGTAGTATAATAAATCATAGGTCTCACCATCTAATATCTGTGCAGCTCTGATAGTTAAATCAAACACCTGCTGCCCATCACCATCTGTATCACAAAGCGCAATAGGATCTGGCTGTTCTGGAGCAGGGTTTGGCAATACTCTTAGGGTAAGGGTAACACTGGTATCTACACATAAACTATTACCATCGGTAACACGAACATAAATCGTTTGCAAGTTTACCTGGTTTACATACGCCGTGGCAGGGTTGATAGCATCAATATCGCCCTGCGCGTTGGCAAGGGTCTCATAATACTGTACTCCTATAGAAGCGGCGCCACCTGTAATGATAGCATCCTGAGTTGTTAAATCAAAGGTCGTAATACCATCAAAGGGCTCTCCTAAATCATCACACTTGTTAAACGCGTTGGGCTGTACAACCTCGGGCCCATCAACAACCTGGATATCAAAACTACCCAACTTAAAACAGCCACTGTCTATATTCTCCAAACGGATCCAAATAGTTTGTAGTGGAGTTATCGTATTGGTAAAAGTG
The DNA here is from genome assembly GCA_943789105.1 of uncultured Ulvibacter sp. Classification (GTDB taxonomy): domain Bacteria; phylum Bacteroidota; class Bacteroidia; order Flavobacteriales; family Flavobacteriaceae; genus Patiriisocius. Next base: position 611,704 of record CALSSW010000001.1, on the reverse strand, counting down.
TTTGGACTTGCAATAGCTGGAGTACCTGCTGTGGCAGCTACCTCACTTACATAATAACTTAATACATACTGGCTTACATCTTGTGTACCGTAAATATCAGAAGCACGTTGGGTGAGATCAAACACCTCAAAACCATCCATATCTGGATCACAGGCTATAATAGGCTCTAAATCTATAGGTACAATAGGTGTTGGGTTTACAACAAGCTCCAGCTTGACAACACGCCAGCATCCTGTACCTAACGCAGGAGGAACATCATCATAGGTAGCACGTGCATAAACAAACTGTAAATCAGCAACTATATTTTGGTAAGGACTCCCTATTGGGAATATGTTATTCTGAGCATCACTCAAGGTCTCATGGTAGCTAACAATAACTCCTGGCTCACCGCCAATAATCTCAATATCTTTATCGGTCAAGGTAAATAAGCCAAAACCATCATTGTCTATATCACAAATCTCTAAAGGTGTTGGTAGTATTGGAGAAGGAAGTGGATTTACAATCAAATCTAAGGTCACTACGCCTGTGTCTACAACACAAGAGGTGTTTACATCCTGAGCGCGTATCCATATAGTCTGAGGGTTTTGAACAACACCGCCAATTATATTTTGATACGCTGTTGGATCTGCAATAGCATTGGTGTTACCTTGCAAATCTGCAAAACTCTCAAAGAAGCTAACAGATACACTTATATCTCCGCCTGTAATCTCTGCAATCCTACTGGTTAAATCAAAAATCTCCAGCTCATCATCCGGACCTAGAATATCGGTCTGGTCACAAAGCTCCAGTGGTGTTGGATTAACAAGAAGCGGCGGTATCTCAACACGTAACTCTAAGGTCGTGAAACTCTCACAATCATTATTGGTATCACTAACACTTACATATATCGTCTGAGGGTTCACACTATTGCTGAAACTAAAAGGGTTTACAATAGCACTGGTCATGGCTATGTCTGTAAAGTAAGAAACAACATAAGGACCGCCCGTTAAGCCTTGAAGTATATCAGGCTCCGCAGACGTTAAATTAAAAACAGCAATACCATCTCCATCTGTATCACAAACAACCAAAGGCTGTGGATCGGTAATGGCTGGACGCTCCGCTACTAGTAAATGCAGAATCGTGGTGTTATAACATCCCGAAGCAATATCAAACAATCGAACATAGATAATCTGATCAAAAGGAACCTCATTATCATAAGGACTAACTAAAGGCAATACCCCGTTTATAGCATCAGATAATGTAACATGGTAGCTAACAACTAGATTACCCGCTGGGTTACCTCCCACTACCTGCTCATCGGCATCCGTTAATATAAAAGTACCAAAACCATCGTTGTCATCATCACAGTATATAAGTGGCAAGGGCTCAAATATCTCCGGACGGGGAACAACTACCAAAGAACTCATGAAAATACCATAACAACCACTTACATCACTAACGCGAACCCAAATATCTTCAGGGTTAGTCGTGTTGGTATAAAATACAGGCAAGGCAGGAAAACCAGCTTGAGCAAACTCCTGGGTGGCATGATACGTGACAGTAACATCTGGATTACCACCAGTGATAATGGCGTTGTAACTGTTTAAATCAAACTCAGTAATACCATCGGCAATCTCATCATCACAGGCCTCAATCTCTGGAATAACATTAAATGTAGGAGTCTCTCCTAAAATCAAATCAAACTGTCCTATAGTAACACACAAAGCATCATTAGAAACATCACCATCCTCATAATTTACAGCACGTACCCATATAGTAGCAGATGGACTTACATAACTCGTGGCTGGAGTAATAGGAAATAACCCAGCTTCTGCATCTGCAAAACTCTCATGGTAGGTTAGGGTAACATCTACCAAAGAATTTAAAATCTCATCATCCTTGCTCGTTAAATCAAAAGTCTCAATACCGTTACCATCCAAATCACACACAAAATAATCTGTAATTGGATCTGTGATAGCAGGCGCGTCATTAACCTGCAACTCTAAGGGACGATACTAGAACAATCAGGGAATAAAACATCTACCACACGGGCATAAATAATCTTGAAAGCCTTGTACCGTATTATCGTAAGCTGTTGGTGTTACAATAGGATTGATAACCTCTTGAGCATCTGCAAGAGTTTCAAAATAGGTGACAAAAGTAATCTGGATTACCACCGGTAATCTCCACATCTTTGGTCGTTAAATCAAAAGTAGCAAAACCATCGTTGGGTAACGAGTCACAAATGTTATATGTAGTGGGTGTAATGGCATCTGGAGCAATCACCTGAAGCTCTAAAGGCTGTACACCATAACAACCTGTACTGGCATCATCTACACGTACAAAAATTATTTGTGGGTTGGTAATATTGGTATAAATATCTGGTAAGGGCAATCCTCCTGCCTCGGCCAAAGCAGCACTAAAATAATAACCTCTCAATGAATAATCTGGATTACCACCTAAAATAGCAGCGTCGTTAAACGTTAAATCAAACTGGGTAAAGCCATCAGCAATGTCATCTTCACATAAAGCATATGGGCTAGGCACATCAAACAAAGGACGCGGAATTACAAAAAGCTCGAAGGTTCCTTGCTCTACACACTCATCAATATCCTCTATCCTTACAAATATAGTCTGGGGGTTGGTGATATTGTTATATGCATCTGCAGGAACAATAGCTGCAGTTCCAACGGCGGCATCTAAAGCTGTTTCATGATAAGTAATAGTCAACCCTGTTGGGTCTGCAACTACAATGGTATCATAGGTGGTTAAATCAAAGGTGGTAGACTCATCAGCGATAGGATCATCACAAAGCTCATAGGTGCCAAAAGCACCAATATCTGTGGCTGGCAATACAATAAGTTCTAATTCTGTTACATCAAAACACCCTGTGGCAGCAATCTCTATACGAGCAAATACTATCTGAGGATTACTAATATTTGCATAAGGAGATAGTAAGGCTGTAGCAGGATCTCCCACCTGTGCATCTGCCAAAGTGAGATAGTAGGTTACAAAAACACCCGTTTGATCTCCTATTATATCGGCGTCGGCTAAGGTTAAATCAAAAAGTGCAACATCATCTGCATTGTTATCACAACGCTCTAAAGCTGCTGGTGGAAAAGGTATGGGTAATGGGTTTACAAATAAATCTAACTCAGTGGTATCAAAACAGCCTGTAGTTAAATTACTTATTCTTGGATAGACCGTTTGAGGATTACTAATATTGGTATAAGGTAAAACGAGTTCTGGAGTACCAGCATCAGCATCTTCAGGAGTTAGGTAATAAGTCACTCCTAAATTAGGATCACCACCTGTAATTTCTAAATCTTTTAATGATAAATCAAACTCCGTAAAACCATCTGCAACAGCATCATCACAAAGCTCAAATAACGTGGGTACATTAAAAATAGGAAGTGGGTTTACAAATAAATCAAAAGTACCTATAGTAACACAGCCATCTGTGTTAACAACCCTCACAAACATGCCTTGAGGATTAGATAAATTGGTGTAGGTCTCGGCAGGATCTATAAATGGAATACCGGCAGAAGCTGCAGCAGCTGTCTCGTGATAGGTAATTGCTAAACCCGTTGGATCTGCAGCTATTTGAAAATCCCACTGCGTAAGATCAAAAACAGTAATACCATCCGCCACATCATCATCACAAAGCTCATAGGTAGGCAATGGCTGAGCTAGGATAACAATCAGCTCCAATTCTGTAATATCAAAACAACCAGTTAAGGTTTTCTCTATCCTTCCATACACCGTTTGAGGACTCGTGATATTAGTATAAGGAGAGGCAAGAGCAGTGGCAGGATCTCCTACCTGTGCATCTGCCAAAGTAAGGTAGTAATTTACAAATACATCACTCTGACCGCCTATAATATCTGCATCGGCCTGGGTTAAATCAAACTCATCAATACCATCGGTATCGGTATCACATTCCTTTAATGAGGTTGGAGTGTTTGCAAAAGGAGTGTCCAAAACCGTTAAGGTAAAAGTATCTATGATAAAACATCCAGTTACCACATCGGCAATACGTGTCCAAATAGTTTGAGGATTAGACGTATTGGTATACAAAAGTGGTACTATTGGAGTGCCAGCCTCTGCTTCTAAAAGACTCTCATGATAACTAACAACAAATCCAGGATCATCACCAGTGGTAACTGTAGTTACCAAACTTAAATCAAACTCAGTACTCTCATCCAAAACACCATCATAATCACAAAGAGAAAGATCCTGAGGTGGAGTGTATACAGGAAGGGGTAAAACCACCAAATCAAAAGTACCTATGGTAACACAACCATCATCATTAACAACCCTCACAAACATGCCTTGAGGATTAGATACATTAGTATACGTATTGGCTGGATCTATAAAAGGAACACCAGCTGAGGCGGAAATTTCAGTCTCATGATAAGTGATTGTTAATCCTGTAGGATCTGCAACTACAACAGTGTCATAGCTAGATAAATCAAAAACGGTAAGGCCATCCGCCACATCATCATCACAAAGCTCATAGGTAGGCAATGGCTGAGCTAGGATAACAATCAGCTCCAATTCTGTAATATCAAAACAACCAGTTAAGGTTTTCTCTATCCTTCCATACACCGTTTGAGGACTCGTGATATTAGTATAAGGAGAGGCAAGAGCAGTGGCAGGATCTCCTACCTGTGCATCTGCCAAAGTAAGGTAGTAATTTACAAATACATCACTCTGACCGCCTATAATATCTGCATCGGCCTGGGTTAAATCAAACTCATCAATACCATCGGTATCGGTATCACATTCCTTTAATGAGGTTGGAGTATTTGCAAAAGGAGTGTCCAAAACCGTTAAGGTAAAAGTATCTATGATAAAACATCCAGTTACCACATCGGCAATACGTGTCCAAATAGTTTGAGGATTAGACGTATTGGTATACAAAAGTGGTACTATTGGAGTGCCAGCCTCTGCTTCTAAAAGACTCTCATGATAACTAACAACAAATCCAGGATCATCACCAGTGGTAACTGTAGTTACCAAACTTAAATCAAACTCTGTGCTCTGATCTAAAGTACCATCATAATCACAAAGAGAAAGATCCTGAGGTGGAGTGTATGTAGGAAGGGGGTTTACAATTAAATTGAACTGACTTATAGCAGAGCAACCATCTTGGTTTTCTAAACGAACAAATATAACTTGTGGGGTAGTAGTGTTTGTATAAGCGTTGGCTGGAGAAATTTCATTAATGTTGCCCTGGGCATCAACAAGGTTTTCATAATATGTTATTATGAGCCCTGCAGGGGTAGGTGTTACCTGAGTATCCCAAGAGGTTAAATCAAAAACAGTAGCCCCATCTGCATCATCATCACACAACACAAAATCTGGAATAGGATCTGTAAAAACAGGATTTTCAAAAACAATGAGTTCTAGGGGAACAACCTCGAAACAATCAAAGGATTCATATTCTAGACGAGCAAAAACAATTTGAGGATTAGAGATATTTGTGTAAGGTGAAGATAAATCTGCAGTACCTGCGTTGGCTGCAAAAATTGTTTGATGGTAGCTTACAACAACATTGTTATTATCTGCAATAATTTGAGCATCTGCATCGGTAAGGATAAACAGACCTATACCATCGCTGTTATCATCACAAAAACTTAGCGCATCTGGGACTCCTGGAACTAATGCAGGAACAAATTCTACAATTATTTCATCTGAAACAAAACAACCAGGAGAAACCTCTACCTCAATAAGATAGACACCCGGTGTATCAATGGTAAGAGTTGGTCCAACTTCACCAGGTATTTCTATAAAGGTTCCTGATACGTCATCAAAAATAAACCATTGGTATATAGCAGCAGGAAAAGGAGGTGTCCCGATTTCAATGGTTTGACCTTCGCAAGGTGCATTTCTGTTTTCTAAGGTAAGATCATCACCAAGATCAACATCAAGGTTAAAAGATCCCCCTTCGATAAAAACCGCGGCATCAAATTGAGAATCCCCTTGATCTGCAATAACTAGCTTAATAGTATATGGATTTCCGACTACAACATTCCCTATGGCTGTCAAAGCAACTGTTTGGCCATTTAAATTAATCGCAGCATCTTGCGCATCAACAGAAGGCAGACCAGGAACATCAAAATTATATTGTTGAAAAAATTCCGTATTTATATCATCACACTGCCCAGGAATTCCATATCTAACATTTGTAACTTCTATAGGAGTTGTAGTTTCTGGAATTACAGCAAGATTTTGAACAACACCAGTTATTTGGTCTGTTAGTATAAATGCAAAAGCGTCAGAAAAAGAACATTCAAAGCCTCTATTGTACTCTTCAGAGGCAAAGATAAAATCAAAATTAATCTGATCTATTTGAGGAACAAAATTGAATTGAATGGATGACGCGTTATTGGTATTGGTGGCAGTAGTGTTTGCTTCTAAATCTGCATCACCAGGCCAGCCAAAGTCACCACTACTAATAACAGAAGTATTGGGGCCAGGAACCAAACTCACATCACCTGATATTAAAACAATGCCATCATCAAAGGGAAAATCAGAACCATTGGCATCAAAAAAAGCAATCCCATTATCCCTTCCAAAATCGGTTCCTGTTTGTTGACTGATATTACTTACCTCTGCACAAGGACTATTAATAAGGACATCTTCTACAAGTTGTTGGGGAGTTAAAGTTTCATCTACCACTATTTGGCCTGTAACCAGAAAAGAATAAAATGTAAAAAGAATAAAAAATATTTTTTTCATAATCAGATAATGTAACCTAAAATTTACTGATTACTGGAAACTCAAAATATTTTAACATTGTTTTATATCTCTTTTGTTAGATAAATAATGGAAAAAGAAAGCATTACAATTTACTATCTCTTTAAGCTAAAATGTCCTTTAATTTCTTTTTGTACCCCTTGTTCTGTGTACTCTACCCTAAACCAGTAATCACTCGATGGTAAGGCATTACCGTTATACGTCCCATCCCATCCTGGGGTGAGAGGACTGATTTGCTTGAGTAGCTTTCCATAGCGGTCAAATATATAAATATTTGCCCCTGGATCGAACGCTGCAATGCCTATAATATTCCAAGTATCGTGGTATCCATCGTTATTTGGTGTAAAGTAATTAGGGTAATCCACTACTCCAATATCAAAGCTAACCTGGCCACAACCATTGGCATCCTTTATCGTTATGGTATGGACCCCTGGAGAAACATTAGTAAACACATTGCTCTCCTGGAACAGCCCGCCATCTATGCTATACACATACTCCCCAAGACCCTGAGCCAATATCTCTACCGTGTGGTTATCTGCAAAGGCGCCGTTGGTCAAGTTAAAACTCCACTCAACAGGGGCCTGTGAGACTGTTACCGTTGTACTCACTTCCCTCTGGCAGCCACTGGCAAGTTGTGTAATGCTAACTTGGTACACACCGCCCGTTGTGGCTATAATACTAGCGCCCGTCTCCCCTACTTGTACAACGCCATCGATACGCCACTCAAAACTATACAGGGTAGCATCTAAACCCGTATCTATAACCGGAGGTGACAACGCGCCCTCTTCTGAGGCTATAGGTAATCCATTTTGATCCACACATAGTCTATAACTCTCATCTAAAGTAATTACTGGTAATTGATTTACCTTTAAGATAACTTCTACAACATCATAACAACCAGAAGATCCGTTCTCAACCCTCGCATAAATAACCTGAGGGTTTATTATATTGGTATAACTACCTCCTAATGGATTCGATGCATCCATAGCATTGGATAGGGTCTCATAAAAACTAACTAAATAATCTAAAGGATCTTGACCATTTAAAATCTCAGACAATAAACTATCAAGGGTTAAATCAAACTCCGTAAAACCGTCATTATCACCTTGGGTATCACACAAAGTATATGGAAGTGCTGGAGCGGTAGCAGTAGCGCCTGGCTTTACCTCTATGTTGAAAAACTGAACACCACCTACATAACAGCCCGTAGCCGTATTGGTAATACCTACATAAATAGGCTGAGGATTACTAGTGTTTTGGTACGTGGTAGGTATTGCAATAGGGTTCACTCCTGCTGTAGCATCTGCCGGAGCTTCATAAAAACTAACCACATTGTTAACCATGTCTTGACCCACTAATATCTCTGGAATCTTGGTCGTTAAATCAAAAATAGAGACCCCATCAAATGGAAGCTCACAGATCTCATAATCATCCAATAAAGCACCATCATCTGGAAGCGTGTTTACAGATATGGTTAAAACAACAATCTCAAAACACAAAGCATCTGAACCAGGGTTGGTAACACGTATGTAAATATCCTGAGGATTACTCGTATTGGTATACGCCGTGGGATCTGCTATCTGAGTACCCGCTGCGCCTTCTATGGCCAACAGCTCTGTCTCATAGTATAATAAATCATAGCTCTCACCATCCAATATCTGGGCCGCTCTAATGGTTAAATCAAAAACCTCTTGCCCATCACCATCTGTATCACAAAGCGCAATAGGATCTGGCTGTTCTGGAGCAGGGTTTGGTAATACTCTTAGGGTAAGGGTGATACTGGTATCTACACACAGACTATTACCATCGGTAACTCGTACATAAATCGTTTGCAAGTTTGTCTGGTTTACATACGCCGTGGCAGGGTTGATGGCATCAATATCGCCTTGGGCATTGGCAAGGGTCTCATAATACTGTACGCCAATAGAAGCAGCGCCACCTGTAATAATAGCATCCTGGGTCGTTAAATCAAAGGTGGTAATCCCATCAAAGGGCTCTCCTAAATCATCACACTTATTAAACGCATTGGGCTGGAAAACCTCGGGACCGTCTACAACCTGGATATCAAAACTACCCAACTTAAAACAACCACTGTCTATATCCTCCAAACGAACCCAAATGGTCTGATCAGGAGTTATCGTATTGGTAAACGTGCTTGGACTGGCAATGGCAGGAGTACCAGCTGCGGCGTCTAACTCACTTATATAATAACTAAGACGTACTGAGTAACATCCTGGGTACCGTAAATCGTAGCTGCGCGTTGGGTGAGATCAAAGACCTCAAAGCCGTCCATGTCTGCATCACAGGCTATAATAGGTTCTAAATCTATAGGAACTATAGGTGTTGGGTTTACAATAAGTTCTAGCTCCAAAACACGCCAACATCCTGTGCCAATAGCAGGGGGAATATCATCATAGGTAGCACGTACATAAATAACCTGTAAATCAGCAGCTATGTTCTGGTAAGGACTACTAATTGGGAATATGTTATTCTCTGCATCACTGAGCGTCTCATGGTAGCTAACTACAACTCCAGGCTCACCTCCTATAATCTCAATATCCTTGTCGGTCAAGGTAAACTCGCCAAATCCATCGTTGTCTATATCACAAATCTCAAGTGGCGTTGGTGCTACAGGGGAAGGAAGTGGGTTTACGATTAAATCTAAGGTAACAACACCCGTATCTACAACACAAGAAGTGTTTACATCCTCGGCGCGTATCCATATCGTCTGAGGGTTTTGAACAATACCACCAATTATATTTTGATACGCTGTTGGATCTGCAATAGCATTGGTATTGGTTTGTAAATCTGCAAAACTCTCAAAGAAACTAACTGATACACTGATATCATCTGAGGTGATCTCTGCAATCCTACTGGTTAAATCAAAAATCTCTAGCTCATCATCAGGACCTAGAATATCCGTCTGGTCGCAAAGCTCAAGTGGGGTTGGGTTCACTAAAAGTGGTGGAATCTCAACACGCAACTCTAAGGTAGTGAAACTCTCACAATCATTATTGGTATCACTAACACTAACATAAATCGTTTGGGGGTTCACACTGTTACTAAAACTAAAAGGGTTGACAATAGCACTGGTAAGGGCTACATCCGTATAGTAAGAAATAACATAAGGACCACCCGTTAGACCTTGTAGTATGTCTGGCTCGGCAGACGTTAAATTAAAAACAGCAATGCCATCACCGTCGGTATCACAAACAACCAAAGGCTGGGGATCGGTAATAGCAGGACGCTCCTCAACTAGTAAATGAAGTATCGTCGTATTGTAACAGCCCGAAGCTATATCAAACAAACGAACATAAATGATCTGATCAAAAGGAACCTCATTGTCATAAGGACTCACCAAAGGTAACACACCGTTGATAGCATCTGATAACGTAACATGGTAGCTAACAACTAGATTACCCGCTGGGTTACCTCCTACTACCTGCTCATCGGCATCGGTTAGTATAAAAGTCCCAAAACCATCATTGTCATCATCACAGTAAATAAGTGGCAAAGGCTCAAATATCTCAGGACGGGGAACCACAACCAAAGAACTCATAAATACACCATAACATCCACTTACATCACTAACACGTACCCAAACATCTTCAGGGTTGGTCGTGTTGGTATAAAAAACAGGCAAGGCAGGAAATCCAATCTCAGCAAACTCCTGGGTAGCATGATAGGTAACAGTAACATCTGGATTACCACCCGTGATAATCGTATTGTAACTGTTTAAATCAAACTCCGTAATACCATCTGCAATCTCATCATCACAAGCCTCAATCTCTGGAATAACATTAAAAGCAGGGACCTCACCTAAAATCAAATCAAACTCACCAATGGTAACACACAAAGCAGCATTAGAAATATCACCATCCTCATAATTTACAGCGCGTACCCAAATAGTAGCTGAGGGACTTACATACGCCGTAGCAGGGGTAATAGGAAATAATCCTGCTTCTGCATCTGCAAAACTCTCATGGTAGGTCAGGGTAACATCTACCAAAGAATTTAAAATCTCATCATCCTTACTCGTTAAATCAAAAGTGGCAATACCATCACCATCCAAATCACACACAAAATAATCTGTAATTGGATCTGTGATAGCAGGCGCGTCATTAACCTGCAACTCTAAGGCGACGATACTAGAACAATCAGGGAATAAAACATCTACCACACGGGCATAAATAATTTGAAAACCTTGTACCGTATTATCGTAAGCCGTTGGTGTTACAATTGGATTAATAACGCCTTGAGCATCTGCAAGAGTTTCAAAATAAGTCACAAAATAATTTGGATTACCACCGGTAATCTCCACATCTTTGGTCGTTAAATCAAAGGTAGCAAAGCCATCGTTGGGTAACGAGTCACAAATGTTATACGTAGTTGGTGTAATTGCATCTGGAGCAATCACTTGAAGCTCTAAAGGTTGTACGCCATAACAACCAGTACTAGCATCATCTACCCTCACAAAAATTATTTGTGGGTTGGTAATGTTGGTGTAAATATCTGGTAAAGGCAGTCCTCCTGCTTCGGCTAAAGCAGCACTAAAGTAATAACCACGTAATGAATAATCTGGATTACCACCTAAAATAGCAGCGTCGTTAAACGTTAAATCAAACTGGGTAAAACCATCGGCAATGTCATCTTCACATAAAGCATATGGGGTAGGAACATCAAACAGGGGACGTGGAATTACAAAAAGCTCGAAGGTTCCTTGCTCCACACACTCATCAATATCCTCTATCCTAACAAAAATAGTCTGGGGGTTGGTGATGTTATTATATGCATCTGCAGGAAGTATAGCTCCCACTCCTACCGCAGCATCTAATGCAGTTTCATGATAGGTAATGGTTAATCCTGTTGGGTCTGCAACTACAATAGTATCATAGGTGGTTAAATCAAAGGTAGTAGACTCATCAGCGATAGGGTCATCACAAAGCTCATAGGTGCCAAAAGCACCAATATCTGTGGCTGGCAGTACAATGAGTTCAAGCTCTGTAACATCAAAACAACCGGTAACAGCAATCTCTATACGAGCAAATACTATCTGAGGATTACTAATATTTGCATAAGGAGATAGTAAGGCTGTAGCAGGATCGCCAACTTGAGCGTCAGCTAGTGATTCATAGTAATTTACAAAAACACCTGTTTGATCTCCTATAATATCTGCATCAGCCAAGGTTAAATCAAAAAGAGCAACATCATCTGCGTTGTTATCACAACGCTCTAAAGCTACTGGAGGAAAAGGGGTAGGCAACGGATTTACAAATAAATCCAAGGTGGTAGTATCAAAACAACCTGTAGTTAAATTACTTATTCTAGGGTATACCGTTTGAGGATTACTCGTGTTTGTATAAGGTAAAACCAGTACAGGAGTACCAGCATCAGCATCTTCAGGAGTTAGGTAATAAGTCACTCCTAAATTAGGATCACCACCTGTAATTTCTAAATCTTTTAATGATAAATCAAACTCCGTAAAACCATCTGCAACAGCATCATCACAAAGCTCAAATAACGTGGGTACATTAAAAATAGGAAGTGGGTTTACAAATAAATCAAAAGTACCTATAGTAACACAACCATCTGTATTAACAACCCTCACAAACATGCCTTGAGGATTAGATAAATTGGTGTAGGTCTCGGCAGGATCTATAAATGGAATACCGGCAGAAGCTGCAGCAGCTGTCTCGTGATAGGTAATAACTAATCCTGTGGGATCTGCTGCTATTTGAAAATCCCACTGCGTAAGATCAAAAACAGTAATACCGTCTGCAACATCATCATCACAAAGCTCATAGGTAGGCAATGGCTGCGCTAGTATAACAATCAGCTCCAACTCTGTGATATCAAAACAGCCCGTAAAGGTTTTCTCTATTCTTCCATACACTGTTTGAGGACTTGTGATATTTGTATAAGGAGAGGCAAGCGCCGTGGCAGGATCTCCAGCCTCGGCCAAAGCCAAAGTAAGATAGTAATTTACAAAAACATCGGTCTGGCCACCTATAATATCTGCATTGGCCTGGGTTAAATCAAATTCGTCAATACCATCTGTATCTGTATCACATTCCTTTAAAGAAACAGGAACGTTTGCAAATGGAGTATCTAAAACAGTTAAGGTAAAGCTGTCTATAATAAAGCACCCTGTTACTGCGTCTGCAATACGCGTCCAAATAGTTTGAGGATTTGAAGTATTAGTATATAACAGCGGTAATGCTGGAGTGCCAGCCTCTGCCTCTATTTGGCTCTCATGATAACTAACAACAAATCCAGGATCATCACCAGTGGTAATAGTAGTAACCTCACTTAAATCAAACTCAGTACTCTCATCCAAAACACCATCATAATCACAAAGTGGAGTTATAGAAGGTGTGTTGTAAATAGGTAGTGGATTTACAATTAAGTTAAACTCACTTATAGCAGAGCAGCCATCTGTATTTTCTAGACGAACAAATATAATTTGTGGAGAACTTGTATTGGTATATGCGTTGGCAGGAGCAATTTCATTGGTGTTGGCTTGGGCATCACCAAGAGTTTCATAATATGTTATTCCAAGCACTGCAGGAGTTGCTGTTACTTGAGCATCCCAACTTGATAAATCAAAAATTGTAAATCCATCTGCATCTTCATCACACAGTACAAAATCTGGAATAGGATCATTAAAAACAGGAGTGTCAAAAACAATAAGCTCAAGGGCAACGGTATCAAAACAACCTTCAGCTATATTTTCAAGACGAGCAAAAACAATTTGAGGATTAGAAGTATTTTGATAAGGAGAAACTAATGCAGTAGTTATATCTCCTGTATTTGCGGCTGCTTGTGTTTCGTAATATTGAACAAATACACCAGCTGCGCCATCAATAATTTGTGTATTCGCATCTGTAAGGGTAAATAAGGCAACCCCATCATTATCATCATCACAAATAGTTAAGGCATCTGGAACACCAGGCTCTGGCAATGGAAAAAATTCTACGATTATTTGGTCTGAAGCAATACAACCGGAAGAGGTAACAACCTCCAGACGGTATTCACCTGGAGTGTTAACAGTTAGCACCGGTCCTGTTTCACCAACAATAACAACAAAAGTACCTGTTACTGTATCAAAAACAAACCATTGGTAGGAAGTACCAGAAACAATAACGGTCTGTATAGTGGCAGTTGACCCATCACATGGAGCAGTTCCATTTGCAATAGTAATATCTTCTCCAAGGTCTATACTTATTTCAGAAAGTTGTACAATGACATCAAATTCATTATTATCTTCATTGTTCTCGCTTAAAATACCTGTTCCGGTTCCATCATCATCTACAACAGCGGTTAGCGTAAACGGGTCAGGTATTGTCCCTAAGGGTATATTTACAACAACACTGCCACTCTCAAAGCCATCAATTGGAATCTCAGTAAGTGTTATTGACTGCCCTACTAACAAACCATCTGCATAAAAAGCAATTGGAATACCTGCAGCAAGTGGCTCTGTGGCATTTACATTAAATACAGTATAATCAACCTCAAGTTCACCATTATCACATAAAATACCAATTTGGTCGATAACAATTGTTGCATCAGGTAATTCAGAATTAACACTTGTGACTACATTATGAACAATAACCAAATCTTGGCTAGAAGTTAATTGAATATCAACATCTGTATCACCGGGAGCAACAACACCATCTACATCATAAAAATCCAAATCCATGTTATATAAATCTGAAGAATTAGTATATGAATTGGTACCATTAAATGCATTATTACCAGGATTTAATGCGTTATTCATAATGGTTCCATTGATACGCAATGTTTCATTATTAGCAATTCCTACATCACCTTCCCAAGCTAGAAAACCAATTTTAGCAAAATCTGAACTTGCAATATCAAGATTATCTAATGTGAAATTAATTTGTGGGTTTGAATTTGCTACATAATCAAAACCATCAAAAACAGATATTTGATTCAGCGGAAGTGTTAAGTCTTCATAAATGACAACAATAGACCAACCTCCAAAATTTGTACCTGTTTGGCAATATTCGCCTTGTATGACAGCTTGCAGGTCTAAATTAGAAAGTGTGTAATTTCCTTGTCCTGCATTTTGAACAAAACTTGTAACATCTGCATATGCACCAAAGAATAGTCTTCCTTGAAAATCTAAAGCGAAATTTCTTGAAGAAGTAACAGCTGTCGTATTTAAACCCCTAGATAGCTGTACCTCAAAATCTCCAGTACCTGATCCGGCCCAATATAAAAGCGCAGCAAGAATATTTTGCCCTGGCAGAAGGTTTAAATCTGCAGCACTTTCAGTTAAGATATCACAACCTGCTCCACCTCCATTTTCGGCTAAATTTAGTGTATTTCCGAAAGCCGTAAAATCATACTGTCCATTAAATTGTTGGAACAACTCTATGGGTTCTTGGGCGATTAAAGAAAATGGTAAAAGCCAAAAAAAAATTGAAAATAAAAGGTTTTTCATGTAAAATAAACTTTTGCACGCAAAATACAAAAATTTTAAGCTTTTCATTCTTTTGTTAGATTAATAGTAGATTGAAAAACACAGATATGTATTATCTCTTCAAACTGAAATGCCCTCTAATCTCTTTCTGTATTCCTTGATCTGTGTACTCCACTCTAAACCAGTAATCACTCGATGGTAATGCAGTACCGTTATAGGTTCCATCCCATCCTGTGCTTAATGGACTAATTTGCTTTAACAGTTTCCCATAACGATCAAATATATAAATATTTGCCGTAGCATCGAAATCTGCGATGCCTATTATATTCCAAGTATCGTGATACCCATCATTATTGGGTGTAAAGTAATTTGGATAATCCACAACACCTATATCAAAGCTAACCTGGCCACAACCATTGGCATCCTTAATCGTTATTGTATGCACCCCTGGGGCTACATTACTAAACACATTACTCTCCTGGAAGGGTCCGTCATCTATGCGATACACATACTCACCAAGACCCTGGGCCAATATCTCTACGGTGTGATTATCTGCAAAAGCCCCGTTGGTTAAATTAAAACTCCACTCAACCGGAGCCTGTGATACCGTTACTGTACTACTGACCACGGTCTGGCAACCACTTGATAATTGGGTAATAGTAACTTGATACACCCCGCCCGTTGTGGCTATAATACTAGCGCCCGTCTCTCCTACTTGAACAACACCATCTATACTCCACTCAAAACTATACAAGGTAGCATCTAATCCCGTATCTATAACTGGAGGTGATGCCGCTCCCTCTTCAGAGGCAATAGGTAATCCATTTTGATCTACACACAACCTATAACTATTCGCTAGGGTAATTACTGGTAATTGATTTACCTTTAAGATAACCTCTACAACATCATAACAGCCAGAGGCCGCGTTCTCTACCCTTGCATAAATAATCTGAGGATTGATAATATTGGTATAACTAGCTCCCAAAGGATTCTCTGCGTCCATTGCATTGGCTAGCGTCTGGTGGAAGGTCAATAGGTAATCTAATGGATCTTGACCATTTAAAATCTCATCCAATAAACTCTGAAGGGTTAAATCAAAACTTGTAAAACCATCGTTCTCCCCTTCGATGTCACACAAAGTATACGGAAGTGCTGGAGCGGTAGCAGTAACTCCTGGCTTAACCTCTATGTTGAAAAACTGAACACCGCCTACATAACAGCCCGTAGCCGTATTAGTAATACCTACATAAATAGCCTGAGGATTAGTGATGTTTTGGTACGTGGTAGGTATTGGAATAGGATTTACACCTGCTGTAGCATCTGCCGGGGTGACATAAAAACTAACCACGTTGTTAACCATGTCTTGACCCAACAATATCTCTGGAATCTTTGTCGTTAAATCAAAAATAGAGACTACCATCAAAAGGAAGCTCACAGATCTCATAATCATCCAATAAAATGCCATCATCTGGAAGCGTGTTTACAGATATCGTTAAAACAACAATCTCAAAACACAAAGCATCTGAGCCAGGGTTGGTAACACGTATGTAAATATCCTGAGGATTACTCGTATTGGTATACGCCGTAGGATCTAAAATCTCTGTGCCTGGCGCGCCATCTATAGCTAATAGCTCTGTCTCGTAGTATAATAAATCATAGGTCTCGCCATCTAATATCTGTGCAGCTCTGATAGTTAAATCAAACACCTGCTGCCCATCACCATCTGTATCACAAAGCGCAATAGGATCTGGCTGTTCTGGAGCAGGGTTTGGCAATACTCTTAGGGTAAGGGTAACACTGGTATCTACACATAAACTATTACCATCGGTAACACGAACATAAATCGTTTGCAAGTTTACCTGGTTTACATACGCCGTGGCAGGGTTGATAGCATCAATATCGCCCTGCGCGTTGGCAAGGGTCTCATAATACTGTACTCCTATAGAAGCGGCGCCACCTGTAATGATAGCATCCTGAGTTGTTAAATCAAAGGTCGTAATACCATCAAAGGGCTCTCCTAAATCATCACACTTGTTAAACGCGTTGGGCTGTACAACCTCGGGCCCATCAACAACCTGGATATCAAAACTACCCAACTTAAAACAGCCACTGTCTATATTCTCCAAACGGATCCAAATAGTTTGTAGTGGAGTTATCGTATTGGTAAAAGTGTTTGGACTTGCAATAGCTGGAGTACCTGCTGTGGCAGCTACCTCACTTACATAATAACTTAATACATACTGGCTTACATCTTGTGTACCGTAAATATCAGAAGCACGTTGGGTGAGATCAAACACCTCAAAACCATCCATATCTGGATCACAGGCTATAATAGGCTCTAAATCTATAGGTACAATAGGTGTTGGGTTTACAACAAGCTCCAGCTTGACAACACGCCAGCATCCTGTACCTAACGCAGGAGGAACATCATCATAGGTAGCACGTGCATAAACAAACTGTAAATCAGCAACTATATTTTGGTAAGGACTCCCTATTGGGAATATGTTATTCTGAGCATCACTCAAGGTCTCATGGTAGCTAACAATAACTCCTGGCTCACCGCCAATAATCTCAATATCTTTATCGGTCAAGGTAAATAAGCCAAAACCATCATTGTCTATATCACAAATCTCTAAAGGTGTTGGTAGTATTGGAGAAGGAAGTGGATTTACAATCAAATCTAAGGTCACTACGCCTGTGTCTACAACACAAGAGGTGTTTACATCCTGGGCGCGTATCCATATAGTCTGAGGGTTTTGAACAACACCGCCAATTATATTTTGATACGCTGTTGGATCTGCAATAGCATTGGTGTTACCTTGCAAATCTGCAAAACTCTCAAAGAAGCTAACAGATACACTTATATCTCCGCCTGTAATCTCTGCAATCCTACTGGTTAAATCAAAAATCTCCAGCTCATCATCCGGACCTAGAATATCGGTCTGATCACAAAGCTC
This sequence comes from uncultured Ulvibacter sp., assembly GCA_943789105.1. Taxonomy (GTDB): domain Bacteria; phylum Bacteroidota; class Bacteroidia; order Flavobacteriales; family Flavobacteriaceae; genus Patiriisocius. The sequence continues at coordinate 593,560 of CALSSW010000001.1, read as the reverse complement.
CAGTGGTGTTGGGTTAACAAGAAGTGGCGGTATCTCAACACGTAGCTCTAAGGTCGTGAAACTCTCACAATCATTATTGGTATCACTAACACTTACATATATCGTCTGAGGGTTCACACTATTGCTGAAACTAAAAGGGTTTACAATAGCACTGGTCATGGCTATGTCTGTAAAGTAAGAAACAACATAAGGACCGCCTGTTAAGCCTTGAAGTATATCAGGCTCCGCAGACGTTAAATTAAAAACAGCAATACCATCTCCATCTGTATCACAAACAACCAAAGGCTGTGGATCGGTAATGGCTGGACGCTCCGCTACTAGTAAATGCAGAATCGTGGTGTTATAACATCCCGAAGCAATATCAAACAATCGAACATAGATAATCTGATCAAAAGGAACCTCATTATCATAAGGACTAACTAAAGGCAATACCCCGTTTATAGCATCAGATAATGTAACATGGTAACTAACAACTAGATTACCCGCTGGGTTACCTCCTACTACCTGCTCATCGGCATCGGTTAATATGAAAGTCCCAAAACCATCGTTGTCATCATCACAGTATATAAGTGGCAAGGGCTCAAATATCTCCGGACGGGGAACAACTACCAAAGAACTCATAAAAACACCATAACATCCACTTACATCACTAACGCGAACCCAAATATCTTCAGGGTTAGTCGTGTTGGTATAAAATACAGGCAAGGCTGGAAAACCAACTTGGGCAAACTCCTGGGTGGCATGATACGTGACAGTAACATCTGGATTACCACCAGTGATAATGGCGTTGTAACTGTTTAAATCAAACTCAGTAATACCATCGGCAATCTCATCATCACAGGCCTCAATCTCTGGAATAACATTAAATGTAGGAGTCTCTCCTAAAATCAAATCAAACTGTCCTATAGTAACACACAAAGCATCATTAGAAACATCACCATCCTCATAATTTACAGCACGTACCCATATAGTAGCAGATGGACTTACATAACTCGTGGCTGGAGTAATAGGAAATAACCCAGCATCTGCATCGGCAAAAGTCTCGTGGTAGGTTAGGGTAACATCTACCAAAGAATTTAAAATCTCATCATCCTTGCTCGTTAAATCAAAAGTCTCAATACCGTTACCGTCCAAATCACACACAAAATAATCTGTAATTGGATCTGTGATAGCAGGCGCGTCATTAACCTGCAACTCTAAGGGTACAATGTTAAAACAGTCTGTGGCGTTTATATTATCTACCCTTGCATATACAACTTGGAAACCTTGTACCGTATTAATAAATGCATTTGCAGGAACAATAGCAGGTGTTCCTGCAAGAGCCTGAGCAAAAGTAATATAGTATGAAACAACCGCATCTGGGTTGCCACCAGTAATCTCTAAATCTTTGGTCGTTAAATCAAAAAGACCAAAACCATCGTTGGGTAACGAGTCACAAATGTTATACTTGGTTGGGATTGTATCAATAGTTATGAAAAAGTTAAGGAAAAAAGAATCGGTAGCAAAACAAGTACCCGTGCTATCCTCTATGCGTACAAAAATCTCCTCTACTGTGCCTGTAATAGTATACGATGTAGCTGGAACTATAGCAGCGGTACCTGCTGCGGCATCTGCCGCACTGTTGTGATAGCTAATAACATAATCTGTTGGGTCTTGAGCGCCCAACACAACTACGTCATTGACCGTTAAATCGAAAATACCTGCGTTTACACCATCATCACACTGAAATAAATCAATAGGCGCATTGGCTATAGGCTGATTCTTATATAAAACCTCTACAGCATCTATAACAATACAGCTAGTATCTAAAGAATTGAAAACTTCTACACTGTATGTTCCTGAGTTTGGAGCAGTAACTGTAAATGTACTATCATCTATAGTACTTGGACCTTGGGAAACACCATTGAAAAACCACTGGTAAAAAAGACCAACTGCACCAGCTGTATCGGCCGTGAGGGTGATGTCATCTGTAGTACAAGTTCTTAAGATCCAATCCTAAGTCTACACTGATTGGAAAAAAGTTAAGGAAAAAAGAATCGGTAGCAAAACAAGTACCCGTGCTATCCTCTATGCGTACAAAAATCTCCTCTACTGTGCCTGTAATAGTATACGATGTAGCTGGAACTATAGCAGCGGTACCTGCTGCGGCATCTGCCGCACTGTTGTGATAGCTAATAACATAATCTGTTGGGTCTTGAGCGCCCAACACAACTACGTCATTGACCGTTAAATCGAAAATACCTGCGTTTACACCATCATCACACTGAAATAAATCAATAGGCGCATTGGCTATAGGCTGATTCTTATATAAAACCTCTACAGCATCTATAACAATACAGCTAGTATCTAAAGAATTGAAAACTTCTACACTGTATGTTCCTGAGTTTGGAGCAGTAACTGTAAATGTACTATCATCTATAGTACTTGGACCTTGGGAAACACCATTGAAAAACCACTGGTAAAAAAGACCAACTGCACCAGCTGTATCGGCCGTGAGGGTGATGTCATCTGTAGTACAAGTCTGAAGATCCAATCCTAAGTCTACACTGATTGGAAAAAAGTTAAGGAAAAAAGAATCGGTAGCAAAACAAGTACCCGTGCTATCCTCTATGCGTACAAAAATCTCCTCTACTGTGCCTGTAATAGTATACGATGTAGCTGGAACTATAGCAGCGGTACCTGCTGCGGCATCTGCCGCACTGTTGTGATAGCTAATAACATAATCTGTTGGGTCTTGAGCGCCCAACACAACTACGTCATTGACCGTTAAATCGAAAATACCTGCGTTTACACCATCATCACACTGAAATAAATCAATAGGCGCATTGGCTATAGGCTGATTCTTATATAAAACCTCTACAGCATCTATAACAATACAGCTAGTATCTAAAGAATTGAAAACTTCTACACTGTATGTTCCTGAGTTTGGAGCAGTAACTGTAAATGTACTATCATCTATAGTACTTGGACCTTGGGAAACACCATTGAAAAACCACTGGTAAAAAAGACCAACTGCACCAGCTGTATCGGCCGTGAGGGTGATGTCATCTGTAGTACAAGTCTGAAGATCCAATCCTAAGTCTACACTGATTGGAAAAAAGTTAAGGAAAAAAGAATCGGTAGCAAAACAAGTACCCGTGCTATCCTCTATGCGTACAAAAATCTCCTCTACTGTGCCTGTAATAGTATACGATGTAGCTGGAACTATAGCAGCGGTACCTGCTGCGGCATCTGCCGCACTGTTGTGATAGCTAATAACATAATCTGTTGGGTCTTGAGCGCCCAACACAACTACGTCATTGACCGTTAAATCGAAAATACCTGCGTTTACACCATCATCACACTGAAATAAATCAATAGGCGCGTTGGCTATAGGCTGATTCTTATATAAAACCTCTACAGCATCTATAACAATACAGCTAGTATCTAAAGAATTGAAAACTTCTACACTGTATGTTCCTGAGTTTGGAGCAGTAACTGTAAATGTACTATCATCTATAGTACTTGGACCTTGGGAAACACCATTGAAAAACCACTGGTAAAAAAGACCAACTGCACCAGCTGTATCGGCCGTGAGGGTGATGTCATCTGTAGTACAAGTCTGAAGATCCAATCCTAAGTCTACACTGATTGGAAAAAAGTTAAGGAAAAAAGAATCGGTAGCAAAACAAGTACCCGTGCTATCCTCTATGCGTACAAAAATCTCCTCTACTGTGCCTGTAATAGTATACGATGTAGCTGGAACTATAGCAGCGGTACCTGCTGCGGCATCTGCCGCACTGTTGTGATAGCTAATAACATAATCTGTTGGGTCTTGAGCGCCCAACACAACTACGTCATTGACCGTTAAATCGAAAATACCTGCGTTTACACCATCATCACACTGAAATAAATCAATAGGCGCATTGGCTATAGGCTGATTCTTATATAAAACCTCTACAGCATCTATAACAATACAGCTAGTATCTAAAGAATTGAAAACTTCTACACTGTATGTTCCTGAGTTTGGAGCAGTAACTGTAAATGTACTATCATCTATAGTACTTGGACCTTGGGAAACACCATTGAAAAACCACTGGTAAAAAAGACCAACTGCACCAGCTGTATCGGCCGTGAGGGTGATGTCATCTGTAGTACAAGTCTGAAGATCCAATCCTAAGTCTACACTGATTGGAAAAAAGTTAAGGAAAAAAGAATCGGTAGCAAAACAAGTACCCGTGCTATCCTCTATGCGTACAAAAATCTCCTCTACTGTGCCTGTAATAGTATACGATGTAGCTGGAACTATAGCAGCGGTACCTGCTGCGGCATCTGCCGCACTGTTGTGATAGCTAATAACATAATCTGTTGGGTCTTGAGCGCCCAACACAACTACGTCATTGACCGTTAAATCGAAAATACCTGCGTTTACACCATCATCACACTGAAATAAATCAATAGGCGCATTGGCTATAGGCTGATTCTTATATAAAACCTCTACAGCATCTATAACAATACAGCTAGTATCTAAAGAATTGAAAACTTCTACACTGTATGTTCCTGAGTTTGGAGCAGTAACTGTAAATGTACTATCATCTATAGTACTTGGACCTTGGGAAACACCATTGAAAAACCACTGGTAAAAAAGACCAACTGCACCAGCTGTATCGGCCGTGAGGGTGATGTCATCTGTAGTACAAGTCTGAAGATCCAATCCTAAGTCTACACTGATTGGAAAAAAGTTAAGGAAAAAAGAATCGGTAGCAAAACAAGTACCCGTGCTATCCTCTATGCGTACAAAAATCTCCTCTACTGTGCCTGTAATAGTATACGATGTAGCTGGAACTATAGCAGCGGTACCTGCTGCGGCATCTGCCGCACTGTTGTGATAGCTAATAACATAATCTGTTGGGTCTTGAGCGCCCAACACAACTACGTCATTGACCGTTAAATCGAAAATACCTGCGTTTACACCATCATCACACTGAAATAAATCAATAGGCGCATTGGCTATAGGCTGATTCTTATATAAAACCTCTACAGCATCTATAACAATACAGCTAGTATCTAAAGAATTGAAAACTTCTACACTGTATGTTCCTGAGTTTGGAGCAGTAACTGTAAATGTACTATCATCTATAGTACTTGGACCTTGGGAAACACCATTGAAAAACCACTGGTAAAAAAGACCAACTGCACCAGCTGTATCGGCCGTGAGGGTGATGTCATCTGTAGTACAAGTCTGAAGATCCAATCCTAAGTCTACACTGATTGGAAAAAAGTTAAGGAAAAAAGAATCGGTAGCAAAACAAGTACCCGTGCTATCCTCTATGCGTACAAAAATCTCCTCTACTGTGCCTGTAATAGTATACGATGTAGCTGGAACTATAGCAGCGGTACCTGCTGCGGCATCTGCCGCACTGTTGTGATAGCTAATAACATAATCTGTTGGGTCTTGAGCGCCCAACACAACTACGTCATTGACCGTTAAATCGAAAATACCTGCGTTTACACCATCATCACACTGAAATAAATCAATAGGCGCATTGGCTATAGGCTGATTCTTATATAAAACCTCTACAGCATCTATAACAATACAGCTAGTATCTAAAGAATTGAAAACTTCTACACTGTATGTTCCTGAGTTTGGAGCAGTAACTGTAAATGTACTATCATCTATAGTACTTGGACCTTGGGAAACACCATTGAAAAACCACTGGTAAAAAAGACCAACTGCACCAGCTGTATCGGCCGTGAGGGTGATGTCATCTGTAGTACAAGTCTGAAGATCCAATCCTAAGTCTACACTGATTGGAAAAAAGTTAAGGAAAAAAGAATCGGTAGCAAAACAAGTACCCGTGCTATCCTCTATGCGTACAAAAATCTCCTCTACTGTGCCTGTAATAGTATACGATGTAGCTGGAACTATAGCAGCGGTACCTGCTGCGGCATCTGCCGCACTGTTGTGATAGCTAATAACATAATCTGTTGGGTCTTGAGCGCCCAACACAACTACGTCATTGACCGTTAAATCGAAAATACCTGCGTTTACACCATCATCACACTGAAATAAATCAATAGGCGCATTGGCTATAGGCTGATTCTTATATAAAACCTCTACAGCATCTATAACAATACAGCTAGTATCTAAAGAATTGAAAACTTCTACACTGTATGTTCCTGAGTTTGGAGCAGTAACTGTAAATGTACTATCATCTATAGTACTTGGACCTTGGGAAACACCATTGAAAAACCACTGGTAAAAAAGACCAACTGCACCAGCTGTATCGGCCGTGAGGGTGATGTCATCTGTAGTACAAGTCTGAAGATCCAATCCTAAGTCTACACTGATTGGAAAAAAGTTAAGGAAAAAAGAATCGGTAGCAAAACAAGTACCCGTGCTATCCTCTATGCGTACAAAAATCTCCTCTACTGTGCCTGTAATAGTATACGATGTAGCTGGAACTATAGCAGCGGTACCTGCTGCGGCATCTGCCGCACTGTTGTGATAGCTAATAACATAATCTGTTGGGTCTTGAGCGCCCAACACAACTACGTCATTGACCGTTAAATCGAAAATACCTGCGTTTACACCATCATCACACTGAAATAAATCAATAGGCGCATTGGCTATAGGCTGATTCTTATATAAAACCTCTACAGCATCTATAACAATACAGCTAGTATCTAAAGAATTGAAAACTTCTACACTGTATGTTCCTGAGTTTGGAGCAGTAACTGTAAATGTACTATCATCTATAGTACTTGGACCTTGGGAAACACCATTGAAAAACCACTGGTAAAAAAGACCAACTGCACCAGCTGTATCGGCCGTGAGGGTGATGTCATCTGTAGTACAAGTCTGAAGATCCAATCCTAAGTCTACACTGATTGGAAAAAAGTTAAGGAAAAAAGAATCGGTAGCAAAACAAGTACCCGTGCTATCCTCTATGCGTACAAAAATCTCCTCTACTGTGCCTGTAATAGTATACGATGTAGCTGGAACTATAGCAGCGGTACCTGCTGCGGCATCTGCCGCACTGTTGTGATAGCTAATAACATAATCTGTTGGGTCTTGAGCGCCCAACACAACTACGTCATTGACCGTTAAATCGAAAATACCTGCGTTTACACCATCATCACACTGAAATAAATCAATAGGCGCATTGGCTATAGGCTGATTCTTATATAAAACCTCTACAGCATCTATAACAATACAGCTAGTATCTAAAGAATTGAAAACTTCTACACTGTATGTTCCTGAGTTTGGAGCAGTAACTGTAAATGTACTATCATCTATAGTACTTGGACCTTGGGAAACACCATTGAAAAACCACTGGTAAAAAAGACCAACTGCACCAGCTGTATCGGCCGTGAGGGTGATGTCATCTGTAGTACAAGTCTGAAGATCCAATCCTAAGTCTACACTGATTGGAAAAAAGTTAAGGAAAAAAGAATCGGTAGCAAAACAAGTACCCGTGCTATCCTCTATGCGTACAAAAATCTCCTCTACTGTGCCTGTAATAGTATACGATGTAGCTGGAACTATAGCAGCGGTACCTGCTGCGGCATCTGCCGCACTGTTGTGATAGCTAATAACATAATCTGTTGGGTCTTGAGCGCCCAACACAACTACGTCATTGACCGTTAAATCGAAAATACCTGCGTTTACACCATCATCACACTGAAATAAATCAATAGGCGCATTGGCTATAGGCTGATTCTTATATAAAACCTCTACAGCATCTATAACAATACAGCTAGTATCTAAAGAATTGAAAACTTCTACACTGTATGTTCCTGAGTTTGGAGCAGTAACTGTAAATGTACTATCATCTATAGTACTTGGACCTTGGGAAACACCATTGAAAAACCACTGGTAAAAAAGACCAACTGCACCAGCTGTATCGGCCGTGAGGGTGATGTCATCTGTAGTACAAGTCTGAAGATCCAATCCTAAGTCTACACTGATTGGAAAAAAGTTAAGGAAAAAAGAATCGGTAGCAAAACAAGTACCCGTGCTATCCTCTATGCGTACAAAAATCTCCTCTACTGTGCCTGTAATAGTATACGATGTAGCTGGAACTATAGCAGCGGTACCTGCTGCGGCATCTGCCGCACTGTTGTGATAGCTAATAACATAATCTGTTGGGTCTTGAGCGCCCAACACAACTACGTCATTGACCGTTAAATCGAAAATACCTGCGTTTACACCATCATCACACTGAAATAAATCAATAGGCGCATTGGCTATAGGCTGATTCTTATATAAAACCTCTACAGCATCTATATCTATACATGTAGTTTTTGTGTCAAAAACTTCTACACTATACGTTCCTGAGTTTGGAGCAGTAACTGTAAATGTACTATCATCAATAGTACTTGGACCTTGAGAGACACCATTGAAAAACCACTCGTAAAAAAGACCAACTGCACCAGCAGTATCGGCCGTTAATATAATATCATCTGTAGTACACGTATCTTGATCCAATCCTAAGTCTACACTGATTGGAAAAAAGTTAAGGAAAAAAGAATCGGTAGCAAAACAAGTACCCGTGCTATCCTCTATACGTACAAAAATCTCCTCTATTGTGCCTGCAATCAAATACGCAGTAGCTGGAACTATAGCAGCTAGATCTGCTGCGGCATCTGCCGCACTGTTGTGATAGCTAATAACATAATCTGCTGGGTCTTGAGCGCCCAACACAACTACGTCATTGACCGTTAAATCGAAAATACCTGCGTTTACACCATCATCACACTGAAATAAATCAATAGGCTCGTTAGCTATAGGCTGATTCTTGTATAAAACCTCTACAGCATCTATATCTATACATGTTACATCCAAAGCATTGAAAACTTCAACACTATAGGTTCCTGAGTTTGGAGCAGTAACTGTAAATATACTATCATCAATAGTACTTGGACCTTGAGATACTCCATTGAAAAACCACTGGTAAAAAAGACCAACTGCACCAGCAGTATCAGCCGTTAATAAAATATCATCTGTAGTACAAGTCTCTTGATCCAATCCTAAGTCTACATTAATAATTTCGGAAGTTGTAACAGTAACATCATCTGTTACAACAGTAACTTGTCCATCACAATTAAGATAAGAAGCTCTGGCCGTATATATTTCTGTGTCAGCTGGACACACACTAATTGTTGGAGTAGAACCAACAACAGCACCCGTGCTATCTAACCAATTAAAATCTATATTTGATAAGCCATTTGGAGTGAAACGCCAAGCCTCCATATTTGCAGACCAATCACCGGTATTCCTAGCTGGAGGGGTGTACCCTAAAGTACCTGTTCCATCTTGGATACCAATAACAGCATTACCACTGTTCCATGAACAACCAGAAGGTCTTTCAAGTACGTAAACTTCTACAACATTAGTTGTTTCGTAAAGAACTATTTGTGAAGTTAAACTTTGATTATTACAACCATAATAATTGACGTTAGGAACACTAATTACCATTGTTCTACAGGGTGCACTACCTATAACTTGATAATTTATAGTTGATGAAATGGGGCTTACAGACGGGTCAATATCCATATAAACACCAAATATTGTGTTTCTAAATAAACCTGTACTTGGTATAGAATTAGTAAAACCCCATTGACAGAAGCCATTTGGAGGGTTTGAAATTAAATCAAAAGAAACAACACCATTAGATCCAATAACAATTTCATCATAAGTACCACCAAAAAAACAAAAATTAAAAGGTAAGCTAATTGCCGGAGACCATACATCATCATCTCCTACGGATACGTTGGTTCCTCCAACAAAAGGAAATGGGGCATAATCGATAGGTGTTACCACATAACTTGTGGACTCTCCTGTTTCAAGAAACGTTGCAGATAAATCAACACAACCAGTACTATCACAATCAATATTAACATCTAAACCAGCATCAACATTAGGGCAACCAGGTGCTTGTGAAAAAATAGTAGCATAAGAAAATAACCATATAGAAATTAAATAAATATGTTTAATATTTTTCATATTATCACAAATAAATTTCTTTAGTAGGCTAAAGATTTATATTAAATTAAAAAAGTTTTTTTCTTATCTCTTCAAACTGAAATGCCCTCTAATCTCTTTCTGTATTCCTTGATCTGTGTACTCCACTCTAAACCAGTAATCACTCGATGGTAATGCAGTACCGTTATAGGTTCCATCCCATCCTGTGCTTAATGGACTAATTTGCTTTAACAGTTTCCCATAACGATCAAATATATAAATATTTGCCGTAGCATCGAAATCTGCGATGCCTATTATATTCCAAGTATCGTGATACCCATCATTATTGGGTGTAAAGTAATTTGGATAATCCACAACACCTATATCAAAGCTAACCTGGCCACAACCATTGGCATCCTTAATCGTTATTGTATGCACCCCTGGGGCTACATTACTAAACACATTACTCTCCTGGAAGGGTCCGTCATCTATGCGATACACATACTCACCAAGACCCTGGGCCAATATCTCTACGGTGTGATTATCTGCAAAAGCCCCGTTGGTTAAATTAAAACTCCACTCAACCGGAGCCTGTGATACCGTTACTGTACTACTGACCACGGTCTGGCAACCACTTGATAATTGGGTAATAGTAACTTGATACACCCCGCCCGTTGTGGCTATAATACTAGCGCCCGTCTCTCCTACTTGAACAACACCATCTATACTCCACTCAAAACTATACAAGGTAGCATCTAATCCCGTATCTATAACTGGAGGTGATGCCGCTCCCTCTTCAGAGGCAATAGGTAATCCATTTTGATCTACACACAACCTATAACTATTCGCTAGGGTAATTACTGGTAATTGATTTACCTTTAAGATAACCTCTACAACATCATAACAGCCAGAGGCCGCGTTCTCTACCCTTGCATAAATAATCTGAGGATTGATAATATTGGTATAACTAGCTCCCAAAGGATTCTCTGCGTCCATTGCATTGGCTAGCGTCTGGTGGAAGGTCAATAGGTAATCTAATGGATCTTGACCATTTAAAATCTCATCCAATAAACTCTGAAGGGTTAAATCAAAACTTGTAAAACCATCGTTCTCCCCTTCGATGTCACACAAAGTATACGGAAGTGCTGGAGCGGTAGCAGTAACTCCTGGCTTAACCTCTATGTTGAAAAACTGAACACCGCCTACATAACAGCCCGTAGCCGTATTAGTAATACCTACATAAATAGCCTGAGGATTAGTGATGTTTTGGTACGTGGTAGGTATTGGAATAGGATTTACACCTGCTGTAGCATCTGCCGGGGTGACATAAAAACTAACCACGTTGTTAACCATGTCTTGACCCAACAATATCTCTGGAATCTTTGTCGTTAAATCAAAAATAGAGATACCATCAAATGGAAGCTCACAGATCTCATAATCATCCAATAAAATGCCATCATCTGGAAGCGTGTTTACAGATATCGTTAAAACAACAATCTCAAAACACAAAGCATCTGAGCCAGGGTTGGTAACACGTATGTAAATATCCTGAGGATTACTCGTATTGGTATACGCCGTAGGATCTAAAATCTCTGTGCCTGGCGCGCCATCTATAGCTAATAGCTCTGTCTCGTAGTATAATAAATCATAGGTCTCGCCATCTAATATCTGTGCAGCTCTGATAGTTAAATCAAACACCTGCTGCCCATCACCATCTGTATCACAAAGCGCAATAGGATCTGGCTGTTCTGGAGCAGGGTTTGGCAATACTCTTAGGGTAAGGGTAACACTGGTATCTACACATAAACTATTACCATCGGTAACACGAACATAAATCGTTTGCAAGTTTACCTGGTTTACATACGCCGTGGCAGGGTTGATAGCATCAATATCGCCCTGCGCGTTGGCAAGGGTCTCATAATACTGTACTCCTATAGAAGCGGCGCCACCTGTAATGATAGCATCCTGAGTTGTTAAATCAAAGGTCGTAATACCATCAAAGGGCTCTCCTAAATCATCACACTTGTTAAACGCGTTGGGCTGTACAACCTCGGGCCCATCAACAACCTGGATATCAAAACTACCCAACTTAAAACAGCCACTGTCTATATTCTCCAAACGGATCCAAATAGTTTGTAGTGGAGTTATCGTATTGGTAAAAGTGTTTGGACTTGCAATAGCTGGAGTACCTGCTGTGGCAGCTACCTCACTTACATAATAACTTAATACATACTGGCTTACATCTTGTGTACCGTAAATATCAGAAGCACGTTGGGTGAGATCAAACACCTCAAAACCATCCATATCTGGATCACAGGCTATAATAGGCTCTAAATCTATAGGTACAATAGGTGTTGGGTTTACAACAAGCTCCAGCTTGACAACACGCCAGCATCCTGTACCTAACGCAGGAGGAACATCATCATAGGTAGCACGTGCATAAACAAACTGTAAATCAGCAACTATATTTTGGTAAGGACTCCCTATTGGGAATATGTTATTCTGAGCATCACTCAAGGTCTCATGGTAGCTAACAATAACTCCTGGCTCACCGCCAATAATCTCAATATCTTTATCGGTCAAGGTAAATAAGCCAAAACCATCATTGTCTATATCACAAATCTCTAAAGGTGTTGGTAGTATTGGAGAAGGAAGTGGATTTACAATCAAATCTAAGGTCACTACGCCTGTGTCTACAACACAAGAGGTGTTTACATCCTGGGCGCGTATCCATATAGTCTGAGGGTTTTGAACAACACCGCCAATTATATTTTGATACGCTGTTGGATCTGCAATAGCATTGGTGTTACCTTGCAAATCTGCAAAACTCTCAAAGAAGCTAACAGATACACTTATATCTCCGCCTGTAATCTCTGCAATCCTACTGGTTAAATCAAAAATCTCCAGCTCATCATCCGGACCTAGAATATCGGTCTGATCACAAAGCTCCAGTGGTGTTGGGTTAACAAGAAGTGGCGGTATCTCAACACGTAGCTCTAAGGTCGTGAAACTCTCACAATCATTATTGGTATCACTAACACTTACATATATCGTCTGAGGGTTCACACTATTGCTGAAACTAAAAGGGTTTACAATAGCACTGGTCATGGCTATGTCTGTAAAGTAAGAAACAACATAAGGACCGCCTGTTAAGCCTTGAAGTATATCAGGCTCCGCAGACGTTAAATTAAAAACAGCAATACCATCTCCATCTGTATCACAAACAACCAAAGGCTGTGGATCGGTAATGGCTGGACGCTCCGCTACTAGTAAATGCAGAATCGTGGTGTTATAACATCCCGAAGCAATATCAAACAATCGAACATAGATAATCTGATCAAAAGGAACCTCATTATCATAAGGACTAACTAAAGGCAATACCCCGTTTATAGCATCAGATAATGTAACATGGTAACTAACAACTAGATTACCCGCTGGGTTACCTCCCACTACCTGCTCATCGGCATCGGTTAATATGAAAGTCCCAAAACCATCGTTGTCATCATCACAGTATATAAGTGGCAAGGGCTCAAATATCTCCGGACGGGGAACAACTACCAAAGAACTCATGAAAATACCATAACAACCACTTACATCACTAACGCGAACCCAAATATCTTCAGGGTTAGTCGTGTTGGTATAAAATACAGGCAAGGCAGGAAAACCAGCTTGAGCAAACTCCTGGGTGGCATGATACGTGACAGTAACATCTGGATTACCACCAGTGATAATGGCGTTGTAACTGTTTAAATCAAACTCAGTAATACCATCGGCAATCTCATCATCACAGGCCTCAATCTCTGGAATAACATTAAATGTAGGAGTCTCTCCTAAAATCAAATCAAACTGTCCTATAGTAACACACAAAGCATCATTAGAAACATCACCATCCTCATAATTTACAGCACGTACCCATATAGTAGCAGATGGACTTACATAACTCGTGGCTGGAGTAATAGGAAACAACCCAGCATCTGCATCGGCAAAAGTCTCGTGGTAGGTTAGGGTAACATCTACCAAAGAATTTAAAATCTCATCATCCTTGCTCGTTAAATCAAAAGTCTCAATACCGTTACCGTCCAAATCACACACAAAATAATCTGTAATTGGATCTGTGATAGCAGGCGCGTCATTAACCTGCAACTCTAAGGGTACAATGTTAAAACAGTCTGTGGCGTTTATATTATCTACCCTTGCATATACAACTTGGAAACCTTGTACCGTATTAATAAATGCATTTGCAGGAACAATAGCAGGTGTTCCTGCAAGAGCCTGAGCAAAAGTAATATAGTATGAAACAACCGCATCTGGGTTGCCACCAGTAATCTCTAAATCTTTGGTCGTTAAATCAAAAAGACCAAAACCATCGTTGGGTAACGAGTCACAAATGTTATACTTGGTTGGAATGGTGGCTCCAGGAGCAACGACAATAGAAATATCAAAACTGCTAACAGCAAAACACGTAGAGGTGTCTAAACTTTCAACACGAACAAAAATAGTTTCACCAGGAGCAAAAACGGTATAATTTGAAGGTAATGGATTTATATCTGTATTAGCATCAATGAGGGTGTTATGGTAGGTAACTTCAAAGGAAATTGGATCTTGAACCCCTAAAGCTTCAGCATCTTTTACCTCTGGAAGGTTAATGGAAAGAAATCCATCACCATCTAAATCACAAAAACCTATGTCTGTCATAGGGCCAGCAAAAACAGGAGCAAAATTTAATAAAAACGACTCTGTAGCAAAACAAGTTCCTGTTAAGTTTTCTATGCGAACAAAAATCTGCTCTAAAATACCCGTAATAAGATAGGCTCCAGGAGTAGCAATAGGTGCAGCACCACTGGCAGCATCTGCAGCAGAATTATGGTAACTTAATACAAATTCTGTAGGGTCTTGAGCACCTAAAACAACTGTATCATTAACCGTTAAATCAAAAATACCTGGGTTGTCACCATCATCACACTGAAATAAATCAAGAGGCTCGTTTGCTAAAGGCTGTAAATTATATGTAATTACTACTTCATCTGAGGCAACACATGTTACATCTACAGGATTAAAGACCTCAACACTATAGGTTCCTGAGTTTGGAGAAGAAACAGTGAAGGTGCTATCTCCAACAGTACTTGGGCCTTGAGAAACAGCATTATAAAACCACTGGTAAGAAAGTCCTGGAGCACCAGCGGTATCTGCAGTTAAAATAATATCACCTGTAGTACAAGTCTCTTGATCATCACCTAAAGTAACACTAACAGGAAAAAAATTGATAAAAAATGATGCTGTTTCAGAACAGGTATTCAAACTAATAACATTAATATCATCGATAACTAAATCATTTCCGCAGGCACCAAAAAAATCATTTAGCAATACTATTTGAATTGTTGTATTAACTCCGGTATTAAAATTAATCGCGTAGGTATTCCAATCTGGATTTGGACCATTTTCAACAATACCAGTTGTTGTTGATGCCAAAACAGCTCCAGATGCATCCTGCACTTGGTAGATAAGCCTGGAGGGAACTCCAGTTCCTGGACACAAATTAGTGTCTATGTCATACATCGTGGTCATTGAAAAATCAAAAATATGATCTGTGTTAGCCGGAACTGTAAAATCTCTTCTGTATAGTTCTATTTGGTTTACATCTTCAGATACATCAAAGAAAATCATTCTACCGTTTGTATCACCAACGGTATAGTCTTCCATCCCTTGATGCCAACCATCGTTAAGACCTGTAGAAGTATTTGTAACAACATAATCGTTAGGATTCATCCCTCCAGCTCCATTAAATGTCTGGTTTGTATAGGGGTGTGTTACTCTACCAAGACCGGTACCAAAATCTTCTAAAAAAGCATCGGTTTGATCTGCAGTCTCTATGCGTACAAATATTTCCTCTACTGAGCCTGTGATGGGATAGGCAGCTGAATTAAGTATGGGTGCTATGCCACTTGCGGCATCTGGAGCTGTGTTATGATAACTAATGTCGAAAACATCTGGATTTTGAGCACCTAGGACAACAGCATCATTGACTGTTAAATCAAAAATACCTGTGTTGATACCATCATCACACTGAAATAAATCAAGGGGCTGGTTGGCTACAGGTGGATCAAGATAAGTTACCTCTACTTGGTCTGTAACGATACAGGTTGCATCAAAAGGATTAAAAACTTCAACGCTGTACGTTCCTGAGTTTGGAGCCGTTACCGTAAAAGTAATATCGTCAATAGTACTAGGACCTTGAGAAACCGCGTTGTAAAACCACTGATACGAAAGCCCAACAACCCCTGCAGCATTTGCGGTAAGAGTAATATCATTTGTTGTACATGTTTCTTGATCTTCCCCTAAAGATACAGTAATTGGAAAAAAGTTGATAGTAAAAGACTCGGTGTCAAAACAAGTAGCTGTGGTATCTACAATACGAACAAATATTTGTTCTATTGTGCCCGTTATAAGATAGGTGGTTGGATTTAAAATTGGGGAAGTACCACTTATAGCATCTGCAGCAGTATTATGATAGCTTATGTTAAAATCTGCAGGTATTTGACCACCTAAAACAACAGCATCATTAACTGTTAAATCAAAAATTCCTGTATTAATTCCATTATCGCACTGAAATAAATCATCAGGCTGGTTTGCTACAGGTTGATTATTAAAGGCAATATTAATTTCATCTGAAAGTATACAAGTGGTGTCTGCAGGATCAAAAACTTCTACTGTATAAACACCAGAGTTTGGAAAATTAACAGTAAAAGTATCATCTCCAATGGTGCTTGGCCCCTGAGATACTGTATTGTAAAACCACTCGTATGAAAGACCTGGAGTCCCATCTGTATCTGCAGTTAATAAAACCGTAGTAGCATCACAAGTTTGTTGATCATCTCCGAGATCTAGTGTAAAAGGGTTTGATGTTGTAATTAACACATCATCCTCAACAACAGTTATAGCGCCATCACAGTTAAGGTAGGATGCACGGGCCGTATACACTTGTTCCTCAGAAGGACATACTGTTATATCTGGAGTGTTTCCTATAACTCCTCCAGAGGCATCCAACCACTCAAAAGTAACGTTTGACGGGCCATTTGGTGTAAAACGCCATGCCTCTTGGTTGGCATCCCAATCTCCAGTGTTACGTCCAGGAGGAGTGTATCCTAGATTTCCTGCTTGGTTCTGAATTCCAATAACGGCGTTACCATCATTCCAAGAACAACCAGAGGGTCTATCTAAAACATAAACCTCGATTACATTGGTAGTTTCGTAAATAACCATCTGTGATGTTAAGCGAAGCTCGTTACATCCATAATAAAATATATTTGGTATACTCACAACCATGGTTCGGCATGGGGCCTCCCCTAAAACTTGATAGTTAATATCTGAGGTTGGTGGGCTTGGTGTAGGATCTACATCCATATACACACCAAATATGGTGTTTCTAAATAATTGCGGGCTTGGTATAGATGCATCAAAACTCCAATTACAATATCCGTTGGGTGGATTTGACGCTAAATCAAAAGAAATCACACCATTGGATCCAATAACAATTTCATCATAGGTGCCGCCAAAAAAACAAAAATTAAAAGGTAAATCAATTGCTGGTGACCAGACGTCATCTGTATCTACAGATACACCTGTACCGCCTATAAAAGGAAAGGGAGTATATGGTATAGGTGTGACATCATAACTAGTGGTTTCGCCAGTTTCAAGAAAGCTTGCAGATAAATCTACACAACCTCCACCTGCACAGTTTACATTTGCATCTTCTCCAGCGTATACATTTGGGCAACCAGGGCCTTGTGAGAATCCGTTTGTAAAAGCAAGCAAAAGCAATGCAGTAAGTAGTAGTAAATTACCTAAATTTAATTTTTTCATAGCAGATAAATAACGTTCGAAAATTAAGAAAATTTTATGAAAACACAACTATAATACTCTTGAAAATAATGGTTCTTAATAGGTAGATTGCATATAGGTATTTTATTATCTTTGTGTCTGTATTTAAGATATTAGAAATCATAAGAAATGGGAATAAAAAACGAGCTTCAAATTTCAGAAGAAAATCATTTGGACCACCACAGCGCAAGTCAAGAAACTCCTTTAAGAAAGGATGCCTTTGACATCAGTGATGCAGATAAAATAGATAGCATTACTCAAGATGTAGAGCGCATTATGAATACTTTGGGCCTTGATCTTACAGATGACAGCTTAAAAGACACACCAAAAAGAGTAGCCAAAATGTTCGTGAGTGAAATATTTGGTGGTTTACATCCAGATAGAAAACCAAAAGCATCCACTTTTGAAAATAAATATAAGTACAATGAAATGCTCGTAGAGAAAAATATTTCTTTATACTCAACTTGTGAGCATCATTTACTTCCTATTGTAGGAAAAGCACACATTGCCTACATATCAAATGGTACAGTTGTTGGTCTCAGCAAAATGAACCGAATTGTAGACTACTTTGCCAAAAGACCACAAGTTCAAGAGCGCCTAACTATACAAATTGTAAAAGAGTTGCAAAAGGTATTAAACACCAAAGATGTTGCCTGCGTAATTGATGCAAAACACCTGTGCGTAAACTCAAGAGGAATTCGTGATGTAGATTGTAGTACAGTAACTAGCGAGTTTGGTGGCGCTTTTAAAAACACAAACACCAAAAGAGAGTTTTTAGATTATATTAAATTTGACACTTCTTTTTAGTAGCTTTATACTTTTTAGAAAAAGGCACGCGCCTCATTAATTCATAACACCGGGGTGCATACTATGTAAGCAAACGCATGAAGCAATAATAAAATGGCATTACACAAAACACAAACACTTTATATCTACAATTCTATTTCAAAAGAGAAAGAGAAATTTAGCCCTATTAATAAGGGCGCTGTAGGAATGTATGTTTGTGGCCCCACTGTATACAGTAATGTACACATGGGAAATTGTAGAACATTTTTATCTTTTGATTTGGTGTTTAGGTATTTAAAACACCTTGGCTATAAAGTTAGGTATGTACGTAACATTACAGATGCAGGACACCTCGAAAATGATGGAGAGAGCGACGAGGATCCAATAGCAAAGAAAGCCAAGTTGGAGAATATAGAACCTATGGAGGTGGTGCAAAAATACACCGTAGATTTTCACCAAACTATGGCAAGGTTTAATGCCCTACCACCAAGTATCGAACCCACTGCTACAGGACACATCATAGAACAAATTGAAATTATAGAACAAATCATAAAACAAGGCTATGCATACCAAGTAAATGGCTCTGTATATTTTGATGTAACTACATTCAATAAAGATCACCATTACGGAAAACTTAGTGGTAGGAATCTTGAGGATATGATTAGCAACACAAGAGCTTTGGCTGGGCAATCTGAAAAGAAAAACCCACAAGACTTTGCCCTTTGGAAAAAAGCTGACTCAGGACATATCATGCGCTGGGCATCTCCATGGAGTGATGGCTTTCCAGGTTGGCACCTAGAGTGTACAGCAATGAGCACAAAATACCTAGGACAGCAATTTGATATCCATGGAGGCGGTATGGATTTAAAATTTCCGCACCATGAATGTGAAATAGCACAAAGTGAAGCCATTCATAAAAAATCTCCTGTAAATTACTGGATGCATGCCAACATGCTTACCCTTAATGGTAAAAAAATGGCAAAATCTACAGGAAATAATATTCTTCCCGCTGAATTATTTTCTGGAGAAAATACCCTATTAAGCAAAGCGTTTTCTCCTGGGGTTGCTAAATTTTTTATGTATCAAGCCCAGTACAGAAGTATCCTTGATTTTAGTGATGATGCCTTAGTTGCCAGTGAAAAGGGATACAACAAACTAATGGACGCCTATAAAAGCATTGATGATATTTCTTGCAGCGAGCACTCTAGTATAGATATAACTATCTGGAGACAGTCCTGCTATGATGCCATGAATGACGATTTTAATAGCCCAATTTTAATAGCCCAACTCTTTGAGGGCGTTAAGCATATAAATACACTAAAAGAAGCAAAAGCATCAATTACCAAAGAAGATTTGCAGGTGTTACAAAATACAATGCATGGGTTTATATTTGAAGTACTTGGCCTTACAGATGCAACTTCTATGGAGACAGGAAATGACGATAAACTATCTGGAGCCATTGAATTGTTAATTGAGCTTCGCAATCAAGCGCGCAATAATAAAGATTTTGCAACCAGCGATAAAATACGTGATGATTTGCAACAGGTAGGCATACAATTAAAAGATGGTAAAGAAGGAACTTCGTTTTCTTTAAGCTAAAACCTTCTGTAAATAGTTGTGCTTCAGAAAAAAACCGCATACTAATTTTGGTAAAAAAAATTCTAATAGCACCTTTTGTTTTTATTATTCGTTGTTACCAACGATTGATATCTCCTTTATTTGCTCCAACCTGCAGATACACTCCTAGTTGTTCTAATTATGCACTACAAGCATTAGAAGTACATGGTGTTTTAATAGGAAGCTGGCTATCTTTAAAAAGAATTGCCCGGTGCGCCCCATGGGGCAGCCATGGACACGACCCAGTCCCGCCAAAGAAATAGAATGGGATAAAATTTTTAAAGTCAATAAAATAGTATATTTACTAAATAACAAATCAATACTTTATGCAAGCACTCACACTACTATGGAATCCAACAGATGGGATTGACCTTGGATTTTTTAAAATCCAATTTTATAGTTTAATGTTTGTGGTGGCCTTCTCATTAGGGTGGTATATCATTAAAAAAATATACAAAAAAGAGCAAGAAAGCGAAAAAAACTTAGACAGTCTTTTTATATACATGGTCTTAGCTATCTTAATTGGAGCGCGTATTGGGCATGTTCTTTTTTACCAAAGCGAGCTTGTGTTTGAAGACCCATTGTCTATTATTTTACCCTTTAGGTTTGTGCCAGAGATTGAGTACACAGGTTTTAGAGGATTGGCATCTCATGGAGCTGCTATTGCAGTGATTGTTGCTATGTACTATTACAGTAAAAATGTGATTAAAAAACCAATGCTTTGGATACTTGACCGCGTGGTGATACCAGTGGCAAGTGGCGCCATTTTTGTAAGAATTGGAAATTTTATTAATTCTGAAATTATTGGAAAAGAAGTTACCGATTTCCCGTTGGGAGTGCAATTCTTAAAAGACAGTATTGGAGCAAGACAAGCAACAATTATAACAAAAATTAAAGACCCGAACAAGGCCTATGATGCAATAGCAAATAATCCCGAATTTGCAGAAATATTGGCGAGTGTTCCTTTTAGACACCCTGCACAACTGTATGAATCTTTTGGTTATATTTTTGTGTTTTTAACCCTTTTATACTTTTACTGGAAAACAGACAAAAGCAAACAACTTGGGTTTTTGTTTGGACTGTTTTTAGTGCTTTTATGGACTGTAAGATTCTTTGTAGAGTTTGTAAAAGAAGCCCAAGTAGACACCAGAGGAGACTGGCTTTTAAATACTGGGCAATGGCTTAGTATTCCTTTTGTTTTGTGCGGTGTTTATTTCATGTTTCAATCCTACAAAAAAACATATAATAGTGACCCATTATCTTAGATTTTCATTGTTTGAAGGGTAACTTGTGTAAACCAATTGCCTAAAACAATATAATAAAGTTTGCTCACAGAAAACTAGCTATTGTTATGGGTCTTGATGCAGGCACATCATATCTTAAAAAGAAAAAGCCTTCTGGAAATCCAGAAGGCTTTTAATATATACTTAAAATAGTAGCTTATGCTTCTACTTCTTGGGTTTTAACTTCTAGCAAGTCACTAGCTTTTTTCTTGACAGTATCATACATCACTGGAGTTGCAATGAATAGTGAAGAGTAGGTTCCTACTACAACACCTACCATAAGGGCAAATATAAGTCCTCGGATAGATTCTGCTCCAATAAAGAAAATACACAACAGTACAATTAATGTAGTTAAAGAAGTATTTAACGTACGGCTTAATGTACTATTTAATGCGCTGTTAATTACTTTACTAAATGCCCATTTTGGATTGTCATTAAAGTACTCTCTAATACGGTCAAAAACAACCACGGTATCATTTAATGAGTATCCAATTACCGTTAATATCGCAGCGATGAATGACTGGTCAATCTCCATACTAAATGGCATAATGTTTTGCGTTAAAGAGAAAACTCCTAACACCAATAACACATCATGGAATACAGCTACTACAGCTCCCAAACTAAATTGCCATCTTCTAAAACGAACTAAGATATACAAGAACACCACAAATAAAGATCCAAATACAGCCCAAAAAGAATTTTTCTTGATATCATCTGCAATAGTAGGACTCACCTTATAGTACTCCATAATACCTGCTATTTTAGCTGTATTATCTTCTCTAAACTCATCGTAGGTCATGCCCTGTGGAAGGTATGATTTTACACCATCGTATAGTTTGACTTGTACTTCGTTATCAATCTCAGATCCAGTCTCCCCTACCTTGTATTTTGTAGTAATTTTTAACTGGTTATTAGCGCCATAGGTTTTGGCCTCTGCACTATTGAATTGCGCAATTAAATCTTGTTCTACCGCGGATGCATCTACATCTTGAGCGAAACGAACAGTGTATGTTCTTCCTCCAACAAAATCAACACCTTGGTCAAGGCTATTTGTAATTAAAGATCCAATACTTATTGTAATTAAAATAGCAGAAATCACATAGGCTATCTTACGTTTGCCTAAGAAATTAATATTTACATTTTTAAACAATTTTTTTGTAAAAGGCGTAGAGAATGCCAATGGCTTCCCGTTTTTGGTATACCTATCAATAAACAATCTTGTTATAAAAATTGCAGTAAACAAAGAGGTAAGGATACCTATAAGTAAGGTAGTTGCAAACCCTTGAATTGGTCCAGTTCCAAATATCAATAGAATTAAACCCGTTAGTCCTGTTGTAATATTGGCATCTAATATTGAAGACAATGCGTTTTGAAAACCATCCTTGATACTATCTTTTTGAGACTTCCCTTTTGCTAGCTCTTCCCGAATACGCTCAAATATAAGTACGTTAGCATCTACAGAGATACCAATAGTAAGTACAATACCGGCAATACCAGGTAAGGTTAATACAGCTCCAAGACCTGCGAGTACACCAAAAATAAATAGAATGTTTACAATAAGGGCAACATCAGCAAAAGCGCCTGCTTTACCGTAATAACCAACCATCCAAAACAATACCAGGAGCAGTGCAATTCCAAAAGAAATCATACCACTTGTAATGGCTTCCTGACCTAGAGTAGGTCCTACAACTTCTGCCTGAATAATATCTGCAGAGGCAGGTAATTTACCCGCTCGTAAAACATTTGCTAAATCTTGTCCTTCTGTAATGGTAAAGTCTCCAGTGATTTCACTTCTACCTCCAGCAATTCCTCCTGGTGAGGTAACACCTGGTGCAGAGTATACAATATCATCTAAAACAATAGCAATTTGTGATGAATTTTTATTTGCATTTTTGGTCATTTCCTCCCAAATCTTAGCTCCTTTACCATTCATCTGCATAGACACTGCAGCATTGCTAAACTGGTCATAGGTTTGAGCAGCATCTGTAACAACACCACCAGCTAGTGGTGCTCTCATGTCTCTATTACCTTTAATAGCGTACAGGCCAGAAGTCATTATTGTAGTTCCGTCTACAAGCTCAGTTTCTACAGGCTTCTCCCAAACAAACTTAGTGAAACGTTGTTGCTGCGGTAACAGAGCTCTTACTTGAGACATACGCAGGTAAGAATTAACAACAGCAGTATCTTTTAATTTAAAGGTTCCTAGTACAGGACGTCCATTAAATCCTGGAGAAACTAGTTTTGAAAATAAAGGATTTGCTTTTTCAAGCGCCTCATCTGTTTCTTCTACTTCTTCTCCAGCAAGTAAATCATCAACAGTACTTTGTGTGTCTGGTGTATCTTGTTTTTCAACCTGGGTATCGGGACCCTCATTTGCTTTTGCAAGTTCAGCTACTTTATTATTTGCAAGTTGTAAAAATCCTGCCATTTCTTCGCTCTTGTACACATCCCAAAACTCAAGTTGGGCTGTACTTTGTAATAGCTTAGAAACACGCTCTTTATCCTTAGCTCCTGGTAATTCTACCAATATACGTGCAGAGTTTCCCAGACGCTGAATGTTTGGTTGTGTTACCCCAAATTTATCAATACGCTTACGAAGTACTTCAAAAGCCGATGTGATAGACTCATCAATCTTTCTATTAATTACTTTTTTTACCTCATCATTGGTCATATTGGCATTAATATCATCTTCCAATCCTTTGTTGAAGAAAATATCTGGAGAGGCTAGTACATTGTCACCATCAAGGGCTTCAAAGGCAATATAAAAAGACTCTAAGAAAGTATCTTGAGAATCTTTTTGTAGTTCACCTGCATTTGCAAGCGCTTGATTAAAGGCAGGATCTTTAGTATTGTTTGACAATCCTTTTAAGATATCTTGTACAGAGATTTGTAGTATAACATTAATACCACCTTTTAAATCTAATCCTTTATTAAGCTCTTTTTCTTTAGCAGTTTTGTAATCAATACCCATCATTATTGGGTAACTAGATACGCTATCAAGATACGTTGCCTCTGCAGCTGCTCTTTGATTTGGTTGATCTTTAGTGAACTTTGTATTTGCATACTTAGTTGCACTGTCTTCTACTGAATTTGCAAGATATGTGTATGATAATTGGTATAAACTTACCAAACCAAACAAAATCGCAAATAGTGTAATGAGTCCTTTATTTTGCATGTTGTTGTTGTTTTATTGTCAATTTTTTGTCGGGCGAATATAAAAAGTATTGCCCGATTTGACACTATGTATTAAAAATAAAAATAGTTGAATATGTTCTCTGGCATCAAAAAACACTAAAATAGCGTAATTAAGATGTGTAGCTGAGTATAGATAGTAAGAATGTACTTTTGAAACTTTTAAAGAAAATAAGCGCTACAGTTTTTAAACTATTGGGCCTGCTCTTACTTGTGGAATCTTGTAAGAAAAATCAGTAAGAACTAATGAAACAGCTCCTTGGGCTATAAAAGAGATCTTAGAAATTTTATTTTGTTGCGCAATTTGATTGCCACCAATAGCACCATACACCTTTGCAATGAAGTATCTGTGGGTTTTACCTTCAAAAGTAAGTACTAGCCCGTTTAAATCTGGTGCTGTATCATACTGCTGCTGGATTTCATAGACATCTAGCTTGTAAACAGATGAAGTGTCAAAAGGAGGGGTTTGATTTTTGGGGGTACCACTACTAGAAGCAACACCATCAAGCAGCTCTTTTTTTGAAGAAAGCATACCCTTTACAGCTTCTGTATCTATAGTACTGAAGTAGGATATCGTTAAAACACCATTTGCACCTTGCTGTACTTTTATGCTTTTGGCACCAATGTCTTGCAACTTATTTGTTACAGCTGCTATGGTATTTTGAGCATTAGAGAGACTAATACTATCACCAGCAAACTCAACAACTATTTGTTGATTAGGTTGCGCGATTTGCTCTAGAGTAAGCCCTATAAGGACTACTAGAATTACAAAGAACCGCAGGTACCATTTTGTTTGCATACCGGCAAATATAAAAAATAAAGACTGTATTGCTACAGTCTTTATCATTATAATAAGATTAAAATAGCGGTACTAGAAACTTAACAAACCATTGGTTTTTGTAACACCTGCAGCACTTTGTTGCATGTGTTGTTTTTCAGCATCACTTAAATCTATGTTTACAATTTTTTCGATTCCTGTTCTACCCAAAACTACAGGAACTCCAATACATAAATCAGTAAGCCCATATTCACCTTCTAAGAGTACAGAACATGGAAATATTTTTTTCTGATCACAAGCAATCGCTTGCACTAGGCCAGATACCGCTGCACCTGGAGCGTACCAAGCAGAAGTACCAAGCAATCCTGTTAGTGTTGCACCACCTACTTTGGTTGCTTCTCTAACTGCGTCCAAACGCTCTTGAGATATGAACTGTGTTACAGGAACACTATTTCTTGTAGCCAAACGTGTTAAAGGAACCATTCCTTTATCACTATGACCTCCAATTACCATTGCGTCAACATCGCTAATAGGAGCATCTAAAGCCTCTGCTAGACGGTACTTAAAACGAGCACTATCTAATGCTCCACCCATACCAATAATTCTATTTTTTGGTAATCCTGTTACTTTATGCGCCAAATACGTCATAGTATCCATTGGGTTACTCACTACAATTAATATGGTATCTGGAGAATGTGCTACCAAACTAGTAGCTACCATTTTCACAATACCCGCATTAATGCCAATTAGCTCTTCACGAGTCATACCTGGCTTACGGGGTATACCACTTGTAATAACACAAATATCACTGTTTGCTGTTTTGCTGTAATCATTGGTAGTCCCAACAATACGAGTGTCAAAACCATTTAGTGAAGCTGTTTGCATTAGATCCATGGCTTTACCCTCGGCAAATCCTTCTTTAATGTCTAACAAAACGACCTCACTTGCAAAATTTTTAATTGCAATATACTCTGCACAACTAGCACCTACGGCACCTGCACCAACAACTGTTACTTTCATATCTATGTTCCGCGATGGCGGAAATCTTATTTGTGATTTGTCTTTGATATACAAACCAAATTAAACTTAATTTAATATTTTTTGAAATTTGATAATTCAAAAATTTCCATGCAAAAATACAACTATATGTAAGAAATATAAGGAGTTCTTTACAATTTATAATGTATTGAAAAATTGGTGTTTATAAACTTACCAACAGTCACGTTTGATGCTAGATACCAATTATACATGTGATAATTTACTCCTATATTACCACGCATCATGGTACTGGTATCCTCTAAGGCGGTGAAAGCATCATTTAAAAGACCTAATAAAAAATCTCCCTCTCCTCCCATGATATATGAAAACTGATTTGCAGAAACCGCCAAAGCACCCACAAACTCAAATTTGTTAATTCTTTTTGAAGCAATCAGCTGCCCTGTAAAAGCATTGGCATCTACCGTTAAAGAGTTTATAATAGCCAAAGCATCTTGATCTGGATCTGTAGAGGTGATCTCAAAACCATCAAAGAAAATTTTTGAATCAAATAAAGAATATGCCACTTGCACCGCTACTTGAAGCGCCTGTGAATCTGGAGTATCACTTAACCAGTACTGACTTATATTGTGTTTTATGGCTCCTCCAAAGGTTTTGTAACCAGATGCATCAATTTTTACTTCTGGAACATACTGTAGCGTTAGCTCTGTTTGATTCCAAAGCCCAATAGAGCCTTGCAAGTAAGGATAATAAAAAACCTGTTGATTGGCACCTTCAAAGGTTTGCAGCTCATAGTCATCACCGCCTAATGTAAAATCATAAAAAACACTGGTATCTCCTCCTAAAGCTGTTGGAACCTCAGCTGTTTGTGCGTCTCTAATATCTAGACGAGTAAAATCTGAATCATTTACCACAAATGATTTTTGAGCTTCAGAAACAGGCAAGGCATTAACGTGCAGTGACACATCTACCTCAAACAAATCTAAACTCTTGGCAGAACTATACCAAGATCCTGTAGATTGATACACCGCAGCCTGAGCAGCTGGAGAGACATACTTATTACTAATTAAAAGCATATCTACCAAAAAATCTTCGACATCTGTAAGGTATGTGTTTTGAGCAGCAGCTTTAACCGGGAATAAAAAAAGCAAAGCAATACAGTGTATTGCTTTGCTTGTTGGAAGAATATTTTTAAGCATCGATATTGGCATATACAGCATTTTTCTCAATAAACTCTCTACGAGGCGGCACCTCATCACCCATAAGCATAGAGAACACTCTATCTGCCTCTGCGCCACTATCAATAACAACTTGACGTAGGGTTCTAAAGTCTGGATTCATGGTGGTATCCCACAACTGTTCTGCGTTCATCTCTCCAAGACCTTTATAGCGCTGTATTTTACTACCGTCTCCAAACTCTTTCATGAATGTGTCACGCTCTTGGTCATTCCAGGCATATTTCTTTTTGGCTCCTTTTTTAACCAAATATAAGGGAGGTGTTGCGATGTATACATTCCCGTTTTCTACTAAATCTTTCATGTAACGGAAAAAGAACGTAAGTATTAAAGTAGAAATATGACTACCATCCACATCGGCATCACACATAATTACTACTTTATGATATCTTAACTTCGAGAGGTTTAATGCTTTGCTATCTTCTTCTGTACCAATGGTTACACCAAGGGCTGTAAATATATTTCGTATTTCTTCATTTTCAAATACCTTATGCTGCATGGCCTTCTCCACATTCAAAATCTTTCCACGCAGGGGCAAGATGGCCTGAAAATTTCTATCCCTACCTTGCTTTGCGGTACCACCTGCAGAATCTCCCTCGACTAAGAAAACTTCGCATTTTTCTGGATCTTGCTCTGAGCAATCACTAAGTTTTCCTGGCAAACCACCACCACTCATTACGGTTTTACGCTGCACCATCTCCCGAGCCTTACGTGCTGCATGTCTTGCCGTTGCAGCTAAAATGACTTTCTGAACAATGGTTTTGGCATCTGTAGGGTTTTCTTCTAAATAGTTTTCAAGCATTTCAGAAACCGCTTGACTCACCGCAGAGGTTACCTCTCTGTTTCCTAACTTTGTCTTGGTTTGTCCTTCAAATTGTGGCTCCCCTACTTTTACAGAAATAATAGCAGTTAATCCTTCTCTAAAATCATCTCCGGCAATATCAAACTTTAATTTATCTAACATCCCCGATGCATCTGCATACTTCTTTAATGTGTTTGTTAACCCGCGACGAAAACCACTTAAATGTGTTCCTCCCTCGTGTGTATTAATATTATTTACGTAAGAATGAAGATTTTCTGTATATGAGGTATTATACACCATGGCAACTTCCACAGGAATACCATTTTTCTCCCCTTCCATTGAAATAACATCTGCGATTAGCATCTCACGATTTCCATCTAAAAAACGAATAAATTCTTTTAAACCTTCTTTACTGTGGAAGGTCTCCCCTTTAAAGGTTCCATCCTCTTGTTTGGCACGCTTATCTTCAATGGTTATAGTAAGCCCTTTGTTTAGGTAAGAAAGCTCTCTTAAGCGATTTGCTAAGGTGTCATAATTATATTCTAAAGACTGCTGAAAAATCTCATGATCTGGCTTAAAAGTAACCATTGTTCCCCGAAATTCTGTTGTGCCAACAGTTTTGACTGGGTACATTGTTTTTCCACGCTCATATTCTTGCTCGTAGATCTTACCATCACGATACACTGTTGCTTTTAAAGCGCCAGACAAGGCATTTACAACAGAGACACCTACCCCGTGTAATCCACCAGATACTTTATAAGAATCTTTATCAAACTTACCACCAGCACCAATTTTAGTCATCACAACTTCAAGTGCAGAAACGCCCTCTTTTTTATGAATATCTACAGGAATACCACGACCATTATCTGTTACTGTAATACTATTATCTTCATTGATCCAAACATTAACGGTATCACAATAACCGCCCATTGCCTCATCAATAGAATTATCTACTACTTCATAAACCAAATGATGTAATCCTCTTACACCTACATCTCCAATATACATCGATGGACGCATACGCACATGTTCCATACCCTCTAAGGCCTGGATTTGATCTGCCCCGTAATTCCCTTTATTTTGTTCTTCGCTCATAAATACTTAAATTCAAAATGTTTGTTTGTAACCCTAAAAAAAGCAAAACCAAGCAGTAAAAAAACCGTGTTTAGATTAAAAATATAGGGCCTAAACAAATATAACCAAACAGACAGGAAAACCTAGTAATTATAGAGGTTTTAGCCCTTAAGTTATTAACAAATAATTGTGAAAAACCAACCTTATTTTTTTAGAAAAATAGTGTAGCTTGCAGAAAGATTTTGTTTCCCGAAAAACAAAACGAAGTATTCACGCATTTTTATAGGTAGTATACCTTAACAAAAACAAATTCAAAATGAAAAAAATTATTTTAAAATGGTATCCTGTAATCCTAGCATTCCTTTGTTTATTGTACTCTGTAGGCTATGGTATTATGGGTTTTACTGAAGAGGCTCAATATTCTGCACATTGGCCAGGCACTATATTATTGTTTGCAATAGCAATTAGACAAAGAAGAACAACATGAATTTAGGATTTTTTATAATAGGTGCCATCATATTCTCTGTATACATAGGATTGACATTTTGGAATATTTTTTACTCTCACAAGAAACAAAGGGAGGAAAACTATCCAAATTTGAAAAAAAACACAACCGTTGATGTAAAAACACCTTCTAATCAAGATTAAGTTAAAAAAATGGTAACCCCTTAACTTAAAAGTCCTCCATGACTTTATTGCTATAGTATTATAAAAAAACCTCAAAAAAAAATTAAAAAAACAACATGAAAAATTTAAAATCAACAATCCTCTTTTGTGCGCTTGTTTTAATAACAAGCCAACTCTCCTTTTCTCAAGAGTTTAAAAAACTAGACAAAAGCCCTATGGATGTGGCTTCATTTCCCGCTAGCTATAAAATCTCTGATAAAACAGTAAAAGTAACCTATTCTAGACCACAGCTAAAAGGAAGAGCATTAACTAAGCTAGCCCCAACTGGTGAGGTTTGGAGAACGGGCGCTAATGAAGCAGCTCAAATTACATTTTACAAGCCAATGATGGCTGGAAAAACACTAATTAAGCCAGGAACCTATTCTTTATTTACAATCCCTGGCCAGAAAGAGTGGACCGTGATTATTAACAGTAAAATTAATCTTTGGGGAGCCTACTACTACAATCAAAAATATGATGTAGCAAGAATTCAGGCTACAATTACTAAAGGTGAAACAGAGGCCTTCTCTATTGCTTTTACCGAAGCAGACAATGGCATAGAGATGCACCTAGGATGGGGCCGTGTAATTGCTACCACTAACTTTACCAATGCTGTTGAGTAAAACCAGTGCTAATTGTAAAACAGCAATACAAATCAAAACTAAAAAAAGCCTAGAATAGATATTCTAGGCTTTTTTCATGTAAAAATGTATTATTTCTATCTACTATAATTTGGAGACTCTTTGGTAATAGTTACATCATGAGGATGGCTCTCATTAATACCACTAGCGGTTATTTTAACAAACCTTCCCGTCTCTTTTAATGCTGTTACATCTTTAGACCCGCAATATCCCATACCTGCTCTTAAACCACCGATAAATTGCGTCATACTCTCAACAAGCTCCCCTTTATACGGAACACGCCCTACAATACCCTCGGGTACTAATTTTTTAATATCATCTTCAACGTCTTGGAAATATCTGTCTTTGGAACCTTGTCTCATTGCCTCTACAGAACCCATACCACGGTAACTCTTAAACTTTCTACCTTCAAAAATAATAGTTTCTCCTGGAGACTCTTTTGTTCCCGCAAGTAAAGATCCTAACATAACACAATCTGCACCTGCAGCAATTGCTTTTGGAATATCTCCGGTGTAGCGTATGCCTCCATCTGCAATAACAGGAACACCAGAACCTTTAATAGCTGCAGCAACTTCTAGTACCGCAGAAAACTGTGGAAACCCAACACCAGCAACCACTCTTGTTGTACAAATGGAACCAGGACCAATACCCACCTTTACTGCATCTGCACCAGCATCAACCAGATACTTTGCAGCCTCTGGAGTAGCTATATTACCCACTACTACCTCAAGGGTTGGAAATCGTTTTTTTACCTCTTGCAGCACTCTTACCACCCCTTTTGTGTGTCCATGAGCTGTATCTATAACCACAGCATCTACGTGAGCGGATACAAGGGCCTGAGCTCTCTCTACGACATCTGGGGTAACGCCAAGAGCGGCAGCTACACGCAACCTACCAAAGGTGTCTTTGTTTGCAGTTGGCTTTAAGGTTAGCTTTGTAATATCTCTAAAGGTAATTAACCCTAAAAGTGTTCCGTCATCTTCAACAACTGGTAATTTTTCAATTTTATTTTGCTGTAAAATAGCCTCTGCTTCTTGTAATGAAGTTCCTTTGGCAACAGTTACCATGTTCTCGCTGGTCATTATATCTTCTAGCTTTCTTTCATAGTTTTTCTCAAAACGCAAATCACGATTGGTTACAATACCAATTAACTTTCCCGCCTCATCTATAATTGGAATACCACCAATACGATACTCTCGCATGGTCTTTTGAGCATCGCCAACAGTGTTGTGCTTTTTAAGGGTTACAGGATCCTGTATCATACCACTCTCTGCACGCTTTACCTTGCGAACCTCTGCGGCCTGCTGGTCAATAGTCATGTTTTTATGCAAAACACCTATACCTCCTTCTCTTGCAATAGCAATAGCCATAGCGCTTTCTGTAACAGTGTCCATAGCTGCAGAAACGATTGGTACGTTTAAGGTAATGTTTCTAGTAAATTGGGTTTTTATAGAGACCTCTCTAGGTAGAACTTCAGAAAAAGCAGGTACTAAAAGTACATCATCGTAGGTAAGGCCTTCTCCAATAATTTTATTTTCGTGTGCGGTCATTGCAATCAAGATTAAACGCTGAAAAGACAACAACGTTATTAGTGTTTAATTGCGTGTAAATATACTATTATTTATTGTGAATTTAATGCCATTTTTAAATTAACAAAAACACAACAGCACTAAGTGTTTTTATTTTTAAAACATTCATAAAGAACAACTCCAGCACTCACAAAATAGGCTAATGTCATTAAAACACCACTAAGCATGACGATGTATTTCAACCAGATTACACCCATCCACATAAAATAAATACCACCAAAGGTAATCAGTATAGAGAAAAAGGGCTCAATCATTAAAAAAGCTTTCCATCTTTTTGGGATTGAGGTCATGGCCAAAAGCCCTCCTAAAAAAAAGAATATAAAAGACATTGACAAAATGTGGGTATGGATAATGGTAAGCATTTCACGAGCTCCTTTTTCAAACTTCATGACCTTTACATTTTCTATATCTTCATTTCCAAGGTAATTCTGTTCAATACCATCTGGAGATACACTCTGGGTTTGCCTAACAAACAAAAGTCCTGTGCTGTAGCCTATAGATAACACAACTACAAAAGAAGCGATAAATAGTTTTACATATTTTGGAAATGTTTGTAAAAGACCGTGAAGTTCCATTATAGCACGTTTTGCTTTTGAAGTTGTTGTAAACTAGACAACAAATTATTGATGGCCAAAGT
The DNA here is from genome assembly GCA_943789105.1 of uncultured Ulvibacter sp. Classification (GTDB taxonomy): domain Bacteria; phylum Bacteroidota; class Bacteroidia; order Flavobacteriales; family Flavobacteriaceae; genus Patiriisocius. Next base: position 560,440 of record CALSSW010000001.1, on the reverse strand, counting down.
CATAGACTGTACAGATATTGTTGCACCACTTATTGGTATAATATCATCATTATACACCAAAGTGTTTGCTCCAATGACGGTTCCCGTAAATTGTTTTAACCAACGAGAACTACTAATTTCTCCTCCATATTCTTCGCGGTAAATCAAAACTTTACTTTTGGTAATCACAAAGTTTTTATCAAACAAAATAAGATAGTCATAGGTGGCGGTTTTACTTGGAGCATTACCAAGATATCCATAGCCCAAAAAGACTTCGTTTGAAGATATTTCAAACAACCTACCCTGTGAAAAGTCTGTCTTGGTTTTAGTATTTAATACTTCAGAAACTAGGATATCTTGCTTTGTGAAATCAGTTGTTTCATAAAACTTACTGATAGCCTTATCTGCCTTTTTAGTCACTTTTGAAGGAATTGAAAAACCCGACAAAACAGCTATAAGAGTAAAAATAAAAAGTAGTTTTTTAAACATGATGCAAAGGTATTTGTTTGTTCTGAATTGGAAAAGAATTTTGAACCCTTGTTTTTAATTAATAAATTGATTTTTTTAAAACCAAACCCCGATTCCAAAATTGGCTCTGTTGGCTACCTGGGCATCGCTTTTATTATCTCTAAATTGGTAGTCTCCCTTTAATACAACACCAGAGGCTATATGATAACTTAAACCTGCCGTGATATCTGTTCTATTATAGGCTGCATTTCTCTCAAGGGCTCCTTGTGTTGCTGCATGAGTATCATAGTTCTCAAACCTAGTAAAGGCAATTAGGCGTTGTTTTGCTCTTAGGGATAAAAGATTATAACCACCTTCAACATAAAACCCTTGTATAGCGCTTCCTAGATCACGTCCTGTTAGGGTGTTGTATTGTTGAGAGCCACTTAAAGAAGCATAAATGAATTGACCTCTTGCTGAAAATCTTTTAAAAGCATACCGAGCATCTAGCCCTACCATAGAAATTCCAATGTTTGCTCCTTCAAGAGTTTCTATTTCATCTGCTGCCTGGGTACTTCCGAAATATCCAGAAAGGCCAATACGTAATCCTGGCAGGCCATAGTAATCTGCCTTGAAAGAAAGTGTTGGAGAATCTATGGTAGATCTAATTGCTTTTTGACGACCGCCACGCAGTGCATTACTACCTTTCAATACACCATTAACACCACCTTCTCCATCTGGAGTTGTAGACTTAAAACCATTAAAAACATAGGCTTGGTATCCTAAAGAAATTTCAGGAAAACGCCCTGTAACCCCTACACCAATTTCTCTCCATGTTGTGGGTACAATCACATTATCTATAGAAGGACGTTCTGTACCATTAAAAGTTGTTGGTTCATGGTATTCATTAACAATACCCATTGGCACCAACATCAGTCCACCTCGTAGGCTGGTATTATCTCCAATGCTATAATTTACAAAAGCTTGCTCTACATAGACCTCATTTACATGTTCAAATTCTATTTCTGTAACAAATTGCGCCTTATCATTAAACTTATACCCTACCAATAGTACCAAACGCTGGACATCCAATTCTCCGTTTAATGCCTCTGGCTGATTGTAGGTGATTTCACCATATCCTCCTAATGTGACTTTTTTTCCGAAATTTCCAGAAAGAATAGACTGTGCAGCGTTCAACTGTTTTTGAGGATCAAAGGTAATTGAGTCTCTTTGTGTTTGTGCTGAGACTACAGACACCATAAATAATACTGTAAATAATAATAGATTCTTCATTTGTTCTTATTTAGACTTAATATAAATAGAAGGTTTAAAAACGCAAAAATATAAACATGTTTTAGTTCTCACAAGCTTATTTAGAATAAATTTAAATAAAGAAATAGCGGAGGAGATTAACTGCCTGAAAAAGAATAATTTGAAGTGTAAAAAAAACGAAAAAAAATCAAGTTAACATACCCAAGGTGGTATTATTATTTCAGTAAACCTGCAATTTCTTTTTGATAGCCGATACGAAGAATTTCTACCCATTGTATCAATAATTTGGCATCTTTCTGTGACAAATCTCCGTGGATCCAGGTATAAGAGTCAAGGGGCATTTCTCCAGAGTCAACAAACTCAACCAACTCTTCTAGTTTATGATCTTTTTTTCTTGCGCTGTATTTTTCCCAATCAGAAACATTAAAATGTTTTTTCCCATCTACAATATGCTCTTCAAGCCAATAATTTATAGGAGTAATTTCACTATACCAAGGGTAATTTGTTTGATTGCTATGACAGTCATAGCAATTATCTCTTAAAATAGTTGCTATTTCTTGTGATGGTTTTGTCTGTTCTTCAAAAAAAACCACGCTTTGATATCCAGCACTATTGCTCTTTGGAGCAAAAAATTGCATAATAACAAGAGCTCCTAAAGCAGTATACAAAAAATAGGTAATAAACTTTGGCATGTTTCTTAGTTTTGAGATTTCAGAAATGTAATTACCGCCCTGCGAATATCATAGGCAGGCTCAGACTCTGTTGGGCTATAAATGTTTATGATACCTGGATTTTCTGGCGTTAAAAAAGGAATATCAAAACCCTTCAAAAGATAATCACTAAAAGCAATGTTATAGGTTTGTGAAGCATCTACAGCCTCATTGTTAATATACCAAACTCCCATTTTTTGATCAAAACCGTAGCGTTGCAAGTACGCTCCTGTTCCTGCCTTGGCAAGTCCAAAATCTAACACCTCTAGAAGAAGAGCTCCAGTAAGTGCTACTTTTAAAACACCGCCACCAAAGGGCAATACCCTAAATATATCTAGACTCACTATATCTCCTTGCAAAACATCATCTAGTCTAAAAGAGCCGCCATTTACAAGAGCCCCGTCCACAGGAGTGTTAAAACTCTCTTTCATGGCCTGTGCTATTAGCACCCCTAAATTGGTTTGAGTGCTTCTGGTGGGAGTGTCGGTTGCGTCAAGAAAATCTTCGGCTTTATAGATAACTTCATTAGGGTTATCTACAACGGTTTTAATTTCTTGCTCTAAAATAGCATCCCACTTTGCAACCACTTTTTGAACCCTTGGTAAGGAAGGGACTTTGTTTGTAATAAGAACCAATTCAGAAGAAATATTCGATGTTTTTGAAACCAAATCATAGACTAAGGTATGGACATATACAGATTTTGCATTGGCATCTGCTTTTGCCACAGTAGCTCCTTTTGTTGGCACCAACATATTAAAATGTTCATGCCCCCCCATTATAAAATTAATATTTGGCACCTCATTAGCAACTTTAATATCCTGCTCTAGTTCTAAATGTGTTAAACCAATTACAATATCACTTCCTTTTGTTTGAAGAGTTTTTACAGCTGCTTTAGCAGCAGTTAAATAATCACTATAATACACAAAATCTTTTGGGTTAGAATCTATGGTGACACCAAAAAAACCAATGCGCACTTTAGAGGTATCAGGGGCGTCTAAATCATAATAAAGGGTCTCTGGAATTGCGATACTATCGCCTTTTTTAATGCTATGAAACACATCAAGCGAGTCTCCATTTTTTTGAAACACATTGGCAGACACCCAATTAAAAGTACTTTCGTTAAGGCGCTGCTGCAGCTCCTTTTCTTTGATATCAAACTCGTGGTTTCCAAAAGTGGCCAAATCAAAATCCATGGCATTCATTACTTCAATCATTTGACGTCCTTTTACACGTTGACCATCTACTTTAAGGGTACCAAGCAGGGAAGGATTTAAAAAATCTCCCGCCATTACTAAATAACTATTAGGGAATTGCCTTTTTATAGAATCGCTAATATGAGCAACCCGAGCCATCCCTCCATATTTGCCCCCGCCCAATGGCGAAATTTCATACACATCATTAACCTGTATGAGCTTTATGGCAACAGTATTTTGTGTATGGATTTGAGAGTCCTTTTCAGTTTTACAACCAATCACTAAAAAAGAAAAAAGACCACACATTAACAACACTCCATAAATATGTTTGTAAATAAGAGCACTGGATTTAAATCTTTGGAAAAAAGTAGTGTTTTTCATGGGGTACTTGTATTTTTAATGATAGTTATTAAATAAATCACTCGCTATATTGTGGGCACTTTCAAAACTCATGGTGCGTATATTAGTTTTCGCTTTTTGAATAGTAAAGTAACTTAACATTTTTTCTGTGGGCATGTTACCTGTAAGCTCATCTTTTGCCATTGGGCAACCGCCAAAGCCTTGAATTGCTCCATCAAATCTTCTGCAACCTGCTTTATATGCAGCGTCTAGCTTTTCGTGCCAGGCGTTTGGTGTTGTGTGCAGGTGTGCTCCAAACTCAATGTTTGGGTATTTAGGAATTAAATTTGAAAACAAATAAGAAATACTCTCTGGAGTTGAGGTCCCTACCGTATCACTTAACGATAAAATAGTAACTCCCATCTGGGAAAGCCTCTGAGCCCACTGACCTACAATATCTACATTCCAAGGATCTCCATAAGGGTTACCAAAACCCATAGAGAGATAGGTTACTACTTGTTTGTTTGAAGCAGCAGCAAGGGCTAAAATTTCTGAAAGAGTAGCTATAGATTGTGCAATAGTTTTGTGGGTATTACGCATCTGGAAATTCTCTGAAATAGAAAATGGATAGCCTAAATACGCGATTTCTGGATGTGCTACAGCAGCTTGAGCTCCTCTTACATTAGCAACAATTGCCAGTAAGTTAGTGCTCGTAGAAGAAAGATCTAGCCTAGATAAAACCTTGGCAGTATCCACCATTTGCGGAATGGCTTTTGGAGATACAAAACTACCAAAATCAATGGTATCAAAGCCGCAACTCAATAGAGATTGAATGTACTGAACTTTTTTGTGGGTGGGTACCCAGTCTTTAATACCCTGCATGGCATCTCTAGGGCATTCTATAAGTTTCACGTTGTGCATCTTCGTAAAGATAAAAGTAAAATGTGTAGATAACCAAAAGTGAGGTGTTACTTTTTGCTAGAAATTTTAATTGTCATTTTTTAATTATATTTACCAAAAGAAAAATACTATGAAAACCCTTGTAAAACCTACCCTTTTATTATTGTTTTTTGTTGCTTTATGCGCCCTACCAACTAAAGTGACGGCTCAATTAAGCGCAAATACAGCTACTAGTTTTTCAATTACAATTGAAATAGACGGTAACAATACTACCCTAGCATGTAATGGGGGGTGTGATTGGAAAAAAATCACAGTACAAGACAATAGCACACTAATAGGGGTAAATGGTGTCGCAAACAATAAAAAAGCCGCTAATGGCTCCGCATTTTTATTTGAGGTTCAAAAAAACACTTCAGGAATTATACTCCAACAAATCCAAGGAACACAATGGGCAGCGCCTATAGATATTTCATGCAACTCTAAATGCACTCTTGTGGTAAACCAGTTTGGATTGGCACAGTAACATTACGGTACTAGTATAAAAGCTGCAATTGCTAAAAATACCAAAATCTGCAACCACTTTAGAAAGACTCCAGTATGTTTGTTTTTATTTAAAAAAGAAGAAACACTCCCCCCTAGCAAAGCAATTGTTGCAAAAACAATAAAACTTACCACCATAAAAGTAACCCCAAGAATAAAAAATTGGCGCACGGTATTTACTTGCGGTTCCCATAAAAAATGTGGGAATAAGGCAAGAAAAAAGAGCATCACCTTAGGATTTAATAAATTCATAAGTACCCCTTGTTTATATAACTGACTGTAGCTCTTCTTAGGTGCATTTTCTAAAAAATCAAGGGTTGCATCACTCTTATAAACAACATAGGCTAAGAATAATAAATACAATGCTCCTAACACTTTTATACCAAAAAAAAGAGATGGGTTAGTTGTAATAATTGCAGAAATTCCAAAAGCCAACAAAGTAGTATGCACAATACAGCCGCTTATTAGTCCTGCTGTTGTGGCCAGAGCGCTTCTACTTCCGTTTGCTAAAGACTGAGTTAACACATACATATTATCTGGCCCTGGGCTTAGTGCTAAAAGACAGGTAGCAGCAACAAACGAAAGAAGGGTTTCTAGCATTTTTTTGTTATGCGGTTTGAGAGATAATAGCCTTATTGATGTTTTTTATTAGACGAGGTCCTTCATAGATAAAACCTGTGTAAATCTGCACTAAATCTGCACCTGCATTTATTTTTTCTAAAGCATCTTCTGGGCTGTGTATCCCTCCTACACCTATAATTGGAAATGCCTTGTTACTTTTTTGGGACAAGTGCTTTATAACGGCTGTACTTCTGTCTTTAATTGGTTGGCCACTTAAACCTCCAGTACCAATTTGTTGTAATTCTTTTTGAGAGAGAGAAAGACCCTCTCTATTTGTAGAGGTATTACTTGCAATAACACCATCGAGTTTGGTTTGCAAAACAAGGGCTACAATTTCGTCTAACTGTGTGGTATTTAAATCTGGGGCTATTTTCAATAATAAAGGCTTTTGGACGGCAAAGTTTTTATTTGCTTTTTGGACAGCGCCAATTAATTCTTCCAGATAAGCTTTGTCATTTAATTTGGCATGGCTACCCACATTTGGGCAACTTACATTCAAAACAAAGTAATCTACATAGGGGTGTAGCGCATTAAAGCAGGTAAGGTAATCTTGTGTATAGTGCTCTGGAAGTGTTTGGGTGTTTTTACCGATGTTACCTCCTATTATAAGCCTTCCTTTATTGTTTTTAAGCTCAGTAATGGCTGCGTCCAAACCTTTATTGTTAAAACCCATTCTGTTAATAATGCCTTTATCATCTTTGAGACGAAACAATCTTTTTTTAGGATTTCCTTCTTGGCCTATAGGAGTGGTAGTGCCAATTTCTATAAAACCAAAACCAAAATTTGCTAGCTCATTATATAAAACAGCATTTTTATCAAAACCAGCGGCAAGACCTACTGGATTAGAAAATTTCAATCCAAACAATTCTCGCTCTAATGCAGGGTGCTTAATTTGGTAGAGACTTCTAAATAACCCTCCAAGGCCAATTAGGTGTGCCAACTTAATCAATGAAAAAGTAAAGTAGTGTACCTTTTCTGGATCAAAACTAAAAAGCAGAGGACGTAATAGGGTTTTATACATAAGAAAAAATCTTACTGCAAAAATAAGGTATAAAGTCAATACTATATATTATGAATATGTTTATTTTTAGCAAGCGATTTTTTTAAGAAATTTCAAGAACAAACGCCGCATATTATGATAGATAAAAAACACCTAATAGATAGGTTTATAAGTTATGTTACTGTTGATACAGAAAGTGATCCAACAAGTGACACGACTCCTAGCACGGCCAAACAATGGGATCTTGCCAATGCTTTGGTTGAAGAACTAAAACTCATAGGTTTACAAGATGTTACCATAGATGAAAATGCATACATCATGGCCACATTGCCAAGTAATGTGCCACATAAAGTACCTACAATTGGGTTTATATCACATTTTGACACCACTCCAGATTTTACGGGAAAGGATGTAAAACCTCAAATCATAGAAAATTATGATGGAAAAGATATTGTTTTAAATAAAGCGCAAAACATCATTCTATCTCCCTCCTATTTTGAAGACCTTTTGTTATACAAAGGGCAAACCCTTATTACCACAGACGGGACGACTCTTTTAGGAGCAGATGACAAAGCTGGCATTACTGAAATAGTTAGCGCCATGGAATACCTAGTAAAACATCCAGAGATAAAGCACGGAAAGATTCGGGTAGGATTTACTCCAGATGAAGAAATTGGTCGTGGTGCCCATAAATTTGATGTCGAAAAATTTGGGGCAGATTGGGCCTACACCATGGATGGAAGCCAGGTTGGAGAATTAGAATATGAAAATTTTAATGCCGCCGGTGCACTAGTTTCTATAAAAGGAAAAATAGTACATCCAGGATATGCCAAAGGAAAGATGGTAAACAGCATGTACATAGCTACAGACTACATTAATTCTCTGCCAAGACTTGAGACACCTGAATATACTCAAGACAGACAAGGGTTCTTCCATCTTTATAGCGTAACTGGAGAGGTAGACAGCACACAATTACAGTATATCATAAGAGACCACGACAAACAACATTTTGAAGCTAGAAAAGAAATGATGCTCAAACTCGCCGATGAATTAAACTCACAATTAGGAGAACCGTGTGTATCTGTTGAGATTAAGGATCAATATTTTAATATGCGTGAAAAAATAGAGCCCGTAATGCATATTGTAGACATAGCAGAAAAAGCAATGGAGCAAGCAGGTATAAAACCTCTAATAAAGCCAATTCGGGGAGGTACTGATGGCTCTCAACTTAGCTTTAAAGGTTTGCCTTGTCCCAATATATTTGCGGGAGGACACAATTTTCATGGAAGATTTGAATACGTTCCTGTAGAGAGTATACAGAAGGCTATTGAGGTGATTGTTAACATAGCACAACTTGTTGGAGAGGAAAAATAATAACAATAGTATATCAAAAAATGAATACCCATAAAAAAAACCTCTAGTGCTACACTAGAGGTTTTTTAATAGAATAAATATTTCTTATTTTTTCTTCGCTACAGCAGTATTAGCTTTTGTACTAATCTCCATAGAAATAGAAGAAGTTTCAAACTTCATCTTACCTGCACCTGTTTCAATCACACAAGTTCCATCATCATTAAGACTTAGTAACTTACCATGCAATCCACTTTTAGTAACAACTTTGTCGCCAGCTTTAAGTGCTTCTAGATACTTTTTTTCTTTCTTTTGTTTTTGTAAACCCGGACGTATTAAAAAAAAATACATCACAACAAATAACAAAAGCAAAGGTAACATTTGAGATATGTCTCCCATATTAATTTATCTAATTTATATTATTTTGTTACACCTGGTACCGCTGCTGCTCCCTCTTTAGGGTTTACAAAAGCTTTGATCATTAGTGTTTCTTTTCCAGCTTGTGTATTTGCAGTGATGGTTATGGTTTTGCTTACTTGGTTTTTTCCACTACCATTAAATTTCACTAACATCTCACCTGACTCACCTGGAGCAACCGGCTCTTTTGTGAAAGTTGGTACTGTACAACCACAACTACTTTTTGCACTTACAACTACTAGATTGCTTTTTCCAGTGTTTGTGTAGGTAAAAATATGCTCTACTGGAGTACCTTGAGTAATTTCGCCAAAGTCGTATTGCTTTTCGTCAAATGTCATTACTGGAAACTCACCAGTTTTTGAATCACGGTCTGCTGCTTTAGTAACATTAGTCTCAACTACGCTATCTGCAGCGTTTTTCTTGCAAGATGTAAAGGCAAATAATGCGATTACAGCTATTGCTAAAATTGAATTTTTCATAGTATAAATAATTAAAGATTTTTAAGTGTGGCTAAATTAAGTATTTTTTATAGACTATCGAAGTCCACGCCCAATTTTATTCAACTTTTTAGAAGTCTCAAATTCTTTGACTAGCTTATCTAAAATTCCATTAATAAAAATGCTGCTCTTAGGAGTTGAGTACTCCTTTGCAATTTCTAGATACTCATTAATAGTGGCACGAACAGGAATAGAAGGGAAATATAAAAACTCAGCAATACCCATTTTTAAGATAATCATATCCATTTCTGCAATACGTTCTTTATCCCAATTAGGAGTTTTACCTTCTACTTCTAGGCTTAACTTTTCATCGTTAAGAACTACTTTGGTAAACAACTGCTTGGCATAGTGTTTGTCATCCTGGTTTTTATATAATTCAGGTAATAGTATGGGGCGAGCGTTTTTTTCTGAAATTTTCGCCAACATCTTAGCCAAGGCGGTATTCACTATAGGAAAATCATCTACCCAGGTAAGTCTTTTATCCTCAATATATTCGTAATACTTATCACTGGGTGCTATCACTTTTTTAAAGAGAGATACCAAAAAATCTTTATCTTCTTTAAAACTTGTGTTTTGTTTTAGGACATACTCTTTGTAAAACTCTTTTGATCTTAAATCTTTAAGCAGTATGGTTACATATTCACCATCTAGATCCCAATAGTTGAGCTTTTTATTTTCAATGTAGCTTGAAAGGTCCTCATTTTGCTCAATTAAATCTAACACTTTATTATCTAAAAAGGTAGTGCTAAAATTCTTTTCTTCAATGGTTGCTAAATGTTTTTGCTGAGAGGTTACCAAAAATTTCTTATCCGCTTTTCTCATTTCAACAAGAAGCTGCAAAGACAAAACGTATAGATCTAGCATTTGCTCTATGCTATAAAACAAAAACTTTTCTTGCTTTTCAAGGTCTGGGTTAGTGCTTTGGCGCAGTGCATATATAGATTGCAAAACCTTTACCCGTATGTGTCTTCTAGTTAGCATGGTATGAAAGAACTTAAAAAAATGATTGATATTAAAATTTCTGTGACCAGAAATAGCACTTAATTATACTACTCTATGATAGTGCGGAGCAAATATAATACTTTAAAAAAACTGACTAGGCTTTTTCTGCTTTTCTTGCATCAATTCTTGCTTGCGCAATATTTAAAGCAGCCTGGTGGGTTGTAATATTCTCAAGTTCAGCCTTATTTAAAATTTCTAAAGTTGTGGTGTATATATTTTCTGTTTTGCGAATAATCTCTTGCTTACCGTAGTTTTCTAGCTCTGCATACACATTAATAATACCACCGGCATTGATTAAAAAATCTGGAGCATACACAATACCTCTTTCTTTAAGTAATTCAGCGTGCTTATTTTCATCTGCCAATTGATTGTTTGCAGCCCCGGCAATTACCTTGGCTTTTAATTGACCAATGGTGGCGTCATTTAAAGTAGCTCCTAAAGCGCAAGGCGCATAGATATCCATCTGCTCGGTATATAAGTTAGTGCCTGTATAAATCTCTACACTATACTTATCTCTTACCTGCTCTAGACGCGCCTGGTTTATATCACTAATAAATACTTTGGCACCTTCATTGCTTAGGTGTTCTACCAAAGCTTCACCTACATTTCCAATTCCTTGAACGTATACTACTCTATTTTCAAGATCATCTGTGCCAAAGGCATACTTTGCAGAGGCTTTCATACCCATAAAGGTTCCGTAGGCAGTTATTGGTGATGGGTTTCCGGCGCCCCCCTTCTCTTCACTAATACCAGTTACATAAGGTGTTACTGTTCTTACTAAATCCATATCCCTTGTGGCCATACCAACATCTTCTGCCGTTATGTATCTACCGCCTAGGCTGTGAACAAATTCACCAAATTTTAACATAAGTTCTGGTGTCTTTTGGGTTTTAGCATCTCCTATGATAACTGCTTTTCCGCCACCTAAATTTAAGCCCGTAATTGCAGACTTGAAAGACATCCCTCTAGAGAGACGCAACACATCATTTAAAGCGTCTTGTTCGTTGTTATATTGCCACATTCTAGTACCTCCAAGTGCAGGTCCTAGGGTCGTGTCATGGATACCAATTATTGCTTTTAATCCTGTATCTTTGTCATTGCAAAAAACAATTTGCTCATGATCTTGAAAAGACAATTGACCAAAAACTGGACCCAATTTCTTAATGTCTTTAGTTGAAACAACTTCTGTTTTCATAGGCTTAAATTTTCATATCCATAAAAATGGTTTGCAAAAGTAGTATATTAGTGTTCATATATCAAAAACATTCGCGTTAAAATGCGAATTTGTTAAAAATCTTTTTGCGCTGCATGAAAGAACTCCAGTACCTCAATAAATACCTTCACAAATATAGGGGCAGGTTATTACTTGGTCTTATTACCACTGTCATTGCTGCTGTTTTTAAATTGGCAGTACCAATGAAAGTGGGAGACTCCATAACTATTGTGGAACAAAAGATTAATGGTAAAATTACAGACTTTTCTTCAGTAGAGCATGAATTACTAATAAATATTATTTTATTATTTGGGGCAACACTACTGGCGGCAGTATTTACTTTTGTAATGCGCCAAACCATTATTGTAGTTTCTAGAAAGGTAGAGTTTGATTTAAAAAACGAAGTATACCAGCATTACCAAAAACTATCTTTAGGTTTTTACAAACAAAATCGTACCGGAGATTTAATGAACCGTATAAGCGAAGATGTAGGTAAAGTAAGAATGTATATTGGCCCTGCCATCATGTATAGCACATCAACCATTACACTGTTTGTGGTAGTTATTAGCTACATGTTTCTCTCAGATCCAGAGCTCACTTTGTATGCAATAGCGCCGTTGCCTGTGTTATCTATCATGATTTACAAACTTAGTATTGCTATTCATAAGCGCTCTACCGTTGTGCAAGAGTACCTGTCTAAACTCACCACATTTACACAAGAGAGTTTTAGTGGTATTGGTGTTATTAAGGCCTATGGTATTGAACCCAGCACAACGCAAGAATTTGAGAGTCTTTCTCAAGCCAGCAAAGAAAAAAACATTAACTTAACAAAAGTACAGGCCTTATTTTTTCCTCTAATGATGCTTTTAATTGGCGCGAGCAACATTCTGGTTATCTACATAGGTGGCTCTAAATTTATTACTGGTGAAATTCAAGATTTTGGAACCATTGTATCTTTTTTAATTTATGTAAATATGCTCACTTGGCCCGTAGCAATTGTAGGATGGGTAACCTCAATGATACAACAAGCTGAGGCCTCTCAAAAAAGAATCAATGAATTTTTAAAAACAGAACCTGCAATTGTTAATACCTCAAAAATAGCAACACCTATAAAAGGAAGCATTGCTTTTAAAAACCTGAGTTTTACTTATGATGACACAAACATTCAGGCATTAAAAAATATTTCTTTTACCATACAGCCCGGAGAAACAATTGCCATTTTAGGTAATACCGGATCTGGAAAATCTACCATTTTAGAACTCATTGCACGCTTGTATGACACCGAGCCGAAGACCCTCTTTATTGATAACACCCCAATCAAAGATCTTAATTTACAAAGTTTGCGCAGTAGTATTGGCTTTGTACCTCAAGATGCTTTTTTATTTAGCGAGAGTATTAGCGAGAATATAAAATTCGGAAAACAAGACGCAACACACCAACAAGTAATCGCAGCAGCAACCTTAGCGGCTGTGCATACAAATATTGAAGGATTTACTAAAGGCTACCAAACTATATTAGGCGAACGAGGTATCACTTTAAGTGGTGGGCAAAAACAGCGAGTGTCCATAGCCAGAGCCCTTATTAAAGATCCTGCTATTTTATTGTTTGATGATTGCCTATCTGCAGTAGACACAGAAACAGAAGAAGAAATACTCAGCAATTTAAATCATATCTCTCAAAATAAAACTACCGTTATTGTAAGCCACAGAGTCTCATCTGCCAAAAATGCTGATAAAATCATAATTTTAGAAGAGGGTTGCATTATACAGCAAGGCACACACAATAAATTGGTAAACATACCTGGATACTACAAAGAATTGTACTTAAAACAGCGCACCGAAAAAGAAATCTAACTTTAAGTTGCCGCTTTTATTTTTTTTTATGATTTTTGAGTATAAATAAATTATAGAAACTTTACAATTATGGGCGAGAAATACTCGATGGAGCAAGAAGAAATATTTAGCAAGGTAATGCGTGCTGGAAGGCGTACTTATTTTTTTGACGTAAGAGCTACAAAAGCTGGTGACTATTATCTAACCATTACAGAGAGCAAAAAATTTACTAACGATGATGGTTCTTTTCATTACAAAAAGCACAAGATTTACCTATACAAGGAAGACTTTCATGAGTTCAAAGACAACCTTGAACAAATGATAGATTATGTTATCAAAGAAAAAGGGGAAGAAGTAATTAGTGAGCGTCACCGCAGTGATTACATCAAGGCAGAACAAACCCCAGCGCAGGAATCTGAAGACTCAAATCCTAGCGAGGACCAACCTGCAAAAACAAACTTTACAGATTTAGACTTTGATGATATTTAATCATTAAATAACTATTTAACACTAAAAACCGGCCGGTTATGTAAGGCCGGTTTTTTTTTATCCTATTTTTTATAGGCTCTAAACGATGTCTATTTTGTATTTTTACTAGGAAATGAAATAGAAGCACTAATGAAAAAACAGACCCTTATAGCAATACTATTAATACTAGGAATCTCAAAGAGTATTGCGCAAGACTATAGCGTAGCTCTTGATTATTATCTTCCAGATGATGTTAGTTATAATCCTAATATTCCAACTCCCAAAAGCAGTATAGGCCATCAAGTTGGAGACTGGCACATCACCCATGACAAACTGGTACAATACATGTATACTCTGGCTAATAGCAGTGATAGAATAACCATAGAAAATAGAGGTACTACCTTTGAAGGCCGCCCACTGCTATTGCTAACTATAACTTCTGCAAAAAACCATTTAAACATTGAAACCATTAGAAAGCAGCATCTTGAGTTAACTCAAAAACAACCTAGCACTACAAAAATCAATGAGATGCCTATTGTAGTTCAACAAGGTTTTTCTATTCACGGAAATGAACCCAGCGGGTCTAACGCATCACTTGTAGTAGCCTATTATTTGGCCGCAGCACAAGGACCATCTATAGATACACTGCTTAGCAACACCATTATATTATTTGATCCATCATACAACCCAGATGGGCTTCAGCGTTTTGCCTATTGGGCAAACAGCAACAAAAGTAAAAACATAAATCCAGACCCAAATGACAGAGAATATGATGAGGTATGGCCTGGTGGGCGCACTAATCATTATTGGTTTGACATGAACCGTGATTGGCTTCCAGCGCAATTACCTGAAAGCCAAGCACGTATTGCAACATTTCATAAATGGATGCCTAATATTTTGACAGACCACCACGAGATGGGAACAAATTCTAGTTTCTTTTTTCAGCCCGGTATTCCTTCTAGAACACATCCATTAACACCCCAACAAAATCAAGATTTAACTGGAGAAATTGGCACCTATCACGCAACGGCTTTTGATAAAATTGGTAGCTTTTATTATTCCAAAGAAAGTTTTGATGACTTCTATTATGGTAAAGGATCCACCTTTCCAGATATCAATGGAAGTATTGGTATTTTGTTTGAACAGGCATCCTCCAGAGGCCATGCCCAAGAAAGTGTAAACGGCATCTTAACATTCCCCTTCACTATTCGCAATCAATTTACAGCAGCACTATCAACTTTAGAGGCAGCTGTTGCGATGCGTCAAAAAATACTAACCTACCAAAAAGAGTTTTACCAGCAAGCTTTTAAAGAAGCTGGAAAGGCTGACGCTATTGTATTTGGAGATGAAAAAGATCCCTCTAAGGCCTATCATTTAGCCGAAATACTAATGCGCCAAAACATCCAGGTACATAAAATAGCCAACGATTTCACCTCAAAGGGAAAACACTACACCAAAGAGAGTAGTTATGCTGTGCCAAAAAACCAAAAACAGCACAGGCTTATAAATGCAATGTTTGAAAAGAGAACCGAATTTAAGGACAGTTTATTTTATGATGTTAGCGCCTGGACTTTTCCTTTAGCATTTAATCTAGATTACAATGAAAATATACCTACTAATAAAGTGGGAGAGAAAATAACAACCTTAACAAAACCAGAAGCCACTGCCCCAAAATATTCGGGGTATGGCTATCTAATGCAATGGCATGATTACTATACGCCTAAAGCCCTCAACATGCTTTTAAAAAAAGGAATACGATCCAAAGTAGCCATAACACCTTTTAGCAGTGAAAATAAGGCGTATGACTATGGTACTATTTTAATTCCTGTTCAAAATCAAGACCTTTCACCAAAAGATATAGCAGATGCTATACAGCAAATAGTTGTACAAACAGGAGTCACTATAGACCCTGCAAACTCTGGACAAACTCAAAAAATAAATCTAGGTAGTAATCAATTCAAAGCCCTAAACTTTCCAAAGGTGGCCATGCTTGTTGGTGACGGCATTAACCCCTATGATGCTGGAGAAATCTGGCATTTGTTTGACCAGCGCTATGACATACATATCACAAAACTGGACACAAAAAACTTTGGAAGAGCAGATATTAGTAAGTATACAGATATCATAATGCCTGCCACTAGAGGCGATGCTTTAAACAAAGATGCTGCTAAAAAATTAAAGACATGGGTTCAAAGCGGCGGGACACTTATTGGCTATAAAAGCGCTGGTAAATGGTTAGAAAAAAACGAGTTTATGAAAATGAATTTCAAAACTAAAAAGGAGACAGCAAACAATATTATTTTTGAACAGCGTGGAGATTATAAAGGTGCACAATATATTGGAGGAGCTATTTTCCAGACAACACTAGACCGCTCCCACCCTATTGCATTTGGATACAAAAACAAAAACCTTCCTGTTTTTAGAAATACCACACTATTTTTAGAGGCAGATAAAAACAGCTACAACAACCCTATAAAATATGCTACTAGCCCACTGCTTAGTGGTTATATTTCTAAACCCAACTTAGCGTTTTTAAAAAATACGGTCCCCTTTAAAAAAGCAAACCTTGGGCGTGGAAATGTACTCTATTTTACAGACAATACTAATTTTAGAGCTTTTTGGTACGGTACAAATAAGTTATTAATGAACGCTATATTCTTTGGAGATCATATGTAGTTTAAATCATAGTATCAAATAGTAACACACTGCTCCCTTTTGCAAACAGCAAGTGTACTTAATTAAATAAAACAGAAATGATCACAAAAATTATCGTGCTAGGTATTTATGTAGCTATTCTATTTTTAATAGGAATAATTGCCTCTCGAAGAGTAAAGAGTATGAGTGATTATTATTTAGGCGGAAAAAAGATGGGCTTTTGGGCGGTTGCATTTTCTGCCAGAGCAACTGGTGAATCTGGATGGCTTTTAATAGGCCTTACAGGCATGGGAGCCATAGCTGGGTATTCTGGATATTGGGTCGTAGCTGGTGAACTCCTTGGTGTTTTTATATCCTGGCAATTTATGGCAAAAAAGTTTAAAAAAATGTCAGACAGCTACAAGGCCATTACCATTCCAGACTATCTGCAAAGTCATTTTAAATCCTCTACAAACACCCTAAGGATAATTGCCGCCTCTGTACTAGTTGTTTTTGTAGTTATATATGTAGCCTCACAAATGGACGTGACAGGCATAGCTTTTGAGTCTATGCTGGGTATTGATTATCGTATTGGTGTACTTGTTGGCTTTAGTATTGTACTAGTATATATATTTATTGGGGGTTTTGTAGCGGCTGTTTGGTCAGACATGTTTCAAGGTGTTTTGATGTTTTTTGGTCTAGTATTGCTTCCTATTGTGGTTTGGTTCTCTATGGATCATGGAGCTGGCATAACCCAAGGGCTTAATGCCATAGACCCAACTTTAACCCAACTCATGGGAAGAAGTGATGACCCATGGATGAACTTATTTACCATACTAGGTTTTTCCATGATTGGGCTTGGTTTTTTAGGCTCGCCACAAGTGTATGTTCGTTTTATGTCAATCAATAGCGAACACGAAATAGATAAAGGTAAGTGGGTTGCGCTACTTTTCACGCTCCTAACTGATGCCGCTGCAGTTACTATTGGTATTTTGGCTAGAATTTATTTCACGGGGCAAGGGCAAGACCCAGAAGCTATTCTGGGTACTGGAGGAGAAGATGTCCTGAGTATGATTACCAATGAGTTTTTGCCCACCATTTTAGTGGCTATTTTTATTGCCATTGTGCTCTCGGCAATTATGTCTACTATAGATTCATTACTTATACTAGCCTCTAGCGCTGTTACAAGAGATTTTTATCAAAAAATATTTAGGCCAGATTTAAAAGATGAGGACTTAGCAAATTTCTCTAGAGGGGTCACTATTGTAATGGCACTAGCCGCACTTGGTATTGCCGTTTTATTATATAATCTATATCCAGATAGGGAAGTTTTCTGGATTATGATTTTTGGCTGGTCTGGGATAGCAGCCACGTTCTGTCCTGTAATTATCTTATCATTATTTTGGAAAGGATACTCAGAAAAAGGTGCGATGGCCTCTATGGTTACTGGTTTTTTATCTGTAATCTTTTTTAAATTTGTAGTCTCAGAGATGGAAACAATTGGCCCTTATTTTAAAGAGTTGGATGTGTTGGCACCTTCCTTTTTACTGGCAATGATTGTAGGGTATATTTTCTCGAAGATATTTCCGCCTAAATTAAGCAAGTAAAAGAAAATAGTATAAAATAAAAAAGAGCCTTCATTTCCATGAAGACTCTTTTTGGGTGGAAGACCGGGTTCGAACCGGCGACCTCTGGTACCACAAACCAGCGCTCTAACCAACTGAGCTACAACCACCATGTAGCGCTCTTTTTAAAGAGTTAGCAAAATCACTAAAGCATTAGATACTTAAGCGGGTGCAAAGATAGAATATTAGAATTCTATCTGCAATTAAAAAAATAAAAAAATAAGGCTTTTTCTTTATTAAACTAACCATCAGTTGGTAACAAAACTAGCTTTGGTTTTATATTAAATCAAAAATAGAATTGACCCCTATGTAACGCTCTATAGTATAACCCTCAGCGGCATTTACTCCAATGAGTCTTCCAAGGTTTCTGTCACGATACTCCATACTATCTGTAGCATTTTTTGAGGCAATAGGAGTCAT
The DNA here is from genome assembly GCA_943789105.1 of uncultured Ulvibacter sp. Classification (GTDB taxonomy): domain Bacteria; phylum Bacteroidota; class Bacteroidia; order Flavobacteriales; family Flavobacteriaceae; genus Patiriisocius. The sequence continues at coordinate 541,981 of CALSSW010000001.1, read as the reverse complement.
TGGCTCTTTACTCTTTACATCAAAGAATTGACTTTCATAGGCGTGTACAGCTTTTAATTTTATTTCTTGATACCCAGAAATATCAACCACAAAATCTGGAATTAGATCCTTCCATTGTATGTAATGATATACTTGTTTTGGCCTCCAAGGTTCTTGAATCTCACCATCCTCCATGGTCTCTATCTTTCTAAGACCACTTAAAAAACAGGCAGTACTTGCAAGATCACTTCCTTTTGGATGGTCTATATGTCTATCATCTACGGCATTGCACAGTACTATTTCTGGCTTGTATTTTCTTAAAAATTGAATTACTTTTAGCTGGGACTCTGCATCGTTTTGAAAAAACCCATCTGCTAGGGCTAAATTATGTCTAAAAGAAACACCAAGAATTGCAGCAGCAGCAGCACCTTCCTGATCTCTTATTTCTGCGCTACCCCGTGTTCCTAACTCACCTCTTGTAAGGTCTAAAATACCAACTTTTTTCCCTTTGGCTATTTCTTTGGCAATGGTACCACCGCAACTCATCTCAACATCATCTGGGTGAGCTCCTATTGCTAATATATCTAGTTTCATAATAAAGAGTATTACTGTAATTAGTTTCTTTTTTTTGTAAGCGCCTCAAAGGCTTGAGTAAAATCTGCAAGTAAGTCTTTCTTCTCTTCGATTCCTACAGAAAAACGAAGTAAACCATCTGCAATCCCTTGATGGGCTCTTTCTTGGGGGCTCAACAAGGCATGGCTAGTATGGGTTGGAGATAAAATTGTAGACTCCACACCTGCTAGGCTCATAGATTGTTTTACTAGCTTTAATTGCTTCATAAATTTGTTAGGGTCTAGACTATCAATTAGCTCGAAAGACAACATACCTGAGTATCCTTTCATCTGTTTTTTAGCCAAGAGGTGGTCTGGGTGGCTCCTTAACCCTGGATAATAGACCTTGGCTACCAATGGATGTTTCTCCAACCATTTGGCTATTTTCTTTGCGTTTTTATTTTGCGCCTTCACGCGTAGGGCCATGGTTTTTATACTTCTCTCCAAAAGCCAAACGGTATAATCACTTAAACTACCTCCTATGTTTTTTGAAATATTCCAGATAACATCCATGTGTTTGGATGATGCAGCAACAGCTCCAGCACAAATATCACTATGGCCTCCCATATACTTTGTGGCGCTATGAATCATAATATCAATACCAAAATCTGCAGGGGTTTGATTGATAGCAGATGCAAAAGTATTATCTATCATAGAGACCAAAGAATGCTGTTTTGCAAGGCGTGCAATAATTTCCAAGTCTGTAATTTTCATCAGCGGGTTACTGGGCGTTTCTACATAAATTACTTTGGTATTTGTTTTAATCGCTTTTGCAAAATCTTTTTCAGTAAAACCAGCTGCAAAAGTATACTCAATACCAAATTTATGAAATTCTTCAACCACAAAATTATAGGTACCTCCGTATAGGGTTTGAGGCAATACAACATGATCTCCTTTGTGTAAAAAAGCCAACAAGCAGTGGCTAACTGCAGCCATTCCACTACTAAAAATCATTCCTGCCTCACTTTTTTCTAGTGCCGCTATCTTCTTGCCTAATCCTTCTTGGTTTGGTGTATTAAAATACCGAGGGTATCTTTTTACATCTACACCATCATACTGGTAAGAGCTAGACATAAATAAAGGAGAAATAGCACCTTGAAACTGTGTGTCTTTAACCTCACCTACATGAGTGCAGATAGTATTGATGCCTAGATTTTTTCTTTTCATAAAACAAAAAAAATTAAAGCCCTAAGGTATTAAAACCTTTCAAGGTTTGCTATATTTATAACATGAAATTATTGTTAAAAAACATTGCAACGCTACTTCAAATAAGACCCCTTACTACACAAAAAGTAAGTGGCCCAGAGATGAAAGAGCTTCCCAGGCTAGTAGACGCCTGGCTGCTAGTAGAGGATGATGTGATTCACAGCTTCGGAAATATGAGCGAAATGCCAAATTTTCAAGGCATTAAAACCCTTGATTGTTCTGGCAAAATAGTCTTACCCTCTTGGTGTGACAGCCACACACACCTTGTGTATGCTGGCAATAGAGAGCAAGAATTTGTGGATAGAATTAATGGACTCAGTTATCAAGAAATTGCAGCTAGTGGCGGTGGTATAATCAACTCTGCCAAAAAACTACAGGCTACTACCCAAACAGCATTATTTGCCCAGTCTGAAAAAAGACTACAAGAGGTCATACAACAAGGCACGGGAGCGATAGAAATAAAAAGCGGTTATGGTCTTACCACACAGGCAGAGATGAAAATGTTGCGCGTAGCAAAACAATTAGGAGAAAAATACAACATCACAGTAAAGACAACTTTTCTAGGAGCGCATGCTATACCTTCTGAATTCAAAGACAATAAAGACGGGTATCTGGATTTGGTTTGTGGAGAAATGATGGAAGAAATTGCCAGTGAAAACCTAGCAGATTATGTTGATGTTTTTTGTGAGAAAGGATATTTCTCTGTTGCAGATACCAATAGAGTATTACAAGCAGGAAAAAAGCACGGGCTTATTGCAAAAACCCATGTAAATCAATTTACAGCCATGGGCGGGGTTACAATTAGTGTTAAAAACGATGCCCTAAGTGTAGATCACCTTGAGGTTTTAAACAAACAAGACATTACAGCCCTTCAAGAAAGTCAAACCATGCCTGTGGCATTGCCTTTGTGCTCTTATTTTTTAAGCATCCCATACACACCTGGTAGAGAAATCATTGGTGCAGGATTACCCCTGGCGCTAGCTTCAGATTACAACCCAGGATCATCTCCAAGTGGTAACATGAATTTTGTGGTAGCTACTGCCTGTATAAAAATGAGACTAACTCCTGAAGAAGCTATCAATGCCGCCACAATAAACGGGGCTTATGCTATGGGGCTTAGTGAGTCTCATGGGAGTATTACCAAGGGTAAAAAAGCCAATTTAATTATCACCAAAGAAATTCCAAGCTATGGGTTTTTACCCTACGCTTTTGGGAGTAATACTATAGACCAAGTAATTTTAAACGGAACACTAGTATGAGCCTTCAATTTTACACAACAGAAGACTTAAAAAAACACAGCTCTTCACGCCAAGGAGAAGAAAAATTTGGCCAGGCGGTTGGCCTTGTAAATTCTTGGCAAGCCCTTGAAAAAAGCAATGCCACATATGCGGTATTAGGCATCGCAGAGGATGTTGGTGTTCGCGCCAATATGGGCAGATCTGGGGCAGAAAAAGCTTGGAGTAGTTGCCTTTCTGCACTTTGCAATATTCAATCCAACTCTTATACAAACCCAAGTAACACTATTATTTTAGGTGAGATAGATTGCAAAGCTGAGCAGCAAAGCGCTTGTAAACTAGATATAAAAGATCCCAATTACCAGACCAAAATTGGTGGTTTAGTCCAACAAATTGACACTAAAGTAAGCAGGGTTATTGCAAAGATTATTTCAGCAAAAAAGATTCCTGTAATTATTGGTGGGGGTCATAACAATAGCTACGGAAATATTAAAGGAGCAGCCACTGCATTAAAGGCTGGTATAAACTGTATAAATCTTGATCCACACACAGACTTTAGAGCTCTTGAGCATAGGCATAGCGGTAATGGCTTTAGGTATGCAATGGAAGAAGGGTACCTAAAAAAATACTATATCTTAGGGCTGCATAAAAACTACACCTCAAGTGCAGTATTTGATACCATGGATGCGCTGAAAGAACAAATACAATACTCCTTTTATGAGGATTATATAATCGGAACCTCCTTTAAACAAATGTTAGAAGAGGCAAAAAGTTTTTGTGCAAACAGCCCCTTTGGCCTTGAGCTAGATATGGATGCAATAAAACAAATGGCAAGTAGCGCAATAAGTCCTAGTGGTTTTTCTCTGCAGCAAGCCAGGGAGTATGTGTCTTATTTTTCTAGATTAAAAAACTGCCAATACATACATATATGCGAAGGGGCGCCTACACGCGAGCTGCATTACAATCAAGTGGCTAAGGCCCTATCATACCTTGTAAGTGATGTTATTTCAAAGGCATAAAAAAACTGCATGTTTATACACATACACCTTTAGTTTTTATTTTATTAAACAATACTAGGCAGTAACCGAGTACATTTTTTCTCTTTGCTCTTTAATATTTGAATCATTCATGTACTCATCAAAAGTCATGTAACGGTCTATCACTCCTGTTGGGGTTAACTCTACAACTCTTGTACCTACTGTTTGAGCAAACTCATGATCATGAGTGGTAAGCATAACAGTTCCTTTAAAGTTTGTAAGTGAGTTATTAAAAGCAGTAATAGACTCCAAGTCCAAATGATTTGTAGGCTCATCTAGCATTAAAACATTTGCACGCATCATCATCATTCTGCTGAGCATACAGCGCACTTTTTCTCCTCCAGAGAGCACATTACACTTTTTAAGGGCTTCTTCACCAGAGAAAATCATCTTTCCTAAAAACCCTCTAATATGTACTTCTTCTCTTTCTTCTTCTGTTTTTGCCCATTGACGTAACCAATCTACAAGGTTCATGTCTTTACTTTCAAAAAAATGATGGTTGTCTAAAGGCAAATAACTTTGAGTTGTTGTAACACCCCATTGAACATCACCAGAATCTTGCTTTGCATTGCCATTAATAATCTGGTAAAAAGCAGTGGTTGCTCTGGAGTCTTTAGAATAAATTACAATCTTATCTCCTTTTGTAAGATTTAGGTGAATATTTTTAAACAACATTTCTCCATCTAGAGATGCAGAGAGGTTCTCAATATTTAATATTTGGTCTCCTGCTTCGCGTTCACGATCAAAAATAATGGCAGGATATCTTCTACTAGAAGGTCTAATATCTGCCACATCCAATTTTTCGATCATTTTTTTTCTGCTGGTAGCTTGCTTAGATTTAGCTACATTGGCAGAAAACCGACGAATAAAATCTTCTAATTCTTTCTTTTTATCTTCTGCTTTTTTGTTTTGCTGAGAACGTTGACGCGCTGCCAATTGACTGCTCTGGTGCCAAAAAGTATAATTTCCACTAAAGTGATTTATTTTTCCAAAGTCAATATCACTGATATGAGTACATACAGCATCTAAAAAGTGACGGTCATGAGACACAACAATAACGCAGGCATCGTAGTTGGCCAAAAAATGTTCTAACCAAGAAATTGTTTCATAGTCCAAATCATTGGTAGGCTCATCCATAATTAACACATCTGGAGATCCAAAAAGCGCCTGTGCTAACAATACACGAACTTTTTGTTTACCATCAATATCGCCCATAAGGCTGAAATGAAGGCTCTCATCGATACCAAGGTTAGATAATAATGCCGCAGCGTTACTATCTGCATTCCAACCATCCATCTCTTCAAAAAGCACCTGAAGCTCCCCTATTTTCTCTGCATTTTCATCTGTGTAGTCTGCGTACAGGGCATCAATTTCGCTTTTAATTTTAAACAAATCTTTATTACCACGCACAACAGTTTCCAGTACAGGAAACTCGTCATAGGCGTTGTGGTTTTGTTCTAGCACAGACATGCGCTTTCCAGACTGCAAGTGTACATGACCAGAGGTTGGGTCTTGTTTTCCAGAAATAATTTTAAGTAATGTAGATTTACCAGCACCATTGGCACCAATAATACCATAACAATTCCCTGCAACGAATTTTGTATTTACCTCATCAAAAAGAACTCTTTTACCAAATTGTACCGAAAGATTAGAAACTGAAAGCATGTGATATAGTGTGTTAAATTTGGCGCAAAAATAGCCAATAATAGCATATTAAATATAGATTCCTGTTTTTTAATTTGTTTTAACGGCATATTAACAACCTTGCATATAACAGTGGGTTATATTTGTTATGTTAAGACAACCAAAATTGACCAAAAAATTAGTATTCATACTTGCGTGTAGCTTTTTTTTATCTTGCAGCAATAAAGATAAGAACGAGATTTCCACTTATATAGGTGGGCAAATCATTAATCCTAAAATGGATTATGTGCTTTTAAGTCATCATGACAAAAAAATTGACACCATCACATTAAACAACAGTGGAGCCTTTGATTTCCAGTGTGAAAACTTACAAACCAATCTCTACATCATTAAGCACGGAGAGCTACAATACATATTTATAGAACCTGGAGACAGCATTATGTTTCGGCTAAACACCGTCGGCTTTGATGAATCCTTAGCCTTTAGTGGTCGAGGTGCAGAAAAAAATAATTTCTTAATGAATTTGTTTTTGCAAAATGAAGAAGAGGATAAAAGACTTCCAGAACTCTACAAATTAAATCCAAAGCCTTTTGAAAAGGAAATTTTTCATGTAAAAAAGGCATTGCTAAGAGAATTAGATGAATTTATTATTTCAGAAAAACCTAGTGAATCATTTATACACATTGCCCTGGCAAACATAAATTACAATTACTATTCTAGAAAAGAGTTGTATTTATCCTCAAAAAAAACAGCTAATGATCACAAAGACACTCAATACCCAGAAAACTTCTTTACCTACAGAGATAGTATTGAGCTTAACGATAATACCTTAAAAAACTACTACACCTACTATCAATTCATTAATAGGTACTTAGACAACCTAGCTTACCATGGCCACACAAAAAAAGAACCAACTTTTAACAAAATATCTTACTGGCATCAAACGCAAAAATTAAAGCTTATAGACAGCTTAATTACTAACAAACAACTTCATGATAATTTATTACAAAATACCGTTAAAAGGTATTTAGTGCATGCAGATGATCCAAAAAAAGAGCACGATTTGGTGGCTTTATATAAAAAGTTAGACCACAATAAGGCTCACCAAAATGAGGTAGAAAAATATGCCCACAATACTGCCAAAATAAATGCAGGTAAACTAATACCAAATCTAGCCTTAATAACTACCAATAGTGAGATTACATCAATTCAAAAAATCAACACCTCCAAAACTGTTTTCTTTTTCTGTAATAGTGAATCCGTAAAGCATTACAAAGAAATTCATGTGCGTGTTGCAGATTTAAAAAATAAATATCCAGAATATACATTTATAGGTATTAATACCGGCTCAGACCTTGAAGCTTGGAAAAAAACAGTTATAAGTTCAGGGTACAACCCATCACAAGAGTATCTATTAAAAAATAGCAGCACTGCAAAAAATGCGCTTTTTATCAATTCTGCAAATAAAGCCATGATTGTAGACAAAGGAGGTATTATATTAGAAGGGAATTCAAATCTGTTCAATCAAAACTTTGAGTCATTATTACTGGGGCATCTCAACAAAAAATAGTAGTCTTAATTTCCTTTGTTATAATCTTCTAAGAATTTTGCTAGCCCAATATCCGTCAAAGGATGTTTAACAAGTCCCTCAATACAAGACAAAGGCCCTGTCATGACATCTGCACCAATTTTTGCGCAATCCAAAACGTGCATTGTATGCCTTACAGAGGCAGCAAGAATTTGTGTTTCAAAACCATAATTGTCATAAATAAGTCTAATTTCTGATATCAAATTAAGCCCATCTGTAGATATATCGTCAAGTCTTCCAATAAAAGGAGAGACATAGGTTGCACCTGCTTTTGCAGCCAGTAAAGCCTGCCCAGAAGAGAATACTAACGTACAGTTGGTTCTTATGCCTCTGTCACTAAAATATTTAATAGCTTTAATTCCATCTTTAATCATAGGTATTTTAACCACAATTTGCTCATGAAGTTTTGCTAGAGCTTCTCCTTCTTTAATCATTGCCTGGTACTCTGTAGCAATTACCTCAGCAGAAACATCTCCATCAACTAAAGAACATATATCTATGTAATGTTGTAAAATATTTTGATGGCCTGTAATACCCTCTTTAGCCATTAAAGACGGGTTTGTGGTAACTCCATCCAAAACACCAAGGCTTTGAGCTTCTTTAATTTGTTCTAGATTGGCAGTATCGATAAAAAATTTCATAAAATTAAATTTTCGTTTAAAGTAAAAACACTCAATATAAATAAGCCTATAAGCTGTTATAAATATAAAGAAATTAAAACAGGGGGTAAATTATATATCTAAGAAACTACCTAACTAACTTTTTATATTTAATACGCTTAGGCATTAAATCACCCCCCAAACGTTTTTTCTTACTCTCTTCATATTCACTAAAGCCTCCCTCAAAAAAATAGACTTGACTATCTCCCTCAAAGGCTAGTATGTGAGTGCAAATTCTATCTAAAAACCAACGGTCGTGACTAATAACTACAGCGCAACCAGCAAAATTCTCAAGACCTTCTTCCAGGGCCCTTAGGGTATTTACATCCAAATCATTGGTTGGTTCATCAAGCAATAGCACATTACCTTCTTCTTTTAAGGTCATAGCCAGGTGTAACCTGTTTCGCTCCCCTCCAGAGAGAAGTGATACTTTTTTATTTTGCTCACTTCCTGTAAAATTAAATCTACTCAAATAGGCTCTAGAATTTACTTCTTTACCACCCATGAGCACAAGTTCTTGTTCATCACTAAAGTTTTGCCAGATTGATTTATCTTGGTCAATGTTAGAGTGTGCTTGATCTACATAAGAAACCTTTGCCGTTTCACCAATAGTGAAAGACCCTTTATCTGGAGATTGCTCGCCCATTATCATTCTAAAAATAGTTGTTTTACCAGCACCATTTGGCCCAATAACTCCAACAATTCCTGCCTGGGGTAAATTAAAATTTAAATCTTCGTAAAGTAACTTATCTCCATAAGCCTTACTAACACCAGTTGCCTCAATAACATTGGTTCCTAGACGAGGGCCGTTTGGTATGTATATTTCAAGCTTTTCGTCTAGTTGTTTTTGATCTTGGCTCATTAGCTTGTCATAGTTATTTAGACGCGCTTTTTGTTTTGTTTGCCTCCCTTTAGCACCTTGACGTACCCACTCTAGTTCTCTTTCTAGTGTTTTTTGACGCTTACTGGCTGTTTTACTTTCTTGCGCCATACGCTTGGATTTTTGATCAAGCCAAGAAGAGTAGTTTCCTTTCCAAGGAATACCTTCACCTCTATCTAATTCAAGTATCCAACCAGCAACATTATCTAGAAAATACCTATCATGGGTTACGGCAATTACCGTTCCTTTATATTGTGCCAAATGGTGTTCTAGCCAATGTACACTTTCTGCATCTAAGTGATTGGTAGGTTCATCTAAAAGTAGTATATCAGGCTCTTGCAGCAGCAGTCTACAAAGAGCTACACGCCTGCGTTCACCTCCAGAGAGAATACCAATTTTTTTATCACCCTGAGGTGTTCTTAGGGCATCCATAGCAATTTCTAATTTAGTCTCTAGCTCCCAAGCATTACTAGCATCAATTTGATCTTGTAAAATGGCTTGTCGCGCCATGAGCTTATCCATTTTATCTGCATCACTGTAGACCTCCTCTAAACCAAATTGATCGTTAATTTTATTATACTCATCTAAAATAGCAACCGTTTGTGCGGCGCCCTCCTTCACAATTTCTAGTACTGTTTTTTCTGGGTCTAATTGTGGCTCTTGTTCTAAATAACCAACAGTATATCCTGGAGAAAAAACAACATCCCCTTGGTAGTTTTTATCTACTCCTGCTATGATTTTAAGTAAGGTAGATTTACCACTACCGTTAAGTCCTAGAATACCAATTTTAGCTCCATAGAAAAAACTTAAGTATATATTTTTAAGCACGGGTGTATGTGCATTTTGGAATGATTTGGTCAATCCAGACATTGAGAAAATTACTTTTTTATCGTCAGACATTATTGATAATTAATAGTTAATACTTTTAAGTAATATAGTGATTTACATTCTTCCTTTTAATGCGTTAAATACCCAGGCAATGGCAAAAAAGCCAATTCCTACGGATGCAAATCCCCAGCCAGCAACATCATCATATTTAAATGCGCCAAGTGCAATAAGTGATAAGCCAACTATAATCATAATTAGTGTGGCGTATCCCAAAACAGTGTTTTTGTTCATCATGGTGGTTGTTTTTAGCTATTTCATACTGAAAAATAGCAAATACTATTAGGTTTGTTTACAGCCGTCACACTAGAAGAAATTTAAAAAAAAAGCAAAAACTCGCTTTAAGATTCCGAAGAAGAAAAAAACCAACCTTTGGCAATGGCTAATATGGCAAATATCGTGAATTTAAAATAGTTTTGCCATATTGATAATAGTATAGTTTCGTATTTTTACAGGTATAAAACAACACTATGGACCTTAGCATTAATAAAAACGAAGATCATAATAAGTTACTTCTCTCAGATTTACGCAAACGTTTTGCTAAAGTAAAACTTGGTGGCGGCGAAAAGCGCATTGAAAAACATCATGCAAAAGGAAAAATGACTGCACGAGAACGCATTGATTACCTGTTAGATGATAAAAATAAATCTATAGAAATAGGTGCTTTTGCTGGGGATGGAATGTACAAAGAACATGGTGGTTGCCCTAGTGGTGGTGTTGTTGTAAAAATTGGATACATTATGGGTAAGCAATGTATTGTTGTTGCCAATGACGCTACTGTAAAAGCAGGTGCTTGGTTTCCAATAACTGGAAAGAAAAATTTACGCGCACAAGAAATTTCTATAGAAAACAAGCTGCCTATTATTTATCTAGTAGATAGCGCAGGAGTATATCTGCCGATGCAAGATGAAATATTTCCAGACAAAGAACACTTTGGACGTATTTTTAGAAACAATGCTGTAATGAGCAGCATGGGTATTACGCAAATTTCTGCCATAATGGGTAGTTGTGTTGCTGGTGGAGCCTACCTACCAATTATGAGTGATGAGGCTATAATTGTAGATAAAACAGGTAGTATATTCTTGGCAGGAAGCTATCTTGTCAAAGCGGCAATTGGAGAGAGTATAGACAACCAGAGTTTAGGCGGTGCCACTACACATTGTGAAATTAGCGGCGTTACAGACTACAAGGCAAAAGATGATAAAGATGCCTTAGACAAAATAAAAAACATTGTTTCAAAAATTGGCGATTTTGACACCGCAGGGTACAACAGAGAAAAAGCCGCTAAGCCAGCAAAAGATCCCCAAGAAATATACGGTATACTTCCAAGATCTAGAGCAGAGCAATATGATATGCAGGCCATTATAGATAGATTGGTAGACAACAGTGAGTTTGAAGAATACAAAAAAGGGTATGGCCAAACTATTTTAACAGGCTACGCACGTATAGATGGCTGGGCAGTTGGAATCATAGCTAATCAACGCACACTAGTTAAAACAAAAAGTGGTGAAATGCAATTTGGAGGTGTTATATACAGTGATAGTGCAGACAAAGCAACGCGTTTTATTGCCAATTGTAATCAGAAAAAAATTCCACTAGTTTTTCTTCAAGATGTAACAGGGTTTATGGTAGGTAGTAAAAGTGAACACGGAGGTATTATAAAAGATGGTGCCAAAATGGTAAATGCTGTTAGTAATAGTGTGGTGCCAAAATTCACGATTATTATCGGAAACAGCTATGGCGCAGGAAATTACGCGATGTGCGGTAAAGCCTATGACCCAAGATTGATTGCAGCATGGCCAAGTGCGAATCTTGCAGTAATGAGCGGAAACAGTGCTGCTAAAGTATTACTACAAATAGAAACAGCTTCACTAAAAAAACAGGGTGAAGAAAATATCTGAAAAGCAAGAGAAAGAACTCTATGACAGATATAAAAGCCAGGTATGACAATCAAATATCTCCTTATTATGCTGCTTCTCGCATCTGGACAGATGGCGTTATAGACCCGTCTAGATACAAGAACTTGGATATCTCTGGGTATTGAGGCTGCAAACCACGCACCTATTGAAAAACAATTTAATTTGGGTGTTATTCAGGTATAATTTCTCTACCAAGTAATAGCTTTAATAGCCTCTTGCCTACCATTAACATACCTAAACCCATTAGCACCCCAATAACCTGCTTCTTCAAGCATTATTCTGATGTCTTTTTTCCATTGCTTAATAGTAACAGTCGTGTTAAGCTCAATGGCGTAAACGGTATTTTCATGCAGCGGGTAATCACCATTTACAGGTACACCTTGTTGGCTATCCCACATACCAAAAGTAGTACCAGAACTATGTCCATAGGTGCCTAAAGGATGGGTGTAAATAGAAGGTCTAAGGCCTATGTCTCTTGCCTGTTTTAAAGACTTGGCCAGGATCTGGTTTCCTGTGCTGCCGGTCTTAAAGTTTCCTGTAAAAATATCTTGCACTTGATTGCCTTTTGCAAAGGCAGTTGCTAAAAACTCTGGCACCTGAGTTTCCTCGTTTTCTTAAAACATAAGCATGTCTTTGGCAATCTGTATTTAATGAAATATAGGTGATTCCAAAATCACAATGCAACAAATCACCGGGAAGGACTGTCTTTTGCTTTTCGCCTTTGGCAAATGAGTAAATGTGGCTTTGCAGAGCCTCGTTATCTCTTTGTATGTCAATGGTTGGGTGAAACCATGTCTCTAAGCCCAAAGAAGTAACCTTTTGCCGCATCCACCAAACAATATCATCTGTAGTTGTTTTTCCTGGAGTAATCACAGCGGCGCTAAATGCCTGGTCAATAATAGCGCTGGTAATGTCTACTAATTGATTGTAAAGAAGCATTTCTTTTTCTGTTCTTGTCTCTATCCAAGCAATAGCAAGTTTCTCTGCAGAAACTATTTTTTCTTCCAAATCACTTGGCAAAGCTTCCATAAGCTCTTGGTAATCTGTTTTTACCAAGCCGTCTGCAATACCAAAATGCTTTGAAATATTAATCCCTATTTTCTCAACAGGACGCTCTTTTATAATTTCTACCAAACGCTCCCATTGATTGGGTTGTATTTCTTTATCCCAAGAAGAGGTGATGTTAGCTCCAACATCATACCTAGCAACGGCAAGACGCTCGAGGGTATTTTGTTCTTTATTTCTATAAGAAAACTAAAATGGTTCTTCTGCGAGCATTCAGCCAGGTTGCTGGAAGCATTGTACGCATTACTGGATCTTCATTATATTCTCTGGCAATCACTAGCCACATATCGATGCCTGTATCATCCATAAGTTGAGGTAGCAGGTTGTCAAACCTATCTTTTAAAATTTCATCACGCAAGGTTGCCCGCTCTCGCTCAGGTAGTATTTGTGAATAGAGCCACAGAGATTGTTGCTACAGAAAAAATAAATGAGAAAAGAATAAGAGAAAAGAAATGTTTCATGAGCCTCAGTATTTGTTTTTTAAAGATACTTAAAAAATAAAACGCAAAACAAAACAACATTAGCCTGGCAGTATCTTGTACTTTAATTGTAGCCTTTAATTAAGTCTTTAATAGCACTACGCTTTATTTTACCCGTCTGTGTTAACGGAAATTTAGAAAGAGTAAATATTTTTTTAGGTCTATGGTAAGGTTCTAACTCAGTAGATTACCTCACGATAGGCTCCTGCCTGTTTTGGATCTTCGAGTTCGAGGACCAAAATAAGCTGCTCACCCAAAGCCTGGTCTTGCAGGGAAGAAATAATAAAAGGAACTTTTATAAAATCACGCAGTAGCAGTTCAATTTTTTCTGGAAATAACTTAACACCACCACTATTAATTACATTGTCATACCTTCCTAGCCATTCAAAACTTTTTGTATCATGCAGGGTAACAACATCATTTGTAATAACCTTTGAACTGCCTTGAATAGGGGCATCAATCACCAAACAACCTCTAGAATCTAGATCAAAACTAACATTAGGCAAAGCAGAATACACATTGGTTTTGTCTTCACCATTCACGCGCCTAACGGCTACATGGGTAATGGTTTCTGTCATGCCATAAGTAGCATATACCTGTGTAGATTTTGTTTGTAATTTGGCTTCTAAATCTGGATCTATAACACCTCCTCCAATAATAAGTTTTTTAATTTTGTCTAGGGCATTTAAGGTATGATATACCTGATATGGAACCATAGCAGCAAAGTCATAGGTATTATCATATTGTGTGATAGCATCCTTATCTGGAGCCACTACATGCAAATCCCAGCCCATGGTCAAGGCGCGTACCAACATCATTTTACCAGCAATATATTTTGCAGACAAGCAAAGTAGCGCTGTGTTATTTGTTCCTAGATTAAAATATACTCCAGTAGCAAAAGCGCTATGAACCATATTTGTTTTCAGTAATTTGATTTTCTTAGGAGTACCTGTAGAGCCTGATGTTTTTACTTTTATATACGGTTTTTCGTTAAACCACTTTACAATAAATTTTGCAATTGCAATTTCATGAGAAGCTCCATTTCTCTTTGAGCTGTTTAGCAAACAGAACAATTTCTTCGGAGGTTTCAAACTCAAGGCCGTTAAATTTAAATGAAGGATGTAGCTTTATTGATGGTTCCAAAAGTGATGTATTTATAACAGGTGTATCTCTAGATTGGTTACATTAAAAATTTAACTATTCTTATTACTGGATACAGCTACTTTTCCAAAGAGTTTTTGACTCCAGTTATTCCAGTTGTATTTTTTTGATAATATTAATAAAATTATAGGATATAAAACCAATACAGGTAAAATAACATCAATTAAGGTACTTGTGCCAGCTTGGGTTGCTGTAAATTTAAAAGCAGCATCTGTTTGCAACGCAGACCAATCTGAGGTCACTAAGGTGGCTGCCAATAGGTTGTTTCCTAAATGAAAACCTAAAGCAAGCTCTAGACCATCATCCATTAAGGTCATGATACCTAACAATAATCCAGTGCCAATATAAAATATCATGATCATGTAACCCATCTCTCCTACTTCTGGGTTGGCGCTGTGAAAAACACCAAATAAAATGGAAGTAATACATAATGGCATCCACCTATTTTTAAGTAAAACTCCTAGGTGTTGCATCATGTATCCTCTAAATAAATATTCTTCAAGACCAATTTGAAATGGAAATAACAAAAGGCTAATAACAACTAATATCCCGAATTTTAAGGGATCAAGCTGCAGCACCACTTCTGAGGGATCGTTATAGTAGGAAATACCAAAAGACACCAATGTTATAAGTACAATGAGCGAAAAAGAGAAAAACACACGAGACCAATCTACTTTTTTTCTTGATGTAGTGAGAGAAAGTATGCTTCTTTGGTGGAGTTTTTTTACCAGTAGAAATAACAATCCTAATAAAAAGGCAAAGGGTAGTAAGTTAAATGCCAACCAGAAATTTTTACTAGGCACTAACTCAAAAAGCATTTGTTGTTGCTCTACGAGGTCTATGCCATCACTAAAGAATAAAAAAATGACCAGGCTATAAATAAATAGGCCTGCAGTTAACAAAAAGGTAAGCAAGAACATCCAAGGTTCGTTTTTTCCTTTATTTGCTTGTTGTATATAATTCATAAATTAAAATTCCATTTTTTAGTAGGGTTGTAACACAGTGTCCCTTTTTTTATCTGTAAAGCAGATGCAATATTATTTGTGTATAAACTTCCCGTACCTAAACCTTGAGGCAATGTACTATTTTTTGTAAACGTATACTGCGAAATTGCGTTTAATCCTACATTACTCTCTAGGGCAGATGTGACCCACCACTGTACATTATTTGCCTGAGATAACTCAATCCAGGAATCGCTCCCTTTAAAACCGCCTATAAAACTTGGTTTTAAGATTATGTATTGGGGCTTAATATGTTGTAGCAGCGCTTGTTTATCTTGATTAGAAAACACACCTATTAACTCCTCGTCTAAAGCTATATCTAGCGGGCTTTTTTCACACAGATAGGCCATTTGGTCCCATTGTTTAACAGCTATAGGCTGCTCTATTGAATGCAAGTCTAGATCAGACAATTGTTTTAATTTCTCTAAGGCATTTTTAGGATTAAAAGCCCCATTGGCATCAACTCTTATTTCTATTTCAGAGGCAGAAAACTCTTGCCTTATACTCTTTAAAAGCGCCAGTTCTGTATCAAAATTAATAGCGCCAATTTTCATTTTAATACACCTAAAACCTTCATTGAGCTTGGCGGAAATTTGCTTACTCATAAAGTCCTTATCACCCATCCATATCAAACCATTGATTGCAATTGAGGCTTCTCCCTTTGTAAAGGCAGAAGGATAAATTTGAAATGGATCATGAGCCGCCAAAGACTCTAAAAGCAATTTCAAGCCCCATTTGGATGGATGGAAACTCGGTTAATGCGTCATACAAGTGTTGCTATCCAAGGTGGATGTTTGCACAAACCCATTGTAATGTTTGTTCAAAATCTGGACGGTCATCAATACTAAGCCCCGTAACATACCACACTCACCAAAGCCAAGCTGCCCTTATCTTCAAGAACAATAAACCAAGCTTGTTTTGTTTTTAAAATACCGCGAGAGGTGCCGCTTGGAGTTTTAAATTCTAGAATATGTTTTTTATAATGTGCTTTCAAGATGGGTATGTATTAATATAAAACAATGTGCATGATCTTTAAAAACAAGAATTTAAAAATACAATATATTGATTCGTTTTCATGTAAAATAAGAGTACACAACTGTGTATTAAAAAAAACTTGTAACAAAAAGCAATAGTGCAAACACAAAAGTACTAAGCGCTATTTTTTTAAGCTCAGGATCCAGCAGAGCTGGATCTTCATTTTTAAATACCTTAAACATGTTTATAAGTAAGGGAATAAAGGCAATAAGCGCGCAATAATAAAGGGGTTTTGCTTGGCTAGCAAATAAATAAACCAGGGCAGAAACAAGCGCTGAGATTATTAAAACACTGTGATACTTCTTTACATTTTTAGCACCTAAAACAACTGCCAATGTGTTTTTTTGAACCTTAGCATCTTGGATTCTGTCTCTCATATTATTTAAATTCAAAACCGCAGTACTCATACACCCGATTGCTATGGCTAGAAAAAAAACATGATTTCCTAAAGATTTTGAAAATAAAAAATAGCACCCAACAACCCCTACAATTCCGAAGAATAAAAAAACAAACAAGTCTCCCATGGCTTTGTATCCATAGGCATTAGCGCCAACAGTGTATTTAACAGCGGCAATAATGGCGGCAATTCCTAAATTAAAAAAGATAAAAGAAAGCACCATATGCTCCCCTCCAAAAGCGGTGAAGATTAATAAAGAGATTAAAAACAAGGTATGATAACTGCCGTTACAATCATTCCGTGCTTTAATTCTTTTGCGGTTAATAGTCCGCTTTGCAAAGCTCTTTTTGGCCCTACTCTATCTTGGTTATCTGTGCCTTTAATACCATCTCCATAATCATTAGCAAAATTTGATAACACCTGAAACCCAAGAGTAGTTGCAAGGGCAAGAACAAAAATTGGAAAAGAAAAAACTGAGGTTTTAACCGCTACGGCGCTCCCTGCCAATATCCCGGCTATAGAGAGTGGCAAGGTTCTAGGCCTTGCTGCAGAAATCCATACATTTACTTTATTCATTAAACGTTTAATTTTTGTAAAAATACAGCTTAAATATAAAATCATGTCCTATATTATAATTCAAATTTGTGCCTACAAAAAGTCTAATTACCAAAAACTTTTCTATTTTTAAACAAAAAATATCAACAACTACATTATGACATCTACATACCACATTGGCTTATTTTTATTGCGTTTTACTTTTAGTGCAATGATGCTGTTTCACGGCATACCTAAACTTTTAAATCTCATACAAGGAACTTTGATGAAGTCAGATCCAATAGGTATTGGAGTTTTAGTCACAACAGTTTTAGTCGTAATAGCAGAGGCTATTTGCCCGTTGCTAATTATTATTGGATACAAAACACGTCTGGCCAGTATTCCTGTTATAATTACCATGGGAGTTGCTGCATTTATAGTTCATGGCGCAGACCCTATAGGTGTGAAAGAAAAAGCATTGTTATTTTTATTTGCGTTTGTTGCTATTGCTCTTTTGGGTGCAGGAAAACACAGTGTTGACAGAAAATAAGCAAAAAGTCATCTAACCAAAATAGCAAGGCTAAAGCATTGCAATCATAGTTTTGCAAATCTAATGCAACAGATATGTAATATTTTTTTGCATTTGACGTCAAAAAAAATAGTTATTTGAGAAGCTACAAGATAATATCTTTTATAGCATTGGCTTTGATTTCATTATGTGAGGCATTGTATACGGCCTCACCATTTTTTATAACTATAAGTTGCGGGCTTTGATGAAAAACCTGGAATGTTGCAGCAATTTTATTTGAAATATCTCTGTATGCTAAAAGGTCTAAAAAATATAAGCAACAACTACTACCTTTTTCTGGAAAACTACGCTCAAATTCTCTCAACACCATGCGGCTTATTACACACCTAGTAGAGTGCTTAAAAATAACAACTGGTGTTATTTTAGATTGTTCTTGAATCTCTAGTAATTGGTCAATTGAGGTTAGATCAATCCAAGTAAATTTGCTGTTTTCTTTGACTTTTTTACTAGTATCTTCTTTTTTAAATGCGCTAAATAAACCCAATTGTGTATTTGTTTAAGTTTTAAAATATCGCATTATTTTTAAAGTAATCTAAGTGATATAATTAAATTTTATCCCTCAACATACAAAGAGATAAAAAATCTTAAACATGATCATTTATATAAAAACACAATAATTAGTTACACTTCAAAGATAGAATAAGTCTTTCATCTAAAAATGTAAAAATGAATAACAAACCGTTCACAATTTACATATATTGTTGATTATAAATAATTTTCCTTAACTCAATAAAAAAATATTTTTATGAAAAAAATTACTACTTTACTTATGTTAGCACTCATGACAACCCTTGGTTGGCAAGCTAACTCGCAAAATGGTGGAGACACCTGTGCAGATGCCGTCACAGCAGGCCCAGGAATCTACTCAGACGCCGCAATCGTACCTGGAACAGGAGGTGCAACACAAGCTGGAGCAACAGATGCCTTATGGTATAGCTATACTCCTGCTACAGATGGATTACTAAGCATTAATTCTTGTGCTTCTGATCCAGCTGGGATAGACACAAGATTATATGTATACACAGACGGATGTGATACTTTAACACTAGTTGCCAACGATGATGACGGTTGTGATGCTCCTACTACTTTTGGATCATTACTTGCTGATGTTGCTGTTGTAGCACAACAAGAATATTTAATCCAGTGGGATGACAGGTGGGGTGCAGATGCCTTTGACTGGGAACTAACTGGACCAGACGCATATGTACCTCCAACAGGTTTAAACTGTGGTGAAGCATTTACTGCAGTTCCTGGTATTTACAATGATGCTGCTATTACTCCAGGTTCTGGAAGTGCTACACAAGCTGGCGCAACAGATGCCCTATGGTATAGCTACACTGCAGAAGCGGATGGTACAATGGGTATAAACTCTTGTGCTTCTGACCCAGCTGGTATAGACACTAGATTATATGTATACACTGATGGTTGTGATACTTTAACTCCTGTTGCCAACGATGATGATGGTTGTGACGCTCCTACTACTTTTGGATCTTTAATTGCAGATGTAGCCGTAGTCTCTGGACAGGAATACTTAATCCAATGGGATGATAGATGGGGCGCAGATGCTTTTGACTGGGAATTAACATTCACTCCAGCACCTTTAGATCCTACCGTATTACCTATAACACTTGAAAACCAATTACCAATGTTTGGTGATTTTAACGGATCGTCTACCCAAGCTATTGCAAATCCAGATGCATCAGGAGCAAATACTTCTGCTACTGTAGCTGAAAACACTGTACCAGCTAACGCAGCTTTTGCAGGTGTTAACTTTGGTTTAGATACAAATATTGATATTGCTACTCAAAAAGGATTTACAATGACAGTTTGGTCTCCTGTTGCAAACACTCCAGTACTTTTAAAGTTAGAGAATGCAACAACAGGTGTAAATGCTGAAAGAGCTGCTACAACCACCACAACTGGTGCATGGGAAACTCTTTCTTTTGACTTTAGCGCTGAAGGTGATTTAACTTTTGAGTCTGTAACAATATTTATGAACTTTAATGTATTAGATACAGCAACTCAAGTTTACTACTGGGATAACCTAGAACAAGTAGATCTTGTTGTTAGTGGTGGTGCTTTAATATCTGAGATTGATGCAGATCAAACAGGCACTGACGATCAAGAATTTTTAGAAATACAAACAGAATTTGCTAACCAGTCTTTAGATGGTATGCTTGCAGTATTCTTTAATGGTTCTAGTGACACAAGTTACAGAACTGTAGATCTTACTGGATTTGCTTCAGATGAAAACGGTTATTTCCTTCTAGGAAGTGACGCAGTTGCAGGAGCAGACATTACAATGGGAGCTAGTAACACTATCCAAAACGGAGCAGATGCTGTAGCATTATATATGGCAGATGCAGCAAACTTCCCTGACGGTACTGCAGCCACAGACGCTGGTCTTGTAGATGCTGTTGTGTATGGAACAAGTGATGCTGATGATGCTGGATTACTAGCAGCATTAGGTCAAACCACACAGTGGGATGAGAACGAAAATGGAGCCAAAGATACTGAGTCCCTGCAATTTGACGCGGCTACAGGAATTTTCTGTGCACAAGTACCAACTCCAAGAGCTGCCAATACACCTTGTCCAGTTTTAAGTGATGGACTTTCTTGTGCTACAGCTCTAGTTGCTGTACCAGGGGTTTATAATGATGTTGCAATTACTGAAGGTACTGGTAGTGCAACTGAAGGGGACGAATTGAGTGCGCTTTGGTATGTATACACTGCAGAAGCTAGTGGTTCTATAGATATCAACTCTTGTATTTCTGATCCAGCAGGTATCGACACTAGATTATGGGTTTGGACAGATGGTTGCGATACTCTAACTGCAGTTGCCAATGATGATGATGGTTGTGATGCTCCAAACGGTTTTGGATCTATCGTAACAGGTGCTGTGGTAAACGCAGGTCAAGAATACCTAATTGAGTGGGATGACAGATGGGGTGCAGACCAGTTCGACTGGGAGCTAACATTTACACCTGCTCCTTTAGTTGAATTACCGATTACCCTTGAAGGTGGTCAAACTCCAGTATTTGGTGATTTTAACGGATCTGACACTCAAATCATTGCAAATCCAGATGCAGCAGGAAACGCTTCTGCTAACGTAGCCCAAAACACTGTTCCAGCTAACCTAGCTTTTGCAGGTGTTAATTTCCCACTAGATACTAATATAGATATTACTGATGACAAGTTCTTTACGCTAAAGGTTTGGTCTCCAGTTTTAAATACACCAGTCCTATTAAAGTTAGAGAATGCCTCTGGAGCAAATGCAGAGGTCCTTGCTACAACTACTACAACGAGTGCTTGGGAAACAATCTCTTTTGACTTTAGTCAAGTTGGGCAGTTAACATTTGAGTCTGTTACATTATTTATGAACTTTAATGTTGTTGACCCAGCAGACCAGACATACTACTGGGATGACCTAGAGCTTGTAAATGAAATTATTGTAACCAACGACCTTTGTGGAGATGCCTTTGCAATAGATTGTGGAGCTACATACACAGGAGATACTTCCGACTTCTTTAATATAGGAGCACCAGAAGAAGCTTGTGGGACAGCTTTAAACACTGCACCAGGCGCATGGCACACCTTAACCATTCCAGCAGACGGTGATTACAACGTAACAGTAGATACATTTGGATCTGCATTTGATACAAAACTTGGAGTATTCTCAGGAACTTGTGATGCTTTAGTATGTGTAGATGGAAATGACGATACAGATGGGGTTCAGTCTGAAGTATCATTTGTTGGTACTGCATCAGAAACCTACATTTTATATGTAACAGGATTTGGAACAAATGCTGGGGTATATGTCTTAAATGTGGCTTGTGAAACCGTATTAGATGTTACACAAAATGATCTTATTGATATTGCAATGTATCCTAACCCTGCAACGTCTGTTGTTACATTAGATGCTTCGCAAGAAATAGCAACGATTCAGATCATGAATCTTTTAGGTCAAACTGTTTCTACTATTGAAGTTAATAATACATCAAGTACAGTGAATGTATCTCAGTTAAGAACTGGAGTATATATTGCTAATGTATTATTCTCTAATGGGAGAGTACAAACTATGAAGTTTGTTAAAGAATAATTAATATTCAATCTTTAAAAGAAGGGGAGGCTAATTTTAGCCTCCCCTTTTTTTGTGTTTAATATTTAATTTAATCTTGACTAAATCCTAAAAAACATCTTGATATAAAAAATACGGAAGTGGGCTTTAAAAAACCCTCTTTATTTTTTTATTATTTAGTTAATTACTTTGAGATTATTGTTAAATTAGCAAAAGGTTCTTAACAATAAAAAAAATATTTAAAATTATGAGAAAAATTTACATCCTAACCATACTACTTTTAGCCAGCTCTTTAGTTTGGCAATCCAATGCACAAAGTCCAAACGATATTTGTGAAGACGCGATATTAGTTGATTGTGGCTCAAGCACTGTTGGAGATACTACAGATGCAACAATTATAGGCGAACCTCAGGAGGTTTGTGGTACTACATTAAATACCGCTCCAGGAGAATGGTATTCGATTCAAATTCCTGCAGATGGATTTTACAATGTTACCGTAGATACTTTTGGTTCTGTTTTTGACACAAAACTTGGGGTATTTTCTGGAGCTTGTGATGCGCTTTTATGTATTGGTGGAAATGATGACTCAGGCGGTGTTCAATCTGAGGTATCATTCATAGGTACTGCATCAGAAACATACATTATTTATGTAACAGGATTTGGCGCAAATACAGGTGAGTATACCTTGAATGTAACTTGTGAATTCATACCGCCTGCAACTATAGAGTTACCTATTACTCTTGAAAACCAATCACCCGCATTCCAAGATTTTAACGGGTCATTTACCCAAGCCATTGCAAATCCAGATGCAACTGGAGTAAATACTTCTGCTACTGTAGCTGAAAATACAGTTCCAGCAAACGCCAGCTTTGCAGGAGTAAACTTTGGGTTAGACACTCCTATTGATATTATAACAAATAAAGGCTTCACAATGACGGTGTGGTCTCCAATTCCAAACACGCCCGTACTTTTAAAGTTAGAAAATGCAACAACAGGTGTAAACGCAGAGAGACAAGCTAATACTACTGTAACGGGTGCCTGGGAAACAGTTTCTTTTGACTTTAGCGCTGAAGGAGGTTTAACCTTTGAGTCTGTAACTATATTTATGAATTTTAATGTGGTAGATCCTGCCTCTCAAACATATTACTGGGATAATCTAAATCAATTCAACCTAAATGTTGGTGGAACAACATGTGCAAATGCACTTGAGGTAACCCCTGGAGTTTACAATGATGTGTTTATTGTTGCAGACTCTGGAGGGTCAGCAAATGTAACAGATGATCTTGGTCCTGACGCACTATGGTATAGCTACACACCAATAGAGAGTGGTACAATTAACATTAATTCTTGTATTTCAGACCCTGCTCCTGTAGACACAAGGCTGTTTGTATACACAGATGGATGTGACACGCTTACACTTGTAGATAATGATGATGATGGTTGTGATGCTCCAAATGGTTTTGGATCTTCAATAGAAGAAATAAATGTTATAGGAGGTCAAGAATATTTAATAGAATGGGATGACAGATGGGAAGACACAAACCCTTTTGACTGGGAATTAATATTTACTCCCCTACCTGCTTGTCCAGAACCATTAGATGTTGTTGTAGCACCAAATGCCTTTGATGCAGTGATTACATGGAGCGCAGTGGTAGAAGCTACCACTGGATATATAGTTAATGTATTTATAGCAGGAAGTGATCCTACCCTTGATACTCCTGTATATACAGAAAATATACCAACTGGTACACTAACAGCAACAGCAACAGGTCTTACGCCAGAAACCAATTATGAAGCATATGTAATTGCAGATTGTGATACAGAAGGAATATCTCTTGCAGATCCTAATTTCTTTACAACTTTAGTAGCCTGTCCTGCTCCGAGTAATTTTGTAATTACTGTGATTACAGAAACAGATGCTACCTTTACTTGGGATGTTGTTGCAGAAGCTGTAAACGGATACACTTTAAGTGTTTTTGATGCTGGTGCAGACCCAACTATTGATACAGCTGTTTACACAGAAACTATAGCGGCAGGTATTGTAACCGCAACTGCAACTGGGTTAACCGTTGATTCTGGATATGATGCGTATTTAGTGTCAGATTGTGATACCAATGGTTTATCACAAGAGAATCTATTATCATTCACTACTCCATTTCCTGGACCTGAGTGTGGTGGTTTATTTTTAGATTCTGGAGGGTCTGCAGGAAACTATCAACCAAATGAAGTTACTGTTACTACCATTACTCCAGATGTACCTGGTGAAGCGGTTACAGTAACCTTTACATATGTTGACATGGAAACAGGAGGGCCAAATGGAGGATGTTGGGATTACTTAACTGTATATGATGGACCAGACACTACCTTCCCTGTATTGGCTTTAACCCTTTGTGGTGAAGAAAGTGGAGATGGAGGACAAGCTGGTGAGCCAGGAAGTGTATTATCTATTGGTGATTCATTTACATCATCAGATGAAAGTGGTGCCCTAACTTTTGTATTTTCTTCAGATGGAAGTGTACAAGAAACAGGATGGTCTGCAGATGTAACATGCGCGGTGCCACCTGTTGGCTGTGGAGATACCTATTATGATGAAGGTGGCATAGATGGAGATTATTTAGCTAATGAATCAACGGTAACAACAGTTTCTCCAGAAGTTGCGGGAGATGTTGTAACAGTAACTTTTACCTATGTAGATATTGAATCTGCAACTGGAGCTGGGTCACAAGATGGATGTTGGGATTACCTAACAGTTTATAATGGGCCAGATACTACCTACCCTGTACTTGCACAAACACTTTGTGGTGAAGAAAGTGGAGATGGTGGACAGCCAAGTGATCCAAATAGTTTACTATCTATTGGTGATACATTTACATCAACAGATGTAAGTGGATCTCTAACGTTTGTGTTCACTTCAGATTCAAGTGTACAAGAGACAGGATGGGCTGCAGATGTTACCTGCGCTCCTATTGTAATACCTTGTCCAGAGGTAGAAAACTTTGTTGTAGATAATGTAACAGAAACTACTGCAGATCTATCTTGGGATGCAGCACTTGGAGCAATTTCCTATGATTGGGCTGTATTTATAGCAGGTGCAGATATAGAAGTTGATTTACCTGTAGCTTTTGAAAATACAACAGCTACAACTGGTACCGCACAAGGATTAATACCAGGTATTAGTTATGATGCTTACATCCAAACAGATTGTGGAGGTAATAACAATGTCAGTGATTTTGTTGGACCTGTTACTTTTACCACCACAGCTCTTGGAGTAAATGATATAGATGTAACTACGTTTGTATTTTCTCCAAATCCAGCAGATGGAAATGTAACTGTTACAGCAACAACTTCAATTACTGTATTACATATAGTTAACATGCTAGGTCAAAATGTACTTTCTATGGCACCAAATAGTAAAGAATTTACAGTAGACGTATCAGGTTTATCTAGTGGAGCATACTTTATAAATGCTATCTCTAATGGAGTAACTACAACAAAAAAGCTTATTAGAAAATAATAACCTTTTTAATACTTTAGAAAAGCCGCTTATAACTAAGCGGCTTTTTTTATGTACTGTTATTTTAAATTGGATTTTTTTACATTTACACAAAACCAATGTATGAGTATCCTGAAAAATACTAAAACACTACTACTACTGCTAGTACTCTCAACACTATTTTCATCTTGTAAAGACACTATCAAAATAAACCCGGCAAATAAAGAGAATAAGAGCGTGTATTACTTTATTAGACATGCAGAAAAAGACAGAAGCGACCCCACAAACAAAAACCCTTCTCTAACTATGCAAGGACAGGAGAGAGCAAACAAATGGGCTGTTTATTTTAAAGATAAAAACATAGCTGCAGTGTATAGTACAAATTATAAAAGAACACAGCAAACTGCCCTACCCATTGCCAAGGAACAAAACTTAGAGATTATTGGCTATATTGCTAAAGAGCTTATTTCAGAAAACTTTATAGTAAACAATAAAGGAAAAAATATTGTTATTGTTGGGCATAGCAATACCACACCAGAGCTTGTAAATAGGATACTTGGAGAACAAAAATATGAAGATATTGCAGATCGTGAGAACAACAATGTTTTTATCGTAACGCTTACTAAAAACAAAACAACTGCAAAAACACAGAAGGTTAATTAAATTTCATTGAACAATCCCCTTTATAAGTTCTATTTTTACAACATGGCCATTCAAAAAAACATACAAATAAAAAACCGTAAAGCTAGATTTGAGTATGAAATCTTAGATAAATATACAGCCGGTATTGTACTTGTAGGCACAGAGATAAAAGCAATAAGAGAAGGTCAAGCCTCTATTGCAGAGAGTTTTTGTGAGTTTAATGAGCGGGGAGAATTGTTTGTCATAAATATGACTGTGCAAGAATATAGCCATGCAACTCATTTTAATCATAACCCAAAGAGTGAACGCAAACTATTATTAAATAAAACAGAATTAAAAAAGCTTTTTAAAAATGTAAAAACATCTGGACTCACTATAATCCCTCTGGTGTTATTTACCAATGACAAAGGACTTGCCAAGATTACAATTGCTCTTTGCCGCGGAAAACGTGAGTTTGACAAAAGAGATAATATTAAAGACCGTGACAATAAAAGAGACTTAAGCAGGCTTAAAAAAAGTTTCAACAACTAGGGCTTTAGCGACACCTCAATTTAGGTGAATTTCAACATAAAGAGTAACAGCACTAAGAGTATTTCGTCTGTATAATATAAGCCTATGAAACAGTTAGTAACCCTACTTTTATTACACATTATTACTTTTGGACAAGCTCAAATTGTTGGGAAAATAACAGACACCAATTCTAAGGCGATACCCTATGTAAATATCTATCTAGAAAACTCTTACACAGGAACCACATCAAATGATGATGGTAATTATAAGCTTGCTCTAAACGACATAGGAAATCACACTATTGTCTACCAGTTTTTGGGCTATAAAACAGTTATTAAAAAAATAACCATTGAAAGCTTCCCGTATATCCTTAACATTACTTTAGAGCCAGAGACCACCACTCTGCAAGAAGTTGTGATAAATAACAATGAAGATCCCGCAGACAGAATCATAAGGGCCACTATAGCAAAGCGAAAAGAAAATTTAGCTAGTATAAGCAAATACACTGCAGATTTTTATTCTAGGGGAATATGGAAGGTGAAAAATGCACCTGAAAAAATACTAGGCCAAAGCATAAGAGGAATTGAAGGATCTTTAGATTCTACAAGAAGTGGTATTATATATCTTTCTGAAACTATTTCAAAAATATCATACCAGCAACCTGCTAATTTTAACGAGCGTATTATCGCAAGTAAAGTAAGTGGTAATGACAACGGCTTTAGCTTTAACAATGCGAAAGATGCAACATTTTCTTTTTATGAAAATACTATTGAATTAAACACGGCAATAGTATCTCCTATTGCTAGTAATGCGTTTAATTATTATACGTATAAACTTGATGGTATATTCTATGAAGCAGACAAGCTTATAAATAAAATTAAAGTAATTCCGAAAAGACCCAATGACAGGGTTTTTAAGGGAGTTATTTACATAGTAGAAGACCATTGGCAATTATATGGTATAGATCTAGCCACAACTGGAGCTGCTTTGCAAACTCCTTTTATTAAAGAGTTGGTCTTTAAACAAAATTTTAAATATGATACCACTCAAAAGTTTTGGGTGAAATTATCTCAAACCCTTGATTTTGGCTTTGGTTTTATGGGGCTAAATGGCGATGGACGCTATACATGTGTGTACAGTAATTATCATTTTGAACCTGATTTCAATAAACGCTCTTTTAGCAACCAGGTGTTGTCTTTTGAACCAGAAGCCAATAAAAAAGATAGTCTTTTTTGGAAAAAAATACGCCCAGTACCACTCACAAACGAAGAACTTAATGATTACATAAAAAAAGACAGTCTTCAAGAATTAAAAAAATCAAAACCATACCTTGACTCGCTAGATCGCGTATCAAATAAGTTTAATATTACAGATCCCTTATTTAGGTATACCTACAGAAATACTTCTAACAAATGGAGACTAAACTATAAAGGGCCTGGCGCAGGCATTTCTTTTAACACCATACAGGGGTATACTAGTAAAATAGACGTGTCTTTTTTTAAATGGTATACAGAAAACAGAACAAAGTGGTTATCTATGAACCTAAATGCTACCTATGGCCAAGACGAAAATAGACTTCGCTTTACAGGTGGTATCAGCAAAAAATTTAATAGCAAAAATAATTTAAGAATTACACTCACTGGAGGAACTAAGGTAACCCAGTTTAATGACAGCGAGCCAATTTCACCGCTTATAAATAGTATCTCCTCACTGTTTTTTGAACGTAATTACTTAAAAGGATACAATCTTGATTTTGTGCAAATAAAATACCGCCAAGAACTTTTAAATGGCCTAGAGACATTTGCAAAAATTAGCTATGAAAAAAGAAGTGCTTTGTTTAACAACTCTTACCACTACTATATCAATAATAAAGGGCAGCAGTATAGCTCAAACAATCCGATAGCTCCGGAAGATGTTATCACAAAATCTGTAGAGCAGCACCAAGTATTTAAATCACAAATTACAGCGCGTGTTGTTTTTGGACAAAAGTATGTCTCCATTCCAGACAGGAAAATAAATATTGGTAATGGGCGGTATCCAAGAATTGATGTGACCCTTGAGAATGGACTTGGAGCCTCAAAAAAAGGCTTTAATTATACACAACTAAGAACAGAAGTTTATCAAAATTTTAGTGTTGCAAACAAAGGGGAGTTTTATTACAGATTAAAGGCAGGAACATTTTTCGGTGCAGATGACATCTCTTTTATAGATTACCAACATTTTAATGGTAACCAAACACAAGTAGGTACAAGGGCAAACTATACCAATGTTTTTAACACCCTACCCTACTATGATTTTAGCACTAATAAGAGTTATTTGGAAGGACACCTAGAACATGATTTTAAAGGTTGGATTTTAGGAAAAATTCCGGGAGTCAATGCATTAAACTTCAATCTAGTACTTGGGGCACACCTTCTAGCCACACAGGAAAGAAAAACCTATTCAGAATTCTCCATTGGAATAGACAATCTTGGTTTTGGGAGCTATCGGTTGTTACGGGTAGATTATGTACTATCCAACTTCAATGGCATACAAAATGGAAATTTGGTCCTTGGATTAAAATTTTTAGATTTTTTAGACCTCTAAAAAACAAAACATGTTAGTCTTTAATTTTTATTTTCAAGCAAGGGAACAAATTTAAACTCTCCAAATGTTTCTTTGTTAAAAGCTGTTTTGGAAGTTCTAGTAAATACGGTCATTATTTGAGATGTTTCTCCTACTGGAATCACCAACTTTCCTCCTATTTTTAATTGAGCTAATAATGGTTTTGGAACATACGGGGCACCCGCAGTTACAACAACACCATCAAAAGGGGCTTCTGTCTCAAGACCAATATATCCATCCCCAAATATGAGTTTCTTGGGAGCATATTTTTGTTTTTTAAAAAAATTTTCTGCTTTTTTAAAAAGCTTGTTTTGACGCTCTATACTATACACAACAGCGCCAATTTGAAGTAATACGGCTGTTTGGTAACCGCTTCCAGTTCCTATCTCTAAAATTTTAGATCCTTTTACTACCTCAAGCAGTTCTGTTTGTCTTGCAACGGTATAGGGCTGTGATATGGTTTGATCTGCAGCAATGGGGAATGCTTTATCCACATAGGCATGATCTATAAAACCACTATCCATAAACAAATGCCTAGGGATGGTATTTATAGCCTGCAAAACAGCTGGGTTAGTAATTCCCTTTTTTTCAAGGGTTTCCACCAGTTTTTTCCGCATGCCTTTATGAGTAAATGTATCTTTCAAAAGAGAGGTTTTAACACTTGCAAAATACTAAAAAGTGGCTGATATTTTTAAAATTTCGGCAGTTATCATCTATAAAAAATACAGGACTTTTTCTAGAAGTATACCTATCTTTGCCCCATGGGAAATCATCCAGATTCTATAAGACTTAATAAAGCCATTAGTGATAGTGGCTACTGCTCTAGACGTAAAGCAGATGTCTTTATAGAACAGGGGCGTGTTACACTTAATGGCAGCGCTGTTAGTCTTGGAGACAGGGCCATGCCTGGTGATCTAATACATGTTGATGGCCATTTAATTACCAAAAAAACAAACTTAGTATACATTGCATTAAACAAACCTGTTGATATTACCTGCACCACAGATCAAAGAGTGGAAGGAAACGTGGTAGATTTTATTGGACACAAAGAGCGTATTTTTCATGTAGGACGGCTAGACAAACCTAGTGAAGGCTTACTTCTAATGACCAACGATGGAGATATTGTAAATAAAATATTAAGGGCAGGAAATAAGCACGAAAAAGAATACATAGTCACCACAGACAGGCCCGTTACCGATGATTTTATTAGAAGAATGAGTAGCGGCATACCCATAGCAGAACTAGAAACTACCACCAAAAATTGCCATGTAGAACGCCTTAGCAGGTTTGCCTTTAAAATCATACTTATTCAAGGGCTTAACCGCCAAATTCGAAGAATGTGTGAGTATCTTGAATATGAGGTCCTTACATTAAAGCGAACAAGAATCATGAATATCAATCTAGGAAATCTTGAGCTTGGTACATGGCGTGATTTAACACCAGAAGAACTTAAAGAATTGCAAGAAGCGGTCTGTGATTCAAACAACAACTCATATGCTGGACAGGCGCACTCTCAAGCCCTTGAGCTTGAAAAAAGAACTCCTGTAGCAAGAGTGCCAAGAAATACAGAAAGACCCTCACAAGACGGCCCAAGAAGGAGAAGAGGAAGAAATACTTGAAATAGAAAAGCCCTAGATAAATCCAAGGCTTTTAATAAATTTATAAACTAGTATTATCCTAAAACAGCTTGTACTTTATCTGCCGCTTCTTGAAACTCGATGGCACTTTGTACATCCAGTCCACTATTATCAATTAATTCTTTAGCTATATCTGCATTGGTTCCTTGCAAACGAACAATAATTGGTACTTTAATGGTGCCCATGTTTTTGTAGGCATCTACAATACCTTGTGCAACACGGTCACACCTAACGATACCTCCAAATATATTTACTAAAATTGCTTTTACAGCTGGATCTTTTAAAATTAAATTAAAGGCAGCCTCAACACGTTCTGCATCTGCAGTACCTCCTACATCTAAGAAATTTGCTGGCTCACCACCTGCTTGCTTAATTAAATCCATGGTAGCCATTGCAAGTCCTGCACCATTTACCATACAACCAACATTTCCGTCAAGATCAACATAGTTTAAACCTACCGCTCTTGCTTCTACCTCAACTGGATTCTCTTCGCGTAAATCACGCATTGCCTCATAATCTTTATGACGATACAACGCATTATCATCAATACTTACTTTAGCATCAACAGCAATAATTTTATCATCGCTAGTTTTTAAAACTGGATTAATTTCAAACATCGATGAATCACTAGACTCATAGGCTTTTACAAGAGCAGTGACAAACTTGGTCATTTGCTTGAAAGCCATACCACTCAATCCAAGATTGAAAGCAACCTTTCTTGCTTGAAAAGGAAGTAATCCTGTTGAGGGATCAATTTCTTCGTGAAAAATTAAATGTGGTGTTTCTTCGGCAACAGTTTCTATATCCATTCCACCTTCTGTAGAATACATAACCATATTTTTACCCGTTACACGGTTTAACAGCACACTAATATAATATTCTTCTGGCTCACTATCACCAGGATAATACACATCTTCGGCAACAAGTACTTGGTGTACTTTTTTACCCTCTGCACTGGTTTGAGGTGTGATGAGATTCATCCCAATAATATCATTGGCAATGCTTTTTACCTGATCAAGATTTTTGGCAAGTTTTACTCCACCACCTTTACCACGTCCACCTGCGTGAACTTGAGCTTTTATAACATGCCAACCCGTTCCGGTTTCTTGAGTTAATTTTTTAGCTGCAGCAACCGCTTCTTCAGGTGTGTGTGCTACAATTCCACGTTGGATAGTAACACCAAAACTATTTAATACTTCTTTTCCTTGATATTCGTGTAAATTCATATTTATGCCCTTGAAGAGGGTAGCTATTTAATTACTAAAAAATTTGGCAATAATATATTGCCTCAAAAGTGATGCAAAAATAATAAATGTAATCAGATTGCACTAATCTTTTAACATGTGCTTACTGCATAAATTAGTGTTTAATTTGTAAAAAAAGCCCATCTATTATTATGGATTAGACTTCATTGCTTTCTTGGGCATGGGCCCACGAAGATGAACAATTAGTCCGTTTAAAAAATTACGAAGAATCTGGTCACCACATTCAACATATTTTGGGTGGTTTTCGTTTCTAAACAAAGCCCCTAACTCACTCTTGGTAACATTAAAATCAACCAACTGTAATATCTTCACAATATCGTCATCGCGTAGTTTATGAGCTACCCGTAATTTTTTAAAAATATCATTATTATTTAATGGCATCTGTTCTATTTTTTTTTAAAGATACTAGTATCCTATGAGTTTTATTAATCCTGTAGGTCTTTTACTAAAAGGTATTATATAACGACCCTCAGAGCGTTTAATGTATTGAACTCTTCTATAATTTCACTAACAATTTCAGCAGCAGGCTTAATTTGATGTATAAGCCCTGCTACTTGACCTATTTCTAGCTCACCCTCTTTCAGATCACCCTCAAACATACCACGCTTTGCTCTTGCTCTGCCCAAAAGCTCGGTGAGTTGTTCTTTGCTTGGATTTGTTTTATACAGCTCCATTACTTGATCAAAAAACTTGTTTTTAAGAAGGCGTACAGGTGCAAGTTCTTTTAAAATTAAAAGGGTATCCCCTTCTTTTGCTTTAACAACTTCTTGTTTAAAGGCTTGATGCGCGCTACTCTCCTGACTTGCTACAAACCTACTTCCAATTTGCACCCCATCTGCCCCTAAAATCATTGCAGCCAACATACCTCTGCCGTTGGCAATACCACCAGCTGCTATGAGTGGCACACGTATCTGTTCTTTGACCATTGGCAACAAGGTAAAGGTAGTGGTCTCATCACGCCCATTGTGTCCTCCTGCTTCAAAACCTTCTGCAACTACAGCATCTACTCCAGCATCTTGTGCTTTTAAAGCAAACTTCACACTACTTACAACATGCACCACGGTAATACCATGCTGCTTTAAACGCGCAGTATGGGTTTTAGGATTTCCAGCTGATGTAAAAACTATAGGAATTTTTTCCTTAATAATAATTTCAATAATTTCTTCAATGTTAGGATATAACATAGGCACATTCACCCCAAATGGTTTTAAAGTAGCCGCCTTACATTTTGTAATATGTTCTTGTAATACATCTGGATACATGGATCCTGCTCCAATAATACCAAGGCCGCCCGCATTGCTTACAGCGCTTGCTAGTTTCCAACCGCTATTCCAAATCATACCTGCTTGTATGAGGGGGTATTGTATTTTAAAAAGTTTTGTAATTCTATTTTCCACTATTTTTTTATCAGTTTAAAAGAATTTTTAGTTCCACCAGATATTACCTTTGTGATATATATCCCTGGTGCTATACCGGAGATATCTAAGGTGTTTTGATTCGGGGTTATTTCTGAAGAAAATATGTGTTGGCCGCTAGTTGCAAAGACACTAACCACTGCGCTATCTATACCAGAGGGTATAGTAAAAGAAATAATATCTCGGGCAGGATTTGGATACATGGCAAACTGAATTTCTAAAAACTGAGTTTGAGCTTGAAGAATTTGCAGGGCATTATAGGCTATTTCGAAATTTGGTATGCCATACCCCATAAGATCTGTTGGGTTATCATACAAATGAGCCGAGGCTCTCACAATTTGCATTATTTGTGCATTGGTAGCCTCTGGTCTTGATTGCCATAAACTAGCAATAGCTCCTGCCATAATTGGTGAGCTAAAAGAAGTACCACTATTAAAATCTACAGCGCCATTTTGATCTACGACAGCTGCAGAAACACCTTGCGCCATTACATCTGGTTTTATGAGTCCTGAGGCGTTAGGACCAAAAGAGCTAAAACCTGCATATACTCCCTCTTGATCTACTGCACCTATACTAAAGCATCCTGGAGCATCTGCAGGAGTTCCAACAAAACCAAAAGATTGGCCATCATTACCGGCAGAGGTTAATAACAGCATTCCTTTATCAAAGGCATGATTGGCTCCCCTTGCGGCAATGGTTGTAAAGCCGTCTAAATCTTCATAGGTGTGGGTGTAGGCCGGGTTATCGAAGTCTTGGTACCCTAAGGAAGTATTAACAATTCTAACTCCGAGGCTATCTGCACGTTCTAGGGCTTCTACCCACCAAGCCTCCTCGACTGGATTTTCTTGAGTAACATCTTCTGTAACATAGAGATAAAAAGAGGCGCCTGGTGCGGTGCCAACAAATTCGTTTTCTAAATAGCCTCCAATATCACTAAAGGTTTTTGACCCGTGAGAACTTGAAGTATCTGCAGACTCCTCTCTTGTTATAAAATTATAGGTACCTAATAGCCTTCCCTGATCTCTCAACGTTTCAAAGGCTGGATTTGTTAATACCCCAGGAAAGCCACTGTCCAAAACAGCAACATCAATACCAGTTCCCGTAAAATCTTGCAGGTGCAAAAAATTTGCTGCAATCATCTCTACTTGATTGGTAGCCGCGCCATAATCATACACTATACTTTTGGATTGATTTTCTTTAAAAAACTTATCCTCAAAACTGTTGCCAATAATTGGGTCTACATTTAAACTCTTGTCTGCAAACTCTAAATGGCTAACAAAGTCTAACCCTTCAAGAGTCTCAAGATTTAGCAAATCTCCTCTAACATACACACAGTTCATCCATTTAGATTTTGCAAAAACAGTAATACCAAAGATGTTTTTAATAGCTGTTATATAGGCCTCATTAACAGGCACGTCTCTTACGTCAATAGGTGTGTTATGCAATAGTTTTCTATCTATTGCTTTTTGAGTTAGAATAGAAATAGGGTTTTCTAGAGCCGCCTCTACGTTTTCTTTATCCTGAAAAAAAACCAAGGCATCTTCTTGCGAGTATGCAGTAATAACCTGAAAAAACAAAAAAGAAAGAAGTAATACTGTTTTTTTCATAGCATGTTTTTATTGTTTAATCATAACCCTTTTAAACCAGAAATAAGTCTTTTAAAGATACGATATATTTGACTTAAGAAATAACACCGCTACCCAAACATTCATTTGTATCATACCAGGCAACAAACTGCCCTTGAGTAATAGCAGATTGCTGATTTTCAAAAATAACATACATGCCCAATGCTGTTTTATAGAGCGTTGCCCTTTCTAGCTTTTGCCTGTAGCGAATTCGGGCCATAACACATAGTGTATCCCCGTTGTTGAGAGTTAGATCTTCCCGTATCCAATGAATTTCATCTTGTTTTACAAACAAGCCGCTGCGGTATAAACCCGGATGGTCTTTACCTTGGCCGGTATAAATAACATTTTCATTTACATCTGTGGCTATGACAAACAAAGGTTCTTTGGTTCCTCCAACAGCAAGCCCCTTACGCTGGCCATTTGTAAAATAATGCGCCCCTTGATGGGTTCCAACTTTTTTACCATCTTCAATGCTATAAGCTATTTTGGTTGATAAGTGTTGTAGCCTTTCTGTTTCAGAGGAGAAACTTCTTGGTATGTTTTTATATTTTTGACTTTCTAAGGGCACTTCAATGATAGCTCCTTTTTTGGGAGCTAATTGTTGTTGCAGAAATTCTGGCAAGCGAACTTTTCCAATAAAACAAAGACCTTGAGAGTCTCTTTTTTCTGCAGTTATTAAATCTTGCTGGGCTGCAATTTTACGAACATCAGGCTTTAGTATTTCGCCAATAGGAAACAATGTCTTTGCCAATTGACTTTGAGATAGCTGACATAAAAAATAACTCTGATCTTTATTAGCATCTTTACCAGATAACAAACTATAAACATCTTTGCCATCAATACTTTGAGTGGCCTTTCTACAATAATGACCCGTTGCCACATAATCTGCGCCCAAATCAAGGGCTATTTTCATAAACACATCAAACTTTATTTCACGATTACAAAGTACATCTGGATTTGGGGTTCTACCCATTTTATACTCCCTAAACATATAGTCAACAATACGCTCTTGGTATTGCACACTTAAATCTACTATTTGAAAAGGAATGTTTAATTTTTGAGCCACTAACATAGCATCGTTGCTGTCTTCTAGCCAAGGGCACTCTTCACTAATAGTAACAGAATCATCGTGCCAGTTTTTCATAAAAAGGCCAATGACCTCATAGCCTTGCTGTTTTAAAAGATACGCAGCAACACTAGAGTCTACTCCTCCACTAAGACCAACAACAACACGTTTCATTCTCTGTTTTTAAAGATAAAGGCATGTTCTACCTATGATCTATTATTAGTTTTTATTTTCTGGCTTTGGAAAGGTTTCACTTAATAGAAATCTTCCATCCTTATAATAATTCCAAACACCATGATGCATCCCATTTTTATAATCTCCCTTCATGGTAAGTTTACCAGTGTGAGAATAATATGCCGCAGGACCGTCTAACAAATCGTTTTTATAAGAAAGCTCTTTTAATTTAACACCATCTGGAGCGTAATAAGAACTCTTTCCTTGTTTAACACCATTGCGATATGTAGTTGTTTCAATTATCTCTCCAGAGAGATAATAGGTGGTGATTTCTCCGTGG
This sequence comes from uncultured Ulvibacter sp., assembly GCA_943789105.1. GTDB lineage: Bacteria > Bacteroidota > Bacteroidia > Flavobacteriales > Flavobacteriaceae > Patiriisocius. The sequence goes on along the minus strand of CALSSW010000001.1, from coordinate 505,225 downwards.
AGTTTTCCAGCTACATAAAACTCTCGAGTCATTACCTTTTGAGAGTTTTCATGAAAAATAAGCCATAAACCATTACGTTGCTTACCGCTCATAGCGCCTTTACTTACTAAATCTCCACTTTTTGTGTAATACCGGACCTGAGTTGGAGCATTTGGAGAAAACTCTTTAACACAAAAGGGCTGCTCCCCGCAGGTTTCACAGTAAAAAGAAAAGGTGCCAACTTCCTTATCATCTACAAAGCTACCCTGGTAGCGCAGCTGTTGGGAGTTAGGATAGTACTTTGTCCATAGTCCTTGACGCATCCCCCTGACATCTTTTTGGTTGATTTGTTGGGCCAAAAGAGTACCTACAGTAAAACAAAATATAAAAACAAATACAACAATACTTTTCATAGATATTAGCGTTTTGTGTTATACATTATACTCTATTACTTGTAATAACAATTAATGTTGTAACCAGTAGCCGTTATTTTTTCTTCTTTTTTTGTAATTTTTTCTGCTCCTCTGCCTGCTCCATCATTGTGGCCATTTTCTTTTGAAACTTGTTTTGTTTTTTAGGTTTGGCTTTATTTACGATAATCTGCGCCTTTATTTTTTCTTCATCAATAATCATGTTTTTAATCACTAACATAATACCAATAGTAATTAAATTGGATACAAAGTAGTATAGTGACAATCCACTGGCGTAGTTATTGAAGAACACCAACATAAACAGTGGAGACAGGTACATGAGTATCTTCATGTTTGGCATCCCAGGCTGCTGCTGAGCTTGCATGTTTTGCCCCATAGTCATGGTCATGTACCAGAATATAGCCAGTGAGGCTAGTATGGGAAATAAACTTACATGATCTCCATAAAACGGAATAGAGAAACCTGCAGGGAATTGGTAGATGGTATCATAACTAGATAAATCATCTGCCCACAAGAAACTTTTTTGACGAAGATCAAAGGCTGTCGGGAAAAAAGTAAACAAGGCATAAAATACAGGAATTTGCAATATGGCGGGCAAACAACCCTTGAGAGGACTGGCACCCGCAATGTTTTGCAACTTCATTGTTTCTTGTTGTATTTTCATTTTATTATCACCCAAACGCTCCTTGATAGCGTCAATCTCTGGCTTAAGCACCTTCATTTTTGCTTGGGCTAGATACTGCTTGTATTGAACCGGAGATAAGGCCAACTTCAGCAAAATAGTTAACATGATAATAGCAATTCCAGCTGGTAAAAAACCACTCAGAAAACCAAATAAAGGGATAATGATAAACTTATTAATCATACCAAAAATACCCCACCCAAGCGGCATTGCCTGATCTAAATTACGGTCATACTTTTTAAATATTTGATAATCTGTGGGGCCGTAATACATATTCATGTTTTGCGACACTGCACCAGACTTTGGCTCAATTAATATTTTAGCTCCGTATTGTTTTGTATAAACGGTATCTACCGTTTCATCCTCAACAAGATCTCTAGAGCTGAAGGCTACCTCTTTAAAAGATGTGTCTGTAAGTAACATAGAACTAAAAAAGTGCTGTCTAAAATTTAACCAATTAACAGCTACCTCAACATCTTGATCCTCTCCAGTTGGAGATAGCTTAGAGTGTTTGTCGTTCTCATACTCATAGGTTAATCTAGAGTATCTGTTTTCATAACTAATACTTTTTGCATGTCTATACCCTTTTAGTTTCCAATCCAAATACATCGGTTGGCTAGTGTTTATAACATCTTCTAAACCTTGAGATTTAATACTAAAATTGGTCATGTACTCGCCAAGTATAAGCTCATAACGATATTCTAGGTAGGCATTATCTGAAGTTTTAAGACGCATGCTAAGCACCTGGTTGTTTCCATTTAAAGAAAGGGTTGGCTCGAAGTATAACTCTTGTGTGTTTAACAATCTATTTTCTGCAGAAAACTGAAAATTTAAAGTTGCGTTGCCATCTCTTATAAGGTATACCGGAATAGAATCATAGGTTGTGTGATTCTTTAAACGAGCCTGTGTTACATATCCTCCTTTGTTACTTATGGTTAAAGACAATACATCATTCTCTAAAACAGTTGTAGCATCATTTGCAGATGGAAGACTTGCAGAATAGGCAAAAGACCCTAACTTGTTTTGGAGCTTTTGCATACCTACAGAGTCTTTGGCACTTCCAGAGGCCATGCTCTGAGTTGCTTCACTTAAAGTTACATCACCATCAGATGTGTTAGAGGCTGCCATTTCTGCTGCTGCCTTTGCTTGGGCAGCAATTTCTGCTTCTTGGGCAGCAATTTCCTCCTGGGTGGGTTGTTGCAAATACAGCATCCAAATAAAGATGGCTCCAATTAACACAAAACCTATAATCGAGTTTAAATCAAATTTCTTTTCTTCCATAATGATACTCCGCTTTTAAATTTTCTGCGGAAATAGTAAAACCAATGTTACTGGTTTTGGTTGTTTAATATTTCAGAGCTTGCTCCTTAGTTTTATTTCAATAATCTAGCCCAACTACTATTTGCGCCAAATTGTCTTACCTGTTATTACTGTAGTTAAGCGCAGCAGCCACCAAACTAACAAACAAAGAATGTGGGTTGGCAACAGTGCTCTTGTATTCTGGATGGTATTGTACTCCTACAAACCAAGGATGATCTTCAATTTCTACAATCTCTACCAAATTGGTCTGAGGATTAATTCCTGTTGTTTTTAATCCTGCAGCCTCTAACTGAGTTCTGTAGGCGTTATTGTATTCAAAACGGTGACGGTGTCTCTCTTCTATGTTTGATACACCATAAACATCTTTTACGATACTATCATCTTTAAGCTCACAAGCCCAAGCTCCAAGACGCATGGTTCCTCCTTTGTCTGTAATGGTTTTTTGCTCTTCCATTAAATCTATAACAGGAAAAGCTGTGTTTTCATTCATCTCTGTAGAATTTGCATCTTTTAGTCCAAGGACATTTCGGCTATATTCTATCACGGCCATTTGCATTCCTAAGCAAATACCTAAAAAAGGTAGTTTGTTTTCTCTGGCATACCTCACGGCTTCAACCTTGCCCTCTATACCACGCTCTCCAAAACCAGGAGCAACTAAAACAGCATCAAGCTCTTGCATTTGGCTAGCTACATTAGAGGCGTCCAAAAATTCTGAATGGATAGATTGCACTTTCACTTTCACCTCATTGGCAGCACCTGCATGAATAAAAGACTCAAGGATAGACTTATAACTATCCTGAAGCTCTACATACTTTCCAATGAGACCAATAGTAACATGTGCCCTAGGGTTTTTATGTCTTTTTACAAATTCATTCCAAGCGGTAAGAGGTGGGCTTCCTGTATCTTTTAAACCTAATTTTTGTAGGGTTACTTTATCTAAGCCCTCTTCTAGCATTAAATTGGGTACATCATAAATAGTAGATGCATCTATAGACTCTATAACGGCATCTTTACCTACATTACAAAATAAGGCTAGTTTATGACGCAACTCTTCACTTAAATGGTGTTCTGTTCGGCAAACCAATATATCTGCCTGGATACCGCTCTCCATCAAGGTTTTTACAGAATGCTGTGTGGGTTTTGTTTTTAATTCACCTGCTGCAGAAAGGTATGGAATGAGGGTTAAATGAATGACCAAGCAATTTTGATTGCCTAACTCCCATTTTAATTGACGTACAGATTCTATGTAGGGTAATGATTCTATATCTCCTACAGTACCTCCTATTTCTGTTATAACAATATCATAGTCTCCGCTTTTCCCAAGTATCTGGATGCGCTCTTTTATTTCGTTTGTAATATGAGGTACCACCTGAACTGTTTTACCCAAAAACTCACCACGACGTTCTTTTTCAATAACACTTTGGTAAATTCTGCCTGTAGTAACATTATTTGCCTGTGAGGTAGGAACGTTTAAAAAACGTTCATAATGCCCTAGGTCTAAATCTGTCTCGGCGCCATCATCTGTAACATAACACTCACCATGTTCATAGGGATTTAATGTTCCAGGATCTATGTTAATATAGGGATCTAATTTTTGGATGGTGACACGATATCCTCTTGCCTGTAATAGTTTTGCAAGGGATGCTGCAATGATTCCTTTCCCTAGAGAGGAAGAAACCCCGCCCGTAACGAAGATGTATTTTGTAGTACTCATGAATAGCCTTAACTTAGTTTGTATACGGGATGTAAAGTTAGGTATTTTAACCCATATCTACATACTATTTTTTAAAGAAAGGAAAGGAAACTTTTAAGGATAATAGTCAAGCTAATAAAAAACAAATTTTATAAAATTGTTAATCATTACCAATTGGAAGACGCTCATTGACAGTGGTACTGTTTTTTCTGAGCAAAATAAATGCAAAATAAGCAGTGGCTCCAAAATAAAGTGTTCCAAAGCCAAGCATTAACAATCCCCTAGGGTAGAAAAAATCTAGGTTGACTATATCTGAGAAAATAGCCAGCATCATGTAAAAGCTGAGCAGCATAAAAACAAAAGATAAGGCAATACCTAAGGTTTTACTTTTAAAGCGAAGCTGAGCTACCAATAATACTACCAATGAAATAGCAACAGGATTAACAAGGGTTGCCGTCAATGCCCAATAAATAATCACAGAAACAATTAGAAAGAGTTCTGGATACCACTTTGATACAGATTTTGCTATTAAATACATGAATTTTTTTACAGTGTACGCCTTAAAGATGTAAGATTAATAAAATGGTTGCTTGTAAAATGATAAAAATAAAATTATTTTCTAATCAAAGGACGTATTAAATCTTCAAGGCCGTTGAGTTTTATTTCATACATTTCTTGTAATAGGTTTCCAAGGGTACCTGCAGGAAATCCTTTTTGCTTAAACCAGACGTAATAAGGCTCTGGTATATTGACCAAATAGCAGTTTTTATATTTTCCAAAGGGCATTTTGTAGTTTGCCAAACGCACCAAATGTTCTGGAGCAGAAAGCGGTTTTTTAAATCCAGAGGCCATAGGAAACAATTATTTGTTTATTGAAACATTAAAGTAATGTAGGGTAGAATATTAAAAATACACTACCATTTGGTTAAAAACGATGTTTTGAAAAATTATAAATCACCCCAGTGGTAGGTAATCACTTTTTCAATATCTGGATGCAGGCTATAATGAACAGGACAAGTACTAGCTGTGTTTTCTAGTATTTTTTGCGTCTTAGCTTCCAGTTTTTTTGGGAAGTTAAATACTACTTCAATTTTAGAAATACGCCTTGGATTACTAGCCATTGTTTTTGTAACTAGTGCAGTAGCACCATCTATAAAAGCCCCTTCCAGAGTAGCTGCTTTTATACCCATGACTGTAAGCATACAGCTGGCCAGTCCAGTAGCAATTGTGTCTGTTGGAGAAAAAGCCTCCCCTTTTCCGTTGTTGTCTGTGGGAGCATCTGTAATAAATGTAGTACTAGATTTTAGGTGCTCGCAGGATGTTCTTAGGCTTGATTGGTATGTAACTTTAGCTGTGCTCATTATTCTAAAACTTGAAATTGAAGATTGTCTTGGTATTTTATGATATAAAAGGCATTGTTTTGATAGCCAGACAACAGACCTTTTGAGTACCTAAATTTATTTTCAATATACTGGGTTTCAAATTCTTGCTTGGATGCAGTAAATATATCTTCGGAGCTTGCAAGTCTTAAAACAATATCATAGGTTAAATCAAAACCACGAACAGCAAACCTATTAGGCAGCACTCCGTATTTATTTTTATAACTAATTAAAAAGGCGTTTTTATCCTTATAATTATAACTTTTATTCACAGATGGAAACGTAAAGTTTAACTCTGCAAGATGTACATTAGAAACGTCATGGTAATCAAAGGCAGCATTTTTGTCTAAACTAAACAAACGTATTTCATAATCTACAGGCTCCTCGTCCTCCTCTAAATCTGGGTCTATAACAGGCAGACCATTTAAAACTCCTACCACATTACTTATTAAAATGGGATCTATAGATTCAAGAATAACCCAGTTTTCTTTGGTCTCATCTATTTGAATTTCAATATCCTCAATGCGTAAAAAACCTTCTTCACGCAAAGAAACTATTTTAGCATCTGGAATAGCAGCCATTATTTTTGCCAGTTGGGCTTTTTTGGTATCATCTGTAATGACAATTACATTTTTGTCACTCATGCCAGAAACAATGTACTCGAGCATTCCATCCTCAAGCATTGCATCACTTGGCAAACTCTGAAACACATTTTTAGACACCTTGATTTGTTTGTTGCTCAAAGGAGAAAAAATAGGCACATTAGTATCCTGCAGCATAGCAGCAGCACTTTCTATATTTTTTTGACCAAGGGGGCCTATAACAGCATCAAAAGTATCAAATGCGTTATTGTTAATAATATCGCTAACAATAGCTGTACTGTATTGGGTGTCAAACACATCAAGCTGCAATGAGATTCCTTTGTCTTTGGCAAATTCTGTGGCCATTAAAAGCCCACTGTAAAAATCTAGAGACAAAGACATCAATCTATTTCTCTTTATCTGCTGTTGCTTTAGTGTTAAAGAATCTGAGGATATTTTATTTAAATGAAATGGTAGTAATACAGCAATACGTTTTTGTGAGGCATCAATAATTGTTTGCTGTAAATCTCTTATGTTAATTTGGCCAGTTAATGAAGTAGAAGCATTTGTTGGGATTTTCAGGATCATGCCATCTTGCAAACCGTCTTTGGCATATGGATTTAAAGCAATAATTTGTTCTTTTGTTAGGTTGGTTTTTACTTTTAATCTGTAAAAACCTTCTTTTGGTTGCACCTGATAAAACGTATAACCTTTCTCCGCAATAGCGGTTTGTAAAATAGCTGTAGATGGAACATTAATAATTGCATATTGAGCAAGCCCTATACCTAATTGAGGGTTCATTTGCTCCAGTTCACTTACAGTAATGCCATACATTCTAGCAATACCGTATCGCGTTTCTTTAGCCTTAACTGTATGTTTTGAAAGCTTAGATGTGTCTATAGTTGTTGCTCCAGAGATTATAGAGTCATTATCAATTGCCACTGGGACATCTACAGTTTTTAAATGTAGCGGAATCTGTAATCTCTCACCTTTTTTTATTTGACGAGCGTATAGCTGTTTATTGTAGCGTTTTATTGCATCAATAGAGACATTGTATTTTTTGGAAATGCTAAATAGGGTTTCTTTTCGTCGTACTTTGTGTTTTTTAAATTTGGGAGGATTTTGAGTAACTACAGATTTGCTAACGGAAGGGATTACCAGCAAAGTACCTACTGTTAACTCATTTTCAATCTCTGGATTTCTTTTTTTTATCGTGGTCTGAGAAACCCCATATAATGTAGCAATTTGATATAGGGTTTGGTTTTTTTGAACCCTATGAGTTTTATACTCTTCTTGCGCAATAGCCAAGCTACTAACAAAAAAAATACAAACCATACAAAGAGAAATAAAATACTTCATGTTTGAGATTTTATGAATGCTTCTGAAATTTAAAAATAAAAAATCGCAATAAACAATCAATGTAAGTACTATTAAAACAACCTAAAAACGTTTTGTAAATAATATTACAAAACTAGTGCCAAGAAAACAATAGCTGTCAAAAAATTAAACCAACACCTTTGAAGGTACTACTCCCACTCTATCGTTGCAGGTGGCTTACTACTAATATCGTACACCACTCGATTAACTCCCTTAACTCTATTTATAATATTATTGCTAGTCTCTTGCAAAAATTTGTAAGGTAAATCTACCCAGTCTGCAGTCATACCATCTGTGCTCTCTACAGCACGAAGGGCTACTACTTTTTCATAGGTTCTCTCATCACCCATTACCCCAACACTATTTACGGGCAACAACATAGCACCAGCCTGCCATACTTTATCATACAAATCCCACTTTCTTAGGCCTTGAATAAAGATATGGTCTACCTCTTGCAAAATACGTACTTTCTCTGGTGTGACATCTCCTAAAATACGAATGGCTAAACCAGGACCTGGAAATGGGTGACGCCCTAATAATTTTGAATCAATACCCATTTGTGCACCAACACGACGCACCTCATCTTTAAATAACATACGCAGAGGCTCTACAATCTTTAATTTCATGTAATCAGGCAACCCGCCAACATTGTGGTGCGATTTAATAGTAACAGAAGGGCCGTTAACAGAAACGCTCTCTATTACATCTGGATATATTGTTCCTTGAGCTAGGTATACCACATCTTTAATTGCAGTGGCCTGTTGATCAAATACATCAATAAAAGCTCCTCCAATTGCTTTACGTTTTTCTTCTGGGTCAGACTTATCTTTCAGGGCGCTTATAAACAGATCTGAGGCGTCAACACCCTTTACATTGAGGCCCATTCCTTTGTATTGTTTTAATACGCTAGAAAACTCATCTTTGCGCAGAAGTCCATTATTTACAAAAATACAATAGAGGTTTTGTCCAATTGCTTTATGCAATAAAATAGCCGCAACGGTAGAGTCTACACCACCACTTAACCCTAGTACAACTTTATCATCACCAATTTTTTCTTTTAACTGTGAGACAGTAGTATCTACAAAAGCAGCAGGTGTCCAGCTAGGATCTACCCCTGCAATTTCAATTAAGAAATTATCTAACAGTTGTTTACCATCCTGTGTGTGATATACCTCTGGATGAAATTGTATGGCATAGGTGTCTTCGCCTTCAATTCTATAGGCTGCATTGGCAACATCATTGGTACTTGCTAAACGAACTCCTCCCTCAGGCAATTCGCTAATGGTGTCACTGTGGCTCATCCATACTTGCGTGTCTTCTGAAATACCTGCAAACAAACCAGCATGATCATGTATGGTGGTTAAGTTAGCACGTCCATACTCTCTGATGTTTGAAGGAGATACTTTTCCACCAAAAAAGTGGGCTAAATATTGGGCACCATAACAAACCCCTAACAGAGGTAAGATTCCTTTAATATTTGAAAGATCTAGAGCTGGAGCATCATCTGAACGAACCGAGGAAGGGCTCCCAGACAAAATAACGGCTTTGAAAGTTGATAAATCTTGAGGTAGTTTGTTGAAAGGATGTATTTCGCAATAGATGTTTAATTCTCTAACACGTCTAGCAATGAGCTGTGTGTATTGAGATCCAAAATCAAGAATGAGGACGTTATTTTGCATAAGCAAAAATACTTCAAAAAAGTAATTTTGCTAGGGCTTGTCAAAAGAATTTATTGCAAATTTTAACAAAGATGTAAACAAGGTTGTTTATTAAAAATAAATTATAGTAAACTTTCCCTCAAGAGGTTTTAAATTCTCCTTAATTGTAGGTATCAAGCCAGTTCCATATTCTAGATAAAATTCGGAGAAATTTGATGTTCTTTCTTGCAGATTCCCATCAGGAAACAACTCGCCGCGCAGGGCAATCAATCTTTCTATCTGAGCTACATGTTTTCTTTTTTGTGCTTTTAAAAGACGCTTCTCTAAATGGTTCAAACCATTGGTTTGCTTTTTTTGTTGAGCCGCAACAGCCCCTAGAAAGGAGGCGTCGGTTTGAGCGGCTAAAGTGTGCAGCTCCTCAAACTGTTTTTCAAGATGCAACCGCTGTGCCGATAAATCAATAGTAATCTGTGAAACTTTATGGACAAACCAGGTGGTAAGAGCGGCATCTTTTTTAAAAATATCTTGGAGAGAAATATCAAGCTTTTTTAGAGTACGTTGTTGTTTACTATTGACTAAAACGGCACTGTTACGCATCAATAAAACAGGAAATGCAACCCCAACAGATTCAAAATAATCTTTTAACTGAAACCAGTACGCTAGTTCACCACCACCGCCAACATAGCAAAGGTTTGGCAAAATAACTTCCTGATACAAAGGACGCAGTAAAGCATTTGGAGAAAACCGCTGGGGATACTTAGTTACTTGTTCTTGCATCTGGGCTTTAGAAAAGACCAAAGATGTATTGTTAATTAAAAATATTCCGTCTTTCTCTATAATACGCTCTCTTAATCCATCTTGTATGTAAAATAAATTAATTTCTCGCGGATGTACCTGCTGGCCATACCCAGCAGAGATTAACCTCTGGCTTGTTTTGGTGATTTCTTTAAAGCCTTTTTTAGTAAATAGCTCCTTTTCTATATAAGAAGTAAATTGATTTTTTAACTCTTGATCATCACCGTCCAAAACAACAATACCATAGCTGCCAAACAGCTCGTTGGTAATAACACGAGTAGCCTGGGTTAAAGTGTCGTTGCTAGAGTAAGCCCTCTCAAAAAGAGCTAGCAAATACTCACCATTAACCGTATGTCCAAATTCTGATTTTAAAACAGTAACAAGTTCTTTTAAGACCTTGGTAGAAAATCTACCTACAGGACCACTTTGATTGGCTTCCCATTTTATCTTTTTTCCTTTAAAATTAAACCCATCAATTTCTTGAAAATCATGGTCTTCTGTGGCCATCCAAAATACAGGCACAAAACTATTTTCTGGGTATTTTGTGGTGAGTTGTTCGGTAAGGTTAATAACAGAAAGTATTTTGTATATATAATACATTGGCCCAGAAAACAAATTGAGCTGATGACCTGTAGTAATGGTAAATGCTGTGTCTTTTGACAAAGCACTAATATTATCCTGGGTAGCTTGTGTTATAGCAACACCTGCATATTGTTCTTGTACTTGAGACACTAAAATACTTCTGGCTTCACTAGTAAAAGTATTTTGCTTTTCTTTTAATTGCTCTTTAATACCCTCTATGGTTGGAAAATTTCCGTAGAAAGAACCCAGAGATGTATCTTGCTTAAGATAATCCCGCATGGTCTTTGAAAAATAACCTGTCTTAGAATACGAAATAGAGGTTGATGACATAAAACAAAAATACCCTTTAATTAATAACTATCATTTCTGAAAAGAAATTTTTAAAATAATAAACAAAGAAACACCCCTCTCATATAGACTAAATATTTTGATAAGCACCTGTTTTATTAAATTTCAAAGTATATTAGCATTTAAAATTATTACATCAAATAAAGACTATGAAAAACGTAATCATTGCCCTTGTACTTTTTGTAAATGCTATTGGATATGGCCAACTTCAATCTCCAAGCGAATTTTTAGGCTATACCATTGGGACCCAATTTACACGTCATGCAGATGTGGTAGACTATTTTGAGCATGTTGCTTTACATAGTGATATGGTACGTTATAAAGCATATGGGAAAACCAATGAAAGACGCAGCTTAACATATGCAGTAGTATCTAGTGCACAAAACATAGAAAACGCAGAACAAATACGCCAAGACAACTTAAAAAACGCTGGCATTATAAAAGGAGCGGCAGCACCTTCAAAAGCAATTGTTTGGCTGAGTTATAATGTACATGGAAATGAGGCCTCTAGTACAGAAGCTGCCATGAAAACCCTCTATGAGTTAATCACACAAAAACAAGCTTGGCTAGAAAACACAATTGTTATCATAGACCCATGCGTAAACCCAGATGGACGAGACAGGTATGCAAATTGGTACAATCAAGTAAAATCTACACCTTATAATGCTGGGCAAGATGCAGATGAGCACAATGAGCCTTGGCCAGGAGGAAGACCTAACCACTATCTATTTGACCTCAATAGAGATTGGGCTTGGGCAACACAAATTGAAACTCAGGAACGTTTAAAAATCTATAATAAATGGATGCCACACATTCATGTTGATTTCCATGAACAGGGCATCAATGAACCTTATTATTTTGCGCCAGCCGCAGAGCCATTTCATGAAATTATAAGCGACTTCCAACGAGATTTTCAGACACAAATTGGTAAAAATCATGCTAGGTATTTTGACCAAGAAGGATGGTTGTTTTTTACCCGAGAGCGTTTTGATTTATTATACCCAAGTTATGGAGACACCTACCCAACCTTTATGGGCGCCATTGGTATGACCTATGAACAGGCTGGTCATGGCCGCGCAGGTTTAGGAATTAACACAGACGAAGGATACGAACTCACCCTTGTAGACCGCGTGGCACACCATACCACAACTGGGTTATCTACCGTTGAAATGGGAAGTAAAAATGCTGTAGGGTTAAACTCAGAGTTTAAAAAATTCTTTATCAACGATGCTCTTGTATACAAAAGTTATGTGTTGCAAGGCCATCCAGACAAAATAGCACTACTTACACAATTACTTGACAAACACGAGATTGCCTATGGATATACAGGGAAAGGCAGTGTTTCTGGATATCATTACACTACCGCTAGTAAAGGCTCCATGGATACAAATGGCGCGTTGGTTGTAAGCACCAATCAAGCAAAAGGAAAAATGATTAAAGTTTTGTTTGAACCAGATGCAAGGCTAGAGGAGCCCTTAACCTATGACATCACTGCATGGAGCATACCGTATGCTTATGGACTGGAGGCAATTGCTTCAAAAACATTGGTGGCTGCAAAACAGGCCAAAGCAAGTAGTAGCAAAGAAAATACAAATACAACAGCTGCAGGGTTTATAGCCTCTTGGGATACCATGAAAGATGCTCATTTTTTAGCGGCGCTTTTACAGCAAAATATTAGCGTGCGTTTTACGGAGAAAAAACTACGCTTTGGTGGAGAAAATTTTGAAAGAGGCAGTTTAGTTATCACAAAAAGTGACAATAAAGATAACCCTAACTTTTATCAAAAATTAAATGAAATTGCAAACAATCATGGCCGTACATTATTTGCGTCAAATACCACTTTTGGTGATACCAGGACAGACATGGGATCTCCAGATATAAAAATGATCAACGCCCCAAAAATTGCCCTTTTAAAAGGTGATGGAGTATCATCTTTAAGCTATGGAGCCGCCTGGCATTTCTTTGAGAAACAATTACAATACCCTGTAACACACATAGAAACACAAAGCATGTCTTTCTCTAGACTAGCCAGATATAATGTCTTGGTATTACCAGAGGGAAGCTATAGCAAATTACTAGGCGAAGAGCAAATCAAAGAATTAAAAAAATGGATACGTAGTGGCGGAAAAATAATTGCCATTGGCAGTGCAGCAAGAAGCTTTTTAGATAAAAAAGGATTTGATTTAAAAAACAATGAACATGAAGATTTAGAACAAAACCAAAGTACAGCAAACTTAACTCCATATGATCAGCGCGAGGCTGAGAGTGTGACTAATTTTATAACAGGTAGTATTTATAAAATTACACTAGATGCTTCTCATCCTCTAGCCTATGGATATGGAGATACTTATTTTTCACTAAAACAAGGAAGTACCTCTTACCAGTTTATGCAAAAAGGGTACAATGTGGGGTATATTGATGGAGACGCAAAAAGTGTTTCCGGTTTTTCTGGAGAAAATGCCAAAGCAAAATTAAAAAACTCGATGGTTTTTGGAGAAGCTAGAATGGGCTCTGGAAGTGTTGTATATCTAGTAGATGATGTGCTGTTTAGGTCTTTCTGGGAGCAAGGAAAACTATTTTTTGCAAATGCACTATTTTTTGTGAACAACAATAAATTTACACTTTAATACTCTAGAAAATTAACTGTTTTACTGGGTTAAATTACACTTTGTTTTTTTCTTCAATCCATTTACTGAGGTATTTTGAGGCTTGTAAACTCTGGTGTTGAAGAATTTGTCCTATAAAATGTGCCTGCCTGTGTAGTTTTAAATTTATCTTCAAAGCATCTAAGCGGGTCATAAAATCCTTAGCGATAGCCTTGCCATTGAAGCGCTCTTTTATAATCTCAATACCCATTTGAGCGTTTTGTTGCCACTTTATTTTATCGTTATATATTGCTACAGAAAGCTTTGCAAAGCCCTCTGGAGTATCTGCAATACTATCTGGGTTTATGGAATCTGGATACATCCCCTCAGCTCCTATTGAGGTTGTCACCCAGGGGGTTCCATATAACATGGCATCAATCAATTTTCCTTTTAATCCAGCACCAAAACGTAAAGGTGCTATGCAAACTCTGGCTTTTTGTATTACATGTGCTACAGAATCTGCCCAACCCATTAAGTAAAAACCTTGCTTTTGGTTGTGCAGTTCTAAAATATGTTGGGGCGCATAATTTCCATAAATATGTAACTGGGCCTGGGGCAACTGTTTTTTTATCAGGGGCCAAATCTCATTTTTTAAATACAACACGCTATCTACATTAGGCTCATGAAGAAAATTACCAATAGTCATAAAATTAGCTCTTTGCTTATACCCAGGAAGATTACCTGAAACAGGCAATTCCGAAATCATAAAAGGAAGGTAGTAAAGTATCTCTTTGGAAACAGCGAAGGTACCGGTGAGAAGCTCCATTTCAAATTCAGAAATTATCAAAGAAAGATCACACCTTAAAATACTCGCAATTTCTCTTTTTGCAGTCTCTGTAAAGAGGTTTGCGTCTTTAACATCTGTTGCGTCTTTAAGGGCCTGCTGCCTTGCTTTTCTTAAAAAATGAAGATCTTCTGTGTCTAGTATTTTTAAGGCTTTTGGGCAACTATGGGTCACTCGCCAAGCAAACTGTTCTTCTGTAATAAACCGATCAAATAAAACGAGTGTTGGATTTAATTGCCTTACAAAATCATCAAAAGAGGAGTCGTTTATTGCGATTTGTTGGGTAGCAACTCCAATTGAATTTAGATGAAAGCTTTTCTCTGAGCTACTTGCGCTACTTGCAAACGTAATACCATACCCATGACTTGTAAACATCTCTATAAGTTGCAACATCCTAACGCCCGCTGCTGTTGTGGTGGGCTCTGGAAATGTTTGACCAATTATAAGTAAGCTATTCAAGACTGTGTGTTTTTATTGCGCGGGTAAGCGGCAGATTACTTAAAGATCTTCTACACGAACGCGCATGGTTTTGATGCTCGGCGCATTGGTCTCATCCAAAAGGGTCATAGCGGCATATATACTGCCGTTTAACAGTTCAATTTGAGGAAAACCACTAGCTCGCCCCGCATTTGTTTTAGTAAGGGTTATGGTTGGCCCTTTTTCTCCAGATTTTGTTACTTTAGCTATTTGCACATAAGCAACATCATTGGTATCTCGCTCCATCCAACAAACCACAGCCTCTGTATTGTTAAGTGCAACTATGTCTACTCTTCCTAATGTTTCTTGTGTATTAATGTGCACTGGTTTGCCAAATGTTTCTGCGTTATCACTGGAAAAAACTACTTGTACTTTAGGGGTTTCATTGGCAGCTGTAAACCAGGCAACAGCTAAATTTTTTTCAAAAGCAGCTACAGCGGGACCGTTAACTGGGCAACCAGCTATCTGCCAATTATCTGTATGAATTGTTTTTGGGGCAGACCAGGTATTATCAGCTTGCCATCTTACTATAGATATATCTCTAATTTCCTGATGTGTTCTGTCTCTATAGACTACAACAGGACCATTAAGAGTCATGGCAGTGCTTGTTTGGCAGCAATCACAAATACGATGGTCCAGCTCTTTTGAGTTAATTACATTGCCTTGAGTATCCACCATAGCACCTCGCAGGGTCATTGCACCACGGCTAGAATGACCACCATTTTCATGATCTGTAGGGTTGCTTTCTATAGTATTTCGGCCATCAAGCCAGGTTACAAAAAACTCATCTTGGTTGTTGGCAGCAATCATAGACACAAAACCATGCTCTGTTTTAGTACCATCTGTATGTAAAAGGAAATTCTTTTTCCAAGAAGTGCTATCTCTATTTTTGTAGTTCAGTTTTACATCATAGCTGTAAGCGGCTTTGTCAGACTTTTGCAGATAACTCGTTAGCAGGCTTCCATTGTTTTGGGCAATGGCAGGAAAGTCTGCCCAGTTGGTAAACCAATTATTGCCGGAGGCAATAACCTCTGGTGTAGACCAAGTATCACCAGTGTAACTCGAGTAATGCAGGTAATCTATATCATCTTTAAAAGTAACCCATGACATGTATAAGGTAGATGCATTACTATAGAGTCTTGGGGTTTGGCTATCTGTTTTTGTAGGATTAGCCAAAGAGACTACTACAGTGTTTTGAGAATCTAACTTTTTGCTTTTACTGCTAGCAGCATCATTGCATTGAATAAAAACAAAAGAAAATAAGCCAATAAATAGTACCCGTTTTTTCATAAACCGAAAGTACAAAATAGATTTGAAATGCTTTAGAAAAAACACTTAAACCATATTATTTCACAACCTCAGCATATAAGTCGAAATCTTCAGCGCCCGTAATTTTTACAGTAAAAAATTCTCCGGTTCTCAGGTAGCCTTCTTCTGCGTTAATCAATACTTCATTGTCAACATCTGGGCTATCAAACTCGGTTCTTCCTACATAGTACCCACCTTCTTTGCGGTCTATAATAACAGAAAACTCTTGCCCTATTTTTTGTTGGTTCAACTCCCAAGAAATGTGAGATTGAATTTCCATAATAGCATTGGCCCGCTCCATCTTAACATCTTGTGGAACATCATCTTCAAGAGTAAAGGCGTGTGTGTTTTCTTCATGAGAATAGGTAAAACAACCAAGTCTCTCAAAACGCATTTCTTGAACCCAATCTCTTAGGGTTTCAAAATCTTCTTGAGTTTCTCCTGGATAACCAACAATAAGAGTAGTTCTAATAGCCATATTTGGAACTGCAGCTCTAAAATCTTTCAGTAATTTTGTAGTCTTAGCTTTGGTAGTTCCTCGGCGCATTGATTTTAATATTGGATCTGCAATGTGCTGCAAGGGTATATCAATGTAATTACAAATTTTAGGCTCTTTGTTCATCAAATCAAGAACATCCATAGGAAACCCTGTTGGAAAAGCATAATGCAAACGTATCCACTCTATCCCAGATACAGCTACCAATTTTTCTAGTAGCTCTGCTAAGTTTCTTTTTTTATAAAGATCCAAACCATAGTAGGTTAAATCCTGAGCAATTAATATAAGTTCCTTTACACCGGTTGCTGCTAATTTTTCTGCCTCTGTTACCAAATCCTCCATAGGAGTAGATTTATGTTTTCCGCGCATAATAGGTATGGCGCAAAAAGAGCAAGGTCTATCACACCCTTCAGCAATTTTAAGGTAGGCGTAGTTTTTTGGGGTTGTCGTTAAACGCTCCCCTATTAGTTCATGCTTATAATCTGCGCCTAATGCTTTTAAAAGGCCAGGCAATTCTGTAGTACCAAAATATTGGTCTACATCTTGAATTTCTTTTTGAAGGTCTGGTTTGTAACGCTCACTTAAACAACCCGTAACAAAAACCTTGTCTACAAGGCCCTCTTTCTTTTTTTGAACAAACTCAAGGATTGTATTTACACTCTCCTCTTTTGCATTGGCAATAAACCCACAGGTATTAATGACCACTACATTTCCTTCTTTCTCATGCACCACTTCTTTGTTATTGGCACGAAGTTGGCCCATGAGCACTTCACTATCGTACACATTTTTGGAGCAACCCAAGGTTACTACATTAATTTTATTTTTCTTAAGTGTTTTTGTACGCATGATTGTGGGTTACTATATACGGTTTTTGAATATCGAATTATTAGTTTGCAAAGATAGTTGTTTTTCTTAGGGGAAGTAAACCTTTCAAACTGCTATTTAGCAGATATAAAGCGTTACATAAAGTACTTTTTATATAAAATGTTTTTGCTGCGGTGGTAATGGAGTTGCTCTATTTGAAAAATGAATCAACAAATTCAAATTTATTAAATACTTGCAGATCATCAATACCTTCTCCTACTCCAATATATTTTACTGGAATTTGAAACTGATCACTAATCCCTATCACCACGCCACCTTTTGCAGTACCATCAAGCTTAGTGACCGCAAGAGAGGAAACCTCAGTGGCTGCAGTAAATTGTTTGGCCTGCTCAAAAGCGTTTTGACCTGTTGAACCATCTAAGACCAAAAGCACATCATGTGGGGCATCTATAATTACTTTTTGCATTACGCGCTTTATTTTAGTAAGCTCATTCATAAGGTTTACCTTGTTGTGCAAACGTCCTGCAGTATCAATTATAATGACATCTGCTTTTTGCTGAACACCGCTTTGCAAAGTATCAAAAGCAACACTAGCAGGATCACTCCCCATATCTTGCCTAATGAGAGGAACATCTGTGCGATCTGCCCAGATCTGTAATTGGTCAATGGCTGCAGCTCTAAAAGTATCTGCAGCGCCTAAAACTACATGTAAGCCTTGATTTTTGAATTGATTTGCTAACTTACCTATGGTGGTAGTTTTACCAACACCATTAACCCCTACTACCATAATTACATGAGAACCGCTATCATGCTTAGGAACCTCAAAATCTGTAGCATTGCCGCCATCAATTTCGCTTAAAAGCCCTGCGATTTCCTCACGAAGTATTGCATTAAGCTCATTAGTACCTACATATTTATCTTTAGCTACACGGGCCTCTATACGCGCTATTACTTTAAGGGTTGTAGTTACCCCAACATCACTAGAGACAAGAACTTCCTCTAGCATATCAAGCACATCATCATCTACGCTACTTTTTCCTGCAACGGCTTTGTTTAATTTATCAAAAAAAGAAGACTTGGACTTCTCAAGACCTTTGTCTAGGGTTTCCTTTTTTTCTTTACTGAATATTTTTTTTAAAAAGCTCATGATCTGTTTTCTTATTGCTAGCAAATTTCTATACCAAAAATAGCGCTACTTTGGTTGATATACAAGATGTTTGTATTACAAACCTTATGATATACAAAAAGCCACTTTATAAAGTGGCTTTTTTTTAAATTTCTAGAAGGTATTATTTATTTCTTACTCAACCAACCATTTACCTGGTCTGGAGCCATAATAGCCTCTGTAAAGATATAAGCACCTGTTTTTTCAGATTTAACCATCTTGATAGCTTTGGTTAAACGCTTTGATCCTGTTTGTAACGATGCAACTGATTTCTTTGCCATAACGTATAGTTTTTATCTTTTTAAAATATAAAAATAATAATTATTTGATTTCTTTATGAACAGTCATTTTCTTTAGCACAGGATTGAATTTCTTCAACTCCATTCTATCTGGTGTGTTCTTTTTGTTTTTTGTAGTAATGTAACGAGAAGTCCCAGGTTGCCCTGATTCTTTGTGCTCTGTACATTCTAATATAACCTGTACTCTATTTCCTTTTCTAGCCATTGTAATTGACGTTAAGCGTTATGCAATTATTTGTTTAAAAAACCTTTTTCGCGAGCTTCTTTAACAACTGCAGAGATTCCTCTCTTATTTATATTTTTTAAAGCCGATGTAGATACCTTAAGAGTAATCCACTGGTCTTCTTCTGGTATGTAAAAACGCTTTTTCTTTAAGTTTACATTAAACTTGCGCTTTGTTTTATTCATCGCGTGAGAAACGTTGTTTCCAACCATTGATCTCTTTCCGGTAAGCTCACAAACTCTAGACATTTGTATAAAATTTAGTTATTTTTAATCAGGGTGCAAATTTAATTAATATTATTGGTTTGCACAACAAAAGGATTTCAGTTTTTTGATATTTCTTTTAAAAGCATCTCAAAAGCTTTATTTGTTGCCTTTTTAATGACGCGTTCTCTAGAATTTCCGAAGTTAAATTCTTGAGAAAAAACACCTCTAGGGCTAGCAACAGCTATACACACCGTACCCACGCTTGCAGATGAGTCTGTGGTTTTAGGTCCTGCCACACCCGTAGTTGCAATTGCGTACTGAGTATCAAAAACAATGTTGCTTTGAACCGCCATAGCCTCTGCCACGGGAAGGCTAACCACCGAATGCTTTTCAATAAGCATAGCATCAACCCCAAGAATATCTGTTTTTATCTGGGTTGCGTAGGCTATCATACCACCTTTGTAGTAGGATGAGGCGCCCTGCAAAATTGTAATTTCTCCAGCAATAGCGCCACCGGTACAACTTTCTACAACACTTAAAAAACAGTGCTGCTCTTGAAGTTTTATATTTATTTGATCTTGAATGCTAGTTTGGTCTTCATACCCTATGGAAATATCACTCAATAATTCATTAAGAACACTCATCTGAGCATCTACATCGTCTTTTAAAATCTGTTCATTGCTACCAGAAGAAGACAAGCGAAGTCTAACCC
Organism: uncultured Ulvibacter sp.; assembly: GCA_943789105.1. Lineage (GTDB taxonomy): Bacteria > Bacteroidota > Bacteroidia > Flavobacteriales > Flavobacteriaceae > Patiriisocius. The sequence goes on along the minus strand of CALSSW010000001.1, from coordinate 485,260 downwards.
TTCCTAAAGAGGGTAAATAAGCTAATTTAATATCTATAGGCAACTGGTCTTCCCAAGGGGTTATAATTTCTTGTATTTCACTCTCACCTTTACCATAAGTAAGCAAGGTTTTATGATAAATAAAAGGCCTGTCAAACTGTGTTTTTATTCTAGGCAACACATAATCTGTGATGAGTTTTCTCATCTCAATTGGCACACCGGGCATAGACACAAAAACCGTGTCGTCTTTTTCAAGCCACATCCCTGGTGCGGTACCTATAGGGTTTTGAAGCACTATGGCTTTTGAGGGAACCATGGCCTGTTCTAGATTTGAGGGCAGGGGAGCTTTCTGTAAATATTTGGAAAATATGTCTTTTATATTTTGCAGCACAGCTGGGTTTTCTACCAGGGTGTCCTGAAAATATTCTAAAAAGGTTTTTTTGGTGATATCATCTTTTGTTGGACCCAACCCTCCCGTTAAAAGAACAATATCTACTCTATTTTTTGCATCTTCAAGTGCTTTTAAAATGTGTTGCCCATGGTCTTGTACAGAGGTTATTTGGTATACCTGTACTCCTATTTTGTTTAACTCTTTGGCTATGAATACAGAATTAGTGTCTGTGATTTGACCAATTAGTATTTCATCACCAATGGTGATTATTTCTGCTAGCATCTAGGTAGGGAAGTCTGTTTTTAATTCTTCAAAAACATGAGAAAGTACACGGTTTAACGTGTCAATATTTTCTTGAACGGTAGCCTCACTTCTTGATGATTTGGTCCAAGATTCTATGCTCTTAACATCTTTTTGCACCGCAATACCCAACATTTCAAAATTTGGTTTCATTTTGTGTGCAAACTGATAAGCTAACTCTTTATTGTTAGTCTTTATAGCCTCAGTTAGCCCCTCAAGATCTGGAGGGATTTCCTCTAAAAAAGTTTGCGCCACTATAGACATAAAGTCCTGATCACCATCAGCAATTACATTTAAACTAGCTTTAGAATAATGTGTGTCCATGAAATTATTTATTTGATTTTTATTTTAAAAAACTCTTCATCTGCTATAAATCCTGCTACTTCATCATCTGGGTTTACTTTAGCCACTCCTGCAGGTGTACCGGTAAATATAACATCTCCTATCTTTAAAGTGAAATATTTTGACACATATTCTATTAATTCATCAAATTGCCATAGCATATGAGAAGAGTTTCCCCTTTGCACTATTTGCCCATTTTTTTTTAGTGAAAAAGAAATATTATCTAAGGCTTCAAACCTACTCTTGGGTACAAATTTACCAATCACAGCAGCTCCATCAAAAGCCTTTGCTTTTTCCCAAGGAAGACCTTTTTGTTTTAATTGTTGCTGTAAATCACGCGCTGTGAAATCGATGCCAAGGCCTATTTCATCGTAGTATTTATGTGCAAATTTTTTATCTATATGCTTTCCAACCTTTGTTATTTTAACCAGTAACTCAACCTCGTGCTGAACTTCATTACTAAATTCTGGTATAAAAAAAGGGTGCTTTTTAAGCAGTATTGAAGTGTCAGGTTTTAAAAAAACGATGGGCTCTAAGGGCTTTTCATTTTTAAGCTCTGTGATGTGATCTGCGTAATTTCTACCAATACAAATAATCTTCATAATTGCTGAAATTGGATATTAAAACTTAGTATTTAATTTACTTAACTTGATTTTAGTTAATACCTTTTTGGTGTATAAAGGGAAATCTGCATTTAACAACCACCCAAAATAACCAGGCTCTTTTTCTAAGATATCCAGCACTAGTGCACCCTTGTGTTTTCCGAAGCTAAATACTTCTCTACCCTCTTTATCATAGCCTATGTATCCTGCAAAATCTGCAAATTTCTTATGCACACTATACTCAGCCAAGCTCGAGATATTATTATCTAAATCATCATATCTAGATAATTGAGCCTTTAAAACCTCATACGTTGCATTGGTGTCTGCAGCTGCGCTGTGAGCATCTAAAAGTGTTTTACCACAATAAAATTGGTAGGCCGCCTCAAGGGTTCTTTTTTCTTTTTTATGAAAAATAGTTTGCACATCTACGGCAAGGTTTTTCTTCATGTCAAAATCTACGCCTGCTCTTAATAATTCTTCTGCCAGAAGTGGAATATCAAAACGGTTGCTGTTAAAGCCCCCAAGATCACTATCTTTAATTAACTCATGAACTTGCTTGGAGAGGTCTTTAAAAACAGGCTCATTGACAACCATCTGGTCTGTAATGCCATGCACTGCTGTGGTTTCTGGCGGTATGGGAACCGTAGGGTTTACCCTCCAAGTATGACTCTGTTTATTTCCGTTTGGAAATACTTTTAAAATAGAGATTTCTACAATTCTGTCTGTAGCTATATTGATACCTGTAGTTTCTAAATCAAAAAAGCAAATAGGTTTGGTAAGTTGTAATTCCATGCTATAAATTATACAGCAAAGGTAAAAGAAATTCAATCAATAAAATAAAAACAGTAAAACAGAAATTCACCCTACAATCCAAGAGGTTTTTTAATATTATATTCTAAACTAAAAACTAGGTGTATCTTTGTTCAAAAATTTTTATAAATGTCATTACAAAAAGAAATAGACAGAAGAAAAACATTTGGCATTATATCTCACCCAGATGCCGGAAAAACCACCTTGACTGAAAAACTCCTACTCTTTGGTGGCGCTATCCAAGAGGCGGGTGCTGTAAAAAGTAATAAAATAAAAAAAGGGGCCACCAGTGACTTTATGGAAATTGAGAGACAGCGTGGTATCTCTGTAGCTACCTCTGTGTTAGCTTTTGAATATGGTGGCATTAAAATAAATATCCTTGACACCCCTGGTCACAAAGATTTTGCTGAAGACACCTTTAGAACACTAACAGCAGTAGATAGCGTAATTGTTGTAATAGATGTTGCAAAAGGAGTTGAAGAACAAACAGAAAAACTAGTGGAGGTTTGCCGCATGCGCAACATCCCGATGATTGTGTTTATAAACAAACTAGATAGAGAAGGTAAAGATGCATTTGAGCTGTTGGACGAGGTTGAGCAAAAATTAAAACTAAGAGTAACACCTCTCTCCTTCCCAATTGGTATGGGGTATGACTTTAAGGGTATCTATAATCTTTGGGAGAAAAACATCAACTTGTTTAGTGGTGATAGCCGTAAAAATATAGAAGAAACCATTGAAATTGAAGACATTTCTTCTACTGATCTGGAGGAGCTTATAGGCCAAAAGCCTGCTGATAATATAAGAGAGGAGCTAGAACTTATAGACCAGGTGTATCCAAAGTTTAATAGAGAAGAGTATCTCCAAGGAGGGTTACAACCAGTGTTTTTTGGGTCTGCTTTAAATAATTTTGGTGTGCGTGAGCTGTTAGATTGTTTTGTAGAAATTGCACCAAAACCACAACCAAAATATAGTGATACAAGACTTGTAAGACCCGAGGAAAATGAATTTTCTGGCTTTGTGTTTAAAATACATGCAAACATGGATCCCAAACACAGAGACCGTTTGGCTTTTATAAAAATTGTGTCTGGTGTTTTTCAAAGAAATACAAATTATGTGCATGTTCGCAATGGAAAGAAAATGAAATTTTCAAGTCCAAACGCATTCTTTGCAGAAAAAAAACAAATTGTAGATACCTCCTACCCTGGAGATATTGTTGGACTGCATGATACGGGGAGTTTTAAAATTGGAGACACACTCACACAGGGAGAGCAAATGCACTACAAAGGAATTCCAAGTTTCTCTCCAGAATTCTTTAAATACATTAATAACGCAGATCCCTTAAAAAGCAAACAACTTGAAAAAGGAATTGATCAATTAATGGACGAGGGTGTTGCACAATTGTTCACTCTAGAGCTAAACGGGCGTAAAGTAATTGGAACAGTTGGAGCCCTTCAATTTGAGGTAATACAATACAGATTAGAGCATGAATATGGCGCTAGTTGTAGGTATGAAAACCTTAATGTACACAAGGCCTGCTGGGTAGATCCTCAAGATGAAAAGAGTGATGAGTTTAAAGATTTTAAACGTGTAAAATCTAAGTTTTTAGCCAAAGATAAACGTGGTCAATTGGTCTTCTTTGCAGATTCTGCCTTTACCTTGCAGATGACACAAAGTAAATATCCAAATATAAAGCTACATCTAGTTAGCGAGTTTGAAAGCCAGAAAGAATAATTTTCTTTAAATGTACTTTAATTATAAAGTATTTGTTTCTATGAGTGTCTCAAATATATTCATATTCGCGACCTGATTGTAGTTTAATTACTCCGTAACACCTTTAGGGTTTTGGCCCCATTTGTTAGTTCCTTCTTTACTATTTGTTGCAAATAATACTAGTAGCCATATAGCACCAATAAGCGGTATTAATGCAAGTAAAAGCATCCAACCGCTTTTACCTACATCATGAAGCCTTCTAACCCCTATTGCCAGTCCTGGAATTAAAACTACAAGAGAGTAAATATTTTGAAAAAGACCAGAGCCTGACACAAAGTTTGCTGTACCAGCTGCTATATCAATAAGTGAAGCTAAAGCTGCAAAAACCATATTAAACAGAAAAAACATCCAGTACTCTTTTCTTCTTGCCCTACCATTAAAATCTGCGTATTGATTTAAAGCTTTTAAATACCAATCCATAATTTACATTTCAATTATTATACTAAAAAACTCCTACAATACTTATGCCTCTCCAGTAGGGCCAAAACTAATAGGTATTTGTGGCTGGTTATTGTCTTGAATCGTTCCGTTTTGTTTTTCAAATCTAGAAACGTTCTCGTTTAATGCTTTTAAAAAACGCTTGGCATGCTGCGGTGTTAATACAATTCTAGATTTCACCTTACTTTTAGGTACACCAGGCATTATACTTACAAAATCTACCACAAACTCAGATTGAGAATGGTTAATTATAGCCAAATTACTATAGATACCTTGCGCTACATCTGCATCTAGCTCTATATTTAAACTTGGTTTTTTTGGATTGTTATTTTTTTGATCTGCCATTTTTTAAGTCTTTAAAATTCTAGAGTACTACTTTGCCAGCACTAGCTTATAAAACTACCATTATATATTCATTAAAAAAACAAAATCCCGAAACTACTGTCACGGGATTTTGCGTTACTATTAAAAGGTAAAAGATTAATTGTAATTAACCTCTTGCTTTTCTTGAGTTCTTTGTGCTAACTCTTCCTTAGAGCCTACAATTATAGTATCATAATTACGCATACCAGTTCCGGCAGGTATTTTATGTCCTACAATTACATTCTCTTTAAGACCCTCTAGAGTATCTACCTTACCAGCTACTGCTGCCTCGTTTAACACTTTAGTTGTTTCTTGGAAAGATGCTGCAGAGATAAAAGATTTAGTCTGTAAAGACGCTCTTGTTATACCTTGCAGTATTGGTGTTGCTGTTGCATTTACCGCATCACGGCCTTCTACCAATGTTTTATCAGCTCTTCTTAAAATAGAATTTTCATCTCTCAGCTTACGTGCCGAAACAATTTGACCTTCTTTTAAGTTTTCAGAATCACCTGCGTTTTCGATTACCTTCATTCCAAATATCTTATCGTTTTCTTCGATAAAGTCATCCTTATGAGCCAATTGGTTTTCCAAAAAGCTAGTGTCTCCACTATCTACAATCTTAACTTTACGCATCATCTGGCGTACTACAACCTCAAAATGCTTATCATTAATCTTCACACCTTGCAGACGGTATACTTCCTGAACTTCGTTCACAAGGTATTGTTGTACTGCAGATGGTCCTTTAATTCTAAGAATATCTTCTGGTGTGGTAGAACCATCACTAAGGGGCATACCTGCTCTTACGTAATCGTTTTCTTGCACTAGAATCTGGTTACTTAATTTTACCAAGTATTTCATTACTTCGCCTAGTTTAGACTCTACAATGATTTCACGATTACCACGCTTGATTTTCCCGAAAGAAACAACACCATCAATCTCACTTACTACAGCAGGATTTGAAGGGTTACGTGCCTCAAAAAGTTCGGTTACTCTTGGAAGTCCTCCAGTAATATCACCTGCTTTTGCAGATTTACGTGGAATCTTTACCAAAATTTTACCAATCTTGATTTTCTCGTTGTCATCAACCTGAATCAAGGCTCCTAGTGGTAGGTTATAGCTACGAATTACTTGGTCACCTTTCCCTATAATTTGAAGCGTTGGTATCTTCTTCTTATCTCTAGACTCTGTAATTACCTTTTCTTGGAAACCGGTTTGCTCATCAATCTCTACAGTATATGTAACACCCTGTTCGATATTCTCGTACTTGATTTTACCTGCAAATTCTGAAATAATTACACCGTTGTATGGATCCCAAGTAGAAACAACATCACCTTTCTTTAGAGTATCACCATCTTTTACAAAGATGGTAGATCCGTATTGGATGTTATTTGTGGATAAGGTAATACCCGTCTTTTTGTCTGTTAATTTCAACTCCGAAGTACGAGAAATTACAATATCAATATCATTACCATCAGCATCTTGACCTTTAACAGTTTTTAGATCTTCAATTTCAGCAATACCATCAAATTTCACTTTGAGTTTGTTTTCTTCTGAAATGTTACCTGCAATACCACCCACGTGGAAGGTACGCAATGTAAGCTGTGTTCCTGGCTCACCAATGGACTGCGCAGCAACAACACCAACAGCTTCACCTCTTTGTACCATTTTATTGGTAGCTAGGTTTCTTCCGTAACATTGTGCACAAATACCTCTTTTAGCCTCACATGTTAATGCAGATCTAACTTCAACAGCATCTAAAGGAGAATCCTCAATTGCTTGAGCAACAACCTCATCAATGTGTTGTCCGCTTGAAACCAGCACTTGCTTTGTTAATGGATGTATCACATCATTGAGTGAGGTACGTCCAACAATTCTTGCTTTTAAGTCTTCGACAACTTCTTCGTTTTTCTTTAATGCCTTGACCTCAATACCTCTTAGTGTACCACAATCTACTGTATTTACAATAACATCTTGAGAAACATCTACTAGTCTACGTGTTAGGTATCCTGCATCTGCCGTTTTAAGGGCCGTATCTGCAAGTCCTTTACGTGCACCGTGAGTAGAGATAAAGTATTCTAAAATTGAAAGGCCTTCCTTAAAATTAGAAAGAATTGGATTTTCAATAATTTCTCCTCCTCCACTGTTCGATTTTTTAGGTTTAGCCATCAAACCACGCATACCAGTTAACTGGCGAATCTGTTCTTTAGATCCACGTGCTCCAGAATCAAGCATCATATATACAGAGTTAAATCCTTGTTGATCTTCGCGTATACGCTTCATAGATAACTCGGTTAATCCTGCATTGGTAGCTGTCCAAATATCAATAACTTGGTTGTAACGTTCGTTTTGAGTAATAAGACCCATGTTGTAGTTTGCTCTAATAGCATCTACTTTTTCATTGGCCTGATCAATCATTGTGTACTTTTCTGCTGGAATAATAATATCTCCTAGTGAGAATGATAATCCACCTTCAAATGCAAACTTATATCCTAGAGTCTTAATGGCATCCAAGAAATCTGCAGTTGCAGGCACACTGGTTTTAGCTAAAATACCACCAATAATATCTCTAAGAGATTTTTTGGTTAATACCTCATTAATATAACCAGCTGCTTCAGGTACGTTTTGATTAAAGATTACTCTACCTAGTGTAGTTTCAATAATTTGATACACAAGCTCTCCAGCTTCATTGAAATCTTTAGTTCTAATCTTGATTTGAGCATTTAAATCAACCATCTTCTCATTGTAAGCAATCACTGCTTCTTCTGCTGAGTAGAAAGTTAATCCTTCTCCTTTTACCTTCACCTCTTTTGTTGATAGGCGTAATTTGGTCATGTAATAAAGACCCAATACCATATCTTGAGAAGGTACTGCAACTGGAGCGCCATTTGCAGGATTCAGTATATTGTGTGAAGCCAACATCAATAGTTGTGCTTCCAATATCGCCTCTGGCCCAAGGGGAAGGTGAACTGCCATTTGATCTCCATCAAAATCGGCGTTAAAGGCCGTACATACTAATGGGTGCAACTGGATTGCTTTTCCTTCGATTAATTTTGGCTGAAACGCTTGAATACCTAGACGGTGAAGCGTAGGGGCACGGTTTAGCAATACTGGATGTCCTTTTAAGACATTCTCCAAAATATCCCAAACAACAGGCTCCTTTTTCTCTATAATTTTCTTTGCAGATTTTACAGTCTTAACAATACCTCTTTCAATCAACTTACGTATAACGAAAGGCTTGTATAATTCTGCGGCCATACCTTTTGGCAATCCACATTCAAATAATTTTAATTCTGGTCCTACAACAATTACAGAACGTGCAGAATAATCAACACGCTTTCCTAACAGGTTTTGACGGAAACGTCCTTGCTTTCCTTTCAATGAATCTGAAAGAGATTTTAAGGGTCGGTTACTATCTGTTTTTACTGCAGATGATTTACGTGTATTGTCAAACAATGAATCTACAGATTCTTGCAACATACGTTTTTCATTACGTAGAATTACCTCAGGTGCTTTAATCTCCATCAAACGCTTTAAACGGTTGTTACGGATAATTACACGGCGGTATAAATCATTTAAATCTGAGGTTGCAAAACGACCTCCATCTAGTGGTACTAGTGGACGCAATTCTGGCGGTATAATTGGAATAACCTTCATGATCATCCAAGAGGCTTTATTCTCACGAGTTTTGTTTGCATCACGAAGGGCCTCTACAACTTGAAGTCTTTTTAGAGCTTCTGTTTTACGTTGCTTAGAGGTTTCGTTGTTTGCTTTATGACGCAACTCGAAAGACAATGCGTGAAGATCAATTAAATTCAATAAATCAATCAAACACTCTGCTCCCATCTTAGCGATGAATTTGTTTGGATCTGAATCCTCTAAGTATTGATTCTCCTGAGGAATGGTCTCTAAAATAGTGAGATACTCTTCTTCCGTTAAGAAATCTAATTTCTGAACAGATTCTCCCTCTTCGTTTTTGGCAATACCAGGTTGGATAACTACGTAACGCTCATAGTAAATAATCATATCCAACTTCTTTGATGGTAAACCAAGAAGATATCCTATTTTGTTTGGTAAACTACGGAAATACCAAATATGAGCAACAGGCACCACCAAATTGATGTGTCCTACTCTATCTCTACGTACTTTCTTTTCTGTTACCTCTACACCACAACGATCACAAACGATTCCTTTGTAGCGAATTCTTTTATATTTTCCACAAGCACATTCGTAGTCCTTTACAGGTCCAAAAATACGCTCACAAAATAAACCGTCACGCTCTGGTTTGTGGGTGCGGTAGTTAATTGTTTCTGGTTTCAACACCTCACCTCTAGACTCTCCAAGGATAGCCTCTGGTGAAGCCAGTCCAATAGAAATCTTATTGAATTTTGGTGCTGCTTGTTCTTTATTATTTCTTGCCATAATGCTGTAAAATAAAATTTAAAACTATTGATTTGGAAACGACTGTTTCCGAAGAAAAACGAATTGTTTTCCCGCGCCATGGCGCGGGAGTATAATTTATTCTTCTAGCCTGATGTCTAATCCAAGGCCTTTAAGCTCGTGCATTAACACGTTAAAAGACTCTGGAAGACCCGGTTCTGGCATTGCCTCACCCTTAACGATACTTTCGTAAGTTTTAGCTCTACCAATCACATCATCAGACTTCACTGTCAATATTTCACGTAAAGTACTTGATGCTCCATATGCTTCAAGTGCCCATACTTCCATCTCTCCAAAACGCTGACCCCCGAACTGAGCTTTACCACCCAATGGTTGTTGTGTAATTAGTGAGTATGGCCCTATAGAACGGGCATGCATCTTGTCATCAACCATATGTCCTAGTTTCAACATGTAAATCACACCTACAGTTGCTGGTTGATCAAAACGTTGTCCAGTTCCACCGTCATAAAGGTAGGTATGTCCAAATCTTGGAATTCCAGCCTCATCGGTTAACTCGTTGATTTGATCTATGGTTGCACCATCAAAAATTGGAGTTGCATACTTGCGTCCTAATTTTTGACCAGCCCATCCTAAAACAGTTTCATAGATTTGACCAATATTCATACGAGAGGGTACACCAAGTGGATTTAAAACAATATCCACCGGAGATCCATCTTCTAAAAATGGCATATCCTCATCTCTTACAATACGAGCCACAATACCTTTGTTACCGTGACGTCCTGCCATCTTATCACCCACTTTTAATTTACGTTTTTTAGCAACATAAATTTTAGCAAGTTTCAAGATTCCTGCAGGAAGTTCATCTCCAACAGAGATAGTGAACTTCTCACGACGCAAGTTACCTTGCAGGTCATTTTCTTTGATACGGTAGTTGTGCATGAGATCTGCAACCATTTCATTGGTTTGATTATCTGTTGCCCAAACTCCTCCAACCAAATGCGTGTAGTCATCTACTGCATTTAACATCTTGAGTGTATACTTTTTACCTTTTGGAAAGACAACTTCACCAAGATCGTTTGTAACGCCTTGAGCAGTTTTACCTCCAACAATTGTAAATAGTTTTTCTACCAACACCTCTTTAAGAGAGTCAAATTTTCCGTCATACTTCACCTCAAGTGCAGCAATGTCTTCCTTATCTTTAGCTCTTTTACGTTTGTCTTTTACCGCACGTGCAAACAACTTTTTATTGATAACAACACCATGTAATGATGGAGAGGCTTTTAAAGAAGCATCTTTTACATCACCGGCTTTATCACCAAAGATGGCGCGTAATAATTTTTCTTCAGGGGTAGGATCGCTTTCTCCTTTTGGAGTAATCTTACCAATAAGAATATCACCAGGTTTTACTTCTGCACCAATTCTAATCATTCCGTTTTCATCAAGGTCTTTAGTGGCCTCTTCTGAAACGTTAGGAATATCATTTGTTAGTTCTTCGTTTCCTAGTTTCGTGTCTCTAACTTCTAATGAATACTCATCGATATGAATAGAGGTAAAGATATCTTCACGTACTACTCTTTCTGAAATTACAATGGCATCCTCAAAGTTATATCCTTTCCAAGGCATAAAGGCAACCTTCATGTTACGTCCTAGTGCAAGCTCCCCTTTTTCTGTAGCGTACCCTTGACATAGCACTTGACCTTTTAATACTCTATCCCCTTGTCTAACAATAGGCTTTAGGTTAATAGATGTACCTTGATTTGTTTTTCTAAACTTAATTAATTGGTATGTTTTGCTGTCGCTATCAAAGCTTACCATACCCTCTTTTTGAGAACGGTCATACTTTATAGTAACTTTATTTGCATCAACATACTCAACAGTTCCATCTCCCTCTGCATTGATAAGTACACGAGAATCTGAAGCTACTTGACGCTCTAAACCAGTACCTACAATTGGTGAATCTGCAATTAATAACGGCACGGCTTGACGCATCATGTTAGACCCCATCAAAGCACGGTTGGCATCATCATGTTCCAAAAATGGAATCAATGATGCAGAAATTGATGCAATTTGATTTGGTGCAACATCAGCATAATTAATCTGAGTTGGTTCTACCACAGGGAAGTCACCTTCTTCACGGGCAATAACTCTTTCTGTGTCAATTTTCCCGCTGGCTTTTAAAGGAATGTTTGCCTGAGCAATCATCTGTCCTTCTTCTTCTTCAGCAGAAAGGTATTGTGGAGTTGTCTTAAGATCAATAACACCGTCTGTTACCTTACGGTAGGGTGTTTCAATAAATCCTAGATTATTCACCTTGGCATAAACAGCCAAAGATGAAATAAGCCCAATGTTTGGCCCTTCAGGAGTTTCAATAGGACATAATCTTCCGTAGTGAGTGTAATGTACATCACGTACCTCAAATCCTGCTCTTTCTCTAGAGAGACCACCTGGCCCAAGTGCAGATAACCTACGTTTGTGGGTAATCTCTGCTAGTGGGTTTGTTTGATCCATAAACTGTGATAACTGATTCGTTCCGAAAAAAGAATTAATCACAGAAGACAAGGTCTTGGCATTAATTAAATCAATTGGTGTAAATACCTCATTATCACGCACATTCATTCTTTCACGAATGGTACGAGCCATACGAGCAAGACCAACACCAAACTGAGAAGATAACTGTTCACCTACGGTACGTACACGACGGTTAGACAGGTGATCAATATCATCAATCTCTGCTTTAGAATTAATAAGCTCTATTAAGTATTTAACAATAGTTATGATATCTTCTTTGGTAAGCACTTGCTTGTCCATTGCAATATCAAGACCCAGTTTTTTATTCATACGGTAACGTCCTACCTCACCTAGGTTGTATCTCTGGTCAGAGAAAAACAACTTGTTGATGATACCACGAGCGGTCTCCTCATCTGGCGGTTCAGCGTTACGCAATTGCCTATATATATGCTCTACGGCTTCCTTTTCAGAATTCGTAGGATCTTTTTGAAGCGTGTTGTGGATAATTGCATAATCTGCAAGATGATTATCCTCTTTGTGTAATAAAATGGTTTTAGAACCAGAGTCTATGATTTCTTCGATATGCTCTTTTTCAAGAACAGTATCACGATCTAAGATAATTTCATTACGCTCAATAGATACAACTTCACCAGTATCTTCATCTACAAAATCTTCATGCCAAGTTTTCAGCACACGTGCTGCTAACTTACGACCTAAGTATTTTTTTAATCCAGTTTTGGTAGCTTTAACCTCTTCTGCAAGATCAAATATTTCAAGAATATCTTTATCTCTCTCAAAACCAATAGCTCTAAAGAGGGTTGTAACTGGTAATTTTTTCTTTCTATCGATATAAGCGTACATAACGCTGTTGATATCTGTAGCAAATTCGATCCAAGAACCTTTAAAAGGAATTACTCTGGCCGAATATAGCTTTGTTCCATTGGCATGGAATGATTGTCCAAAGAATACCCCTGGAGAACGGTGTAGTTGAGAAACCACAATACGCTCCGCTCCATTGATACAAAAAGTACCTGAAGGAGTCATGTAAGGAATAGTACCTAGGTATACATCCTGAACAATTGTTTCAAAGTCTTCGTGTTCTGGATCTGTACAATACAGTTTTAAACGCGCTTTTAATGGCACACTGTAGGTAAGACCACGCTCAATACACTCTTGAATTGAATATCTTGGTGGATCTACAAAATAATCTAAAAACTCTAACACGAACTGGTTACGAGTATCTGTAATTGGGAAATTCTCCAAAAAGGTTTTGTACAATCCTTCTTGGCCTCTTTCTTCTGATTTGGTTTCCAACTGGAAAAAATCCTGGAAGGATTTGATCTGGATGTCCAAAAAGTCCGGGTAATCGGGCTTATTTTGAACAGAAGAAAAATTCAATCTTTCAGTTAACATTGCTGACATCTATGGACGGAATTTAGTTAAACAAGTTATGTTGGTGTATACTCAAAAAAATAGCAACCTTTATATACACAAAAGGGTTTAGGTCTTTCCGCGGTAAACGGAAGACCTAAACCTTAAGGTTTGGAGTTAGGAAAGCTTACTTAAGCTCAACCTCTGCTCCAGCTTCTTCTAATTGAGCTTTAAGCGCTTCAGCTTCGTCTTTAGACACACCCTCTTTAATTGGAGATGGTGCATTATCAACTAATCCTTTTGCGTCTTTAAGACCAGCACCAGTTAATTCTTTAACTAGTTTTACTACCGCTAATTTTGCTCCACCGGCTGCCGTAAGAATTACGTCAAACTCAGTTTGCTCATCAGCAGCTTCTGCGCCACCAGCTGCACCGCCAGCAACAGCAACAGCTGCAGCAGCAGGCTCGATACCGTACTCATCTTTTAATATAGTAGCTAATTCATTAACCTCTTTTACGGTTAAGTTAACTAATTGTTCTGCGAAATCTTTTAAATCTGCCATTTTCTATCGTTTTTAAAAATTGTAATTTATTGTTTGTAATTTAATTAGTGTATTGTATTGATTATCCTTCTCTTTCAGAAAGTGTTTTAACAATACCTGAAAGTGTATTTCCACTACTCTTAAGAGCAGAAATAACATTTTTAGCAGGTGATTGTAATAAGGTGATAATATCTCCAATAACCTCTTCTTTAGATTTGATGTTTACTAGATTGTCTAGTTGATCATCTCCAATATAGATAGCCTCTTCGATATATGCTCCTTTAAGTAAAGGTTTTTCAGATTTTTTTCTAAATTCCTTTATGATCTTAGCAGGTGCATTTCCTGTTTCTGAAAATAATAAAGAAGTGTTCCCTTTTAAGGTTTGTGGCAAATCGCCAAAATCTTTATCAGAACTCTCCATTGCTTTTGCAAGCAATGTGTTTTTAACTACTGCCAACTTCACACCTGCTTTATAGCAAGCACGACGCAAGTTTGATGTTTTACCAGCATCCAAGCCAGAAATATCTGCTAAATAAATAGTAGTATTATCTGTAAGCTGTGCAGTTAACGTTTCAATTACTTGTGATTTTTCTTGTCTAGTCATAAGTCTGTGTTTTACTGCTCAGTGAATCCTTTGGCATCAATCTCGATACTTGGGCTCATTGTGCTGGACATGAATATACTTTTAATATAAACACCCTTAGCCGCTTGAGGCTTCAGTTTTACCAACGTAGTTAATAATTCTCTTGCGTTTCCTGCAATATTTACTGCATCAAAAGATGCTTTTCCTATTGCTGCATGAATAATACCAGTCTTCTCAACTTTAAAGTCAATCTTACCACCTTTCACGTCTTTAACCGCTTTAGCAACGTCCATGGTAACTGTACCAGTCTTTGGGTTTGGCATAAGACCACGAGGTCCTAAAACACGCCCTAATGGGCCTAATTTACCCATTACACTTGGCATAGTTACAATTACGTCAACATCTGTCCAACCTCCTTTAATCTTATCGAGGTACTCATCTAATCCAACAAAGTCTGCTCCGGCAGCTGTAGCTTCAGCTTCCTTATCTGGAGTAACTAAGGCTAACACCTTCACATCTTTACCTGTACCGTGAGGTAAGGTAACAACGCCTCTAACCATTTGGTTTGCTTTGCGTGGGTCTACATTAAGACGCACAGCAAGGTCCACGGATGGATCAAAGTTTGTGTTGGAGATTTCTTTTATTAAAGCTGAAGCTTCTGAAAGAGTGTAGGTTTTAGCCTCCACTTTCGCAGTATTCACTTTTTGCTTTTTAGTTAATCTTGCCATTCTATAGATTCTTTTTTATTATGAAGGTGCAGTACCTTTTGTTTTAATTCCCATTGAACGTGCAGTACCGGCTACCATTTTCATAGCAGACTCAATACTAAAAGCATTTAAATCGGGCATTTTGTCTTCTGCAATGACTCTAATTTGATCCCAAGAAATAGTTCCTACCTTCTTAACGTGTGGCTCACTAGATCCTTTTTTGACCTTGATTGCCTCAAGAATTTGTACAGCAGCTGGAGGAGTTTTAATAACAAAATCAAAAGACTTGTCTTTATATACTGTAATCGCAACTGGCAATACTTTTCCTTGCTTATCTTGTGTTCTAGCGTTAAACTGCTTACAGAACTCCATGATATTCACACCGGCAGCACCTAAAGCGGGTCCAACTGGTGGCGAGGGGTTAGCCGCACCTCCACGAACTTGCAATTTTACTACTTTACTGACTTCTTTTGCCATTTTCTGTTTTTAAAAAATTTGTCGATTTAATTTAAAGTGGAAGCTTTAAATAAAACCTATAATATAGCGTGTAACAATTTTTATACTTTCTCTACTTGCATGTAGCTTAGCTCTAATGGTGTTTTTCTTCCGAAAATCTTAACCATTACCTCTAGCTTGCGTTTTTCTTCATTGATGTTCTCAACAGTTCCGTTAAAACCGTTGAAAGGTCCATCAACAACCTTTATCGTTTCACCAATAGTGAATGGAATATTTACATTCTCATCCTTTACAGAAAGCTCATCTACTTTCCCTAATAACCTATTTACTTCACTTTGTCTAAGTGGTACTGGCTCTCCTCCTTTAACTTCTCCTAGAAAACCAATCACTCCATTAATAGATCTTATAATATGAGGTATTTCACCGGCAAGACTTGCTTGCACCATAATATACCCTGGAAAATAAACGCGCTCTTTGTTTGTTTTTTTTCCGTTACGTATCTGTATTACCTTTTCGGTAGGAACCAAAATATTTTCTATATAGTCCTGAAGGTTCAAACGTGTGATTTCAGACTCAATATAAGATTTGATTTTGTTTTCCTGTCCACTTACTGAACGGACAACATACCACTTTTTTGTACTTTTTGTTTCGGCCATGCTTATTATTTAATTAGCTCAAAGTAATAAGATATAACGCCGCTAAAAACAGTATCAACTCCCCATACTACCAATGCCAATACTACAGAAAATGCAGCAACAATAACAGTAAGACGTTGCGCTTCAGACCAAGGCGTCCACGTTACGTGATTTTTTAATTCGTTATAAGACTCTTTAATATAGTTCACCATCGTTGAGGGTATTTATTTTTTCTACTACTGAAATAATAAAACTTCAGTAACTATGCACGGGATGGGAGACTCGAACTCACGACACCTGGTTTTGGAGACCAGTGCTCTACCAACTGAGCTAATCCCGTATGGATTATTCTGCTCAAAAAGAGCTAAACCCGTTATAAAAGTCAAGGCGTCCCGAAAAAACGGAACACCTTTACTCTATATACTATAGACTAATTTTTAGTCTAAAATTTCAGTTACCTGACCTGCTCCTACAGTTCTACCACCTTCACGGATAGCAAAACGTAAACCAATGCTCATTGCAATTGCAGAAATCAACTCAACATTAATAGTTAAGTTATCTCCAGGCATTACCATTTCAACTCCATCAGGAAGAGAGATGTTACCTGTTACATCAGTTGTACGAACGTAAAACTGTGGTCTGTAGTTATTATGGAATGGAGTGTGACGTCCACCTTCTTCTTTTTTAAGCACGTATACCTCAGCTTTAAACTTAGCATGTGGTGTTACAGATCCTGGCTTAACGATTACCATTCCTCTAGAAATCATTGATTTTTCAATACCTCTTAAAAGAATACCCGCATTATCTCCAGCCTCTCCTCTATCGAGGATTTGACGGAACATTTCAATACCAGTAATTGTAGAAGTTAATTTCTCAGCTCCCATTCCGATGATTTCAACTGGATCTCCAGTATTTGCGATACCAGTTTCGATACGACCTGTAGCTACTGTTCCACGACCAGTAATAGAGAATACATCCTCGATAGGCATCAAGAAAGGCTTATCTACCTCTCTTAACGGCTCTTCGATCCAAGTATCTACAGCTGCCATTAGTTCGATAACAGTATCAACCCATTTTTGCTCACCGTTTAGTGCACCAAGGGCAGAACCAGCGATTACGGGTCCATTATCACCATCATACTCATAGAAAGATAAAAGATCTCTGATCTCCATCTCTACTAGCTCAAGTAATTCCTCATCATCAACCATATCTACTTTGTTCATAAATACAACGATACGTGGAATACCTACCTGACGTCCTAAAAGGATATGCTCACGTGTTTGTGGCATTGGTCCATCAGTTGCAGCAACAACTAGTATTGCTCCATCCATTTGTGCAGCACCCGTAACCATGTTCTTTACATAATCGGCGTGACCTGGACAGTCAACGTGTGCGTAGTGACGGTTAGCCGTCGCGTACTCAACGTGCGAAGAATTAATTGTTATACCACGCTCTTTTTCTTCTGGAGCGTTGTCAATTTGATCAAAAGCTGATGCTTCTGAGAATCCAGCATCCGATAGTACCTTAGTAATCGCAGCTGTTAATGTTGTTTTACCGTGATCTACGTGTCCAATAGTACCTACATTAAGGTGTGGTTTCGAACGATCATATGTTGCCTTTGCCATTTTGTATTTAGTTTAACTTAGTTATATATTAGTGTTCAATTGTATTTATACTTATTTCTTTTTGAGCCAATGACGAGAATTGAACTCGTGACCTCTTCCTTACCAAGGAAACGCTCTACCCCTGAGCTACACCGGCTTTTTACTTGCTGGTCTCACGTTTGATTTCATTAAAAATCAAATCAAAACTCAAAAGAGCTGCTTGTTGTTTACAGACCAAATGCCTGTAAACAACAATATCCTCACAAAACTGCAAGGATGAAAATAGAGCGGGAGACCAGGTTCGAACTGGCGACATTCAGCTTGGAAGGCTGACGCTCTACCAACTGAGCTACTCCCGCTTTTAAAGAGAAATACGATGATTTCTCTAGCTTTCAATTTCAAAAAACCACAAGCGCAATATAATAATAGTAACGCTTACAGCCATTAAAGAGTAAAAAAGTTTGTGGGGAGAGCAGGATTCGAACCTGCGAAGACGTAGTCAGCAGATTTACAGTCTGCCCTCGTTGGCCGCTTGAGTATCTCCCCTATTTTTACTTTGAATGTATTATTCAAATTTGAAAATCAATATTTTAAAGAACTAACATTTAAAAAGACCTCTGTATATAAGTGTTTCTAACTACAAAAAAGAAACCGAACTTTTCAAAATTTAATGAGCCGATGGAGGGACTCGAACCCACGACCTGCTGATTACAAATCAGCTGCTCTAGCCAGCTGAGCTACATCGGCTTTTTATGTTTTTTTATGCTGAATAAACCTACATAAAGAACCACGCTATTTCTAACGGATTGCAAATGTAAAGATTTAATTTTTTCTACAAAACAAATTGTTGGAAAATTTCTTTAAAGCTTTACAATAATTCCGGCGGCAAAAATATTCAAATCATATAGATACGCAAAGCTTTTTTTGAAATTATTTTAGAAGGTATAAAAGCCCCCAACAACACCCTCATTTTGAATTTCTTGGGTGGGTATTTTTATACACCTTTTTTAGAGTATCTATACTATTGTGGGTATATACTTGGGTAGAGGCTAAAGAGGCATGGCCCAACAACTCCTTCACGGCATTAAGTTCGGCTCCTTGGTTTAATAAATGAGTCGCAAAAGAATGACGCAGAATATGAGGACTCTTTTTAACTTTTAATGAAATTTCAGAAAAATAACGGGTAATAACACGATACACTAAGGTTTCATATATAGCATTCCCTTTTGAGGTTACAAGCAATGTCTTGGAGGCGCCCAAATCAGGTAAGGCTTCTCTGAAGATTTTATATTTAGCAATTGTACCTAGTACAGAGGGTAACAGAGGGATGATTCGCTCTTTGTTTCTTTTACCCAATACCTTAATGGTTTTTTGAATTTCAGAAACATCAGAAAGCCTTAGCCCTATAAGCTCTGCTCTTCTAATTCCAGTACTATAAAAAAGCTCAACGATTAATTTATCTCGAAGCGTCTCAAAATCATTGGCGTGGTCAAACAACTCCAGGACATCTTCCACCTCGGTTTGTGAAAAAGGAATTTGTACTTTTGTAGCAACCTTTAAAGCTCTGTGTGTTGCCAGTGGGGTTTCAGATATCTGACCGGTTTTTAAAAGAAATTTATAATAGGTTTTCAAAGAAGATATCTTTCTATTAATACTACTGTTTGAAATGCCTGTATCTACAAGATGTACAATCCAGCTGCGCACCATACTATAATTTACTGCAAGTAATGAATCCAGATCATATTGTTTTGTTACAAAATCAAAAAAACGTTCTAGATCTTTTGTGTATGCCGCAAGGGTATGCGGAGAATATTTTTTCTCTAGTAGTAGATAATCTTTGAAGGGCTTGAAGGGCATTTTTTGAATTAAAAAATAAATGTAGGCAATAAAAAAACCGCTTACAAATGTGTAGCGGTTTTTTGATATATGATTAGCAGAATACTAAATTTCTTCTGCGTCTCTTAGTCCTTGAATATACTGTGCCTTTTGCACTTCTTTTCTTCTCACAACCGATGGCTTTGAGAATGCCTGACGTGCACGTAGTTGGCGCATTGTTCCTGTACGGTCAAACTTACGCTTAAAACGCTTAAGTGCTCTGTCTATATTTTCTCCGTCTTTTATTGGTATAATTAACATAGTTCCATAACCTCCTCTCTATTGGAGGGCAAAAGTAGAAACAAATTATGAATTATGAATTATGAATTTTATTTTTTTTGACAAAATGTATCATAATATTTAATTCAGCAACACAAAAAAAGGCTATTGCTTAAACAAACCAGCTCTAATGGTAAGATCCTTTATGAGCTTCTCTTCTTGTTTACTCTCTAAAAGCACATTATAGTTCTCCCAGAACTCTGGACGATACTCCTGAGGAGAAAAAATATCTTCGGTCCAGGGTTTTGATCGTTCCATCTTAATAAGCTCTGGGTCTCTGATGATTTGAGTAAAAACAATTTCTTGCACTGTATTGTAATAAAAATCTGCCTTGTCTTGGGTAGGGCTTCCTTCTTTGTCTAATTGATCTGAAGAACGATCTCCAGCATTTACAAGCTTAGGGGTCTCATAATATAAATACTTAGGGTACATCTTTCCTTGATACTCCATGTAAGTCATCACAAGTTTGTGGTTTAAAAGAGTGCCAAATAAACTTTTACTGCGTTTAACTTGATTCTCTGAGCTAGCCACCAACTCATACATTACCTTTTTAATAGCCCATGAGTCCCAATCTATATAGATCCATCCTTTGGCCTGAAAACCTTCATTGTAAATATCTGGGGTATTTAAACCCACAAAGTCTACTCCTTTTAATATTTCAATTTTGTATAATTTTTTCTCATTTTCAACCAGTACAGTATCTAGTCTAAACTCATGGCGAGCTAAAATATCTTCCCCAAAAAGCGCGCTTGCGGCATTGGCATTTCTAACAATATTTATTTTCCCTCTAAAGAGCTTGTCTAGTCCATTTACTCGCTGGTCATTCCAGCGAATAGCCTCAACAAGTGCTGCCGTAGAAATAGTATCTCGCCTAAGATTGTTTTTTCGAAGGGTTTTGTTTTTTGTTCTTTTTTTAAGGTAAGAGGTGTATGCAAAAAGACTGTCAACATCTCTTAAATCATAACTCTTTCGTGTTTGGTCTACGTTAAGGCGCAGCGCGTTTTTTGATCCAGCATCATAACTAGAGTCATACAAAGTAATGGCACTCTCTACAAGCCATTTATACTCACTAGAATTACGCTCTTTATGTCTTAAAAAACCTTTTTGAATATACGCACTATCTGGGAGAGTTTGGGGTAACTCTTCAATGGCCCGAAGCACAATATCATTTCCAGTTTTGGGCCTTGTTTCTGCTATTAAGAGAATTTCATCTAAAGATGCAATATCCTCCTCTAGGAAGATATCCATCGTGTTATCAAATTCGCTCACCAAAGATTTAAAACTCTTATATCCTATAGAAGAAATAACCAAGGTGTCATTGGCATACCTTTTTGGAATACTTAACAAAAACCTACCGTCTGTATTTGTAATAGTACCAATGGTAGTATTTTTAACATATACACTAGCGCTCTTTAATGGAGCAAAGGTGGCAAAATCTACAATTTTATTTTTAATCTCTATTTGAGAAATCATGCTTAGAGAAACTAAGCATAATAAAACGAGCATATAATACCGTAGCAGGTTTCTATTTTTGGGCATGGGCTATTGAGTTTTAAAAACAATAAGATTCTACAAAATGTAACATCTAGGGGCTACTATTTATAACACCTGGATTTAGTTTATATTGTATTTAATTTATGTTGCTGGCTTATAATTAACGCCATCAATTACCATTTTAGAAATGATCTCTCTTAGAATCTCTGAGGTACCTCCTCCAATAGGTCCTAACCTACTATCTCTTAGATTTCTTGCTAGTGGATACTCCTCCATATAACCGTATCCTCCAAGAAGCTGCACACAATCATAGGCAACTTGATCTGCAATTTTTGTTGATAATAGTTTAGACATGGTTGCTTCCTTAACTACATACTCACCATCATCTAGGCGTTTTGCAGTAACATAGTTAAAGGTTTTAACCATTTCTACCTCACTTGCTAAATCTGCAACTTTATGACGCAGAGCTTGAAACTTTGAAATAGGTTTTCCAAAAGCAGTACGTTCTTTCATGTACCCAATAGTATATTCTAGGGCCCACTCACTTCTTGCATGCGCATTTACACCCATGATTAATCTCTCAAGAGCGAAGTGTTGCATGATGTATGGGAAGCCAAGATTTTCCTCTCCCATTAAGTTTTGTGCAGGAATTACAACATTGTCAAAAGCTATCTCTGCAGTATCACTTGCTCTCCAACCTAATTTATCAAGTTTGGTGGCACTAATACCAGGAAGATCTCTATCCATAACAAAAATGCTAATTCCTTTATTTCCTAATTCTGGTGCAGTCTTGGCAGCTACTATTAAATAATCGCTGTACACACCATTTGTAATAAAGGTTTTGGATCCGTTAATTACATAGGTACCGCCTTTTTTTACAGCTGTTGTTCTCATGCCTCCAACATCACTGCCACCAAAGGGTTCTGTTATACACAAACAACCTATTTTTTCTCCAGTAACACTAGGAACTAAATATTTTTGTTTTTGAGCCTCGTTGGCCTCCTTATTAAGGTGAGTCATAGCCAAATACTCGTGCGCCCATATAGCAGCAGCAAAACCACCACTGTTTATTTTTTGTAGTTCTTCAATAAAAATAATCGTATAAAAAATATCTAAGTCCATCCCACCATAAGCCTCAGGAGTTGCAAGGCCAAAATAACCCATCTCTCCAAATTTTTCCCAGATAAAACGATCTATAGTGCCTGTTTGCTCCCAGGTGTCAATGTGAGGAACCACCTCTTTTTTCAAGAAGTCTTGAAAACTCTTTCTAAAAAACTCATGCTCTTCTGTAAAATATAAACTCATACTATAAGGCTAACTATTTAATATTGATAACTACTATAATGATTAAAATAACTTAAAAAAAAGCTTTTTTTGTTTGTTATTCTACATACAAATATAACTCAATTAAGGCATATTTACTTGTGGTCATTCCCTCTATTTTTTGGAGCTCAGATAGAGATGTTATTTTTTGGCGTAAGACCCTAAATTCCCAAATCTGCTTAGCAAGGTCATAGGATATTCCAGAAATCGTGGCAATATCTGAGGCAGATGCAGTGTTTACAGCAATCTGCTTTATTTCTTTTGGTGTCTTGACCGTAAAGCTACCCAAAACATTGGCAACCAAACTCTCACTCAAACCCCAGACACTTAGCAATTGTTGGTCTACAGAGAATCCCCCTAGCTTTGATCTGTATGAGATAATTCTTGCACTCAAGGCAGGACCTATACCCGGCACCTCTTGTAGTTGTGTTTGGGTGGCAATGTTTAAATCTATTTTATCTTTATAAGACAATGCGAGAGTTGAGTTTTTTTGAGCTTTAGCAGCTTTTGATTGTACGACCCAGTCTGGAAATTTAAACAACGGCCCTAATTGCGTCATAAGGCTATCTGAGGCCTTAGTCACCCTCTTAAAATCTTTAATGCTGTTTATCCACATGTTTTTACTTCTGTAGCGGGAAAGCCTATAAAACTGCTCGGCAGAGAGACCCAGAGTATATGCTTTATAATCTGAGATAAAATTAGGATTAAAAGGGTAGCGTTTGGGCTTTTTCTTCTCCAAGGCTTCTTGGTGTAAAGAATCTATGTATGCTTGTTGTTTTACAATCTCTGGTGAAGAAATATCAAGCAACAAAACAGGGGAAGGTTTATAAAAATATAAGACACAAAACAGCCCAACGATGAGAAAACACAATAGCAAAATCCCACTTCGTTGTTGGTTGTCAAACTCGAAATGGGATTTAAAATTTGGCATACTCTCCTTAAATTTTTAACTGGGGAGTTATGCGTTTATATGTGTTATAAATTAGCTTTTACTGGCCTTGATTGCATCTATATATTTTACTAATTCTTCTTTTACTTTAGGTAATAATAATGATACACCAATTAAATTGGGAATTGCCATTGCAAAGATCATAGCATCAGAGAAATCTGTTACCGCTCCAAGGCTTATTGAAGCTCCTAAAACAGTGAATAAACAAAATACAATTTTGTAGGTCATTACATTTCTCTCTGATCTTCCAAAAAGAAACAACCAAGACTGAAGCCCGTAATAAGACCAAGAAATCATGGTAGAGAATGCAAATAAAATTACAGCACCGGTAAGCACATATGGAAACCATGGTATTGCCGAGGCAAAGGCATCGCTTGTTAATTGTACTCCACTTGCAGCACCAGGGTCTAAATAATTTCCGGTAATAACAATTACCAGAGCTGTAATAGTACACACCACTACAGTATCAATAAAAGGCTCTAATAGAGAAACAATACCTTCACTGGCAGGATATTTTGTTTTAACAGCAGAGTGCGCAATGGCAGCAGAACCAACACCCGCTTCATTTGAGAATGCAGCTCGTCTAAATCCTTGTACAAGCACTCCAATAAATCCACCAGCAACTCCCATAGGAGCAAAAGCACCATTCCAGATTTTACCAAAAGCTGGGATTATTTCTGTGAAATTCATACCAATTACAACCAAAGCGGCTAATAGATATATCCCTACCATAAATGGAACTACTTTTTCTGTTACAGCGGCAATTCTTTTAAGACCACCAATGATAACAAAACCTACAAAAATAGCCATTACTATACCAAATATTAATCCAGCAGCACCTCCTGTAAAACCAGCTGTACTGTTAAAAATAATAGCAGCTTGGTTAGACTGAAACATGTTTCCACCTCCAAAGGATCCACCAATACAAAAGATAGCAAACAATACAGCAAGTACTTTACCAAGACCTGCAGCTCCTCTCTCGCTCAATCCCTTTTTTAGATAGTACATAGGGCCACCAAATACAGTTCCGTCTTCTCCAACATCTCTGTATTTAACACCCAAAGTACATTCAGCAAATTTTGATGTCATTCCTAGAAGACCGGCAATAATCATCCAAAGTGTTGCTCCAGGACCACCAATGGTGATTGCTATGGCAACTCCTGCTATATTTCCTAAACCAACGGTTCCAGAAAGTGCTGCAGTTAATGCTTGAAAATGAGAAACCTCACCTTCTTCACCCTCTACTCTTATGGTCTCTGGTATATCATCACCAGGTGTTAAATCACCATGCAAAACACCAGCCTGTGGATGATCTAAATCATCATATTTTCCTCTCACAACATTTAAGGCCGTAGAGAAACCGCTAATATTGATAAACTTAAAGTATACAGTGAAAAAAGTCGCAAAACCAAGAAGCATAATAACTACCCATGGAATTCCTACCTCATCTGTAATTGGGATTTGTGCGAAAATTAATTCCACAAACCAGCCGGTAGCATTACCGAATTTTTCGTTGATTACTTGGTCAATACCCTCTTGTTGCGCTTGTTGTGCAAACAAAAAAACAGGTGCTAGTATTGTAAATAAAGAGAGAAGAAATTTCTTCATAATAAGAGTTTGGTTTAGTTTAGAATTTAAGAAAAGCAAGATGCTAAAAAATTAGCCCAAATTCAAGTAAATAGTCATTAAATTCTATAGGAGATATCAAACATTGTACAACTGTTTGAGACTTTCTATTTGATCGGGACGCCCAATAAGAATTAATACAGAATCTTTTTCTAAAATCATGGACGGTTCTGGGTTTACAATATACTCTCCAATTGGAGACTTGTACCCTATTACAGAACAGCCTGTTTTTTTTCGAATATCTAAATCTTTAATCGCCTGAGATTGGTCTTGAAAACAAATTTTCTCATACGGAATTTGTTTCACATTTATACTGTCCTTCTCCCCAGAGACAGAGAGATTATCTAAAAACTCCACCAAATCTGGCACCACCACAAGAGAGGCCATATGGTCTCCACCTATTTTCTCTGGAAGTATTACATTATCTGCCCCGGCAAGTTTTAATTTCTTGTAACTAGTCTCTTCGGTAGCGCGGCTTATAATTCTTAGGTTAGGATTCATTTGTCTAGCCGTTAATACAATAAACAAATTATCTGCATCACTTGGTAGGGCACAAATTAAGGTGTTAGCACGGTTTACCCCAGCCTCTTTTAAAACCTCATCATCACTTGCATTTCCTTCCACGAAAAGGGCTGCTGATCCAAATTTGTCAACCACTTCATGATCTTTCTCAATAATAACAAAAGGTTTTTTGTAGGCTATTAATTTTTCAACAGCCTGTTTTCCGTTTCTACCATAGCCGCAAACAATAACGTGATCTTTCATACTATCAATTATTTTATGAATTCTTTTTTCTCTTAAATTACCAATATTGTTTTTACTTAGCATGTATTCTGTAATTACAGAAATAGCATAGGCTAGAATAAAAATACTAGAAAGTATTAAAATAGAGGTAAATAATTTATCTACATCATCTAAGGGTACTACTTCTCCAAAACCAACAGTAGTAATGGTAATTACAGTCATGTAAAAAGCATCTATCCAAGTGTAATCTGAAATAAATTTATAGCCAAACACACCGGCTATAAAAACAGCCAACAACAATAAAACAGCAACATATATCTTAGACTGAAAAAAATTTTTCATAAATCAAACACAGATGTTCTTTTGGTGTATATTAAATCCTTTAAGCGCAAACAAAAACCCAATATAAGGTATATAGCAAACCACACACCTAAGGTAGCAAAAGACAAATAAATAAAAAATAGCCGTATACTTTTGGCCCGCATACCAAGGCGGTCTGCAAGTCGTGAACAAACATAATATCCATGCCGCTCAAAATAATGCCTCGCGCTGTAAAGCCATTGTAACATCTATGCAAGTTAGGTATTTTTTTACTGAAATCTTAGAGACATTTCACAAAAATAAAGGTCTAAAACAGGACTTTTTTTTACTCTGTATATCCCATTTTTTGCATCCATTGGTCATTGTACATTTTACCGACATACCTACTACCATGATCATGAAATAATACCACAATCACATCATCCTGAGAGAAATGCTGTTTTAATTGATGTAACCCTTTCATGGCTGCTCCCGCAGAATTACCCAGAAACATCCCTTCGGTTTTTGACAGTTTTTGCGTCCAGATGGCTGCGTCTTTATCTGTTACTTTGGTAAAGCCGTCTATAACTTCAAAACGTACATTAAGAGGTAAAATATCTTCTCCAATACCCTCTGTAACATAGGGGTAAATTTCGTTTTCATCAAAAATACCCGTTTCATGGTATTTCTTAAATACACTTCCATAGGTGTCAATTCCCCAAATTTTTATAGTAGGGTTTTTCATTTTAAGGTAACTACCAACTCCACTTATGGTGCCGCCGGTCCCTACACCAACTACAAAATGAGTCACCTTACCATCGGTTTGTTTCCAGATTTCTGGACCCGTACTCATGAAATGCGCCTTGCAGTTTGATGGGTTATCGTATTGATTTACATACCAACTATTTGGAGTCTGCTCTGCCAAACGCTTTGATGTAGAATAGTAAGATCTGGGATCTTCTGGAGCTACATCTGTTGGGCACACAACAACCTCACTTCCAACAGCGCGCAGAATATCCACTTTTTCTTTGCTTTGTTTATCACTAATAACACACACCATTTTATACCCTTTTACAATAGCAGCTAGGGCTAAGCCCATGCCTGTGTTACCAGAGGTACCCTCTATAATAGTGGCTCCTGGCTGCAGGCGTCCATCTGCCTCTGCATCATCAATCATCTGCAAGGCCATACGGTCTTTTACAGAGTTTCCTGGATTAAATGTTTCGTATTTGGCAAGCACCAAACCCGGAATATCCTCAGCAAGCTTGTTGATCTTTACCATTGGAGTGTTACCAATTGTACCTAATATATTTTCTGCGTAGTCCATAGTGTGAAATAAAGTATGAGGGATTTTACAATGCAAAGGTACAGCCTTAGTGTGAATTTGAGTAGGTATATTTTAGGTTACTTACTCAAACCTAATTGCCTTGACTGGAGAAATTTTTGAAATAATATAGCTCGGAATTAATAGTATTAAAAAACACAACACCAAGGTACCCACATTGAGCGCAACTATATAGCTCCAATGCAAGTATACAGGCACCTGGCTAACATAGTAAGTATCTGGGTCAAGGGCAAATAAATCAAAGTGTTGCTGCAACAAAAGCAATCCTATTCCAATTAGATTTCCCCAAAACAAACCAACACCAACCAGATACATGGCATTGTAAATAAATATTTTACGCACGCTCCAGTTATCACTCCCCAGTGCCTTTAGTATACCAATCATTTTAGTACGTTCTAAGATAAGAACCAAAAGGGCGGTAATCATGTTAAAACCTGCCACAATAATCATCATAACAATAATGAGCGCTAAGTTAAAATCAAACAAATCCAGCCACTCAAAAATAGCGTAAAATCGATTTCGAATGGTTTGAGTATCCAACATACTCCCTATAGCATCATATACCTCATTGTTGGTTTGCTCAATAAGATCAAAGTCATTTACAAAAAGTTCAAAAGCGCCAATTTGGTCTGGCTCCCATTTATTGAGACGTTGTATGTGCCGTATGTCTCCAATTATAAATTGCGCATCAAATTGCTGGAAACCACTATTGTAAAGGCCAGATATTGTAAAGGCTCTGGTACGTGGTGGAGTACTACTGTTTTTATTAAAAAAATATGCAAGGGCTTTATCTCCAATAGTTAGGCCAAGTCTATTGGCTAGATATTCTGAAATTAGCACCTGATTACTCATCTGTGGCGCAGTATAATTAGGCAACATTCCCTGAGTTAAGAAATCTTCAAAATAAGACCAGTTATAATCTGGGCCAACACCTTTTACAATGACACCCTCAAAATCTGTTTGAGTTCTTAAAACTGCGCCCTTTGAAGCGGTTATTTGAATATGATTAACATTATCTGAAATAGAAAAATTAGGATAGAAATCCTGTTGCATTGAAATAGGAACCTGAGAATCATCAGAATTATTGGTGTCAAAATTGGTAATAATTAAATCTCCGTTAAAAGCAGATACCTTTTCTTTGATCTTTTTTTGAAGACCCACACTTGTAGCAACAGAAATTAACATGGTTATCATTCCCAAAGAAATTGCCAGAATAGCAATTTTTATTATTGGCGCTGAAATACTACTTTTATAGTCTTTATGAGCTGCAATTCTGCGGGCGATAAAATATTCGAAATTCATTAGGTTTTATGAGAGTATCTTTTTTCAAAAATATAGTATTTATACCGATTTTAGGATTGATTTCTTGTGGAAGTACCAATGAGCAAAAAAATGATGGTTTTGCAGATAGCCTCAATTTACATCATACCATAAACACAAGTGTCCTGAATAAAGTGGTGAGGGATACAATTTTAGTGGGG
Source organism: uncultured Ulvibacter sp. (assembly GCA_943789105.1). Taxonomy (GTDB): domain Bacteria; phylum Bacteroidota; class Bacteroidia; order Flavobacteriales; family Flavobacteriaceae; genus Patiriisocius. The sequence continues at coordinate 456,046 of CALSSW010000001.1, read as the reverse complement.
CGAACTATTTCTAAGAAAAGTAGCACACATATTTTTACGGGTGCAAACCAATGGCAAGCCTACATGAAACTTCTTAAAGGTAAAAACGTGGGTATTGTTGCCAACCAAACATCTGTGGTTAATGACACCTTAGAGAACAAAAACTCTTTGCGGGTGGTAGATTTTCATTTGGTAGATTTTATTTATGAGTTTGACAACACAATAAGCAAAGTATTTGCACCAGAACATGGTTTTAGAGGCACAGCAGATGCGGGAGAGGTTATTAAAGACGGGGTGGATTCTAAAACTGGAATCCCTATTATATCTTTATATGGAAAAAACAAAAAACCATCTCAAGAACAAGTAAAAGACATTGATATTATGATCTTTGATATCCAAGATGTTGGGGCTCGATTTTACACCTACATCTCTACGCTTCACTATGTTATGGAAGCTTGCGCAGAGAATAATATTCAGCTTGTGGTTCTTGACAGACCAAATCCAAATGGCCACTACATAGACGGCCCTATTTTAAAGCCCCAGTACACAAGTTTTGTTGGGATGCATCCTGTACCGGTTGTTCACGGTATGACCATTGGAGAATACGCTCAAATGATAAATGGCCAAGGCTGGTTAAAAAACAAAGTAACGTGTGACCTAAGGGTTATAAAAATGAAAAACTATACACATCAAACCGCGTATTCTCTTGCCATAAAACCCTCACCAAACTTGCCTAATGATGTGGCTATTAACTTATACCCTAGTCTTTGTTTTTTTGAAGGAACTCCCATAAGCGCAGGCAGAGGCACTACTAAGCAATTTCAACTGTTTGGAGCCCCTACACTGCCCCAAGAAATATACACCTATGGTTTTACCCCGCAAGCAAATGAAGGTGCAAAAAAACCAAAATTTAAAGCACAAGAATGCTTTGGCCTTGAGTTAAGTACTTCAAAAAAACTTAATGAAATAAACCTCGACTGGCTAATTGATGCCTACAGCGTTTCACAAAACAAAGAAGAATTCTTTAATCCCTTTTTTAGTAAACTATCTGGAACATCTCTTTTGCAAGAACAAATACAACAAGGACTAAACCAGCAACAAATTAAAGCTACCTGGCAACAAGGCTTAAAAACCTACAATGCAATGAGACAAAACTATTTATTGTACAAGTAACACCCTAGTCTCTTCCATTAAACTTATACTTTTTACCCTTAGGGTTTACACCAACATCTATAGCTTTTTGCATCGCCTCTACAATATTAAATGCCGCAGGACAAATGGCGGTATTTACAAGGGTAATCTCACTTATTTTATGAAAATTTCTGCGATTGGTATGAGGGTACTCTTGGCATGCTTTTGGTCTCACATCGTAGATGGTACAGCTGTTGTCTTGCTGGTCTAAAAAACTACAAGGAGCGGTCTTTAGGACATGGAAATTATCTTCATCTACCTCTAAATAGGTTTCTATAAAGCGCTGCTGTTTCATCCTAAAATGCTTAGAAATTCTATGGATATCCTTTTCTGTAAAAATAGGACTGGTTGTTTTACAACAATTAGCGCAGGTAAGACAATCTGTTTTTTTAAACTCTGCATCATGCAACTCAGACATTATATTGTCTAGATGTTTTGGAGTTTTCTTCTTGATTTTAGCGAAGAATTTTTTATGCTCGTTGTACTTGTCTTTGGCTTTTTCAGGGAGCGCTGTTAAGATGTGTTCCATAACAGCAAAAGTACGTAATAAAGGGGCTTTGACTTAAGTATTTAATGGTTAAAAAATAAAATCGTTTTAAAAATCTAATTAAAAACCTAAGTTTGTAAAACACAAATTTGATAAATGATTTGCTTTATTAAAAAATTCGCTTTTATTATTCTAATGGCTTTGGTTATATTTTCATGTAAAGAAGATCAAGACAACCAAATACAACAGAGCAGGGCAGAAAACCGAAAAGCCCTTGGGAGCTCTGCAGAAGATTTACTGAGTGATGATAGCTACAAAAGCATGACAGTTGAGATGGTGTTCTCACCAGCATACAGGCCTACACAACAAACCCTTGACGCTTTCATGACCTTTATTAATGCTAGAGTAAACAAACCCGATGGCGTTAGTTTTATTGAAACTATTATTTCAGACCAAAATGGCCCTTTCTCTATTTCACAAATTAGAAATATAGAAAACGAGCAAAGAACAATCTACACACAACAACAGGACATTGCGGTATATGTTTACTTTGCTAGCGGAAACGCAAACTCTGACACAAGCACTACGGTAACCCTAGGGACGGCCTATCAAAACACATCAATAGTAATTTATGAAAAAACCTTGCAAGAGGTAACCAATAATATCCAGGATGATTTAACACGGTTGGAGGCAACTACATTACATCATGAGTTTGGACATATTTTTGGATTGGTAAATATTCAAAACGATGATATACATCCTGGAAATAAACACGAAGATCCAGACCACCTAAAACATTGTATTATTGAAGACTGCTTAATGTATTTTGAAGCCCAAAGTGTCACAAAAGATAATTTAAAGGGGCAGATGCAACGCCTAAAAGCCTTACAAAACATACCAAATTTTGATCCAGATTTCTGTATCCAAGATTTGCAAGCAAAAGGAGGGAATTAATAATCTAAGGCACTTTGGTTTGTTTTTTAAAAGTAACTAAGCAGGTTACTGCATTATTAGTTTTTTGGTATGTGTATCATTTAGGGTCACAAAATAAACCCCTTGTGAAAACGATGACACATCTATCGTAACTAAAGCGTTTGTTTTATTTGTTTGAAAAAGCTCCTTTCCGGCCATATCATAGATAGCTATTTTAAACACATCTTGGTTTGGAGCCTCGATCGTTAATATTTCGCTGGCAGGATTTGGATACATAGAAACTTCAATAGTATTTATATCTGAACTTGAAAGACTACTGTCTCTGATAAGTAACATGCCAGGGACAAAATTTTCGTCTGAATATCGAAGAGTGGTTACCAAAAGGGTACCACTCTCAAAATAAGGGTATACATTCCAGGCGCCATTATATCCTGCATTATTACCTGAGGGATAAACATCAAAGAATCCTGTTTCTTGAAAATCTTGATTGTCTATACCGCTTATATCAATCATTCTAACTCCAGCCGTATAGTTTGCTAAATAATAAATATCATCTTTTACATATCCGTTATGATCTGTGGCAGCTGTTGGGCCTTCATACTCAAAATGTAATTCTGGATTATCTAAATCTTGAAAATCAAAGACAATACTTCTGGTGTTAAAACCAAGATTAATTTCATCAATTTCATCACCTAAAATAAAATAACGATGGTCCTCGGTAAACCATCCTTGATGGGTATAAACCGTATTTGAATACGTAACAGTTGCAATAGACTGAGGGTTGGATTTATCTGTAATATCAACAATAGAGACAAATGAGGTATTACTACCAATATAAATTTCTCTGGAAGTGTAATCTGAGTCTGGACCATTATAAGTTACTACCTGGCCATCATGAGAGTAAGAATCTGTAGCAAATCCACCAGCAGCTGTTGGATTCAGTGGGTTTGAAATATCCACAAAATGGGGGCCTCCGTTGTAGGTTGAGGTACCTACACCGTAGGCGTATCCAGAGTCTTCATTGATCACAAGATTGTGTGCATTACCAAAACCACTGTAATGGGCATCTTCTGTAAAACTTACAGGAGGGTTAAATACATCTCGTAATCTAGTTAAATCAAAAACTTGCATTCCATGTCCAGAAGCCTCACTAACTACAAAAGCGTAATTACCATAGGTTTTTACATCTCTCCAGAGACTTGGATCTGTATGTGTGTCTAATTTTCCAAGATATACAGGGTTTACTGGATCGTCAATATTTACAAATGCAGTACCATCGTACAAACCAATTAATGCATATTCAGAACCTGTATCTGGATCTGTCCAGCCCCATGAATCATTGGCATTGGATGAATCAAATTCTGAAACTGTCATTTCAGAAAGAAGATCATAACCATTACATGGATAGACTCCTGCCATTCCATTCTCGCAAGGAGTTTGACCATATAAAAGGGTAACAAAACACAATAAAAGCAGAGACGTAAATTTTTTCATGCTATTTTTTTTTGCAATATGACTTTATATTATATAAAAACCTAGATTTTATACTCACAATAATATCACATACCAAAAAAACTATTTTTAACAACACTAAAACAAAAGCACTTTTATATGGTATATACATAAACCAACAAAAAGTAATAAACTCATTGCAAAGGCTTCCAAAAAAGAGAAACCAAAATATACGAAAAGATAATTATTGGTATTGCTATAAATTTAAGCACTACCAAAAGCAAGATACTAGCTATCAAAAACAGATAGCGTACTGCATTGTCTTTAAAATTCCAGGTTTTAAACTTTAGCCCAAAAAGAGGTATCTCAGCATTTAAAAGCACACAACTCACAAGAGTTATTATAATCAAGAACCAGGGTGTTAGTATAACCTCAGTAATTTGTTGACTTGCTTGAAAACTTATAATTAAAGGTAAACTTAAAATTAAAAGCGTATTTGCTGGAACTGGCAAACCAATAAAGCTTGTTGTTTGCCTTGTATCTACATTAAATTTTGCCAACCTATACCCAGAAGCCACCGCAATAAGAAGGCCTATAAATGGCAAGTAGCTTTCTATAGAGGTATTGTTTGCCGTATCACTAAATATGGCGCTAATATCTAAACTAGTTCCTGTGAGAGCCTCACTAAGTAATTGCACCATAACAATACCAGGAAGCACGCCACTAGTTACAACATCTGCTAGGCTGTCAAGCTGCAGGCCCACTTGGCTTTGCGCATTGAGTACTCTTGCTGCAAGACCATCAAAAAAATCTAAAAAGATGCCAGCAAAAGCAAAAAAGGATGCCGAAACTAAATCTCCTGAAACGGCAAACATTATTGCTACACAGCCACAAAGTAGATTTAAAGAGGTGATGATATTTGGTATTTGTTTAATCATTTATACAAGGTATTAGAGTACTTTTAGTCAACAAAAAAAACTTCTTGTCTTGTTATACTATAATTTTTTTATGATCTATTGGCAGCTTTCTAACAAAGACACCTAAAGAAAAATTCAATACTACTAAAATAGTTTCTTGAATGTAAATTTACATGGTACTTTTGTAAAAATAGTAAACTATTTTGCTCTAGCTCCCTATAGGTACAATATGTTACTAAAATACGAGTTTATTAGGGTAAAGAAAAAATCATTGTTGCATAAAAAAAATACATTGAAAAAAACATTGTTTTTTGGGATACTACTGGTATCTGCTTTACTTTCTGCACAAACAGTTGTTAAATACTCTAATGAGTTTTTAAACATTGGTGTAGATGCTAGTTCCTTTGGGATGGCCAATGCGGTTGTTGCCTCTACAAATGATGTAAATGCTAGTTATTGGAATCCAGCAGGTTTAGTAAACCTTGAAAGCAGTGAGCTATCTCTCATGCATGCTTCTTATTTTGCCAATATTGCTAATTATGATTATGCTGGTTTTGCAATGCCGCTAGACAATCAAAGCGCTGTGGCAGTATCGATGATACGCTTTGGTGTAGATGATATTTTAAACACCACACAACTTATTGATAGCCAAGGGCAAATCAACTATGACCGCATCAGTCTGTTCTCGACTGCAGATTATGCCTTTACAGTAAGTTATGCAAAAAGACTACCTCTAGACGGTCTTAATATAGGGATAAACGCCAAGGTGATACGCCGTATTATTGGAGATTTTGCCTCCTCTTGGGGGTTTGGCCTAGATGCCGGAATACAATTTAATAGAAAAAAATGGCAGTTTGGAGTGATGGCTAGAGACATCACTACTAGTTTTAATACCTGGTCTATCAATGAGGAAAAGTTTTCTGAAATTCAAGGAGCCGTAGCTGGGCAAAATCAAGAATTACCAGAAACCACTGAAATTACCCTCCCAAAATTACAGATTGGCGCTGCACGCAAATTTGTATACCGTCATGATTTTACATTGGTAACAGAGATGGATCTTAACATGCGTTTTACCCAAACAAATGATCTTATTTCATCAGCTTCACTGAGTATTACTCCCTCCTTTGGTTTTGAATTTGGATATATAGACATGATTTATTTACGTGGTGGTGTAGGTAATTTCCAAACCATACAACAGCTAGATGGAGCTCAAGGCACGGGGTTTCAACCAAACATTGGAGTTGGCTTTGCCTATCAAGGAATACAAATTGATTATGCTTTAACAGATATTGGTGATCAAAGTGCAGCTTTGTACAGTAATGTATTTTCAATAAAATTAGATTTAAGTATCTTTAAGGATTAATTTTTTGAAATACAACCCTCGCGTGCACAAGCCCTTCCTTACTTTGATTTTCTTACTGAGTTACTTTGTAGCTCTTACTCAAATAAACACCCTTGCACAAGATGCAGAAATAAGCATCATCACCATTGGTCCGGGAAAACAGTTATATGATTCATTTGGACACAATGCCATTAGAGTTTCTGACCCTAGTGGCGGCAAAGATTTAGCATTTAATTACGGAACCTTTGATTTTAATACACCAAATTTTTATATCAAGTTTGGTCAAGGAAAGCTTCCTTATGCGTTATCTGTAAGTACTTATGATGATTTTCTGAGAAATTACATCTCTGAAAAACGATGGATAAAGCAGCAAAAGCTTGATATTACCTATGGAGAAAAAATAGCGATTTTTGAGTACTTATTAGACAATGCTCAACCCAGCAACAGAGAATACCAGTACGATTTTTTCTTTGATAACTGCGCCACAAGAATACGTGATGTAATTGCATTAAATTTAGGCAGCAAACTCTCCTACCAAGAAAAACAGTACGCTCCTTCTTTGTATAGTTTTAGAGAACTTATACAACAAAGACTTCACTGGAACTCTTGGGGTAGTCTAGGTATTGATATTGCCCTAGGCGCTGTTATAGATAGAACTGCAAGCCCTTGGGAGCATCAATTTTTGCCAGATTATGTGTTGGAAAGTTTAAAGTCAGCAACAGTTACTAGAAACGGCAAGACAACTGCTTTAATAAAAAAAGAAACTACCATTAACAACGCTAGTCCAAGATCTGGAAGTGCTGCTTTTTTACTGAGTCCATTTTTTGTTTTTTTAATACTAGCCATAGGTATTGTATATAGAACCCTTAAGGATAGTAAACAACAAAAACGCAGCCGATGGTTGGATGGTATTCTATTTTTGATAACCGGTATTATAGGAGTATTGCTTCTTGTATTGTGGACAGCCACAGACCATACAGCAACGGTTACTAATTATAATATACTTTGGGCATTTCCTTTAAATCTTATTTTTTGTACCCTAGTGAGTAAAAAAGTTCCAAAAAAATGGATAAAAAGTTATGTGTCATTTTTAATTATTCTTTTAACACTACTAGTTGTGCATTGGTTTACTGGTGTTCAAGTTTTTGCTCCTGCGCTACTACCCCTTGTAATAGCACTTTTTATAAGGTATGTGTATCTAGTTAGGAATTTAAAAAGGTAATTAAAACACGCCTTATACTCCCTTTGAATAGAGGTATCTATAATTGTAGAATTTGCTGATAATTATAAAGTATATTACAATTTAAGTAAGCAAAAACACCTTAATTTGCATAAAAATCAAACTGTGAATTACCTCTCTGTTGAACATGTTGCAAAATCTTATGGTGAACGTATCTTATTTGAAGATATCTCCTTTGGTATCAATCAAGGACAAAAAATTGGGTTTGTCGCCAAAAACGGAACCGGTAAAACGTCTCTTTTAAATATCCTTTCTGGGATAGACACTCCAGATAAGGGCGCTGTGGTGTATAGAAAAAATCTAACCGTTGCTTTTCTCTCTCAAGAACCAAACCTAAACACAAGCCTTACCATTGAGCAGACTATTTTAGCTAGCGATAACCCAGTATTGGAGGTTATTCAAACCTACGAAAAAGCAATTCTACATCCAGAACAAACAGAAAATTACCAAGCCGCTTTTGATGCTATGGATGCTCATGATGCCTGGGATTTTGAAACAAGATACAAGCAAATATTATTTAAATTAAAATTAGAAAATCTTAACAAAAAAGTAGGTGATTTAAGTGGAGGACAAAAAAAGAGACTTGCCCTTGCCAATGCACTTCTCACAAAACCAGATTTACTGGTAATGGATGAGCCCACAAACCATCTAGATCTGGAAATGATTGAGTGGCTTGAAGCTTTGTTTGCAAAAGAAAATCTCACTCTTTTTATGGTTACCCATGACAGGTATTTTTTGGAACGTGTATGTAATGAAATTGTAGAATTAGATCAAGGTAATCTATACAGTTATAAAGGAAACTACAGCTATTATCTTGAAAAAAGAGACGCTAGAATAGAGGCTGAAACTACAGAGACAGGCAAAGCAAAACAATTATATAAAAAAGAGTTGGATTGGATGCGCCGCCAACCAAAGGCAAGAACCACTAAAAGTAAATCTAGAATTGATGACTTTAGTGAGATTAAAGACAAAGCCCATAAAAGACGTAACGACCACCAGGTAGAGTTAGAACTTAACATGGAGAGACTTGGCACCAAGGTAGTTGAGATACACAAAATAGGTAAAACCTATGATAACAACACCCTTTTTAATGGTTTCGAATATAATTTTCTAAGAGCAGAACGTATTGGAATTATAGGAAAAAATGGTACTGGAAAATCTACATTTTTAAACATACTAACGGGCTCACTAAAGCCAGATTCTGGAAAAGTTGTTATTGGCGATACTGTAAAATTTGGATACTATACCCAAAGAGGAATTAATATTAAAGAAGGACAAAAAGTAATTGATGTTATTAGAGAGTTTGGAGATTACATCCCATTAAAAAAAGGACGCCAAATTAGCGCACAGGGTTTATTAGAGCGTTTTTTGTTTGATAGAAAAAAACAGTATGACTTTGTAGATAAATTAAGTGGTGGTGAAAGAAAAAGACTGTACCTGTGTACGGTGCTTATTCAAAATCCAAATTTTCTTATTTTGGATGAACCTACCAATGATTTAGATATTGTAACACTTAACGTATTGGAGAGTTTTTTACTAGATTTTCCCGGATGTCTTATTGTGGTAAGTCATGATCGTTATTTTATGGACAAGATCGTAGATCATCTTTTTGTATTTCAGGGAGGTGGTGAAATACTAGATTTCCCAGGTAACTATAGTGATTATAGAACCTATGAGGATAGTAAAATTTCAGAAAAAAGAGATGAAGAATCGCCAAAAACAGAAAAGAAAAATTGGAAAACAGCTACCACAAAAACCAAACTAGGGTATCAAGAACAAAAAGAATATAACCGCCTAGAGAGGGACATTGCAAAACTGGAAAGGGATCGCGACTCTTTACAACAAAAATTTGCCACAGAAAATTGGGACCAGGAGCAAATTAATAAGCAATCTAAAACATTGCAGGACATCATTGATGGTTTGTCTGAAAAAGAAATGCGCTGGTTCGAGCTCTCTGAAAAAATGGAACAATAAACACACTCAAGCGTGCTGTACACTTTAAAATCATACATTAAATTTATACTGAAATCTACAAATGAGCACGGAGTGCACTCTCCTTTTGTATACTCGCTACTCACAAAGTGTATCTACAAAAAACAGCACAAGGACACAAAAAAACACTTGATGTCTAAAAAAAAGCAAATCATACCCTATAAAATAGCCTCTTATTTTAAATCTAATGAGATTTTAGTGGTGGGCAATTTAAAAAACGCAGCTTCACTCCTCTCTTTGGCAAGACCAAATAGCTGTGTAAGGTCTGTGGAAGATTTTTTTGAGACGCAAACATCTGAAAAACAGTTTGATTTGGTATATATAAACACCACAAATAGCAGCGATAAACCTGGTATCTATATTTGAAAAACTGCTCCACAGTGCACACAAGAACTGCGTGTTTATTTTTGAAGGCATCTATACAAATACCGCAAACACTAAAGTATGGCAACACATGGTTGCCTCCCAAGATGTAACAGTAAGTATTGACGGGTTTTACTTTGGGCTTGTTTTTTTAAAAAAAGGGCAAGAAAAACAACATTTCACACTGCGGCTGTAACATTCTAGGCTACCCTGCGACCTATGAGTGTGATTAATTCAAGTAAAAAATGGTTGTTATTTAAAGCAAACATGACAACACGGCAGTGCCCGTAATTATTAAAAATTTCAGCTATATTTATAGCATAAGCAATAAGAAATATGAGTTTAGTTATAGACATCAAAGCAATACGTAGAGATTTTCCTTTAGGACAAGAAATTGTTAAAGTATTAAAAGGTATCGATCTTCAAATTGAGAAAGGTGAGTATGTTGCCCTTATGGGACCTTCAGGTTCTGGTAAATCAACCTTAATGAATTTGCTTGGATGCCTTGACACGCCAACTGCAGGATCTTATCTTTTAAGTGGACATGACGTAAGCAACATGAGTGATGATGAGTTGGCAGAAATACGCAATAAAGAAATAGGCTTTGTATTTCAAACCTTTAACTTGTTGCCAAGAACTACAGCCCTAGATAATGTAGCACTTCCTATGGTGTATGCAGGGGCTTCAAAAACCCAAAGAACAAAACGCGCTCAAGAAGTATTAACAGAAGTTGGCCTGGCAGATAGAATGGACCACAGACCCAACCAGCTATCTGGTGGACAAAGACAAAGAGTTGCCGTAGGTAGAGCGCTAGTAAACAAGCCCTCTATTATATTGGCAGATGAGCCAACAGGGAACCTAGATTCAAAAACATCTCTGGAAATCATGGCGCTTTTTGATGCTATTCATGCACAAGGAAACACCGTTATAGTGGTAACACATGAGGAGGAGGTTGCTCAGCATGCACACAGGGTAATTAGACTTCGTGATGGCCTGGTAGAAAGTGACATTAGAATTAAATAATTGCAATAAGACAAAATCTGTCTAGCCCAATACAGCCAAACTAATAAATACGCAATAACAGGCAAGTAAAACAAGGCCTTTAATGCGCCCAATTTCAAACTTATTTGGCAAAAATGCTAAGGGTATTAACACTCCTGCAAAGCCTAACATCCACCACATATCATTGGTGAAGAGTTCTTGACTTTTTACAGCGATGGGCTTTATAATAGCAGTAATGCCTAAAACAGAAGCTATATTAAATATATTAGAGCCAATTAGATTTCCTAAAGACAAGGCTTTCTCCTTTTTTAAAGCTGCAATGACAGAGGCAGCAAGTTCTGGAAGGCTTGTCCCTACAGCTATCATGGTAATAGATATAACACGCTCGCTAACTCCCAAAGTGCTGGCTAAATCTACAGCACCATCTACAAGCCACATACTACCAAAATAAAGAGCAATTGCGCCGATGAGTAACCACAATATAATTTTAAAATTAGAGACAACCGCCAACTGTCCATCAACCTGTTGAGAGGCATCACTATTAGGGTTATTATTTGCTCTACTAATTAATAGCACCAAGTAAATAATTAATATAGCCACCAAAGCAACACCTTCTAGGCTAGAAATTTCATTACCACTTTTCAAAATAAAGTAAAGGCCAAAAGAGAGTAACATGAGTACCGGCCAGTTAAACTTGTAGAAATATTTGTCTATGGAAAGAGGAGTTATAATTGCTGTAACCCCTAATACTAAGCCAATATTAGCAATATTAGACCCAATCACATTTCCTAAAGAAATGTCGCTAAAGCCATCTATGGCGGCTTGAACACTTACTAGTAATTCTGGGGCAGAAGTTGCAAAAGAGACCACAGTTAACCCTATGATCATCTTAGATAGTTTTAGTTTTAATGACAATCCTACGGCTGCTCTAACCAAAAAATCTCCACCAATAACCAGTAACCCTAAGCCAAGAAAAATAAACAGTATGCTCATATAAGTAATATATACTGCGAAGATAAATAAACGGTGTTTATTTATCTTAAAATATAGGCTACAAAGTGATGAAAAGAGATATGTAGGCTTTTTTTTATTTTGTATGTTTACACTCGTGAAAAACGTACTATTTAAAACCCTAGCCAAAATAAATAAAGCGATACTTCCAAGCTTTACAAAACAAAGGCTTGATTTAGCAAAAGCTTCAAAAATGCAACTAGCCCTTTTTGGTTATAGATTATGGGTTACAAAAAATGCCTTAGATTAGTATTGTAGTATTGATGTAATAGGGTATTGATGTATTTTTTTGGCTCCTTGTAAAAAATCTAACTCAATTAAAAAGTTACACTGCACAATAACTCCTCCTAGATTTTCTACCATATCACACACAGCCCTTGCAGTGCCTCCTGTGGCTAGTATATCATCATGAATTAACACCCGATCTCCAACAGCAATGGCATCTTTGTGCATCTGCAGGGTGTCTGTGCCATATTCAAGATCATAGGTTTGAGAAATAGTTGTATGAGGTAACTTGCCTGGTTTGCGCACAGGTACAAATCCTGCGTTTAATGATTGTGCTAGCGTATTTCCGAAGAAAAAACCACGGGCTTCAACACCAACCACTTTATCAATCTTTTGATCGCCAACAAGCTTAAGTAACTGCTCTAGACAAGCTCTAGAGGCCTGGGGGTTTGACAACAAAGGTGTAATATCCTTAAATACGATTCCCGGTTTTGGAAAATCTTTAATATCGCGTATATAATCTTGTAGTTGTATCATATGTACTGAGTAAAACCAATAAAGGCTTACCAAAGTAAGCCGAAATACAAAAAATGTATGGAGAAACTGTTACTTAAAGCTCTCGCTCACCATAGCTATAATAGCTAAAACCAAACATACTGCTGCAGTTCCAATTACAAGTCCACCTACTCCCATATTATAATATATTAATGTATTAATGAATAACAAAAATAATTGATTCTTGGCAACTCCCAACAACTTAAGCTTGTTTTATTTTAAAACAAAATTCAAAAGCAAAAAAGAAAACTTATGTAATTGAAAAACAATAGAGTTGGTAATCATCTTACAATAAAATTAAAATTACATACTTTTACCACGCTTGTGACTTAAGTATTAAAAAATGGAACTACTAGAAATTTTTGGTTATCTAAGCGCCTTGTTAATAGGGTTCACCCTTGGGCTCATCGGAGGAGGTGGATCCATACTTGCTGTCCCGGTCTTAGCGTATTTGTTTTCTGTAAATGAGAAAGTAGCTACGGCATATTCTTTATTTATTGTTGGAGCTAGTGCTTTACTTGGAGGAATTAAACAGTATCTAAAAGGGTATGTAAACTGGAAAACAGCCTTTGTGTTTGGTATACCAGCAATGGTAGGGGTCACCCTTGTAAGGCACTATGTAGTACCTAGCTTGCCAGATATTTTATTTGTTATTCAAGATTTTGAGTTTACGAGAAGAATGGGGATGTTTGGACTTTTTGCACTGTTAATGATCCCTGCAGCTTTTTCAATGCTTAAAAAAAGCAAAGAAAAAAACCACAGTAAATATGATAAAGTAGCCTATAACTACCCATTGGTTTTGGTAGAAGGTTTATTGGTTGGAGCCGTCACAGGTATCATCGGAGCAGGTGGTGGTTTTTTAATCATTCCAGCACTTGTCATTTTAGCCAATGTAGAGATGAAGATTGCCGTTGGCACCTCGCTTATGATAATTGCTTTTAAATCTTTGCTAGGGTTTTTCTTAGGGGACGCTATGACAATGGAAATAGATTGGCAGTTTCTAGCTTTATTTACCTCAATTACCTTTATTGGTGTTTTGATAGGGAGCTATACGAGCAATTTTATTGATGGGAAAAAATTAAAAAAAGGATTTGGGTATTTTATCTTGGTAATGTCGGTTTTCATTTTTTATATGGAGTTTATATCATAAAAAACTACCCATTAAAACCTGGTACTATATGTCTATAGCAAGCTATTTCGATGTTATATTCCACCTGTAACCAACATTAATATTGCCTATTGTAAAGCCTTCTCCTAAAGGGTTCCCCTCAATAGAGGCGATCCAAGATTTATTTTTGGTAGTAGAAAAACTAGTTTGAGCGTATAAATTAAATGGCCAGGGTCTTACCCCTACAACAATATTTGTAGTATTAAAACGCTTCCCTACTCCTATTTTTCCAGTAACAAGGGTTGGGAATGCAAAACCAACTTCGTACTCAAAAATAAGATTTTCTTGATTGATAAATGTGGTACCCCAAAGAGCAGAACCTCCAGGAAATGGTAAATAATCGTCTGAAGCAAAAGACACAAACGCAATACCAAAATTCCATTCAAAAAAAGAAGTTTTTGTGATCTCATCACTAGGGACTGTGTTTGAGAATGAGGTAGATTCTTGGGCTTTAGAGATAGGTGTAAAAAACAAAAAACAGAACAGAGAGAATAAAATTATTTTTTTCATAATGCAGTATTGATTAATACAATCATTACAAATAACAACTAAAAAAATCAAAATCAAGTTGGATTAGAAGAAAACTATTTATATAACATTAACCTTAGTTTAAACCAAAGGCATATCCTGCTGCTTTAATTAAGATAGTATAAGTAAAATCTTAATGATGTATTGATAAATAGAAAAAGGAATTACATTACTGTAACTCCTTTTTTTAATAAAAGTTATAAGCTTCAATATTTAATAATACATGCTATTTACTTGGTATTCCGTTACCTCCTCCAAAAGGAGCCCAGCTTGAATGCATTATTTTCCACCCATTTTCTGTTGAAATCCAAACAGAAGAGGCTCTTGTACTATAATCGACTTTATCCTCATCTGCTACTGTGTAATCTCCTTTGGCGTAAAAGGTAAGTACAGCAGTTCTTGAATCTGGTGAAAGAGCTACATTAATGTCATATAAATCAAACTCTCCCCATTTAGCTACTGGTGCAGTATTAAAACTTTCAGTACTCATTGTGTAAAACTTGCTTAAGTTTGAGTCTCCAGTTGAAAAAGCGATGTTCTTATCAACATACTTGTTGAATTCTTCTGAGTTTTGTGTGAGAATAGCTTCTTGAAGATTTACGGCATTTTCTTTTAAAGCACTAACAATATCTTCGTCAGAGATTGAGACTGTTGGTTCAACTGTTTGTTGACAAGCTGTAACTAATATCACAGCCATTAATAGAAATAAATTTTTCATATTTTAATAAATTAGTTAGCCATAAATTTATACATATTAATTTTAAATAACAAGTAAACTGCAGGCATATCCTCCTGCTTTCAGTTTAGCTATTTCTAAACCTCTTAAATAGGTTAAACTTACATTTATATGAGAGCAATTCTTTATTAACACATAATTAATTGTAAATTACAATTTAAAACACATTAACATAATTATGAAAAAACTTTATCTATTACTGTCATTTTTAATTTTGTTTCAAGGTTGTTTTAGTTATAAGACAGTAAACTATGATATTATTCCAATTGAAAAAAAACAAAAGGTTGAGGTAAAAGCGATTGGAGGAATAAATATTAAAGGAACCTTAGTTTCTAAAAATGAGCAAACATTGACTGTAGATACTAATGGGCAACTACAAGAAATTTCTGTGGATGAAATTTATGAAGTGAAAGTTAGAAAGTTTTCACTTTTAAAATCTTCTGGACTACTCGCCGGTTCAGCATTAGTAGTAACTGCTGTGCTTTTTGCTGTTTTTTTAGGGGTACTAATAGGTTTGTAGGAATACTCTTCCTCTTTCAGTTCAGCTATTTAAACCACGTAAATTAATTACTATGTTTAGAATATGATAAAATCATATAAGATTGCTTGTATCACATCCTTGACAATAAGCACCCTGTCATTTATTATTTGGAGAGTTTATGATATTAGTATAGCTGAGCTGTTTATTTGGGCAGGTATTATAGTAGCTACTATACTTGTTTGGCTTGAGTGCTTAAAATCTAAAAAATAGGTATATCCTCTTCTTTTAATTCAGCTATTTTCTCTCTGATGAACCCGAATACAAAAACATTATTATAATAGTTTGTTCAATTGGGGCATTAGCTTGTGCTTATGAAGCTTTAAGGATATACAGAAAGAATAGAAACTAAACCATAGGCATATCTTCAGATAGTTTAAGTAAAAACTAAATGTTGTAAATTGGGGGTATGAAAAAGCTAATACTATTACTATTTATTCCTTTTTTGATGAATGCTCAAGAAGATAAGTTTGAAGGACAGGAATTGGTTAATGATTTTATTAAAGCTTATAACAATGAGGATTATCAATCAGTTTTTGAATTATTTTCTGCTGAAATGAAAACAACATTACCGATAAACGAACTGACAGATTTTCTTAAAAATTTAAATTCTAATGCAGGTAAAATTTCTGAAAATGAATTTATTAGAGAAGAAAATAATATCTCAATTTACAAATTGACTTTTGAAAAATGGGTTTCACAATACAGCTTTTCAATTGATGACGATAAAAAAATAGCTGAAGTTTTTTACTTTGATACTTTTCGAGATGAGATTCTTTCAGGCTTGGCTATAAATAGTTTATCAAATAATGGCAGTTTAATTTCTGATAAACAAATTGAATTAATTTTTGAAAAGTCAAAATACTTTCCAAATAACACTCAAATTTCGTTAGCATTTATCAACAGTGACAAAGTAACTTATTACGGGTTAAAACGTCAAAATGACTCAATTTTTTATTTGTCTAACTATAAAGATATTTTTGAGATTGGTTCAATCACAAAAGTTTTTACAGCAAACATATTAGCTAAATCAGTAATCGATAATAAGATAAAACTGAATGAAAACATTAATGACTACTTAGACATAAAGTTTAAAAATAACTTTTCAATTTCTTTCAAAAGTCTTGCTAACCATACCTCAGGATTACCAAGAATGCCATCAAATTTTGAACAGGAGGCGTATTCTTCTGACAACCCCTACAAACATTATAATGATGAATATTTAAAAGATTATCTAATAAATTTTATGGAAATTGATGATAAAAATATTGGAAATTCAGAATACTCAAATTTGGGAATGGGATTATTAGGATTCACACTAAGTAATATTTATAATTTAAATTATGAGGAACTGTATGAGAAATATATTTTCTCAAAACATAATATGAAAAACACAACTTTCAATATAAACTTGGTAAATGAAAAACTTGTTAAAGGTCTTGATATTGAAGGAAATCATACATCAAATTGGGAATTAGCTTCTTTATCAAGTGCAGGGGGAATCTTATCCAATGTTGAAGATTTAACAAAATATGGAATCGCTCATTTTAATAAATCTAATTTGGATTTGATGTTAATGACAAAAAAAACAGTTAAGCTTAATGATCAGGTTGATTTAGGGCTCGGTTGGCATATAATAAACTCAGAAAAATCGGATAATAAATGGCATTGGCATAATGGAGGAACAGGTGGATACACTTCTTCAATGGCAATAGATATTAAAAACCAAACAGGCATTGTAATTTTATCTAACGTTTCAGCTTTTAATTCCTTTCAAGACAATATAGATCAACTTTGCTTTGAGCTTATGATGTCTTTACAAGACAAAAATGGTAAGCCTTACTATGACTAAACCATAGCTATCTTCTTCAGATAGTTTAAGAAAAAACTAAATGTTGTAAATTGGGGATATGAAAAAATATATTAAAAATAACGAAGGGGTTATAACAGCAAGTATAGGATTAATTTGGATTGTTTATGGATACGTTTCTAATGATTATGTGTTTGATGGTTATCCAAATGGAAGTATTTTTCTTTTAATAGGATTGATTATAATGTTTGGAAAATATATTTGGAAAAAAGATAATTCAAAGAAAAAAAATCCTAAACCATAGGCATATCCTCCTCTTTCAATTCAGCTATTTCTAAACCTCTTAAATAGGTTAAACTTACATTTCTTATATTTGAGTATGAAAAAACTACTACTGATTATAGTAATTATAATAGCTTCATTAAACTTCTTATATACTTTTGGCTATCAAGGTGAGCCAATGTCTCAATTAGAGTTTTTGTCAAGAACACTTGGAAGTATCATTATTCTCGTATTTTCAATAATACAACTAAATAAAGTAACAACTAAACCATAGGCATATCTTCCTCCTTCAGTTCAGCTATTTCTAAACCACGTAAATAGGCTTAAATACCCTAAAAAAGACAATTAAAGTGTACATAAAATAAAAAAGGGAACTAGATTTCTCCAGTTCCCTTGTAAATAGTAGTGACCTCGACAAGATTCAAACTTGTAACCTCTTGAGCCGTAATCAAGTGCGCTATTCAGTTGCGCCACGAGGCCGTTTTGAAACATTAAATACATTTGTTTCGGGGTGCAAATATAGAAAAATAGAATAAACCAATGCTAGTATTTTATATAAAAAAATGACCCTTTGCCATTTATTATACACTAGTTAAAACCCTATACTATTATGCTTTTAATTATCTAGGATCGAAAAACACCAAGGGTGAGTAAAATAAACAAAATACGTTTATATATTTTACTGAATTTCTGCACTAAGGCCAGCATCAAGTAATATATTGCAGGGCTTTGTTAGCTCTTTATAAGGACCTGTTTTAACACCACACTTGCCTTTGTAATGAACAATCAAAGAGCACTGCTCTGCCTGCTCTGGAGTATGGTCACAGGCATATATAAGCATCTCAATAACATGATCAAAGGTGTTTACCTCATCGTTAAACAAGATAATTTGATGCTCAGTAGCTTCTTGCTCTAGCACTTGAGAAGATTCCTGTGTTTTTTCTTTGGTATTTATCACAATTAAAAAGTTATTTCAAATAATACAATCAAACCTTAAAGGGTAAACTTTGCCCCTACCCAATTGTTACGCTCTTTGTTTCCAACAAATGTGAAACCCAATTTACTGCAGGCCTGTTTTATAATAGGTAAATCTTGAGTGTAAAACCCACTCAAAAACAAAGTGCCACCAGCAAGCAAACTCTCCTTATAAACTCCCATATCATTAAGTAGTATATTTCTATTAATATTGGCTATTACAGTGTGGTATTTATCTTTGGGTATTTTTGAGGCATCCCCTAAAGAAACAGTAATAAAATTACAGTTGTTTCTATAGACATTCTCTTGGCTATTTTCTACACACCAAGGATCAATATCTATGGCATCTAGCTTGGTTGCACCTCTTTTTTCAGCAAGTATAGCCAGCACTGCTGTACCACAGCCCATATCCAAAACAGTTTTTCCTTGAAAATCATTTTCAAGAATGTGCTGCATCATCATAAAGGTAGTTTCATGATGCCCTGTCCCAAAAGACATTTTGGGCTCTATAATTATTTCATAGGCGTAGTTAAAGGGAGCATGAAAAGGCGCACGAACTGCGCAGGTCTGGTCTACAATAATAGGATCAAAATTTTGTTCCCAAGCTGCATTCCAATTTATTTGTGCAATCTCTTTTCTTTGAAATGTTATTTCAAATTCTGGAGAGTTTAATACTTGAATATCTTCTAATATTGCCGGGCTATACTCCTGTTTTTGAATATACGCCAAAACCCCCGTTTGATCTTCAACAAAACTCTCAAAACCCACATAACCAAGCTGAGCAATTAAAATTTCTGTGCCTGGTTGCAAGGGAGACACTTTAAAATGATACTCTATATAGATAGACATACTTTAAAATTTGGATCTTTTTAAACCTACTCAAAGGCATTAATAATAGCCGTAAAATCTGTAGCATTTAGCGCCGCGCCTCCTATAAGGCCTCCGTCAACATCTTCTTTGCTAAATATTTCTTTGGCATTACCTGGCTTAACACTACCGCCATAGAGTATAGAAACATCTTGAGAGACATCTGTATCAAACACCTCAGTTAGCGTGTTTCTTATAAAGTGATGCATTTCTTGAGCCTGTTCTGGGCTGGCCGTTTCTCCAGTTCCGATAGCCCACACAGGCTCATAGGCAAGAATTACATTGTTCCAGTTTTCTTTTTCTATATGAAAAATTCCTTCTTGTAATTGTTGTCTAACCACATCAAAATGTTTTCCTGCTTTTCTGTCAGATAATTCTTCACCAAAACAAAAGATAATAGTCATTTCATTTTCTAAAGCAGTGTTTACTTTGGCTACAAGAAGCGCATTGGTTTCACCAAAAATAGCACGACGTTCACTGTGTCCTAAAATAACAAGCTCAACGCCAACACTCTTGAGCATAGCCGCAGAAACCTCTCCTGTATATGCCCCCGTAGACTCTTGATGCATGTTTTGGGCTGCTACTAAAACCTCAGTATCCAAAAGGGCTTGATTTGCACTTTGTAAATTTGTAAAAGGTGGCGCTACAATTACAGATACATCATCTGTTAAATTTTGTTCTTTTAAAGCATCTAAAAGGGCATAGGTTTGCGAGATATCACAATTCATCTTCCAGTTTCCTGCTACTATATTTCTTCTCATAATTCGGTGTTTGTTTTACTAATTGTTTTTTAATATGCTCAAATTATATATTACTGCCAGTAAATTGTATTTATTTACGTTTTAAGTTCTAATTTTTGGGTCTAGCCATCCGTATAGAATATCTACAAAGATATTGATTACTATAAACAAACTTGCAATAACAATAACCGTTCCCATAATAACAGGAAGATCGCTTTTATTTAAGGCGTCTACTATTTCTTTGCCTATACCATTCCAGCCAAAAATAAACTCTACAAAAACAGCACCGGCAAGCATGGAGGCAAACCACCCAGAAATAGCTGTTACAACGGGGTTTAAAGAATTTTTCAAAGCATGCCTACCAATTACTGCTCTTTGGGAGAGCCCTTTTGCTTTGGCAGTGGTAATATAATCTTGATTTAAAACCTCTAGTAAAGAATTTCGCATTAATTGACTAACCACCGCAAGAGGTCTAATACCTAAAACAATAGCAGGCAATACTAAGTTTTTCCATTGTATGTAGGTGCCATTTCCAAAATCATCTACTTCATACAAACTACCTGTCATTTGAAGCCCCGTGTATCTGTGCAGCACAAAGCCAAATACCCAGGCAAATAAAATAGCACTAAAAAAAGAAGGAACACTCATCCCTAGGGTACTTATTAGTTGAATAGCTTTGTCTAGCCAACGATCTTTATAAAGCACCGATACAATGCCTAAAAATACTCCTAACAACATTGCTATTACTATAGAACTTACAGCCAACACTATAGTATTGGGCAAGGTTTGCGCAATAACGGCACTCACTTTTTTTCCGCTTTTTTGAAAAGATTCTCTTAAATATGGAAACTTTACTACAACACTCCCGCCACCTATAGCAAAAACGGTTAAAGCAGTGTATTTTTTGGGGGCTAAAAAGGTGTAACCTGAGGCCTTATTGCTATGATATGATATAGGAGAAAGATCATTGATGTATAATAAATATTGAGTAAATATTGGTTTATCAAGGCCGTACTTTTTTTGTACTGCAGCAATCTGCTCTTTGCTTTGATTTTGACCTAGCATCATTTTGGCTGGGTCATCAGGGAGCATATTGAATAACATAAAAATAACCGTAACTACACCAAAGAGGGTGAGAGTGGCATATCCTATTTTTTTTAATGTATATTCTATCACTGGGTATTAGTTTATACTATCTAGTTTTACAACAGGAGTATCTGGACGCAATGGAGTTTTTTTTATTGTTTTCAGCCTCAATTGATCTACATCATTAAAATGTAATTTTTGTAAAATGGTTCCTCTTTCCAGCCTCATGATACTCGGGTTGCTTCTAATTATGGTTTTTAAAGCAGTCATGTCACAAAAATAGAAGGGAAAATCAAGATCGTATTTGGCTGTGAGTTTTTCTGTCTCTGGGGTAGATGAGGCAGAGATACCAATGACAGTATACCCTTTTTTAGTAGCGGTATCTGTAGCCTCTTTAATGGCAATAAAGCCCTCTTTTTGGGCTATATCAAGGTTGTAGGCTATTACAACCAAAAGGTGTTCCTCCTCCAGCATTTGGGTGGTATAATCTACTCCATCACGCTCTATACTAAAATCATGAATAGGTGGCTCATAGCCTTTTTGTATAACGCTTGTTTCAACGCCAAGCAATGTGCCATCAATTTTGGGATCCTCTCCCCTATTTGTAACTATTTTTTCCTGACCATTAACATCAAATATCCAAGAGTATTGATACACAGCCTTTGGCGCATCTGCAGGGGTCTGCATACCAGAAGTTATATTTGTTCCTACTTTATAGGCTCTAAAGTCTATCACAGGCAGATGCTCCAATACATGAAGCCCTAACCACAAACACAAAATTAAGGATGTAAAAACAGTAATACTCCTTATCCCTTTTGAGAAAAAAGGCTGTATGTACCTACTTCCTTTGTACAAAACAAGTATTAGTACAAGCAGGACAATATCCTTAGAAAATGACTCCCAAGGAGTAAGTTTGAGCGCATCACCAAAACAACCACAATCTGTAACTTTATTAAAATATGCAGAATAAAAAGTAAGGAAAGTGAAAAACACAATCATGAGAAGTAAACTCCATAGGGTAAATTTTTTGGCATATCCCACAATGAGCATCACGCCCAACAGTACCTCGAAGATAACAACCAAAAGGGCAATAACTAGTGCATATGGTTCTAAAAAAGGAAGGTTTAATACCTCTGGAGCAAAATAATCTCCAAGTTTAAAAGAAAAACCAACAGGGTCGTTTAATTTAATTAAACCACTTATAATAAATAAAACCCCTACAAATATTCTAGAAACTCCTACTAATACTTTCATACACTTACTATTTGGGTAATACTACTTAAAAAAACAATTTGGCAAGAGGGTGGCTTAGCCCTCTAGATGAATCATTGCAAAAACTGCATAATTAATCATATCCTGGTAGTTGGCATCTATACCTTCACTTACCAGTGTTTTGCCTTGATTGTCTTCAATTTGTTTAACCCGTAATAATTTTTGAATAATTAAATCTGTTAGGCTGGTAACCCGCATGTCTCTCCAGGCCTCACCGTAATCATGGTTTTTATCCATCATGAGTTGTTTGGTCGCGGCTATTTTTTGATCATACAACTCCAAGGCTTCTTCTAATACTATATCTGGTTGTTCTACCACTCCTCTTTCTAGTTGAACAAGCGCCATGATGCAGTAGTTTATAATTCCTATAAATTCGCTTACTTGCCCCTCGTCTACACGCTGCTGTTTGTTTTGTTGTAAACCACGAATGCGTTGGGCTTTAATAAATATTTGATCAGTTAAAGAAGGTAATCTTAAAATTCGCCAAGCGCTACCGTAGTCTTTCATTTTTTTTTGAAAGAGTGATCTACAGGTATCAATAACCTCATTATATTCTTTGGAAGTATCTGCCATATTATGTGTAAGATTTTGCGTAAATTTCGGGTAAATAAATTAAAATAAAAAATTGCAAACAATCAACTGTAAAGGTACATTAATTGACTTGGCTATGCCAAGGGTGATGGGTATAATTAATATAACCCCAGATAGCTTTTATGACGGTGGTGCTACCACCACAGAAACTCAAATTATTAAACAGGCCCATTATATGATTGAGCAGGGAGCAACTTTCCTTGATGTGGGAGGTTACAGCTCAAGACCTGGGGCTACAGATATTTTACAACAGGAAGAAATAAATCGCGTCGTTCCTGCCATCACAGCTATTATTAGAGAATTTCCAGAGGCACTTATTAGTGTCGACACCTTTAGGAGTGAGGTTGCAAAACAGGCGGTAGAAGCGGGAGCGTGTATGGTCAATGATATTAGCGCCGGGAAATTAGATTCCAAGATGTTAGAGACCATTGGAGCTCTTCAAGCTCCTTACATAATGATGCACATGCGTGGTACTCCCCAGACCATGAAAACACTCACAGAGTATCAAAATATTACAAAACAAGTGCTCTTTTATTTTTCTGAAAGAATCGCAGCAGCTAGAGCCCATAATATAAACGACATTATTGTAGATCCTGGATTTGGATTTGCAAAAACCACAAATCAAAACTTTGAACTACTTAATGATTTAGAACTTTTTGAAACCTTAGAGCTTCCAGTATTGGCAGGTATTTCAAGAAAATCTATGGTGTATAAAACCCTAGGCATTTCAGCAAAACAGGCCCTTAATGGAACTACGGCACTACATATGGTAGCCCTGCAAAAAGGGGCGCGTATACTAAGAGTTCATGATGTAAAACCAGCCAAAGAGTGTATCACGCTATTCAAGCAACTAAACACCTGTATGAGTAACTGAAAATTTAATCCTACATTTACAGACCTTTAAAACAAAATTTTTTGGATTTTTTCGAATTAACAGACTTTAGAATCATTGATGCCATAGACATTGTACTAGTGGCTGCACTGTTATACTATTTATATAGACTAGTTAAAGGTACCGTGGCCATAAATATATTTATTGGTATAGTAATTATCTATGGTATATGGTGGCTTACAGATTTATTAGAAATGGAACTGCTAAGTAAAATCCTTGGAGGATTTTTAGGTGTAGGTATGTTTGCTTTAATTGTTGTATTCCAGCAAGAAATAAGAAAGTTTTTGTTAATGCTTGGGTCTACTAATTTTAAAGCCAATCGTGTTTTTAGACAATTTAAATCCATTTCTACAGACACCATTGCCACCACAGACATAGAGCCCGTTATTGCTGCTTGCAGAAATATGAGCCAAAGTAAAACCGGAGCCCTTATTGTTATAAAAAGAAACAATAGTCTAGAGTTTGTAAAATCTAGTGGAGATGCCATGAGTGTGGCTGTAAACCAACCCATTTTAGAGAGCATCTTTTATAAAAACAGTCCATTACATGACGGCGCTATGCTTATAGAAGGTAATACCATCACCGCAACACGTGTGATACTGCCTGTATCTGATGATAAAAAAATACCCTTACGTTTTGGCTTGCGCCATAGAGCAGCCGTTGGGGTTAGTGAGAAAAGTGATGCTGTTTGTCTTGTAGTGAGCGAAGAGAATGGACAGATCTCCTATCTTAAAGATGGAGATTTCGTACTCTATGAAACCCTCGAGCAGCTCACAGAAATAATCCACAAAGACTTAAGTTAATCTTCCAGGTTTTTCTCTGTAGAAAACTGAACTTTGTAGAGGGTGCGGTAATAACCATCTTTTTTTAAAAGCTCTTTATGGGTTCCAGATTCTACAATTTTACCAGCGTCCATTACCAATATCTTATCCGCTTTTTTGATGGTAGCCAATCTATGGGCAATGACAATAGAAGTCCTGTCTTTGGTTATGGTATCTGTGGCTGTTTGTATCATCTGTTCAGAATATGAATCTACAGAGGAGGTAGCCTCATCCAAAATTAAAATACCAGGATTACTAACATATGCACGCAAAAAAGCAATGAGTTGTCGCTGGCCAGAAGATAGCATCACTCCCCGCTCTTTTACATTATACTGAAATTTCCCTGGCAAGGAGTCTATAAACTTTGACACGCCAATTTGAGTTGCTGCCTGATGTATTTCTTGTGTAGTAATATCCTTGTTATTTAAACTAATATTATTGTGTATGGTATCTGCAAAAAGAAACACGTCTTGTAACACAACCCCTATTTGATCTCTTAAAGATTCTAATGTATAGTCCTTAATAGAAACTCCGTCTATTAAAATAGAACCGCTGTTAATTTCATAAAAACGATTGAGAAGATTAATAATGGTAGATTTCCCGGCCCCAGTTGCCCCCACAATTGCAATGGTTTCTCCAGGTTGAACGGTAAAAGAAATATCATTTAATACCTGCTCCCCTTCCAAATAAGAAAAACAAACATTTTTAAAAACGATAGCACCTTTGGTGTTTTTAAGCACGCGGGCACCCTGGTTTACTATGTGCGCTTTAGTGTCTAATATTTCAAAAACACGCTTTGCCGCAACCATACCCATTTGTAGTGTGTTAAACTTATCTGCTATTTGACGCAGTGGCCTAAATAGCATTTGAGCCAGTTCTATAAAAGCCACAACCAAACCTAGAGTAATCACACCGTTTGCTGCAGCATTTAAACCTCCAAACCAAACCAGCAAACCAATGGCAACAGAAGAGGCCATCTCTGCAATAGGAAAAAATATGGAGTTATACCATACGGTTTTAATCCAAGCTTTTTTGTGTTTTTCATTAATAGCGAAAAACTGTTTGTACTCAGTCTGCTCTCTTGCAAAAACCTGCACAATCTTCATTCCTGTGATACGCTCTTGCACAAAAGAATTTAAATTAGCCACCTGTGCGCGCACCTCTTCAAAAGCAACTTTCATTGCGCGTTGAAAAACACGTGTAGCAACAATAATAAGAGGTAAAATAACAAAGACAATGAGTGATAATCGCCAACTTTGATACAACATAAAGGTTGCAATAGCTGCCATTTTTAGTAAATCTGCAATAATCATAAACAGTCCTTGACTAAAGATACTTGATATGGTTTCTATATCATTTACAGCGCGAGTAGTGAGCCTACCCACAGAACTAGTGTCAAAATATTTCATTTTAAAACGCATCATTAAGTCAAACAAACTAATACGCAAATCTTTTATGATGTGCTGGCCTAGCCAATTGGCATAAAAAATAAAAGAGAATTGAAATATCACTTCCAGCACCAGTACCCCTAACATGATAACAATAAAGTAAATAAGGCCTGAAGGATCTCTAGGTATTATAGACTCATCTATGGTACGCTCTAAAAAATAAGGCCTCAAAATGGCCAGTCCAGACAAAATAAGAGCTGTAAAAGCTACAAAATAAAAAACCAAGCGGTACGGCTTGGTAAATTCCAACAACCGTTTAAATAACTTAAAATCAAATGCATTTGCTGATGCCATAGAGCGTGTAAAGATATTAACTTATGAATACATCTTGAGGATATGACACCTTGGTTAAATAAAGGCCCCTCGCTGGTGCAGAAGACCCTGCATTACGTCCTGTCTTTTGAGTTTAAAATATCTGTAAGCTCCTCAAGGCTGGTTTTTTTAAAACCAACATCTAGCAGCGTACCAACTATGGCACGCACCATATTTCTTAAAAAGCGATTTGCGGTTATAGAAAACAGCAAAGTGCTCCCTTGCAATTTCCAATGTGCTATTGTAACATCACAAAAAAAGGTGTTCACCTCTGTGTTTGATCTAGAAAAACACTGGAAATCTTGACGCCCTAAAAGCATGCTAGCGGCTTTGTTCATTAGTTGTAGGTCAGGTTTTTTGTGTATTTGATGAGTAAGAGTAGTTGTAAATGGGTTTTTGGAAAGCTGTATATGGTACTCATAGGAGCGAGCAGTGGCATTAAAACGGGCATGCGCATCCTCTTTGACCTTACAAATACTAGTTACAGAAATAGCACTAGGTAAAAGGGCATTAAGTCTATGAAGCGTCTCAGGAATATTTTCAAGTTCATGAAAATCAAAATGCGCGAAGAGTTGTTTTGCGTGGACTCCTGCATCGGTTCTTCCAGCAGCAAAAACAGTAATAGGTGTTCTTAAAAAAACAGACATAGCCTCTTCTAAAACCTGCTGTACACTTAGTGCGTTGGGTTGTCTTTGCCAACCACAATAACTTGTCCCGTTGTATGCTATTTCTATAAAGTACCGCACAATGGTTTTTTTTACAAAGGTACACTTTAGAGAAAAGTAAATACCTTGTGGGTTGATAATTTTGTTAATCATCTTGTCTTAGCAAAACAAATATCTTAAATGATTAAGTGTATTTTTGACATTTAAAACCAGATCAAGCGTGACTAAAATACTGCTACTTAGTGATACCCATAGTCATATAGATGACACTATCTTAAAATATGTAAAACAGGCAGACCAAGTATGGCATGCTGGAGATATTGGAGATCTAAGGGTGACAGACGCCATTGCCGCTCTAAAACCTTTAAGAGCTGTATATGGAAATATTGATGACTCCAAGGCCAGAGCTACCTTTGATTTAGACTTACATTTTATGTGTGAACAGGTTGCGGTATATATAACACATATTGGCGGATATCCCGGAAGGTACAATCAAAGAATTAGAGCAGGTATTTATGCCAACCCACCTACTTTATTTATTACAGGTCATTCTCACATTTTAAAAGTAATGCGATGTAAGAAAACTGGATTATTACACATGAACCCAGGAGCAGTTGGCAAACATGGTTTTCATAAAGTAAGAACCATGCTAAGGTTTGAAATTAACGGAAGTAACATCAAAAATCTGGAGGTTATTGAACTAAAACGATAAAAAAGACCTCAAAGTTGGCATACTTTGAGGTCTGGCACTAATAATACTAAGTTTGTGTTAACGTAAACGGTCTACAGATTTTACGAGATCTTCATCCTTTTTGATGGCTTTATTGGCCATCGCTAAAAAAACGATAGAAATGATAGGAAGTAACACCCCAATACCCTTCTGTGAGACCAAAGTCTCTCCAGGTACACTTAGTGACCTATAAACGAAAACTCCCAGTAATACAAAATTTAATATGATATGTAAACGATTCAACACAAATTGTGTTTGTCGTTTTTTAAAAGTTAAAACCGCAATAACTGCTAAGGCAATACAAGTGAATATTAATCCAAAAACCAGTGGTTCTTGTTTGCTAATAAGGACAACACCATCTGGACTGGTTACCACAGGAAACCAAATATATAAGCCCACTATAGATAAAGCGGCAAGTATTAGATATACAGTTTGTATGCGTTGTAACATTAAAAAGAGTCGTTATTTATAGCTCAAAAATAAGGTTTCTTTTTAAAAATTGTGGCTAAGAGTTAAATTTATTGTTGTATTATTGCAGTAACAATATGTAACCATTTCAATCTAGGTTACTTATCTTCAAATAAATTTTCAGAAACAAATCTTTTTCTTAAGATTCCCCTCACTTTAATCAAATTATCATTCTCTACATGTTAGAAATTTCAGAATTAAAAGCTAAAAAATTACCTGAATTACAGGAATTAGCAAACACATTAAAAGTACCAAAGTACCGTACTTTAAAAAAATTAGACTTGGTATATCAAATACTTGATTACCAAGCAGCAAATCCAAACGCTGTAAAAGCTATTGTTAAGGAAGTTGTTACAAAAACTACTCCTAGCCCTGTTGCAACTCCCAATACACCTCAACGAGCACCTCACAAAGTTAGAGAGAATAAGGCTCCCAGAGAAAAGCAAACTCCTAGAGAAAACAAAGCCCCTCAACAGCAAAACCAAGTGCCAAAAGCAGATCAAAGCACACAAGCTACAAACGAGAAACACTCTAACGAGAATAAGCCACAGCACAAACACAAAAACACAGACAACCGCCAACAAAATGACAACCGTCAAAAAGGTGGAAACGACAACAAAAGACCACAAAGAGAAAACAAACCAAAACAAGACAACCGTAACAACGGTAATAAAGACAGCAGAAACAGATATAAAGAACCAGATTTTGAATTTGATGGCATTATAGAAAGTGAAGGTGTTTTAGATATCATGCAAGACGGATATGGTTTTCTTCGCTCCAGTGACTATAATTATCTGTCATCTCCTGATGATATCTACGTATCACAATCACAAATTAGACTCTTTGGTTTAAAAAGTGGTGATACAGTGTTAGGAGTTGTACGTCCTCCAAAAGAAGGAGAAAAGTATTTCCCTCTTATTAGAGTTATAAAAATTAATGGTCAAAACCCCAATGTTGTTCGTGACAGAATTGCCTTTGAGCATTTAACACCTTTATTTCCTCAAGAGAAATTTAACATATCTGAGAAACAACCAACACTCTCTACCCGTATTATCGATTTATTCGCTCCTATAGGTAAAGGACAACGTGGAATGATTGTAGCACAGCCAAAGACAGGAAAAACAATGTTACTTAAAGACATTGCCAATGGTATTGCTGCCAATCACCCAGAGGTATATCAAATGATACTCCTAATAGACGAACGTCCAGAAGAAGTTACAGACATGCAGCGTAATGTTCAAGGAGAGGTAATTGCCTCTACTTTTGACAAAGAACCCTCAGAGCACGTTCGTATTGCAAATCTAGTGATAGACAAAGCAAAGCGTTTGGTTGAGTGTGGTCATGACGTGGTGATTCTTCTAGATTCTATAACACGCTTGGCAAGAGCATACAACACCGTACAACCAGCTAGTGGTAAAATTCTCTCTGGTGGTGTAGATGCTGCAGCACTAAACAAGCCAAAACGCTTCTTTGGAGCTGCTCGTAACATAGAAAATGGTGGTTCTTTAAGTATCATAGCTACAGCCCTTACAGAAACAGGCTCTAAAATGGATGAAGTGATCTTTGAAGAATTTAAAGGTACGGGTAACATGGAGTTGCAACTAGATAGAAAGATATCTAACCGTCGTATATTCCCTGCGGTAGACCTAACCTCTTCTAGCACCCGTAGAGACGATTTACTGCTAGATGAGAAAACAATACAACGTATGTGGGTATTGCGCAAATACCTTGCAGATATGAACCCTGTTGAAGCTATGGAGTTTATTAACGATCGTATTAAAAACACTAAAAACAATGATGAGTTCTTAATATCTATGAATAGCTAGTGTAAAAAGCTTATTAGAGTAACAGAAAAACCATTAGTGCTGTAAAGCATTAATGGTTTTTCTGTTACTAGTATCCTCACTAGATATCTATAGTCTTTTAAAAGGCCCCTTAAGTATCAGATAAAAAACAAAAGAATATATCTAAGCAATTAGAAATACAATGTGTGCTATATTGTTTTTAGTAAATTAAACAAAGCTAAAAACTATCTCAACATACAGATATATATCCCCCAAGTAGATGTATATATACAAGCAAAACGATATAGAGTATCGCTTAAAGGAGCTAAATAAAATAGGCTAGTATTTTGCTAGACAAACAAAATATAATGCATAAAAAAAGCCTCGCAATTTGCGAGGCTTTTATAAAGTATGATGTTAAGCTTATTGCTTAATTACTTTTTGTGTTAAAGAACCGTTGTTAGTCTCAATGTTTAAGATGTATACACCAGCAGCAAGATCAGCAATGTTCATAGAACCATTTACTAAAGCAGCACCTGTGTTTTTTCCTAATACATCAAAAAGTACAGCACTTTTTAATTCTACGTTAGAAGAAAAATCAACGTTGATTACGTTTGTTGCAGGGTTAGGATACACTGAAGCACCTACTAAATCGTTGTCACCAAGACCTGCAGCTTCTTCGTTAGTTAGAGTCCAACCAAAAGATGGGAAGTCTGCACCAATAAGACCAGAGATTTCAGTCCAGTCTGTTGCACCAGCACCAAATAAATCATCTGGGTCTATAAGTAAAGATGCATTTGCAGGAGGTACTCCAGTTTCTGTTGTAAAAGATCCACTCCAGTTCCAACGTCCTCCACCAGCAGAATCACCTACTACATAAGGAGCAAAAGATACCCAGTAGTCACCAGCTGGTAACGTTACTTGAGTACCACCGTTTGCAGCAGTAACATTTACAAGCCAACCTGATTCAATATCATCAGCATCTAATACTAATTCTAATCCAGCTCCTAATTGCACATTTGTTAAGTTAACAAGGGCATCAGTTGTTGTTGGGTCAGAATCAGGGAATCCACCACCATCAACATAGATGTAGAAATCTCCACCAATTAATAAATCTCCGATTTCTGTAGCACTTGAGTAAAATCCAGGGAACGTAAAGCTACCTAAAGTAACATCTTCTTCAAGTGTAAAAAAATCAGAACAGAAAACACCTGCATCAGCATCACCGTGTGTTGTGATAAGGGCAGTTGTATTATCTGTTAATCTTTCGATAACTACATCTTGAGCAAATGCAGTAAATACCAGTGCAAAAGCAGCTAGTGATAAAGTAATTTTTTTCATAGTAAAAGGTTTAAAAAGTTAAATAAAGTTTAATTTTGAGTAAACAAATATATAAAAGCAATTTATATTAAACACACAATTTAAAGAAAAACACTAAATCATGTATTTTAACCGAAAATTTATACAATACAGCATTAAAACAGCACTCAATTGCTGCTTTATTTGTTCAATTAGTTTGTTTACAAATTGTAGTGATCAAAAAGAAAAGAAAAGCATAACCACCCTTTTTGAGACATCAAAGGGCACCCAAACCCCAGAATATAAAGATGTAATTTCTTTTTATAAAAATTTAGCAACGGCATATCCAACTATATCAATAACTTCAGAGAGTCAAACAGATAGCGGCTATCCGCTACATGTAATATATTTTGACCCCACAGGCAAAAGCATAACCTCTATCTCACAGGCAAAAAAACGCAATAAAAATATCTTACTAATTAACAATGGGATTCACCCAGGAGAAAGTGATGGCATAGATGCCTCTATGCTCTTGCTGCGTGATTTGGCTCAAGGAAAGATAGTAGCTCCAACAAACACTATAGTTGCAGTTATTCCAGTGTATAATATTGGAGGTGCATTGCAAAGAAACAGCACTACTAGAACCAATCAACAAGGCCCAGAGTTATATGGTTTTAGAGGAAATGCTCGTAATTATGATTTAAACAGAGATTTTATAAAAGCAGACACAAAAAACGCAAAAGCCTTCACAAAAATATTTAGAGCCCTAGACCCTGAACTATTTATAGACAATCATGTAAGCAACGGTGCAGATTACCAATACACCCTTACACATCTATTTACCCAACACAATAAGTTAGGAGGCGAAGCTGGAGTGTATCTTAATGAAATATTAATGCCACGCCTGCAAGAGGCATTAAAGGCAAAACAATGGGATATTACACCCTATGTAAATGTATTTAACTCTCAACCAGAAAAAGGATTTACGCAGTTTATGGACACTCCTAGATACTCCACTGGATACACAACCCTATACAACACATTAGGTATGATGGTAGAAACACATATGCTAAAACCCTACAAACAGCGCGTTGAAGGAACCTATGAGTTAATGAAAAGCTTTATAGTCATCACAGACGCAGATGCAGAGAATATAAAAAACATACACCAAGGGGCAAAAACTAGATTTAAAAAATCAGACCTATATCCAATACTCTGGACAACAGATAGCACTAAAACACAAACATTACAATTTAAAGGCTACCAAGGTGACATGATTCCTAGCGAGGTAACCGACAAAATGAGACTTAAATTTGATCACAGCAAGCCCTTTGTAAAACCAACACTGTATTACAACACTTTTAAAGCTTCAAAAGAAATTACCATCCCTGCATACTATGGGATACCTAAAGGATACTGGAAGGTATTAGAAAGGCTAGCGTTAAATAAAATTAAAGTTTTAGAATTACAAAAAGACACCACTCTTACAGCACAAGTGTACTACATAAAAGACTACAAAAGCAGACAATCACCTTATGAAGGGCACTACTTGCATTACAACACACAAGTTACTGCCAAACAAGAAAACATTAGGTTGCAAAAGGGAGATTATCTAGCCTCCACCGCTCAAGAAGGTGTTCGTTATTTACTAGAAACACTTGAGCCAGAGGCTGTAGATTCATTTTTTAATTGGAACTTCTTTGATACCATTTTACAACAAAAAGAAGGATTCTCTCCTTATGTCTGGGAAGATAAAGCAAAAGAACTTCTAGACAACAATCCTTTGCTAAAAATAGAGTTTGAAACTAAAAAGAAAACAGAACCTGCATTTGCCAGTAATTGGTATGCACAATTAGATTGGCTTCACAAACACTCAACTAATTATGAACAAAACCATTTAAGATACCCTATCATTAGGGTGGGTGGTTAAATACTCTTTAGGAAATAGAAGTTTTATGTTCTCATAAGACTCTGTAAGTGCTTTTTGAGATTTTGCAAAGTTTTTCCAACGTGCTTTGGTTATGTCTTCTTCTAATTGTGGAGTTAAATCTCCTTTATAATTTGTATACATCTCGTACCAATAAGTCACCTTAAGCTTGAATTTATCATTACGTTTAAAAACATGATATGTTTTTGCAATAAATTTACGCAGCTCTAGGTCTTGGACTCCAGTTTCTTCCTTGGTCTCTCTTAAAGCGGCAGCTTGATAGGTTTCATCTTTCTCAACCTTTCCTTTGGGTAAATCCCATTTGCCATTGCGCCGTATAAATAAAATTTCTTTTTTTGAATTAAAAACCAAACCACCACCGGCAAAAACAACAGGTAGTTTTTTTAATAAAAACTGTTCAAGTTTTTCTTCGTTTTTATGATATAAATTAACATACAACAAAGAACCCTCATTGATTTGACGTATCAATTTTTTAAACTTAACCTCTTTTAGTGGTATGGTTGTATACTGCTTCCCAATATTTTTTTTGGTAGACAATATTATAGGCAGGTCATTGACAAAAACTTTATACATTTGCAGTTATGATATTAAATAAGGAGACCGCCCAAAAGACAGCTGAATTATTACTGCAAATTAATGCAATAAAATTACAACCACAAGAGCCTTTTAGCTGGGCCTCTGGATGGAAATCACCTATCTATTGTGACAACCGCATAACACTATCCTACCCTGCAATAAGAAATTACATCAGAGAACACATTGCTTCGCAAATAGAAACCCTCTACGGAAAACCAGATGTTATTGCTGGTGTTGCAACAGGAGCCATAGGTATAGGCATGTTAGTGGCAGACTACCTTAACCTACCTTTTTGTTATGTACGCCCAGAAGCGAAAAAGCATGGTAGACAAAATAAAATTGAGGGAATGGTTCAAGAAAATCAAACCGTGGTTGTGGTTGAAGATTTAATTTCTACCGGAAAAAGCAGTCTAGTAGCGGTAGAGGCGCTAAGAGAAGCTAATTTAAACGTCAAGGGAATGCTTGCTATTTTCTCGTACGGTTTTGACCTTGCAGATGAGAATTTCCATAAAGCCAATGTAACTCTTAACACACTTAGCAACTATGAGCATCTATTATTAAATGCTGAAAAGTCACAATTTATTTCTTCCCCAGAGAGTAAACAATTAAGCTCATGGAGAAAAAATCCAGCCACTTGGACTGGTAAATAAAAAAAGGTGTGATTTATAAATCACACCTTTTTTATATAAACTTGACCTATAATTAGCTTGTTTTAAAAGGTAAGTAAGGGCTTTTTATAAAGTTCACTAAGCTGCTTATTATTCCATAGAAGAAATAATAAATTGCCAAAGTAACGTATAGCTTAGCTAAAATAGCCACTACACCAACATAGCTCCATAATACAGCATACAACCCGCCTAGACTCCAAGGATCTCCAGCAGCTAATGTAGGATCCCAAGCAGACCAATCTGCCAAGACACTACCAACAAATCCAAGATTTAAAAGCTCCGTTAGTGAAGCAACTGCGGCCATTGGAAGGTCATATGCATATGAAATATTATCTATCCAGTCTGTCATAATACCTCCAGAAACATCTAGAGAAGTAGCCCATGTAAGTGTCATACAAATAGCACCAAACAAGGCAACTAATGCGGCAACATGACCTAATAACTTAATATTGGCTACTGCCAAGTCTCTAAAAACAAAATCTACAATAGAGCTTTTGGAGCTAGCCAGGCTATCTCCGGTGGATCTCACTACCTGTGCAATAGGAAATGCAGCATATACCCAGATAAGCATAGAAATGACATTACCTACGATTGCTGAACCTTCACCCATATCGCTATTCCAAATTGGAGATAGCAGGTACATTAAAGAGGTTAGTAAAATAACAAGTGCAGATACTGTGTAGAATTTTCCTGTCCAGTTTGCAACATTGTGTTCTGAATCTTCTACCATTGAATTAAAATTATTCATTGGAAGCTTGCTATTGATCATTTTTGGTAGATCAAATAGTTGAGTTAAAATTTTTTCCATAATGGTTAATTGTTAGATTAATAAATTAGTAAAGTTGTTATTATCAGCAAAGTAGCATAATTGTTTTGAAATAAAACTAAAATTTTAACATTTTTATTAACTTAACATTAACAATTTTAATAATATTTTAAATATTTGATAATCTTATGCAAGATGACCAACTAAAAAAAGAAGTTTACTTTTTGAACTATTGTAAGCAACATAAAATACTATTTTAAAAATTAATTTTATCTTGCAGGACAACAAACTAAAGAAACTCATGGAACTAAATAGCAACAAAGTAATTGTACAAAAATCTGCATCTGCGCTTTGCGCTCACTTAAGTGATGTGAAAAACTTTGAGAAGCTCATGCCAGACACTATCAGTAAATTTGAAGTAATTCGTAAAGATGCTTTTATTTTTGCTCTAAGAGGGATGCCAGAAATTGCGTTGGAAGTAAAAGAAATAATAAGCCCAAGTAAAGTAACTCTTGGCGCAATTAGTGATAAAATTCCGTTCACACTTATTGGAAATATAGAAGCCATAGACGACAACACATCCTATATTGAATTAAAGTTTCAAGGGGATTTCAATCCTATGATGGCAATGATGGTAAAAGCTCCAGTGAGTAAGTTTATAGAAACACTCTCCTCAAATTTAGGAACAATTTAAAAGTGATACTTTATTTCTTTTAGATTGTAGGTATCTCTCTGAGAAGAATCATCCTCTAAGACCAATAGCCCAGATTTAGTAACACCTCTTAGTATAGCATTAAAAGGACACGCTGTATTGTTAGAATAAACGGCCACGGTATCAAGTCTAAACAATTTTTGATTGTAGGAGTTGAAAATCACTTCAAACTCTTGATTCTCTAGACGAGTTAATTGTATTTTTAATTGTTGCAACAATACATCAAGAACCAAAGAGATATCAAAAGAGTTTCCAGTGGCCAGCCTCAAAGAACTTGCCAATGGAAGATCTTTAAATTGCACTTCGTTTACATTTATCCCAACGCCAATTATAGAAACATCCAAGAGCTTACCTTTTACAGAGTTTTCAATTAATATCCCACAACATTTTTTACTGCGTGACATAATGTCGTTAGGCCATTTTATACTTATTTCGGGGATTTTAAAATGCTTTAAGGTTTTAAAAACAGCTAGTGAGACAGCCATAGACACATACCATTTTTGTGAAATTTGAAGACCATTAAAACGTTTAAAAATACTTAGTGTAAGGCTATTGTTGAGCTGAGAATGCCATAGTGTTTCTACTTGACCCCTGCCTTTTGTTTGTTTGGAGGTTACCACCACTGTATAATCTTTTAAAACACAAGTCTTTGCCAAGTCTTTTAAGTAGGTATTGGTAGAAGGGGTGGCATTAAGTTTGATTATATTCATGAGTGACAATTTAAGATTTTATTATAGATGCAAAACACTTATAACAAACAAAAAGTAATAACTTTGCATAAACAAAATGTTTGAATGACCAAGAAAGAAAAAAACACAGATCTTCTAATAACTAATATCATTAGAGGAATTGAAGAAATTAAAGGACAAGATATTGAAATTCTTGACCTTAGAGAAATTGAGAATACAGTTACAGATTATTTCATTATCTGCAATGGTACATCAAACACTCAGGTAAACGCTATTGTAAGTTCTGTGCAAAAAATAGTGAGCAAAGCTTTAAAAGAAAAAGCTTGGCACATAGAAGGAAGTGATAATTCTGAGTGGATTCTTATGGATTATGTTCACGTAGTTGTTCACGTTTTTCAAAAACATATTAGGGATTTTTATGACATTGAAGGCCTATGGGGTGATGCAAAGTCTGTCAAAATCGAAACTTCTCATTAAAAAAATAGTAAAGCCACATGGCAAACCAGACAAACGACTCTAAGAATAAAAAAGATAAAAAACCAGATCTAAAAAAACCAAAATTTAGTCCGTATTGGATATATGGTTCTATTTTTGTAATTTTTTTAGCCCTACAACTCTCTGGTGGTAGTAACTTTTCTCAAACAAAAAAAACGAGCCAAGCTGAGTTTGAAAATTACCTTAGACAAGGAGATGTTCAAAAAGTTGAGATTGTAAACAAAAAAGTAGCCAAAGTGTATCTCACCCAAGAAGCAAGATCTCAGGGAGTACACACTAAAAACAAACCAAAAGGACTCTTAACACCAGGAGCCAATGACCCTACCTACGAGTTTGAATTTGGTGATCTTCAAAATTTTGAAAATAATTTTCAAATCATAAAAAGAGAAAATAATTTGGACACCCAAATTATTTGGAACACAGAGACCAATCTTTGGGGAGAAGTTATTGTTGGCCTCTTACCTTTTATAGTAATCATTGGTATTTGGATTTTTATTATGAGACGCATGTCTGGAGGCGGTGCTGGAGGCGGTGCTGGAGGTCAAATTTTCAATATAGGAAAGTCTAAAGCTAAATTATTTGATGAAAAATTAGATGTAAAAACATCTTTTAAAGATGTTGCTGGTCTAGAAGGAGCCAAAGAAGAGGTGCAAGAAATTGTAGATTTTTTAAAGTTTCCAGAAAAATATACCGCCCTTGGAGGTAAAATCCCAAAAGGAGCCCTTTTGGTAGGACCTCCAGGTACAGGAAAAACCCTTTTAGCACGCGCTGTTGCAGGGGAGGCCAAGGTTCCATTTTTCTCTTTGTCTGGGTCGGACTTTGTTGAAATGTTTGTAGGAGTGGGTGCCTCTAGGGTACGTGATTTGTTTAAACAAGCCAAAGAAAAATCTCCTTCTATTATTTTTATTGACGAAATAGATGCCATTGGCCGTGCTCGTGGAAAAGCAAATTTCTCAGGCTCTAATGATGAGCGTGAAAACACCCTGAACCAACTCTTAACAGAGATGGATGGTTTTGGCACAGACTCTAATGTAATTGTAATTGCTGCCACAAATCGTGCAGATGTGCTAGATAAAGCACTAATGAGAGCGGGACGCTTTGATAGACAAATCTATGTAGATCTTCCAGATGTAAGAGAACGTAAAGAGATTTTTGAAGTACACCTGCGCCCTTTAAAAAAGGAAGAAGGCCTAGATACAGATTTCCTCTCCAAACAAACACCAGGGTTCTCTGGGGCAGACATTGCCAATGTTTGTAATGAGGCTGCTCTTATTGCAGCAAGAGGTGAGAAAAAGGCAGTAGGAAAACAAGATTTCTTGGATGCTGTAGATAGGATAGTTGGAGGTCTTGAGAAAAAGAACAAAATTATTACACCAGCAGAAAAAGAAGCAATTGCCTATCACGAAGCTGGACATGCAACCGTTAGCTGGATGCTAGAGCACGCAGCCCCTCTTGTTAAAGTAACTATTGTACCAAGGGGTCAATCTCTAGGAGCAGCATGGTATTTGCCAGAAGAACGTCTTATTGTAAGGCCGGAACAAATGCTTGACGAAATGTGCGCAACACTTGGAGGAAGAGCGGCAGAGAAAGTAATATTTAATAAAATATCTACTGGAGCTC
Organism: uncultured Ulvibacter sp.; assembly: GCA_943789105.1. Lineage (GTDB taxonomy): Bacteria > Bacteroidota > Bacteroidia > Flavobacteriales > Flavobacteriaceae > Patiriisocius. The sequence goes on along the minus strand of CALSSW010000001.1, from coordinate 416,871 downwards.
TTAGTGATCTAGAAAAAGTAACCAAACAAGCCCGTGCTATGGTAACTGTTTATGGTCTTAATGATAAGGTTGGAAACCTTACCTATTACGACTCAAGTGGACAGTCTGAATATAATTTCAGCAAACCATACAGTGAAAAAACAGCGGAGTTAATTGACAAAGAAATATCAAATCTTATCGAGACCCAATACAAACGTGCTATTAATTTACTGGAGGCTAACAAAGAAAAACTTACAGAACTAGCAAATGTACTGCTAGCCAAAGAAGTTATTTTTAAAGACAATCTAGAAGTTATCTTTGGAAAAAGACCTTTTGAAAAATCTATTAGCGAAATAGTCTCAGCACCTAAAGAGGATGAAAAAACTCCAGAGGCAACAACAGCATCTGAGGACAATGACGATGTTACCAACCAGGTTTAATTTTATAACCATTTAGTAAAGCATTGTATGTTTTCTATGAGAAGATTTTTACTATCTTTGGTTAAATAAGAAATCAAACACCCATAAACTCTGTATATGAGTCTCTTCAAAAGACTTTTAAAAGGAAATCTCAAACTAAAAAAAACACCTAAACAAAAGGGTGATGACGATGATAGTGTTAAATATTATCCTGAAGATAGTCTTGCAATAGATGAGAGGTTTACTAATAATTTTAGAAAAAACGGTGGAAAATTCTTATACTGCCTGGACGCTCAAGAAATTAACGAAGCTTTCGATAATATCCTACTCGAGAATAACTGGTATGAAAAAGATGTGTTTTGTATCAATGAGATGCTCTCCAAAAAGTTTGATGGGTATAATTTAAACTTTACCAATAAAACTACTGCTACTTTTTTCTTGACTACATGTGAGTCTTTGATATCAAAAAATGGTTCCATTTTACTCTCTTCAAACCAAATTAAAGAGAAAAAATTGGATGAACTACCTACTAATATTGTCATATTTGCCACCACAAGCCAGTTTGTAGAAAACATAAGCGAAGGGCTACGTATTATCAAAAATAGTGGTGGGAAATTTATTCCTAGCAATATTACTGCAATTCAAGATTTTGAGACAGAAAAAGAAAAGGATTTTATGAGTTATGGAAGTAGCACAAAAAACCTATATTTGATGCTTCTGGAAGACCTGTAGAAGATATATACTATGAGAGAAGTTATTGTACGAAGTATATCGGGGATTTTGTATGTCCTTGTCGTAATTTTTTCCATGTATACCTCTCGTGAATTATTCATGATGCTTTTTCTTATACTAGGGTTACAAACACTTAGGGAGTATAAAAAACTCATAGGGTTAACTTCTTTGATCCCTTATCTACTGCTTCCAATTTCGCTTCTACTAATAAGCTACTATTACCCAGGAGATATTATATTAAATATATATTTAGGCGGCTCCTTACTAGTGAGCATACTGCTGGCTAAAGATCTACGATCAACCACAAATAGCCTTTTACTTAAAGAGCAAAAATATATCCCAACAGTGTTTTACATCATTAGCGGCTTTGTTTTTTTAACACTCATTCCTTTCTCTCAGGACATCTTTAAGCCAGAGATTATTGTTGGAGTTTTTGTGTTAATTTGGTGCAATGACACCTTTGCGTATATCATTGGTAAATCATTAGGGGAAAAAAAATTACTGGAGAGAGTTTCACCCAAAAAAACAATAGAAGGGTTCTTTGGTGGACTTCTTGGAGCCATTATTGCAAGTTTTATTATTTTTACTGTTTTAGACTTGTACACGCTAGCTATTTGGATAGCTCTAGGAGTTATTATTTCAGTATCTGGAACCATAGGAGATTTAGTACAATCTAACTACAAACGTCAAGCCGGGGTAAAAGATAGCGGAAACCTAATGCCGGGTCACGGAGGATTATACGACAGGCTGGACAGTGCTATTTATGCCAGCCCATTTATTTATGCATTTTTACAACTTATAACTTATGTTTCATAAAGAAGGATACAAAATTATTTTAATTACCCTAGTGCTAGCTATTTCAATGAGCTTAGCCGCAGATTATTTCATTACAAACCATTACCTAAGAAGTGCCTTAATGCTACTAGCTATTGTAATGCTAGTATTGGTCTTGCAGTTTTTTAGAAATCCTAAACGAAATCTAAACATAAGTGAAGACCATGTAGTATCTCCAGTAGATGGTAAAGTTGTGGTAATTGAAGAGGTGTTTGAAAAAGAGTTTTTCAATGAAAAAAGACTACAGGTGTCTGTGTTTATGTCTCCCATAAATGTGCACGTTACGAGGTATCCTGTTGCTGGAGAGGTGGTTTTTAGTAAATACCATCCCGGAAAATTTTTGGTAGCTTGGCATCCAAAATCTAGCGAAGAAAATGAGCGTACAACCGTTGTAGTAGGCTCTAAAAATTTCGGAAATGTATTACATAGACAAATTGCAGGGGCCTTGGCAAGACGTATTGTAAATTATGCAAAGCAGGGACAGCAAGTAACACAAGGAAGTGATAGCGGCTTTATTAAATTTGGATCTCGTGTAGATGTTTTTCTACCTGTAGGCACAAAACTTGATGTAAAACTTAACGATATTGTAAAAGGAGGAACCTCCATCTTAGCATCAATTTAAAAAAGTAAATTATTATAATGACATCACAGGAAATAGACATAGCATTTAAAAAAGCTGTTGAAAGTGTAAATAGGCATAAAGAGCCTTTTCCTGCAGATACATTATTAAAGTTGTATGCGTATTACAAACGCGCTACAAACTCTTGGCACAACCCAAGTAATACTAAGAAGAAACTAATTTCAGCTTTTAAAACAAATGCGCTCTTTCAAGCCCAGCATCTTACCCAAGATCAGGCCAAGTTAGAATACATAGAGACCTCAACCCATTATTTTTTGTACAGAAAGTAACCTTTAATAAAAAACAATTTTTCAACTAAGGTTTTTGATTGAGGTTTCGATAGTTTCAATTTTTGCAATTGCATCTGCTTCTTTTTTGCGCTCGTTATCAACCACTTGTTGGGGAGCACCGCTAACAAATTTTTGATTTTTTAACTTACCTTGTACGCTTTTTAGAAACCCTTGGGTGTATTGTAACTCTTCTTTTAATTTTAGTATTTCCTGCTTCACATCAATAGTACCTTCAATGGGTATAAAATATTCGTTAGACTTCACCCTAAAGGTTAAGGCGCCCTCTACTCCACTTGAAACAGAGCTCATCTCACTAATATTACCTAGTTTTTTTATAACAACATCGAACTGATCATCTATCTTCTCAGTATTTATTACTGAAAGTGAAATAGCATCTTTAAAAGCAATGTTTTTTTCTTTTCTGATGGTTCTAATTCCAGAAATAACCTCAGCGGCAAACTCAAAATCAGTTAATAAGGCCGTATCTATTGTTGTTGTTTTGGGCCAATGATTAACAATCAGTGCTTCTTGAGGTGTTCTATTTGCGATTGCATGCCATAACTCTTCTGTCAAAAATGGCATAAACGGATGTAGAATTCTTAGGTTATCCTCAAATAAAGCAATCACACTATCGTAGGTTTTTTTATCTATTGGAGCTTGGTATGGAGGCTTTATAATTTCCAAAAGCCAACCACAAAAATCATCCCAAACCAACTTATAACTTGCCATTAAAGCATCACTAATTCTGTATTTACTATAATGATCCTCAATCTCAACTAGTGTTTGCTGTAAACAAGATTGATACCAATTAATGGCAATCTTGGAGGATTCTGGTTGTGAAATAGTAGCGTCTATGTCCCAAGATTGGGTTAGCTTAAATGCATTCCAAATTTTATTTGAAAAACCTTTTCCTTGCTGGCACAGCCCTTCATCAAACATTAAATCATTTCCTGCAGCAGCACTTAAAAGAAGCCCTACTCTTACCCCATCTGCACTGTAAGTTTGTATAAGTTGTAAAGCATCTGGAGAATTCCCTAAAGATTTACTCATTTTACGACGCTGCTTGTCTCTAACCAAACCTGTTAGGTATACATTTTTAAAAGGTTTTTTACCGGTATACTCATAGCCGGCTATGATCATTCTTGCTACCCAGAAAAATAAAATATCGGGTCCAGTGACCAAATCGTTGGTGGGGTAGTAATAGTTAAACTCCTTATTATCTGGATTGTTTAACCCATCAAATACGCTCATGGGCCAAAGCCAAGATGAAAACCAAGTATCTAAAGCATCGGGGTCTTGGCGCAGGTCTGTACTTTTTAAAGAGGCATTACTCGTTTTTTCTTTGGCCAATACCAATGCATCTTCTATAGTTTCAGCAACTACGAAATCTTCTTTTCCGTCTCCATAGAAATAGGCTGGAATTTGTTGCCCCCACCATAGTTGGCGAGAAATATTCCAATCTCTGATATTGGTCATCCAATGACGGTAGGTATTCTCAAATTTCTTTGGATGTAAAACCACATCATCTTGCTCCAAAACAGCTTTTATGGCTGGCTTTACTAGATCTTCCATTTTTAAAAACCACTGGTCGCTTAGACGGGGCTCTATAACTGCTTTGGTGCGCTCACTGGTTCCTACTTTATTGAGGTGCTGCTCTGTTTTAATCAAAGCGCCCAACTCTTTTAGTTCTGCCGCAATTTCTTTACGAGCCACAAAACGATCTTTTCCTTGGTAGTGCAATCCAAAACTATTGAGCGACGCATCGTCATTAAAAATATCTATAACCTCTAATTTGTGGGTATCTCCCAGCATTTTGTCATTTTCATCATGTGCTGGAGTTACCTTTAAGCACCCTGTACCAAATTCTATATCTACGTATGGATCTTCAATTATTGGAATCACTCTATTGCAAATAGGCACAATGGCTTTTTTTCCTTTTAAATGAGCAAATCGCTCGTCATCTGGGTTTATACAAATGGCGGTATCACCAAAAATTGTTTCTGGACGCGTGGTAGCAATGGTTAAGGTCTGGTCGCTGTGTTGTATTTTATAGCTAATGTAAAACAAATCACCTTGTTGCTCTACAAAATTAACCTCTTCATCACTCAAGGTTGTTTTTGCCTCTGGATCCCAATTTACCATTCTATAACCTCTGTAAATAAGGCCTTTATTATATAAATCAACAAAACTTTTTATAACCTGAGTAGACATACCGGGATCCAGGGTAAATTTTGTACGCTCCCAATCACAAGAGGCACCCAATTTTTTAAGTTGATCTAAAATAACACCACCATACTGCTGGGTCCAATCCCAGGAGTGTTTTAAAAATTGTTCTCTTGTTAAATCTGCTTTTTGGATTCCTTGTTCTTTAAGGCGTGCAACTACTTTGGCTTCTGTTGCAATACTTGCATGATCGGTACCTGGTACCCAACACGCATTAAAGCCTTTTAAGCGTGCTCGGCGTATTAAGACATCTTGTATGGTGTTGTTTAGCATATGTCCCATGTGGAGAATCCCGGTCACGTTTGGAGGGGGTATTACAATAGTGTATGGCTCACGATCATCTACTTCACTATGGAAATAGTTGTGCTCCATCCAGTATTGGTACCACTTGTCTTCAACATCTTGTGCATTATAGGCTCCTACTTGGGTCATTTTGGTATCATTTTTGAAATAAGATTGTAAAAGTAGGGATATCTCTAGTATTATGAAATGTTTAATGTCTATAACTTAACTTGCACAGCATACTAAAGTTCCCTAAATTAGCAATCCTTAATAGTATATGATATGAAAAAGTTAATAGTAGTAGCTTTAATTAGCCTGATTGGATACACCGCAAGTGCGCAAGCCAAAATCAGTTTCAAAAACGAAACGGTAGATTATGGTAAGATTGTAAAAGGGAGTGACGGAGTTCGTGTGTTTGAATTTACCAATACCGGAGACGCAGAATTAGTGGTAACAAATGTAAAATCTAGCTGTGGCTGTACAGTACCAAAAAAACCCGAAGGACCTATTTCACCTGGAGCCTCTGGCAGTATTGAAGTTAAGTACGACACAAACAGAGTGGGGCCTATAAGAAAAACAGTAACGGTGTATTCTAATGCAGATGAGCCTATAAAAGCCCTTAAGATTAAAGGAGAAGTTTTAAACGCCTCTAAAAGCATCCTAGAAAAAACACAAGAGTAACACCTCTTGTTTTAAATATATAATTGGGTCGATTTACTTTTGTGAATCGACCTTTTTTTATTTTAACTTTAGGTGTAAAAAAAATAGACAAACCGAAAGCCTACCATGGCATATTTTTAAACTATTTTTTGCAACTTTGTTACTTAAATAATACTGTTATGCCAATAATTTCAACCAAAGGGCAATTAATGCCAGAATCACCTATAAGAAAGCTGGTTCCTTTCGCAGAAAAAGCCTACAAAGCAAATAAAAAAGTATATCATCTTAATATTGGACAACCAGATATTAAGAGTCCTAAACAAGCCATGGATGCAGTAACTTCTCACTCACTTGATGTTCTTGCATATACAAGATCTGAGGGCTCTGAGACCTACAGAATGAAAATTGCAGCGTATTATCAGGGAAAAAATATTCCTGTGGATCACAATGAAGTTATTGTAACCACTGGAGGTAGCGAGGCGCTTTTATTTGCCATGGGCAGTATCGCAGACACTGGAGATGAAATTATCATTCCAGAGCCTTTTTATGCAAATTACAATGGTTTTGCAATAGCATCTGGCGTGAAAATAGTACCGGTAATCTCACAAATAGAAGACAACTTTGCCTTGCCTGATATTTCAGAATTTGAAAAACTAATTACTCCAAAAACCAAAGCAATACTTATTTGCAACCCAGGAAATCCAACGGGGTACCTATACTCTAAACAAGAAATACAAACCCTAGCAGCTATTGTAAAAAAGCACGATTTGTTTTTAGTGGCAGATGAGGTATATAGAGAATTTACCTATGATGATGTTAAGCATTATTCTATCCTTGAAGAGCCAGGAATGGATCAGTATGCAATAATAATAGATTCTGTTTCTAAACGTTACTCTATGTGTGGAGCTCGTATTGGCTGTTTGGTGAGTAAAAATAAAATGGTGCTAAATACTGCCTTAAAATTTGCCCAGGCAAGGCTAAGCCCACCCACATTTGCGCAAATTGCAAGTGAGGCTGCCCTAGACACACCGAAATCTTATTTTGACCAGGTCACCCACCAATACAAAGAACGTAGAGATGTTTTAATTGAAAAACTAGAAGAAATACCTGGAGTTAAAGTGGGATATCCTAAAGGTGCTTTTTATTGTATTGTACAGTTACCTATAAAAAATAGTGACGCATTTGCACAGTGGCTTCTAGAGGAATTTGATGTTGACGGAGAGACTATTATGGTGGCTCCTGCTGCAGGATTTTACTCCACACCAGGAGTTGGCCAAAATCAAATACGTATTGCATATGTACTTAACAAAGAAAGCCTAATTAAAGCCGTAGAGATATTAAAACAAGCACTAGCAGTCTATAAAGAGTAATGAACATACAACAAAACATATCTTTAAAGTCTTACAACACCTTTGGTATTGAGAGTGAGGCGCGATATTTTGTTTCTGTAGATACCATCGAGGAGCTGCAAGAAGCCCTGGCCTTGCCTAAGTATTTAAAAAAATTCTTGCTTGGCGGAGGAAGCAACATGCTACTCACCGGCCCTATTGATGCGCTGGTGATACACGTTAACCTTAAGGGGATTGCTATAGAAAATCAAAATCAGGATTTTATAGAGCTCTCTTGTATGGCTGGAGAAAACTGGCATGATTTTGTGCTCTATTGCCTAGAGAACAACTATGGCGGGTCTAGAAAACATGTCACTCATACCAGGTAACGTAGGCACTGCTCCTATTCAAAACATAGGCGCTTATGGGGTGGAGTTAAAAGATGTGTTTTTGAAATGTGATGCTGTTGAAATTGCCACACTAAAACAAGTCTCTTTCACACAGCAACAGTGTAATTTTAGGTACCGAGATTCTATTTTTAAAACCACGCACAAAGGTAAATATGTAATTACTAGGGTCACATTTAAACTCACCAAAAATAACCACAAGATACAAACTCAGTATGGTGCTATTAATGAGTATTTGTCTAATGAATAACATCACAAGCCCTACTATTAAGCAGGTTAGTGATGCCGTAATAGCCATAAGACAATCTAAATTACCAGATCCAAAAAAGCTAGGCAACAGCGGTAGTTTTTTTAAAAATCCTGTGGTAGACAGCAAAACTTTTGAGGCTTTTCATACCACAATTTCCTGGGGCTCCTTTTTATGCCCTAGCTAATGCTGAATTTAAAATACCCGCTGGCTGGCTTATTGAACAAGCAGGTTTTAAAGCAAAACGATATGGAGATGCTGGTGTTCATAAAAACCAAGCCCTTGTTTTAGTGAACTATGGAAATGCCACTGGAGCACAAATTTGGGAACTGGCACTAAAAATTCAGCAAAAAGTGGCGAAAGACTTTGGCATTACCATAGAGCCAGAGGTAAATGTGTTTTAAATTTAGCCCTAAGAAACGTTAATACACCTGCATGTGTTGAATTTTTAATTTTCATTGTTTCTCACAAAAAATCCTCGTATTTTCACGCTATGGAACCACAAGCACTTAGCAACCCATTTATGCTCATTTTTGGCGGTCTTGTTTTAGTAGGTGTTCTCTATTTTTGGAATAAAAAAAACCAAACAAGTTTAAAAAATCGTAAAAGCATAACATTTAAACAACGCTATGCCCAGCGTAAAAGACAGATCAAGAAAAACGGTAAGCTATGAAAATATACACAAAAACTGGTGATACAGGTACCACTGCTCTCTTTGGAGGTACGCGGGTTGCCAAGCACCATATCCGGATAGAGAGTTACGGCACCGTAGATGAACTAAACTCAAACATAGGTCTTATAAGAGATCAAGATATAGACCTTCACACCAAAGAGGAATTAATAACTATTCAAAACAAGTTATTTACTGTGGGCGCTATTTTAGCAACACCGCCAGAAAAAGAAACATTAAAAAACGGAAAAGAAAGATTAAACATTCCTAAAATTTCTGAGCAAGACATTATAAGGCTAGAAACACAAATGGATGCAATGAATGAGTCGCTACCTGAAATGACACACTTTGTGCTTCCTGGAGGTCACACCACAGTGTCATATTGTCACATAGCGCGCTGTGTGTGTCGAAGAGCAGAGAGATTGGCAACTCTTTTAAACCAGCATCAAAGTATTGACCCTTTGGTATTAAAATACCTTAACCGACTATCTGACTATCTTTTTGTAGTGGCACGGAAGTTGTCCCATGATTTGAAAGCAGATGAAGTTAAGTGGATACCAGAGAAATTATAAACAGGCATACATAAGGCTTTTAAGGACTTTATATTTGTTTTTTATACCTTGGTTTTATGAATTAGTTTCTCCTATAAAATAGTACCATCAATTACCTGATAAACAGATAATTGTAAACGTTCTTATAAATAAAGCTTAAATAAGTTGTTTTTTAGTTGACTATTTCGACTAAAAAATTATTTTTGCACAAAATTAAAACATTAATCAATGTACTGGACATTAGAATTGGCATCCTATTTAAGTGATGCGCCTTGGCCGGCAACTAAAGACGAATTAATTGACTACGCCATTAGAACGGGAGCACCACTAGAGGTTGTAGAAAATTTACAAGCCATAGAAGATGAGGGAGACTCTTATGATTCTATAGAAGAAATTTGGCCAGATTACCCAACAGATGAAGACTATCTGTGGAACGAGGACGAATATTAATATAAACGTTTTACAAAACGTTGGTATAAAATAGGCGCACTAAAAATCATGCGCTAAAAAAAGTCTCTGTCTATAGGGGCTTTTTTTGTTATAGATTTAACACTATAACATACTATTACCATTCAATAAAAAAATACAGCGTTTAACGCTATACAACATAACAAGACACATGGGATTTTTAGATAACGTATTAAAAGTATTTGTGGGAGACAAATCCAAGAAAGACCTTGGAGACATTCAACCCTATGTAGAACAGGTAAAATCTCATGAAGCTGCACTAGAGAAATTAAGTATTGATGAGTTGCGCGCAAAAAGTGATGTCTTTAGAAACATTATCAAAGAAGATCAAAAAGAAATACAAGACGAAATTGATGCCCTAATAGTAGCTGCAGATAAAGAAGAAGATATTGACAAAAAAGAAGATATCTACAACAAAATTGACGCCTTAAAAGACGATCGTTATGAAATTGAGAGAGCATCTCTAAATAAAATTTTAGGAGAGGCATTTGCTGTTATAAAAGAAACGGCAAAACGTTTTAAAAACAACGAAACCCTCCGTGTAACGGCAACAGCCTATGACCGTGAACTATCTGGAGAAAAAGACTACGTATCTCTAGATGGTGATCATGCCATTTGGAAAAACTCTTGGGATGCAGCAGGAAAACAAATAACCTGGGACATGGTCCACTACGATGTACAACTTATTGGAGGTGTTGCCCTACATCAAGGAAAGGTTGCAGAAATGCAAACTGGAGAAGGTAAAACCCTAGTAGCAACCCTGCCGGTGTACTTAAATGCCTTAGCTCAAAACGGAGTCCATGTAGTTACTGTAAACGATTATCTAGCAAAACGAGATAGCGCTTGGATGGCGCCTATATTTCAGTTTCATGGAATGACCATAGACTGTGTTGATAATCATCAGCCAAATAGTGAGTCAAGAAGAAAGGCTTATGACAGTGATATTACCTATGGTACAAACAATGAGTTTGGTTTTGATTACCTGCGTGATAATATGGCTCACAAGCCACAAGACCTAGTTCAAAGACCACACCATTACGCAATTGTTGATGAGGTAGATAGTGTATTAATTGATGATGCAAGAACACCCTTAATTATTTCAGGGCCTGTAGCTCAGGGAGATCGTCATGAGTTTAACGAATTAAAACCAAAAATTGCAGACATCGTTGCCGTTCAGCAAAAGTACCTAACAGGTGTTTTGGCCGAGGCAAAGAAATTAATTAAAGAAGGTGATCTTAAAGAAGGAGGATTTAAATTATTGCGCGTTTACAGAGGTATTCCAAAAAACAAGGCCTTAATTAAATTTTTATCTGAAGAGGGCGTCAAACAAATTCTGCAAAAAACAGAAAACACCTACATGGCAGATAACAACCGTGAAATGCCTCTAGTTGATGCGGAGTTGTACTATGTTATTGAAGAGAAAAACAACCAAATTGAACTTTCAGACAAAGGGGTTGAATACCTGTCCGGTCCAGACAATCCAGATTTCTTTGTCATGCCAGAGATTGGAACAGAGATAGCAAAAATTGAAGCACAAGAATTACCAAGTGATCAAGAAGCAGCTCTTAAAGAAGAATTGTTTAGAGATTTTGGTATAAAAAGTGAGCGTATACATACCCTGAGTCAATTACTAAAGGCGTATTCATTGTTTGAAAAAGACACCCAGTATGTGGTCATGGAAAACAAAGTTATGATCGTAGATGAGCAGACCGGCCGTATTATGGATGGACGCCGCTACAGTGACGGATTACACCAAGCCATTGAAGCCAAAGAAAATGTAAAGATTGAGGCTATGACTCAAACCTTTGCAACGGTTACCCTGCAAAACTATTTCCGTATGTACAAAAAGCTATCTGGTATGACAGGTACAGCGGTCACTGAAGCGGGAGAACTTTGGGAAATCTACAAACTAGATGTAGTAGAAATTCCCACCAATAGACCCATTGCACGTGATGACCGTGAAGATAAAATTTATAAAACCAAAAGAGAAAAATACAATGCAGTTATTGATGAGGTTACTGAGCTATCAAAACAAGGGAGGCCTGTTTTAATAGGTACAACTTCTGTAGAGATATCTGAGCTATTAAGCCGTATGCTCAGTATTAGAAAAGTGCAACACAATACCTTGAATGCAAAGATGCATAAAAGTGAGGCAGATATTGTAGCCCAAGCAGGAGATCCTGGTGTGGTTACAATTGCAACCAACATGGCAGGTCGTGGAACAGACATTAAATTAAGTGATGGTGTGAAGGCCTCTGGTGGTCTTGCCATTGTAGGTACAGAACGTCATGACTCGAGACGTGTAGACAGGCAGCTAAGAGGTCGTTCTGGACGTCAAGGAGATCCTGGTAGCTCTCAATTTTATGTCTCTTTAGAAGACAATCTAATGCGTCTTTTTGGTAGTGAACGTATTGCTAAGATGATGGATAGAATGGGGCTTCAAGAAGGAGAAGTAATACAACACTCCATGATTTCTAAGTCTATAGAACGTGCCCAGAAAAAAGTAGAAGAAAACAACTTTGGGATTCGTAAAAGACTATTGGAATATGATGATATTATGAACGCCCAGCGTGAGGTAATATACAAAAGAAGATTCAACGCATTGTTTGGAGATAGACTTAGAGTTGATATTGCCAATATGATATATGACACTGCAGAGATCATTTCTCAAGACAACAAAGAAAGTCAAGATTTCAATAATTTTGAATTTCAATTAATACGTTATTTTTCTGTTGGTGCGCCTATAGATAGAAACGAATTTGAAAAATTAGGAGCTCAAGAAATTGCAGGGAAAGTATATAAAGTTGCCTACGGCCACTATCAAGAAAAAATGAGGCAAAATGCAGAAATTGCCTTCCCGGTAATTCAAAATGTTTATGAGAATCACAAAGATCAATACAAGCGCATTTTAGTGCCTTTCACAGATGGAGTTAAAACCCTAAATGTTGCCACAGATCTAGAAACAGCCTACCAAACAAAAGGTGCAGAACTGGTAAAAGATTTTGAAAAAAACATCTCACTTGCCATTATCGATGATACTTGGAAAACACACTTGCGTAAAATGGATGAATTAAAGCAATCTGTACAACTTGCTGTTCATGAGCAAAAAGATCCTCTTTTAATTTACAAATTTGAAGCCTTTGAACTCTTTAAAAAGATGGTAGAAAATGTAAACAAAGATGTATTGTCATTCTTGTTTAAGGGAGAGTTGCCTAAAGAAAATCAAAGACAAATTCAAGAAGCTCGAGAGGTAAAGAGTAAACAAAAACTTAAAGAGCAGAAAGATGAAATACAAAACCTTGACCAGCGATCTGTGGGATCTAAGGCAGCTGGACAAACTCAAAATCAGCAACAAGTAACAGAAACCATCACCCGCGAAATGCCAAAAATTGGTCGTAATGATAAAGTAACCATAAAGCATATAATGAGCGGAGAGACCAAACAAGTAAAGTACAAACAAGCAATTCCGCTGATAACCAAGGGAGAATGGGTATTGACTAAATAACACCTAATTATAAATTTAAAACCCCCAAAGGCATTTGCTCCTGGGGGTTTTTAAAATTAGGTTGGTACCTTATTGTAAAATTAAATTACTATAGTCTGCATTCACAAGAAAATTACTGATTGTACTTGCATTTTTATAGAAACCTTTGGCTAAGACTCTTTGCGCCTCTTTTGTGGTGCTAAATTGTAAGGATTTAGGGTGTTTTAAACTAGACTTTTTCCCATTAAACAAAAATGTAAAAGGAGTATCTGGCATTGCAACAGAGGCATCTGTATTACGCAAAACAATCTCTAAGCGGGTAAAATTATCTGCAACTTTACCTACAATCAAGGTTCCAAAAGAGCCTGTAACGTATGCCTCTTTGCTAATACTGCCAACAAACACATCACTAGAATTTGCGTTAAGCTGTATGCTCTCAAGGGTTTGTATTTCACAGGTGTCTACAAATTTAACATACAAGGTGCCATACTGCCAATGTTTTACAATCACAGGGGCATAAGAGGCATTAATGAGTGTTTGAACTCCATAGATACGATCTGCGGTAAAAGGGGTGTGATTTAAGGTTGCTTTTACATTAAATGCATCTGCCATTTTAATTTCACCATATCTAACATTGATATCTGTTTTTGTGTTTTTTGGCATTTTAATGATAATGGTTCTTTTAACCAGGGGTATTGTTTTGGCTTTGTTTGTTTTTACAATGGTTTTAATAGCGCCATCTTTATCGATCAAGGTGGTCTTTGAGTAAGAAATACCATTGGCTATTTTAACGCTTCGCTCTATCACTTTTCCAAGCTCTTGTGAGCTTTGCATGCCCTTGTCAAATTCTTTGCCTATTTGAGCCTCTATACTAGAGAGACTATTACCGTTCCAGTTTCCGATAGCACTAGAGGTAATATGTACATTTTTTGAATTTCCTAATACCTCAAAATCCCATGTATCAAAAAGAGCTTGTTTTTGTTCTTTAGTTACGTCATCTCCCTGAATTAAAGCAGTTACCTCCACTTTGTCCTTATTCCAGGTTTCAAAAATAACATTGGTATAAGAGGTCTTTAACCTAACAACCATATCATCACCTGCGTTATAGGACTCTACAAATTTTTCTTGAGAAAAACCTGAAACAACCAACACAAGAGCTAGCGCCCCAAATAGCCTAAACTTCAATGCTACTAATATTTTCATTGGGATTATTTTTTAGTTCCTTTAATTTTGTTTTGAGCTTCATTAATAATTCTAGCCTCATTTTGAGATTGTCTACCAAGGCTGTAATGGTCTCTTCTGTTGGACCTGCTTGTGTAAGTTCTAAATTCAAGCTTTCATATTCTAAATCCAGTACTTGTAATTGTTGCATATACCCATCAATTACATCTTTGTTATCTGTGGTGATTGTTAAAGATGCCAATACACCTTTGATTCCAGTGGTGTAGTACTGCTCAATACGTTTTAAATCTGGAGAGATATCAGCTAAGTGTACTAGTTTTTCATTGGTTTGAGGAGCCACCCCTGGGGTACTCTCAACCAGACTATCTCCCAAACTAGTATTGGATAACTGATAATATCCAAAAACACTAACGGCAATAAAGGCTATAGCAACAGCAGCAATTTTAATCCAAATTTGCCTTGGACTAGAAGCCTGTTGTGTCTTTTCTTGACTAAAATTAGCGTGTAACCGAGCTTCAAACCGAGCCTTGTGACCTTTTGGTAATTTTGCCTTTTGTGATGGGCTAGCCTTCATTATATCTCTAATATTCTGTGCCATGGTGTAGCTGTTTTAGATGTTGTTGTAATTGTATTTTACCGCGATGTAGCTTTGTTCTAGAGGCACTCTGTGTGATATCTAGTACTTGAGCTATTTCTTGATGATCATATCCTTCAAACAAAAATAATTGTACCACAGATTTATAATTTGGAGACAACTTTTCAATAGCCTCCTCTATGAGTTGTTTAGTGATATGATTATCTACAGACCAACTCTGGTCTTCTTGTTGTTCAATACTAAGGGTCTGTTCGTTAATTTCTTCAAAATGTATTTTTTTCTTTTTTAAAGTGTCCAAACATGTATTTATTACAATACGCTTTAGCCAAGCTCCAAAACTAACATCTCCTTTAAATTGTTCTATCTTCTTAAAGGCTTTAATAAAGGCCACCTGCATGGCATCCTCAGCCTCTGCTGTATCTTTTAGATATCTGCTAGCAACTATAAACATACCCTCACAATACTGGCTATACAGAGCAGTTTGAGCTCTAGGGTTTTGTGCTCTGCACTGCTCGACAAGTAAAGAATTTGACACGTTTGTTAATAGTTTATTAGGAGTCTTTTATAGGACGACAATTTAGCAACGCTGTTTCACAAAAGCATCTATTTTTTAAAAAAAAATAATACTATATTTGAGAAACAACTTAAAACAAAAGCCATGAGAAAAAATTATATTTTATTTTTACTAGCAGTAGCAACTTCTTTTACATGGCAAACCAAAGCGCAAAATGGCGGTGACAATTGTGCTAATGCAGTTTTAATAACACCGGCAATCTATAGCGATGTTGCAATTATTGTAGGCTCTGGCGGAGCATCTCAAGATGATGCCACAGATGCTATGTGGTATAGTTATATAGCAACTGGAAACGGTACTATTAACATTAACTCTTGTGCTTCAGATCCTGCTGGAATTGATACAAGATTATGGATTTACACAGACACTTGTGATACATTAACGCCAATTGCTAATGATGATGATGGCTGTGATGCTCCAACTACTTTTGGGTCAATACTTCAAGATGTTGCAGTTACTGTTGGTCAAGAATATTTGTTTGAATGGGATGACAGGTGGGGTGCAGATGCCTTTGACTGGGAATTTACCTATACACCCGATCCAGTTGGTGGAACTAACTGTGAAGAGGCACTTGCGGTAACACCAGGGGTGTTTAATGATGTATTTATCATTGATGGATCTGGCGGGGCAACACAAGGGGATGCATCAGATGCCTTATGGTATAGCTATACACCTATTGAGGATGGTACTATAAACATTAGCTCTTGTGCTTCAGACCCAACAGAAATAGATACAAGAGTTAATGTTTACACAGATGGTTGTGATGTATTAACTGCTGTTGCAGATGATGATGATGGTTGTGATGCACCTAATGGGTTTGGCTCAATTTTACTTGGGGTTGAAGTTGTTGGTGGAGTAGAATATTTAATTGAGTGGGATGATAGATGGGAAGTAGCTGCATTTGACTGGGAACTAGTTTTTAGTCCAGAAGGTTTTAATGACAACTGCCAAACAGCGATCGATATTCTTTGTGGAGGCTCCATAGAGGGAACAACTCTAGACAAAACAGATACAAACGGAGTGGGTGGCCCAGATGCTTTTTATAAATATACAGAGACATCACCACAAGAAAGAGATGTTGCATTTTCTTTGTGTACAGCCTTTGACTATGATTCTTATATGCGTATCTACACAAGTTGTGACCTTGACAACCCAATGGAAAATGATGACGCTTGTGATTTAGGCTCAGAAATAACATTAACAACAATTCCAGGAACTACCTATTACATAGCGATAGAGGGCTATAATGGAGACACTGGAAACTTCACATTAACTATAGATTGCGCCGCACCGCCAGAACCTCCAGTAAACGATCTAATTATAAATGCCATAAATATTCCAGGCACATATACAGATGAAAATGTGAACACACAATTTGCAACAGAAGAAGGTGGCAATCCAACCAATTGCACCATTGACGGATTTAATGGTGTTTGGTATTACTTTTTGTGTACCCCTGGTATGGGACTAACAGACGCCTCTATTGTATCACCAAACGGTGTGAGTAGCGTCATATTTTTTGAAGCCAGTACTCCAACCCCGAGTGTAACAGAGTTAATTAGGGTTGAGGATGCTCAAAATCCATGCTTTACAGGAACTAGTTCTTCTATAGTTCCAGAAATAGGCAAATACTATTTTTTACTAGCAACAAATTCTGGAGGAGCGACAACTATTAATATTTCACAAATTCTTGGTGTTGAAAACACTGTTTTTGAAAACTTTACGTATTTCCCTAATCCAACTTCAGGGGTGGTAACACTTAAAAATAATAATAGTATCGAAAAAGTTGTTCTTAGAAACATACTAGGAGCTGAGGTATTGAAAAGTACTATTAATGCAACACAAACAACTATGGATATGAGCAACCTATCTAGTGGGTCTTATATATTAACTGTATTTGTAAATGGGCAGAGTGCTCAATACCACATTTTAAAAGAGTAAGGTTTTAGTCCTTTTTATAAAAGTAAAAATCCCAAAAATTGAAATTTCAATCTTGGGATTTTTTATAGTAGGTATTCTATTTATGAATCTAGCAGTAAATTTAAGGTTACTGTAATATTATCTCGAGTAGCCTTTGAAAACAGGCACATTTGGTGGGCATCATTAACTAATTGTTCTCCTGTTTGTGTGTCAACATCTGGAATATAACAATCTAGGGTTGCTTCTAGAAAAAAACCATCTTCATCTTTACAAAAACCAATGGTAGCATCTACACTAATTTGACTCACATCTATATCTAGTTTATGTATTTTTGCAACAGCTTGCAAAGCACCTCCAAAACAGGCTGCGTATGCTGCCCCAAAAAGTTGCTCTGGATTTACACCACTACCATCATCTCCTCCCATAGATTTTGGAACAGAGAGAGCCATATCTATTGGCCCATCTTCACTTAGCACATGGCCGGCTCTTCCGCCAGTTGCATTTGTTGTTGCTTGATATAATGTAGTCATAGTATTTTATTTTTGTGTTAAATACTCAATATACAGTCTAAAATAAGTTTTGAAAAATCAAATGTCATAAATTTGTCATAAATTCACATGGTGAAAAAACCAAAAAAACATAACAGTGCGTTAAATGAACTTCAGGGTGTTGAAAAACCCATGAATCTTAGCAATGTAACTGCTTTAAAATTAAAAAAAGCACGAAAGCAAAAGCAAGGCATTCCAGAACTTACTCTTGGGGTGCTGGCAGGAAATAAAACAGCACTCAGTAGAGCTATTACAATTATTGAAAGTACGGCACCCAAAGATCAAGCAGCTGCAAAACAATTAATTGAAGGATGTTTACCTCATGCAAATAAATCTATACGTATTGGTATCACTGGAGTACCAGGGGTAGGAAAAAGCACTTTTATTGAACAGTTTGGAACACTGCTAACCCAAAAGGGGCATAAAGTAGCCGTCTTGGCCGTTGACCCAAGTAGTAGTTTAAGCAACGGTAGTATTTTGGGAGATAAAACCAGGATGGAAGAGTTGGTTAAAAATAAATTGGCATTTATAAGACCCTCTGCAAGTGGAGATTCTTTAGGAGGGGTGGCAAGAAAAACAAGAGAAGCTATTATACTCTGTGAGGCTGCTGGTTACTCACATATAGTTATTGAAACTGTGGGTGTAGGACAAAGCGAAACGGTAGTGCATTCTATGACAGATTTCTTTTTACTATTAAAGCTAGCTGGTGCTGGAGATGAATTGCAAGGCATAAAACGAGGCATCATGGAAATGGCAGATGCCATTATCATTAACAAAGCAGATGGAGAGAATATTAAAGCGGCAAAATTAGCCAAAACAGAGTTTAATCGAGCTTTGCATTTATATCCTCCAAAAGACAATGGATGGATTGCAAAAACCATAACCTGTAGTGCTCTAAAAAATGAAGGAATTAAGGAGTCTCTTGATCTAATTGATGGTTATGTAACCCAAATGAAAGAAACAGGGTATTTTATATCCAAGCGAGAAAATCAGCAACATTTCTGGATGTTACAAACCATAGAAAACACACTAAAGAGTGATTTCTACGGAAATCCGAAAATTAAAATAGCATTACAAGAACAACTTAAGGCACTAGCAAACTCAAATACAAGCCCCTTTCAAGCAGCTGCATATCTATTGTCTTTACACAAATAAATTAGGTCTTTTGTTTTTTCTTTTTTGCTGCCGGAAACAACACATTATTTAAAATTAACCTGTATCCTGGAGAATTTGGATGCAAGGCCAACTCTGTTTTTGGGTCTCCTACTCTATGTTGGTAGTCCTCTGGGTCATGACCACCATAAAAGGTGAAAAATCCTTTGCCTTTAATACCATGAATATACCTGGCCTCACCACTTGAGCTGTGTGCTCCCATCACCAAAACATTTGATTTAATATGATCTGGAGTGTAACTTGTAGTTTGCCCCATAAAACCTTTTACTAGTGAGGTGTGGTTTTGAACAAGCATGGTAGGAATTGGATCCCATTTGGCAGAATAGTCCATCAATGAGAAGTAATCTGTTTGTTTAGAAACCTTTCGTTTTGAAGTCATGTCTATAGTAGAAAACTCATACACCATTGGGCTTCTCTCTAAAATATAATCTTTAAAAGCAAATGTTTGTTTAAAATCTATCTTGCTTTGATAATTTGCATCACTGGCATCACCATCAAACATCGGCTCACAAATATCCACATCCTTTGCAGAAAGCGCAATATCAAAACTATCTGTAGCGCTGCACATGGCAAACATAAAACCACCCCCTACTACATAATCTCTAATTTTTAAGGCAACATCTCTTTTTTGCTGAGAAACTTTAGCATATCCCAGGGTGGCTGCCAATGCTTCAGATTTGCTTTTTTCTGCAATGTACCATGGAGCAGATCTGTAGGCTCTATAAAACTTCCCATACTGTCCTGTGAAATCTTCGTGGTGAAGGTGCAACCAATCATACAATAAAAGCTCATCCCTTAAAACCTCTTGATCATAAATAGTTGTGTAGGGTATTTCGGCATAGGTTAATACCATGGTAACTGCATCATCCCAGGGCTGATTCCCTTTTGGAGAGTACACTGCAATTTTGGGTGCTTTTTCTAACACCACAGCTTCCATATTTTGAGAAGGGCTGCTTATTTCTTTTAATATCTGAGCAGTTTTACTGTCGCTAATAACCTCAAAAGAAACGCCACGAATTTGGCATTCTTTACGGATCTGATCACTATCTGGCATTAAAAACGAACCACCTCTATAGTTGAGAAGCCACTTGGTCTTTACGTTTCTCTCAAGTACCCAGTAGGTAATACCATAGGCTTTTAAATGTTCTTTTTGAGTGGCCTCATCCATGGGTATGAGAATATATGAGCCATAACTCTGTACACTAAAAAGACAGATAAATAGTAAGGTGAATAACTTAGTCATGCTGTAAATATAACCACAAAATCTAAGGCAAAGGTTGAGCGCAAGAAAGAATTTTAAATTTTAAAAAAGGAAACCAAAACCTCATTATTAACTATTAAAAACTATCGCATATTGGTGTTAATAAGGAAGGTCGTCATTAGAGTTTGTTCCAAAGGCATCCTCGGCAGATGGAAAATCAGGTGTTTTAAAAGTATCATCATTTGCAGCATTATTCATACTCGATGCAATTTCATTAGAGAAAGGAAAAGTGTCTAAGTTTTCGAACTTACCTAAATTACCAACAAATTTAAGACGTATTTCATCCAAACCTCCATTACGGTGCTTTGCCACAATAAACTCACCTTGACCAGCAGTTGGGGTGTGCTCATCGTCATCCCACTCGTCAATTTTATAGTATTCTGGACGGTAAATAAACGATACAATATCTGCATCTTGCTCGATGGCTCCAGATTCACGAAGGTCACTCAATAGCGGTCTTTTGGATCCTCCACGAGTCTCTACAGCACGCGATAGTTGAGATAGTGCAATAACTGGAACATTTAATTCTTTTGCTAATGCTTTTAGGTTTCTAGATATGGTAGATATTTCTTGTTCACGATTTCCGCCATTTTTTCCTCCACCGGCAGTCATTAACTGCAAGTAATCAATCATAATGACTTTAACCCCTTGCTGAGAGGCAAGACGTCTTGCCTTTGCACGCAAGTCAAAAATAGAAAGAGAAGGGGTATCATCTATAAATAGAGGAGCCTTTTCAAGGCCTTTCACCTTTACATTTAACTGCTCCCACTCATGCTTTTCTAGGTTTCCAGTTCTTAATTTTTCTGAAGATAGACCCGTTTCACTAGAGATGAGTCTGGTGATTAATTGTACAGAAGACATCTCACATGAGAAAAATGCAACAGGAATGTTATGATCTACAGCCATATTACGAGCCATGGATAAGGTCAAGGCTGTTTTACCCATACCAGGACGCGCTGCAATAATAATTAAATCACTGGGCTGCCATCCCGAGGTTAACTTATCTACTTCTGTAAAACCAGATGGAATTCCAGACAAACCCTCTTTGTTGGCAATTTCTTCAATTTTCTTTTTGGCTTGAATAACCAAATCTTGAGCCGTTTCACTAGAACGCTTAATGTTACCTTGGGTAATATCGTATAATTTACTCTCTGCAGAATCTAAAAGGTCAAAAACATCTGTAGATACATCATAAGAATCTTCAATAATTTCATTTGAAATTTTAATCAAACTTCGCTGAATATATTTTTGAAGTATGATGCGGGCATGAAACTCAATATGGGCAGAAGAAGATACTTTTTGAGTCAGTTGTATTAAATAAAACTCTCCTCCAGCAAGTTCAAGCTTTTGCATCTTCTTTAACTGCTGTGAAACGGTTAATAAGTCTACAGGCTGGCTTTCCACAAATAGGGTGTTAATAGCCTCAAAGATGTGTTGGTGGGCTTCTTTGTAAAAAACATCTGGGTTCAAAATATCAATAACCTCATCAACTCCTTTTTTGTCAATCATCATAGCCCCAAGCACAACTTCCTCTAAATCAGTAGCTTGTGGAGGTATTTTGCCTTTTTCTAAGTTTATTACTTGAGCAGGGCGTTTTTTATAAGGGGAGTTAGGTTGCAGTTTTTCCATAGAACGAATGTAAAGAAATTGTTACGATGCCATGGTTTATTTTGTGGTCCTTCTCTCCACCACTCATTAACAATTTAATTGTTGAAAACTCTGGAATATTGTTAATAAGCATAAAAAAAATCTGAGACAGGCGTCTCAGATTTTAAGATGTATTGCTACCACTAGCTTTATTGATTATAGACTCCCATCTGTGAATATTTATCCATACGTTGGGCGACCAAATCTTTTGGTGATAAGTCTTTTAATTGATTGTATTCTTTGGTAATAACATTTGCAACAGTGGTAAATGTTTTTGCTCTATTTGTATGAGCACCTCCTAGAGGTTCTTTTACAATAACATCAATGAGTTTTTGCTTTTTCATGTCTGTGGCGGTAAGCTTTAATGCCTCGGCAGCTTGTTCTTTAAACTCCCAACTACGCCACAATATAGAAGAGCAACTCTCTGGAGAAATCACAGAATACCATGTGTTTTCTAGCATCAGTACGCGGTCTCCCACACCAATCCCTAGGGCTCCACCACTGGCGCCTTCCCCTATAATAAGTACAATAATAGGTACTTTAAGACGGGTCATTTCTAGAATATTTCTTGCAATTGCTTCTCCCTGGCCACGCTCTTCTGCTTCTAGTCCTGGGTAAGCACCTGGAGTATCAATGAGACATACTACAGGGATTTTAAATTTCTCAGCAGATTTCATTAGGCGTAATGCTTTTCTGTAGCCCTCTGGGTTTGCCATACCAAAATTACGAAATTGGCGTGTTTTGGTGTTGTATCCTTTTTGTTGTCCTATAAACATATAGCTCTGATCTCCAATCTTACCTAGACCACCCACCATTGCTTTATCATCTTTAAAACCACGATCTCCATGCAACTCAACGAAACTATCGCCACAAATTGCATTTATATAGTCCATGGTGTAAGGTCTATTGGGGTGACGTGATAATTGTACACGTTGCCAAGGAGTTATATTTTTATATATTTCTTTTTTAGTTTCTGCTAATTTTAATTCAATTTGCTCGCAGGTATTTGTAACATCTACATCATTGTCCTCACCAATTTGGCAGGCCTTTTCATATTGCTCTTGCAAGTCTTTAATAGGTAATTCAAAATCTAGGTATTCCATAATGGTTTTTCAATAGGTTGTATTACGATTTTTTACAAAGATAAAATTTTGTTTTGAGCTATGTATTGAACTGCTTTAATTTTTTGATTTCTTTTTAATCCTGTTTTTAATAATTCCGTTTGCAACAACCGTTAAAATAATAATTGCAGCACCGTAATAAAACTGAGGGCCCATATTTTCTGATTCCCCAAGGATCAAAAGGGCCAACACAATACCATACACCGGTTCCAGGTTTATGGTTAGCATAACTGTGTATGGGCTAATCCATTTCATGACATGGACAGAGGCAATAAATGCATAGGCGGTACACCCAGAGGCAAGAATAAACAAATAGCCCCAATCTGAGAGCGTTAAGGTAAAAAATGAAGCGTCAAAACTCCCACTAAAAAACAAGTACACAGAAATACAACAAACTCCAAAAAACAGCTCATAAAAAGAAATTGCGCTTGCATTATACCTCACGGCCAACTTGCCATTAATAACAGAGAAAAGAGCCCCCAAAAACGAGGATATCAGGGCCAGTAAAATACCCAAAGAGTAATCTCCCTCCACCTGAAAAATAACATACAAGCCCAAAACTACAATAAGGCCAAAAACAACCTCATACCAAATAATATTTCTTTTATAAAAAATAGGCTCTAGTAAAGCAGTAAAGAAAGAGCCCGTAGACATAATGGCTAGTGTTACAGAGACATTTGCAGTTTTAATAGCTCCAAAAAAAGCAAGCCAATGCACGGCTATAACTGCCCCTGCAAGTAAAAAAACCCACATGGTATTTTTACTAAATGTAAGTGGTATTTTCTTGTATCCTACCCAAGCCAATATAAGCAAAGATGCAATACTCATCCTAAACCAAACCAAACCAAGGGCATCAGTGCTAATAAGGGCTCCCAACACAGCGGTAAAGCCCCAAATAAAGACAATAATATGTAAGTGCAGGTAATTAAGGAGTTTAGCGTTTGGCATTGCGTAACAAATAAATGGCTAAAATAGCAAACACAATATTAGGCGCCCAAGAAGCTACAAAAGGTGAGAAATCACTTTTAGCAGCTAGGGTTCCGAATATTTTATCAAAGAAAATAAACACCATTCCTATGGCTATGCCAATGGCTAGGTTAACACCCATACCACCACGGCGTTTTACTGAAGAAACTGCTACTGCAATGATAGTTAATATGTAGGCAGAAACTGGTAAACTCCAACGCTTGTGGCGCACCACTTCGTAGGCACTAATAAAAGAAGATCCTTTCTTCTTCTCGCTTGCAATAAAATTATTAAGTTCTGGGAGGTTTAGAGTTTCGGCTATGTATTTTACGGGAGTTAGATCATCAAGATCAAAACTAAAGACGGTATCCAACCGTTTTTTACGCTCTATAATATCATTGTCTAGCCCTACTCTTCTTTTTGTATAATTAAACAAGGAGTAGGTGCTGTCTTTTTCGTTAAACTTAATTCTAGAGGCCGCTATTTTGTAGGTCATTTTTTTATCCTCGAAATGTTCTAGGGTAAAATTACTTCCACTTTTTTCTGAAACGTTAAAGTAACTTACATATATATAGTCATTGTCATTAATCTGTCTATATACGTTAGATTTTTCACGATCCTGACGGCCTTTTTTTAGATATTTAAATGAAAACTCATTAAACCCTTGGCTGGCTTTTGGAGCAATAAACATTCCTAGAAAAAAAGCGGCAATACACACAATGGTAGCGCCAATAATATAAGGCCTTAAAAAACGGTAGTAGGATACTCCGCTGCTCAAAAAAGCAATAATCTCTGTGTTATTTGCCAATTTGGAGGTAAACCAAATCACAGATAAAAATAAAAATAAAGGAAATAATAAATTTGCAAAGTAAATTGTGAAATCTAAATAATAGTTGACAACTTCCATAAATGGCACCTCATTATCTAAAATTTTATCAATTTTCTCGGCAAGATTTACAATGATACCAATTGGTATAAATAGCAGTAATAGGAGGACAAATGTTCCTAAATAGCGTTTTAGTATGTACTTATCGAGTATGCTTAACATTGTATATGGCCTTATAGCCTTTTATCCATTTGTTGTACCATCATGTTTTTCCAGGGCGTGTAATCTCCTGCTAAGATATGTTTTCTAGCCTCACGCACCAACCATAAATAAAAACCAAGGTTGTGTATGGTGGCAATTTGCCTGCCTAACATTTCATTTACAGTAAATAAATGACGTAAATAAGCTTTGCTATACTCTGTATCTACCCATGTTATTGCCATGTCATCAATCGCACTAAAATCTGCCTCCCATTTTTTATTTTTAATGTTGATTGTTCCATGTGCAGTAAAAAGCATCCCATTTCTACCATTTCTAGTGGGCATCACGCAGTCAAACATGTCAATACCCAGGGCGATATTCTCTAGTAAGTTAATTGGAGTTCCTACCCCCATTAAATACCGAGGCTTATCTTTGGGTAAAATATCCGTAACCACCTGGGTCATTTCATACATCTCATGGGCAGGCTCCCCTACAGACAAACCGCCAATAGCATTACCCTGCGCCCCTACTGAGGCAATATACTCTGCAGATTGTTTGCGTAAATCTTTATAGGTACTTCCCTGTACAATAGGAAAGAAAGTTTGTGTATAATCATACATAAAGGGAGTCTTCTCAAGATGAGTTAAACAACGCTCTAACCAACGATGAGTCATGTGCATAGACCTTTTGGCGTAATTATAATCACAAGGGTAGGGTGTGCACTCATCAAAGGCCATAATAATATCTGCTCCAATACTTCGCTGAACCTCCATCACATTCTCAGGCGTAAAAAAATGATAACTTCCATCTATGTGAGATTTAAACTTCACTCCTTCTTCTTTAATTTTTCTGTTGTCTGAGAGAGAATAAACTTGATACCCTCCAGAGTCTGTAAGGATGTTTCTCTCCCAGTTCATGAACTTGTGAAGCCCCCCCGCTTTTTCAAGAATTTTTGTTCCTGGGCGTAAATATAAATGATAGGTATTACCTAGAATAACATCTGGATTAATTTGTTCACGCAATTCTTTTTGATGGACCCCTTTGACGGTCC
Source organism: uncultured Ulvibacter sp. (assembly GCA_943789105.1). GTDB lineage: Bacteria > Bacteroidota > Bacteroidia > Flavobacteriales > Flavobacteriaceae > Patiriisocius. Next base: position 390,613 of record CALSSW010000001.1, on the reverse strand, counting down.
CTACAGTACCAACAGGCATGAATATTGGAGTTTGAATTGTTCCGTGATCTAGTGTAATGGAACCAGCGCGGGCTTGCCCTTGTATATCTATAGCTTCGAGTTTAAAATCCATGTGATGTTTTAATCAATAGTCAAAGATACATTTGCTGCAGGAAGTACGAAGGAGTAAATGACATTTTTTTTGATGGATAGAGAAACAAATACTACTAAAATAATGTCTAATTGATTGTCAAAATTAAAAACAATGCAACAATGTTAACTAAAACTTAAAAATCGTTAATAACCTCATTTGGCACTTCTTTTTCTTAGGCCTTTAAAGAAGTATTTTTGAGCAAGAAACCAAAATATACCATGGCAGATATTACCCAATTAGAAGCATTTGTTACCCAAGTGCGTAGAGATATTGTAAGACAAGTACATAAAGTAAATTCTGGCCATCCTGGAGGATCTCTAGGCTGCGCAGAGTTTCTTGTAGCACTTTATCAACAAGTGCTGCAGCGCAAAGAAGGATTTAATATGGACGGAAACCAAGAAGACATTTTCTTTTTGTCTAACGGGCATATCTCACCTGTTTTTTATAGCGTTTTGGCACGCTCTGGGTATTTCCCAGTAGAGGAATTAAACACCTTTAGGCTTCTTAACTCAAGGCTACAAGGACACCCAACCACACACGAAGGATTACCTGGTATTAGGATCGCATCTGGATCACTTGGACAAGGAATTTCTGTGGCTATTGGTGCAGCAGCAGCAAAAAAATTAAACAATGACAACCATATTGTCTATGCCCTGTGTGGTGATGGAGAATTGCAGGAAGGTCAAAACTGGGAAGCAATTATGTACGCCTCTGGAAACAAAGTAGACAACTTGATTGTAACGGTAGATTTAAACGGGCAACAAATTGACGGATCTACAGATACAGTTTTACCTCTAGGAAATGTAAAGGGAAAATTTGAAGCCTTTGGTTGGGAAGTAATTACCATAGAACAAGGAAATGACATACAAGCTATTTTAGAGGGTATGGAACGTGCCAAAGCTAAAACGGGTCAAGGAAAACCTGTTTGTGTATTGCTACAAACAGTAATGGGTAATGGGGTTGATTTCATGATGCATACTCATGCTTGGCACGGAAAAGCACCCAATGACGAGCAGCTTGCATCTGCACTTGCTCAAAACTCAGAAACCTTAGGAGATTATTAATAAGCTACTACCATAATATTATGAAAACATATATAGACACAGGAAAAAAGGATACACGATCTGGTTTTGGAGCAGGACTTACCGAGCTTGGAAAGACCAATGAAAATGTGGTGGCACTTTGTGCAGATTTAACAGGGTCTTTAAAAATGGACGCATTTAAAGCAAATCATCCTCAGCGCTTCTTCCAAGTTGGTATCGCAGAGGCAAACATGATGGGAATGGCTGCTGGCCTGACCATTGGAGGTAAGATACCCTTTACAGGTACTTTCGCTAACTTCTCTACCGGAAGGGTTTATGACCAAATACGTCAAAGCATTGCATACAGTGGTAAAAATGTAAAAATATGTGCATCTCACGCAGGGGTTACCCTTGGAGAGGATGGCGCAACACACCAAATACTTGAAGATCTTGGCTTGATGAAAATGCTGCCAGGTATGACGGTAATTAATACCTGTGATTACAATCAAACAAAGGCAGCAACAATTGCCATTGCAGATTATGATGGGCCGGTATACTTGCGCTTTGGAAGGCCAAAAGTAGCCAACTTTACCCCAGAAAATAGCAGCTTTACTATTGGTAAAGCAGTGGAGCTTCAAGAAGGTACAGATGTTACTATTATTGCCACAGGACATCTGGTTTGGGAAGCGCTCGAGGCTTGTAAAACATTACAAGAGAAGGGTATTAGCGCTGGGGTTATAAATATTCATACCATAAAACCACTTGATGCTGCTGCAATTTTGAAGAGAGTTGCTATTACCGGCTGTGTGGTTACTGCAGAAGAGCATAACTACCTTGGCGGACTGGGAGAAAGTGTTTCTAGGATTTTAGCAGAAAATCATCCTGTGCCACAAGAGTTTGTCGCTACCCAGGATACCTTTGGAGAATCTGGAACACCAGATCAATTAATGGAAAAATACGGCTTAAACGCCGCTGCAATTGTTAAGGCTGCAACAAAGGTCGTTGCAAGAAAATAACAATAACCTTTAAAACTTTAAAAAAACGCTTTAAGAAATAGTCTTAAAGCGTCTTTTTTTTGCTCGTATGTAAAGAAAATAAAGATTAACTATCTGAGTCTAGATAATCAGCAACACCATCTCCATCTGTATCTGGAAATGTGATAGTACCATCATCATTTATTTCTATTTCATCTTCTGTAGGTCTTCCGTCTCCATCATCATCTGGATCAACGTAGTTGCTTCGGTTATCTGAGTCTGTATCGTCATCTTCTTCTAATCCGTTACCATTTACATCCTCTAAAACAGAAGGTACACCGTCACCATCTTGGTCTCCAATTTCAGTTTCAAATAACTGAAATGTAAAAATAAGCTGGGAATACACAGGAATAGTTACTGCAGATCCAGGAGGAGGGTTCACGTAATACCCTAAACCGCTTTGCATAAACACAGCTCCTACTCCAAAACCTTCATAGGTTACAGTACCGTCAGCATTATTAATAAAACCAGTGGCGGCTTTAAATTCTATGAGCGCATCTTGAAGGCCATTTACAATAGAAGTCAAATCGAACTGAATTGGAGTAACAGAACTATCAAAGAGCTTGTTTTCGTTTATACCTTCTTCATCAACTACATAGGTACCCTCGTAGTTTATTCTTACAATGTCTGGGAAACTTGGTTGATCCCCCTGGCCTTCAATCACCTTTAAGTAATATAATTTATAAGATACATCTTCATTGACCCTGTCCTGCACCATTTTAGAATATAAGTTGGGATGCTGTATTAATGGTATTTTATCTGCGTTTGCACCAGCAATGGTATCAAACCGTATTTTAAAATCAAAGCCTGCTGGCGGGTTTTCAAACTCATCATAGTTGTAAAAATGAGTGGTTAAATAACGTTCTACCTCAAATGTTGAATCAATATTTTCCTCGGCTCTATCACGGGCTGGTATGAAGTTGTCTTGTGAGCTATCATCGTCATTATCACAAGCAGTTACTAAAAGCAATGTTAAGGCAACTATAGGTAGTAGAAATTTTAAATTTTTCACAGTTGTTTATTTTAGTGTGCAAGATACAATTTTCAGTTATTTTTGTTGTATTGTTAATATACAATTTAACTAAAAATGTATGAGGATAGATAAATATTTATGGTCTGTACGGTACTTCAAAACAAGAAGCATTGCAACACAAGCCTGTAAAAAGGGAGCTGTGCGTATAAACAATGCAACAGTCAAGCCCTCTAGAGACGTCTATCCCGCAGACAATGTTACAGTTAGAAAAAATCAAGTAAATTACACCCTAAAAGTTATAGAGGTTCCAAAAAGTAGAGTGGGCCCAAAACTCGTTGACCTATACAGAGTAGACACCACACCTAAAGAGGCCTTCCAACATCAAGAATTATTAAAATATTCAAAAGAATATTACAGAAAAAGAGGCATGGGAAGACCCACCAAAAAGGACAGAAGAGACATAGAAGACTATAAAAAAGAAGAAGAATAAACCAAGGTATCTTTTACTATCTTTGAAATTAATACAAACATAATGTACCCAATGGCATCAACAGAAACAATAATTCTTGGCAAAAAAGAAATAGCTCATAAATTAAAACGCATTGCATATCAAATATATGAGGCTAATATTTCTCAAGAAGAAGTAATTATTGCCGGTATTAAGACAAACGGTTACATTTTTGCAGAAAAATTAAAAACCGCCGTAGAAAAAATCTCACCCATAAAAGTTACGCTTTGCAAAGTAACCATGGATAAAAAAAATCCTATCAAACCTATTACCACATCATTAAAACCAAAAGACTATCAAAATAAATCGTTGCTACTAGTTGATGATGTGCTGCACTCTGGAACCACCTTAATTTATGCTGTAAAGCATTTTTTGGAGGTCCCTCTTAAACAGTTTAAAACGGCAGTACTTGTAGATAGAAATCATAAAAAATATCCTATAAAAGCAGATTACAAAGGCATTTCTTTGTCTACCTCAATTAATGAGAATGTTGCAGTGATATTCGAGCCAGGAAATAATCGTGCTATTTTAGAATAAAAGTGCCACTATTTCTCTTACTATTTCTTGAACAGATTTTTGATCTACCGCAATTTTATAATGCGCTTGTTGGTAATAAAAACCTCTCTCAAAGAGGTGTTTGCGTATAAAATCTCGTAATACTTCTTTATCAGAAATATGAGAAATTAAAGGCCTTGTTTGAAGCTGCAAAAACAAGCGGTTTGTCAGGGTGTCTATCTTTGTGTTAAGGTATATGGTTAAAACATCTTGGGTATGTGTTAGTTTTTGCATCACATCACCATAACATGGGGTGCCACCACCCAAGGCTAAAACTACATTTTCAGAACCCTTTAGTAAGGAGTTTAATACAAGCCCTTCTTTTGATCTAAAATAGAGTTCTCCTTTGTTTTCAAATAATTGTTTAAGGGGAAGTTTTTGATCTTCTTCAATAGCTATGTCCAAATCAACAAAAGAGTAGTGTAAGGCCGTTGCCAATTGTTTTGCAACAACTGTTTTACCGCTACCCATGTATCCTAAAAGCACTATTTTCATGAAATTTTAATTGTTATTTATTGTAATATAAAGGTTTACAAATAAAGTTTAAATTTATTTTAAAATGCTTTGAAAGATAAATATATTGATAGTATATTTGCACTCGCTTAGCCAAACTTATTTAGTTTGTAAAGTTTATTAAAAAAAATTGAAATTTTGACCAGTTAGCTCAGTTGGTAGAGCACCTCCCTTTTAAGGAGGTGGTCCTGGGTTCGAGCCCCAGACTGGTCACTAAAAAGTTAAGCCTAATGGTTTAACTTTTTTTGTTTCTATGCACCTCAATTTTGGTATAGAATACACCCGGGTGCTGGAATTGGTAGACAGGCACGGTTGAGGGCCGTGTGCACTTGTTGCGTGTGGGTTCAAGTCCCATTCCGGGTACTAATTATCTCCAAAAATTGCAATTTATTTTTGGAGATATATTTTGAAAATAAACCAATAATTGTATTCATAAAGTCATAAAAACTCTATTTTTAGTCATTTAAGAATAAAACATCTGTTCAAGGCACAGGCTTTTTTCTTAAATTAATTTTAATAAAAATATTATGATGAAGAAATTTCTGTTTCTGTGTTTATTAACTCCATTGTGCTTTTCCCAAGAAAACTATATTCCATCAAAAGATAATATTCAGGCAAGAGAATGGTTTCAAGACGCCAAATTTGGATTATTTATTCATTGGGGAATATATAGTGTCTTGGGCGATGGAGAGTGGGTAATGAACAAACAAAATATCTCCATATCAGAATATAACAAACTAGCTACATTTTTTAATCCTGCCTATTTTGATGCAGATCAATGGGTTTTAATGGCAAAAGATGCTGGTATGAAATATATTACAATAACCACAAGACACCATGATGGTTTTTCAATGTTTGACTCTAATGCATCTGCTTTTAATATTGTTCAAAAAACTCCCTATGGAAGAGATATAATTAAGATGTTAACAGACGCATGTAATAAACATGGCTTAAAAATATTCTTCTATTATTCTCAACTTGATTGGTATCGAGATGATTACTACCCAAGAGGAAAAACAGGTTTAGGTATTGACGGAAGAAAAGAGGGAGATTGGAACGATTATATCGATTTTATGAAAGCTCAACTAACGGAACTTTTAACTAATTATGGAGAAATCGCTGGCATTTGGTTTGATGGTCAATGGGATCAATTTGAATTTAAAATTAATAAAAACGGAAAAAAAGAGCTAGTAAATGAAAACATGGATTTCAAGCTAGATGAAATTTATGGTTTGATTCATAAACTGCAGCCCCAAGCATTAATAGGTAGTAATCATCACTTAGCACCTAATCCGGGGGAAGATTTTCAAATGTTTGAAAAAGATTTGCCAGGAAGAAATACAAAATCATTTGCAACAAAAGCTGAAAATATTGGCCAATTGCCATTAGAAGTTTGTGAGACAATTAATGGGTCATGGGGATTCAATCTCAAGGACAGGACATACAAGTCAAAGAAAAAAATAGTTCAATATTTAGTTAAAGCAGCAGGATACAATAGTAACCTATTGTTAAATGTTGGACCAATGCCTAATGGAAGAATTCAAGACCAAAACATTAGTGTTTTGAAGCAGGTTGGGGAGTGGTTAAAAATTTATGGAAAAACTGTATACAAAACTAGAGGCGGTCCTATAAAAACTACAGATGAAATTGCATCAACAAGATCGGGAAACACAGTTTATTTTCACATTTTGGATGACAATAAAAAAACCTATATCATCGAAAACTACAGTCCAAACATAAATAGTTTCAGATATTTTAAATCTGGAAATAAAGTAGATTTTAAATTTAAAAATAATGGGTTAATAGTCACTTTAGATGAAAGTGAAATAGACGATATAGACACCATTTTAGTGCTTAAATATAAGAATTAAATGAAGCCCCTTAGTCTTTTGGCTGCTTGCTCTGGTGTAATATCTCGTTGAGGGGATCCAAACATTTCATATCCTACCATAAATTTTTTAACCGTTGCACTTCTTAATAATGGCGGATAAAAACTCATATGCCAACGCCAATGATCATTAATTTCTCCATTTGTAGGAGATTGATGAATTCCACTTGAATAAGGAAACGAACAATTAAACAATTTATCGTAAGCTTTAGTTGTTTTAGAAATTGCATCAGCAAAGTTTAAACTATCTTGTTGAGAAATCATTGTGATGTTTTCACATTGTTTTTTAGGAACTATCATAGTTTCAAACGGCCAAACGGCCCAAAAAGGTGTGAGTACCACAAAAGCATCATTCTGATAAATGATGCGCTCATTTGCTTGTAGTTCTTGCTTTAAGTAATCTCCTAGTAAATTACTGTTGTTCTTACTGAAATATGCTTTTAGTCTTTGGTCTTTTTTATCTACTTCATTAGGTAGGGTAGATTGACTCCATATTTGTCCGTGCGGATGCGGATTACTACAACCCATTACAGCACCTTTATTTTCAAAAATCTGAACATAGTTAATCATGTTGTTAGAACCTAGCTCAGTATATTGATTTTGCCAAGTCTTAACTACTTTGTTGATATTTTCAACAGACATATCTGCTAAACTTTTAGAGTGATCTGGACTAAAGCATATTACTTTACAAATGCCTTGCTCACTTTCAGCTTTTAATAAACCCTCGTTTACAGCAAACTTTGGTGATGTGGTTTGTAAGGCTGCAAAATCGTTAATAAATACAAAAACGTCATTATACTTAGGGTTTTCTTCACCATTAACCCTAGTATTTCCAGCACATAAATAACAAGTAGGATCGTGAGTTGGACGCTTTTCATTAGAAATTTCCTCCTTTTGTCCTTGCCAAGGCCTTTTAGCTCTATGTGGTGAGACTAAAACCCATTCTCCTGTAAGTATATTAAATCGCTTGTGCGAGTAGTCTTGCAAATTTGTATTCATTTTAGATTTTCTTATTTTTTAATGATTTGTGTTCCTCTAGATAGTTTTACACTATACACATCACAATCATATTCAAATGCTGCCTTAAAATTTTTAGAGACTTCTTTTTTAAAGGTTTTAAATGCGTCTTTTTTAACAAGGTTAATAGTACATCCGCCAAAGCCTCCTCCCATCATACGAGAACCTAAAACATTAGGATTTTCTTTTGCTCTATCTACAAGAAAATCTAATTCTTTACAACTGACTTTATATTTGGTGCTTAAACCCTCATGAGATTGGCATAACAAATTACCTAAAGCTTTTGTATCTCCATTTTTTATAGCTTCAGAAAACTGTATTACACGTTGATTTTCATTAATTACGAAAAGCGCTTTTTGATAATCTTCGTCTGAAATGTTACTTTTTATGCGATCTATATCTTCTTTAGAAGCATCTCTCAAGGCATTTAGATGCAATAAACCAGATACTCTTTCGCATACTTCACGTCTGTCATTATATTCACTTTCAGATAAATCATGCTTTACATTGGTATTTATAAGCATCCATTTATAGTCCTTAAAATCTATTTTATAAGTTTGAGATTCTATAGTTCTGCAATCTAATAGAAGTGCACTCTTTTTTAGACCAAACATACTTGCGTATTGATCCATAATACCGCATTTTACACCAGCAAAATTATGTTCGGCTTTTTGAGATACTAAAATCATTTCGTGTTTAGTTAAACCTAAATTAAATAATTCATTTATACCAAAAACAAAACTATTCTCTAAAGCAGCTGAAGAGGACATGCCTGCGCCTTGAGGAATATTACCACCGAAAACAGCATTAAAACTTTCAACTTCCTTACCTAAAACTCGTAACTCAGCAACAACACCAAGCATATAATTTCTCCAACCTCCATTTTTTAGAGGCTTAATATGCTTTGTCTCGAATTTGTGGATTTCATTTTTATTAAAAGCAAAAACGTAACTTTCTTTTGAATCACTTTTGCTTATAGCAAGAACAATACCCTTATTAATAGCTGCTGGAAATGCAAAGCCATCATTATAGTCGGTATGCTCACCAATAAGATTGATTCTTCCGGGTGAAAATACAACAAGTGGATTTGTTTTAAATTGCTCTTTAAAACATCGCTTTACTTGTATAACTAATTTTTTGCTCATAATTATTATGCAAAATAAACATAGACACCTATTACAATGACGCAGATTGCTATACCAGCATGTTTTACATATTTCCAAGGTGTAATATCTACCTGTTTTGTGTATTGTTGTACAAAAGGCTCCTCTCTTGGTTTTATTTTTCCTATGATGAGCATAATCACTATGTTGAGGATAAATAGAATTGCCATTACATCTAGGAAGTGTGGATATGCATGCACTTCTACAATGGTTAAAGCTGCTTTATCAGTTACTCCTGTTGCTTTTGCTGTTTCTAATGCTTTATTTATAAAATAATCTTTCATAAAGAATTGACTAATCATATACAATAAGCATCCAGAAACTAAGCCTATTTTTGCTGCAATAGCAGGAACACGTTTTGTTAAATAACCAACTACTATTATAGTTAAAATAGGAATACTATAGATTCCATTTATTTCTTGTAGATAGTCAAACAGACTTCCCGCATTTGCAATAAGTGGTGCAATAAACATAGATGCTATTGCTAAAATAACACCAAAGATTTTACCATATTTTACAATCGTTTTTTCATTTGCATTTTTATTGATATGCTCTTTGTATACGTCAATCCCAAATAAGGTTACAGAACTATTTAAAACACTATTAAACGAACTTAAAATAGCTCCAAACAATACAGCCGCAAAGAAACCAACCCAAGCACCAGGCAATACTTTTTTCACCAACATTGGGTAAGCACTATCTGCACTTTCTAAATTTCCTTGAAATAAGTGAAATGCAATAATACCAGGTAATACCACAATTAACGGTCCTAATATTTTTATAAACGAAGCCAATAACAAACCTTTTTGTCCTTCTTTTAAATCCTTAGCTCCAAGTGCTCTTTGTATAATTTGTTGATTTGTCCCCCAATAAAATAATTGTACTAACATCATACCAGTAAAGATGGTATAGAATGGTACTGGATCTGCCGGTCCTCCCATAGATTTAAATTTATCAGGATTTTCAGTTGTTAGTGTAGAAAGACCATCTAAAATACTACCATCACCAATCATCATTAATCCAAATATTGGAATTAAAACTCCACCAATTAACAAGCCTATAGCGTTTATAGTATCGGAAACTGCAACCGCTTTTAGTCCACCAAAAACCGCATAAATAGAACCAATAATTCCAATTCCCCAAACACATATCCATATGGATTGTGTGTGTGTAACACCAAGTAATTCAGGAATACCAAACATACCGCTAATGGCTAGTGATCCTGAATATAAAATTACAGGAAGTAAAACCACCACATAACCTGTAAGAAATAAAACAGAGGTTAATGTTTTTGTAGTGACATCAAAACGTTTTGCTAAAAACCCAGGTACTGTTGTTATACCACCTTTAAGATATCTAGGTAGTAAAAACATGGCAGTAACTACCATTGCTATTGCGGCTAAAGTTTCCCAAACCATAACAGATAAACCACTCTCATAGGAAGCCCCATTTAATCCAACAATTTGCTCGGTAGATAGGTTGGTTAATAATAATGATCCGGCAATTACACCAGCGGTAAGGCTTCGGCCACCAAGGAAGTAACCATCTGAAGACGTTTCTTCAGTATTTCTTGTTTTGTAATAGGATATTATAGCAACAAGTGCTGTAAAGCCAATGAATGTTATGAATTGCATAGTTTATCAATTAGTTTGTTAGTATTTAGTTTAGTAACAGTAGTTTCAATTGCAATATTCCATTTCACTTGGTAAGTGTCATTTGGTTGCAGCGTTTGTAACCCTATTTTATTATTAAAATTATCTGCGGCACCAGTCATTGGTTCAATAGCAATAGCATTGCAATTTTTTGGAGTGTAGAGTTGCAGAAAGTTTTCTTCTGATGAAGATCTTATATTAAAATCATATTTTGGTGTTGAAAAATCAATTTCGTTGGTTTCAAGTGGGAAACCATCATCTAATTTTACATCTTTAAGTTTAAATGGCATTTCAAAATCCAAAGCCGTTGTACCTGTAATAATATGTTGCTCATTACATACATACTTTTTATCGCTTTTAAAATTTATTGAACTTTTATATAAATCAGTAGTATAAAAATAAGGATGCCATCCTAGAGTAAAAGGGAAGGTCTTTTTACCGTTATTTTTAACTTTAATAGCTAAAGTCATTCCGTTTTTACTTAGTGTGTAACTTAATTCTATATGGAATTTAAACGGAAAACCTTTAACCTTTCCATAATCTTTATATTGCAAGGTTACAGAGGCGAAATCTGATGTCAACTTTTTATTAATAAGAATGAATGTCTTGTTATAAACTAAGCCGTGTAAGGCATTGTTTTTGTCAGTTTCATTGCATTGTAATTTGTACTTGTAATCCTTAAAAGTGTACTTACCATCTTTGATTCTGTTAGCAAAAGGAAAAAGAATAGCAGATGCGTAATTGTCTCTATAGCTTGAAGAATCAAAATCTTCAAGAATTTGAGTGTTTTCAAATGAAAAACTACTTAGTCTACCCCCTTGGTTAAGGCAAATTTTCGCTTTTGATTTTTTATTAAAACTTGCCAGTTCTAGGTAGTGTAATCCGTTCGTTTCTATTTCTTTTAGTGTATACAAATTCTTACAGTGATTTTCTAAGTATTAAATGGTTCGGGTTTTCAACTTGAGCGAATTCATTATTTAAAATCATTTCGGCTAAGCGCTCTCCCATTAAGTTAAAATTTGTTGATATGGTTGTAATTCCATCTGCTACAATTTCTTTTAAAAGGGTATCGTTGTATGAAATAATGCCAATATCTTTTGCAAGAGCTAAATGCTCATCCTTAATTCTCTTTATGATTCGAATTAAATTTTTATCATCTAAAATGATGTATAATTCTCCCTTCGATAACTCTCTGTCAATTAATGTATCAATAATTTGATGTTGAATACCATTGTGAGTGCAAAACAAATTGAACCCTTCTGAAATACCCTTTGGTTGACGCTCTTGGTTATACAATAGTATTATTTTATGATATTTTTTTATTTGTTTCAATCCGACTTGTAAGCCTTCATATATATCTTTCTTAAAATTTTGATAGATAGATGGATACTCCATTAATTCTGGATGGATTTGGTCTAATATATAGACCTTATCATCTGGAAGTCTATTAATTACTGTGTCGGTCCCTTTTAAATTGGCAGGCATTATAACGTAATAGCTGTAATGGCCAGTTTTATCATTTATAAGTTTATTAAAAACATCTAGGTTAAAATGATGAAAAAATATATTCACTTGAACATTCTTTCCAATACAATTTATAAAGGAATTGTATAAATCTTCTTTAAAAGAGTTGAACTCATCAAAAAGTAAAAATATTTTTTGTTTAACATTAATATCTTCACTCAATACATAATAACCTTTACCAACAATAGATTGAACAACACCTCTTGTCTTCAATTCGTTGAATGCACTGAGTACAGTGTCTCTAGATAGAAAATGTTGGCTTTTAATACTATTTAAAGAAGGTAATTTATCACCTTTTTTTAGTGTGCCATTTATTATAGCATTTTCAACACAAGTTATAATTTGTTTGTACTTAGGTGTACTCGATTTATCTTTAATAGTTACAATCCCCATAAAGCAAATATAAAATAAAATTTCAAATATACACACTGGTAGGTACTGGTAGGTAATTTGATTTTAAAATTTTATATTTGTTTTTTAATAAACAGACTAATTAACATTCCATATCATACTTTTGATATTAATTTATTTACAGGTGTATGTTTTACTTTCCTTAGCTCTAGCAAAAGCCTAACTACTGACATGAAATTATGTGATAAATAATTGCACATTGTTGGTATGAATGATTTTAAATTTATTGTAAAATTGTTTTATAATCCCATCAATGATTTCAAAAACTACTTCACAGATATTAAAAATCCATCCCAAGGATAACATTGTTGTTGCTTTGTGTGATTTAAATAAAGGATTAACAATTCAAATAGATGATAGTAAATTTCAACTTGTAAGTAATGTTGCTTCAAAACATAAATTTTCAATTGATAACTTAAATATTGGAGATTCTGTTTTCATGTTCGGGGTAGTGGTTGGAAAAGCAATTAGAGAAATTCAAAAAGGGGAATCCATAACAACGTTTAATATTTTTCACAAAACAGCATCTTATGAAATTCCAAAATTAAAAAAGCAAATTAAATGGGAAGCTCCAAATTCTTCCGATCTTTTGAACCGAACATTTTTAGGGTATCATAGAGACAATGGTACAGTTGGCACCGAGAACAATTGGATAGTCATTCCTCTAGTTTTTTGTCAAAATAGAAATGTTGAAATTCTGAAAAAAACCATGTTAGATAAATTTGGTTACGAGAAATCTCCTACAGACACCTACTATTTAGATGAGCTTATTTTAAAATATAATTCTGGAGCCTCAGAAAATGAACTTCTGGAAGTGGATTTAATAAAAAGTAGTAATAAAAATAAAAATAAACCCTTATTTTCTAATGTTGATGGAATTTATTTTTTAACTCATGATGGAGGTTGTGGGGGCGCTACTTCTGATTCAGTTACACTCTGTAATTTATTAGCAGGTTACATCAATAATCCAAATATTGCTGGAGCTACAGTTTTGAGTTTAGGCTGTCAACATGCTCAGATTAAGCTTTTAAATCAGGCGCTAAAAAGGATAGCTCCGAATTCAAAAAAACCAGTTTACTTTTTAGAACAACAACAAAGTACATCTGAACCAGAATTTCTGGCAGATGCTATAAAAAAAACATTTACTGGTTTGATAAAAGCCAATAAAGTGTCAAGAGCTCCTGCGCCTTTAAGTAAATTAACACTTGGCCTAGAATGTGGTGGCTCCGACGGGTTTTCTGGTATTTCTGCCAATCCAACCTTGGGATATGTTTCGGATGTAATTGTTGGTCTTGGAGGCTCTGCAATCCTTTCAGAATTTCCTGAGCTAAATGGCGTAGAACAAGAACTTATCAATCGTTGTGTTGATATTGATAAAGCGGAGAAGTTTGCCAAAATCATGGAGGCTTATAACACTAAAGCAACAGCTTTGGGTGCTGGGTTTTCTGCAAATCCATCTCCTGGAAATATAAAAGATGGACTCATAACAGATGCTATTAAGTCTGCTGGTGCCTCGAAAAAAGGAGGTACTTCGCCAGTGGTTGATGTTTTGGATTACACAGAACAGTTAATAAAACCCGGTTTAAATTTATTATGTACCCCCGGGAATGATGTAGAATCTACTACGGGCCTAGCGGGTTCAGGCGCTAATTTAATTTTATTTACAACAGGGCTTGGAACACCCACAGGTAATCCAGCTGTGCCTGTTATAAAAGTATCCACAAACACTAAGCTGTATAATAAAATGAACGATATTATAGATTTTAATACAGGTTCTATTATTGAGGGTGTAGATACCATAGAGGATTGTGGTAAAGCATTGCTTGAGTATATAATAAAAGTCGCAAGTGGATCCATACAACCACATGCACGAAGATTAGACCAAAACGATTTTATTCCATGGAAACGAGGCTTGTCGCTCTAAATTTGAATATATGAAAACAAAATTTTCTTTAAAAAATAAAGCCGCCATCATTACAGGAGGCGGAAGTGGAATAGGCAAAGCCATTGCTGAAACATTTTCTCAACAAGGTGCTCTTGTGCATATTCTCGATTATGATTTACAATCTGCATTACAAACTGTTGAAGCTATTAAAGCAAAGGGTTTTTTAGCTACAGCCCATCACTGTGATGTAGCTAATTTTGAACAAGTTTCTGACATAATTTCAAATATATCATCTCATACCTCAGTGGATATTTTAGTTAATAATGCAGGTGTTGCGCATGTTGGAAATATTGAATCCTGTGAGGAGGAAGATTTAGATAGGTTATACAATATAAACATCAAAGGGGTTTTCAATTGTACAAAAGCTTGTATTTCATTAATGAAAACTCAAAATAGCGGAGTGATTTTGAACTTAGCATCCATAGCTTCCTCTGTTGGTATTTCAGATCGATTTGCCTATTCTATGACAAAAGGAGCAGTATTAACAATGACTTACTCTATAGCAAAGGATTATATTAACCACAATATCCGTTGCAACTGTATTTCTCCAGCTAGAGTACATACACCCTTTGTTGATGGCTTTATTAAAAAAAACTATCCAGGAAAAGAATCAGAAATGTTTGAAAATTTATCAAAAACTCAACCTATTGGTCGGATGGGAATGCCACAAGAAATAGCAGATTTAGCATTATTCTTATGTTCTAATGAATCTAGCTTTATTACAGGCTCTAACTACGGAATTGATGGCGGTTATATCACACTTAACTCAAGATAAAAATAAATGAAACTTATAAGATTTGGAACTATTAATAAAGAGAAACCAGGGGTTTTGTTGCCGGATGGAACTAAGTTAGATGTATCTGCATTTGTGTCTGATTACAATGAGGATTTTTTTGGTGACGATGGAATAGAAAAACTACAAACCTGGTTAGATAAAAATCAAGATTTGTGTCCCATTATTGAAGATACAATCCGATGGGGTGCACCACTTGCACGACCATCTAAAATTGTTTGTGTTGGACTTAATTATGCCAAACACGCTGCCGAAAGTGGAATGGAGGTTCCTCAAGAACCTGTCCTTTTTTTTAAAGCAACTTCTGCTATTGTGGGACCATTTGATAATATTATAATCCCTAAAGGGAGCACCAAGACAGATTGGGAGGTTGAACTCGCTATTGTAATTGGAAAGACAGCTTCCTATGTAAGCGAAAAAAATGCCATGGACCATATAGCTGGTTATGTTTTACACAACGATGTAAGTGAACGTGCCTTTCAAATAGAACGTTCAGGTCAATGGGTAAAAGGAAAAAGCTGTGATACTTTTGCTCCCCTTGGTCCTTTTATTGCAACAAAAGATGAAATTACAGACCCCAATAATTTAAAACTTTGGTTGAAACTCAACGGTAAAATTATGCAAAATAGCAGTACCTCAGACTTTATTTTTAACATTCAGCATGTTGTGAGCTATATCAGTCAGTTTATGACTTTACTTCCTGGCGATGTCATTTCTACTGGCACCCCTTTTGGTGTTGGGCTTGGATTAACACCTCCAAAATATCTTAAGAGTGGTGATATTGTTGAATTAGGGATTGAACATTTAGGTGTTTCCCGCCAAGTATGTAAACCCTATAAATGATCATAGATAGCCATCAACATTTTTGGAAGTATGACCCAGTGAGAGACGCATGGATAGATACCTCTATGGATTCCATTAGAAAGGATTTTCTTCCCAAAGATTTGTTACCGATTTTAAAAGCAAATAAGATTGATGGTTGCATAGCAGTACAAGCTGACCAATCTGAAACGGAAACCGAATTTCTGTTGCAATGTGCCGAGAAAAACCCATTTATAAAGGGCGTTGTTGGCTGGGTAGATCTTACAGCCAACAATTTAGAGGAGCGTCTTGAATATTATGCATCTAACCCACTATTTAAAGGTGTTCGTCATATCGTTCAAGCAGAAAACGATGACTATTTGCTGCGAAAGGATGTGCAAAATGGCATAGGGAAGCTTTTAAAATACGATTTAGCGTATGATATTCTTGTTTTTCCAAATCAGCTACCATCCGCAATTGCGATAGTTGAAGCGTTTCCCAATCAAAAATTTATTTTAGACCACATTGCAAAACCAACTATCTCAAAAGCTATTAGCGAAATATGGGTTCACAATATCAAACAACTTTCTAAACATAAAAACGTGTACTGTAAGCTATCGGGTATGGTAACCGAAACGATTAATTTTAAATTTAAGGAGGACGATTTTAAACCCTATATAGATGTTATTTTTAAAGCTTTTGGCCCTGACCGAATTATGTTCGGTTCGGATTGGCCCGTTTGTTTGTTAGCTGCAAACTATGATAAAGTGTTAAAGATTGTAAATGATTATTTAGAAAACCAATCCATTGAGGTGAAAAATAATATCTTAGGTAAAAATGCAATAAAAATATATAATCTTTAATGGTATGGATTTAGGACTAAAAAATAAAGTTATCATAGTTACTGGTGGTTCAAAAGGTATTGGAGGTGGTATTGTATCTCTTTTAGCTAAAGAGGGTGCCATACCAATAATTTTAGGAAGAAATAAGGATAGTATTTTCAAGGCAGTAAATCAATACAAACAAAACGGTTGTGAAGTAGGGTATGCACTTGCAGAACTAACTGATCCTAATCAATGTGAAGCTAGCAATCGATTCAATTATCAAAGATTATGGCCGCATAGATGGCCTTGTAAATAACGCAGGGGTTAATGATGGGGTTGGACTAGAGAATGGCTCTTACGACGAATTTATTAATTCAATCAAACGGAATTTAGCACACTATTATCAAATTGCACAATTGGTTCTTCCACAATTAAAAAAAACAAAAGGTGTAATTGTAAATATAGGATCTAAAACATCGGTAACTGGACAAGGTGGTACTTCTGGATATGCAGCAGCCAATGGAGGTCGTAATGCACTTACAAGAGAATGGGCTGTTGAACTTTTACCTTATCACATTAGAGTAAATTGTGTTATTGTGGCAGAATGTTTTACACCACTTTATGAAAAATGGATAAATACATTTGAAAATAAAGAGGAAAAATTAGCTGCTATAACAAGTAAAATACCCCTTGAAAATCGGATGACAACCACAAAAGAAATTGCCAATACAGTCGTTTTTTTGTTGTCAGATAAATCAAGTCACACAACAGGGCAATTCATTTTTGTAGACGGGGGTTATACTCATTTAGACAGAGCATTGAATACCAATAATTAATTTAAATAAAGTGAGTAAAACGTATAAATATTGTTTAGCATTAGATCTAAAAAAAAATGTAGATAAAATTGCTACGTATAAAAAATACCATCAAAATGTTTGGCCCGAAATTCAAAAAAGTTTGAAAGATTCTGGTATTAAGAATGCTGAAATATACAATACAGGAAATCGCTTATTTATGATTTTAGAAGTTGACAGCTCTTTTACGTTTGAAAAAAAAGCAAAAATGGATGCTAA
Source organism: uncultured Ulvibacter sp. (assembly GCA_943789105.1). Classification (GTDB taxonomy): domain Bacteria; phylum Bacteroidota; class Bacteroidia; order Flavobacteriales; family Flavobacteriaceae; genus Patiriisocius. The sequence goes on along the minus strand of CALSSW010000001.1, from coordinate 372,784 downwards.
AAATTCAAAAGTTCAACAATGGGAAACATTGATGTGGAGTTTCCAACAAGCGCTTCCCAACAGTAATCCAAACGAGAAATGGGTTTTGATGGACAAAATTTATGATTTAAATGAATAGGAATATATGAAACAACAGATAAATTACAAGTATCCATCAGTGGACGATTTACGAAGTCGGGCCAAGGCTAAAATTCCAAAATTCGCATTTGAATACTTAGATGGTGGATGTAATAACGATGTAAACTTGAAAAAAAACACCTCTCGTATAAGAGATGTAGAACTCAAGCCGAAATACTTGGTCGATTATACACCTGCTACTCTAAAGACTGAGCTTTTTGGACATCAATATGATGCTCCTTTTGGAATTTCACCAATAGGGTTACAAGGGCTAATGTGGCCAAAGTCTCCGGAAATACTTGCAAAAGCTGCATTTGATCACAATATTCCATTTGTATTAAGTACAGTTACAACAGCTAGTATAGAGTCCATTTCGGAAATAACAGAAGGCCGTGCATGGTTCCAGCTATACCACCCTGCCGAAGAACGTGTGACAAAAGATATCTTGAAAAGAGCTGAAGCAGCACAGTGTCCTGTCCTTGTTATTTTAGCCGATGTTCCTTCTTTTGGGTATCGCCCACGAGACATACGCAACGGCTTATCGATGCCACCAAAAATGACAGTATCTAATATTGTATCTGCAATGAAAAGACCTCATTGGGCACTAAACACTTTAATTAATGGCCAACCAAGTTTTGAAACATTAAAGCCTTATATGCCAAAAAATTTGAATTTAAATCAATTAGCGACATTCATGGATGCAACTTTTTCTGGTCGTTTAGATGAAGATAAAATAAAGCGTATTCGAGACCTGTGGAAAGGGAAATTAGTATTGAAAGGTGCAGAGTCCATTGATGATGTTGAAATAGCCTATCGCTTGGGATTAGACGGTGTAATTATTTCAAATCATGGTGGAAGACAGGTGGACGTTGGACAAGCTACCATTGATTCTTTAAAATCTATTGCGCCAATTTATAAAAATAAACTTAAAGTAATGATGGATAGTGGAATTAGAGGAGGGGCAGATGTTGCAAGAGTGATGGCTCACGGTGCAGACTTTACGTTCATGGGCCGCACCTTCATGTATGGAGTCTCTGCTTTAGGTAAGCAAGGAGGGAATCATACTATTGCAATGTTAAAGGCTCAGCTTAATCAAGTGATGGAACAGCTTAGTTGTGCTGATGTATATGACTTAAAAGATAAGTTAGTTAAATCATGAGTTAACACATACAGTTTTTGTGTTAGATACATTTAATATTTCATTGTGTAGTTCTGCAGAAAGTATAATAAATGGCATCAAAACCATTATTGAACTCAATATTTTTAAATTATGACAAATTCAAAATTAGTACCAGTAGTTTCAAAGGAGTTTTTACTGCCTTTTATAATTATTACATCATTATTTGCTCTATGGGGTTTTGCAAATGATATTACAAACCCAATGGTTGCTGCTTTTGGCACTGTTATGGAAATTTCTACTGCAAAAGCTGCTTTAGTTCAACTTGCTTTTTACGGAGGTTATGCAACTATGGCAATACCTGCTGCGTTATTTGTTAGAAAATATAGTTATAAGAAAGGAATACTATTAGGTTTAACTTTATATGCCATTGGTGCATTATTATTTTTTCCAGCTGCTCAATTTGAGGTATTCGGATTCTTTTTAGGTTCGTTGTACATTTTAACATTTGGCTTGGCTTTTTTAGAAACGACAGCAAGCCCATATATTCTATCAATGGGAGACCAAAGAACCGCAACCCAACGTTTAAATTTAGCACAAGCATTTAATCCAATTGGTTCTTTATTTGGAATGTTTGTAGCATCAAAATTTATTTTAGCAGCCTTAGATTCTGATAAAAGAAATGAAGCAGGTGAATTAATTTTTAAGACCTTAGATGAAGCTCAAAAAACAATTATTAGAACACATGATTTATCTATTATCAGAAATCCTTATGTAATTCTTGGTTTTGTAGTTATTGCAATGTTAGTTTTAATTGCAGTTACTAAAATGCCTAAAAGAACAAATACAACTTCATATTCTAGTGCAACTGAATCTTTTAAAAGATTGTTTAAAAACGGAAAATACAAAGAAGGAGTTTTAGCACAATTGTTTTATGTTGCTGCTCAAATTATGTGCTGGACTTTTATTATTCAATACGCAGGCAACTTGGGGATTTCTAAAGCAGAAGCACAAAACTATAATATTATTGCTATGTCAATATTCTTAGCAAGTCGATTTATGAGTACTTTTTTAATGAAATATATAAACCCAAAAAAATTATTAATGATTTTTGCACTTTGTGCAATGGTTACCATCTCTGGTGTAATTTTAATTGAAGGCCTAACAGGCTTGTATTTATTAGTAGCAACTTCTGCATTTATGTCTTTAATGTTTCCTACTATTTATGGTATTGCATTAAATGGTTTAAACCAAGAAGACACTACTTTGGGTGCTGCAGGTTTAGTGATGGCAATTGTTGGTGGTGCTTTAATGCCTATTTTACAAGGGTTAATGATTGACATGGACAAAATTGGTCCTTTTTCTGGTGTTAACTTTTCTTTTATTCTTCCTTTTGTTTGTTTTTGTTTCATTGCAGTGTATGGGTATAGAACATTAAAAGTATATATATAATGGTTACGCATTTTTTCCTTTTAGATATAAAAAATGATATACAACTTATTGAGCAGCACCAAGAATATCATAGAAATATTTGGCCAGAAATAGAAAAGGGTAACAAACAATCACGTATTGAAAAACTAAACGTCTAATATGGAATGACATATAAATTTTACTTTTTATTGTTTCTATCTCTAATGTTCATCAGTTGTTTTGAAGATAAACAGATATTCGTGAATTTCTCAAATCCAGAGCTTGATTATACTGGTAGAGTACATTTTTTGGACAATGAGGTAGCAGAAATTTTTTGGACAGGGACTTCTATAAAAATGAATTTTGAGGGGGAAGGTGTTAGTGCGGTCTTAAAAGATGAAACCGGAAACAATTATTTTAATGTTATTGTCAATAATAATTTAGAAAAAATTATTAAGCCAGACACATTAAAAAAAACGTACACTCTAGCCTCCAATTTGCCAAAAGGAAAGCACAGGGTAGAATTATTTAAAAGAAATGATTGGAATAGAGGTAAAACTCAGTTTTTTGGATTTAATATTAATAATCGTCCAAAGCTTTTACCCAAGTCAAAATCTACTAACAAAAAAATAGAATTTTATGGAGATTCCATGACTGTAGGTTATGCTAATGAAGACTCCTCAGGAGCAGATTCTCCTCTTGGCATGAACACTAATAATTATCTAAGCTATGCTGCTTTAGTTGCAAGACACTATAACGCAGATTATCAATGCATTTGTAAAAGTGGCACGGGAATAGCAGTAAGTTGGCACCCATTCACTATGGATGAATTGCACAGCAGATTACTACCTACTAATGCAGAAAGTCAGTGGGATTTTTCAAGGTATCAGCCCGATATAGTAGTCATTAATTTATTTCAAAATGATTCTTGGCTTATCAATTTACCAGAGCATAAAGAGTTTAAAAAAAGATTTGGTTCCAAAACACCACCGGATGAGTATTTTGTTGAGATGTATGAAACATTTGTTTCTAAAATTCGAAATCATTATCCTGAAGCTACTATAATTTGTACACTTGGTAGTATGGATGCTGTTAAGAACGGATCAAAGTGGAAGGGCTTTATTGACTTGGCGGTTCGTAATATGGGAGACAAAAAAATTTTAACGCATTATTTGCCTTACAACAATTCAAAAGGCCACCCCTCAATTTCACATCATCAGCAAATGTCTGAGAGTTTGATTAAATTCATAGATCAGCACATTAAATGGAGTGATAACTATATAAATAATAAAAATTGATTAATCATAAATTGTAAAATGATGAAATATGTATTACTAGTGATAACTTTTTTAGTGATGAGTTCTTGTAATCACGAAAAAAATAAAACAACAGAACAGTCTAATCCAAATATTATTTTTATTTATCTTGATGATTTGGGTTATGGTGATGTTAGTTCCTACGGGGCTACAGAATTAAATACCCCCAACATTGATTTTTTAGCAAACAATGGACTTAAGTTCACCAATGGTTACGCCACTTCTGCAACCTGTACACCAAGTAGATATGCGCTTCTCACAGGACAATATCCTTGGCGAAATAGAGATGCAAAAATACTTCCAGGTACAGCACCACTTCTCATTGATACAGCTCAAATTACAATTCCAAAAATGTTACGCAATCATGGCTATAAAACCGCAGTTATTGGAAAGTGGCATCTTGGACTTGGAACAGGAAATGTAGATTGGAATACTCATATTTCTCCTGGACCTAACGAAGTTGGTTTTGATTATAGTTTTATTATGGCTGCAACCCAAGACAGAGTGCCAACCGTTTATATTAAAAATGGAGATGTTTTTAACCATGATCCCAATGACCCTATTGAAATTGATTACAAGAAAAATTTTTCTGGTGAACCCACTGGAGAGGATTCCCCACATTTGTTGAAAATGAAAGCCGATGCGCAACACAATAGAACAATTGTCAATGGGATTCCTCGAATTGGACACATGAAAGGGGGGCAGACTGCTAGATGGGTAGATGAGGATATGGCAGACGTTTTCTCAGATGAGGTAAAAGCCTATGTTCAAAACAAGAAAGAACAACCGTTTTTTCTTTATTATGGTCTGCAACAACCGCACGTGCCAAGAACCCCACATCAACGCTTTGTAGGCGCCACAACACTTGGTCCAAGAGGCGATGTGATTGCTGAGGCTGATTGGTGTGTTGGAGAACTTATTAAAACCCTAGAAAAAGAAGGATTGTTAGAAAATACTTTGATTTTTTTATCCAGTGACAATGGCCCTGTATTGGACGATGGTTACGTAGATGATGCCATAGAAAAATTAGGCAAGCATAGTCCAACAGGAGGCCTAAGAGGTGGCAAGTATAGTCTTTATGAGGCTGGAACCAGAGTTCCATTCATTACTTACTGGAAAGGAAATATTGAAGCTGGTGTTTCTAATAACATTATTTCTCAAGTTGATTGGTTGGCATCACTATCAAATATGGTCAACAAACCCATAAAGAATTTAGACAGTGAAAATCATATGGATTTTTTGTTAGGAAAAGTGAAAGAGGGAAGATCTAATATAATTTTAGAAGCCACATCACGGACAGCCTATAGAGAGGGAAATTGGGTGTTAATACCCCCTTATCCCGGGCCTAAGATGTTTTTAACTAAAGGAATAGAAACTGGCAATGGCGAAGAATTTCAACTTTATAATTTAGAAAAAGATGTTTCACAGCAAAATAACCTAGCAGATACGATGCCCGAAAAAAGAGATGAGATGATCAGAGCATTTGAAGCTATTGTTGGTGATACGTATAAAAAAACAAGTAAATTAAAATTTGATTAATCAGCAATTACACCACGCTGAATCAACCAATTTTTTGCTAGCTCTAACCATAATTGTGTTGGCTTTTGTGTAGAGGTTATTCCAAAACCATGGCCACCATTTTTTAGAAGATGTAGTTTTGAGGGAATATTGTTTTTTTGTAGAGCGTTGAAGTATATGATGCTGTTTTTAGGGTTAACTATACTGTCATCTTCAGCATGTATTAATAAAGTGGGAGGTGTATCATTTCTGACTTGTAATTCATTGGAAAAAAAATTGATGTCTTTTGGTTTGGGATTGTGCCCTAACAAACTAATTCTGGAGCCCAAGTGTGTAAGTTCATCTTGCATACTAATAACAGGATATAATAGCATACAATAATTTGGCTTAAAATTGATTTTTTGTATACCATCATTAGAGCTATTAAAATCATACTGATTAGAAAGTGTAGCAGAAAGATGTCCGCCAGCCGAAAAACCTATGACACCAATTTTAGAGGTATCTATATCCCACTTTTTTGCCTTGTTATTTATTATTTGAATTGCCCGTTGTGCATCTAACAAAGCAACGTTACTTTTACAAGCTCCATACTCCCAGTTGGGTGTTCTGTACATTAATACAAATGCATGAACCCCGAGGGTATTTAACCATTTTGCCACCTTAACGCCCTCGTGTTCAAAAGCCAAGTTTTTGTAGCCACCCCCTGGAATTATTAGAATTGCAGGAACATTCTCTTTAGAAACGGCTGCTGGATAATACCACAATTGTGGATTGGTTATTTGCTTGTTTATTTTTTGTATTGTCAATGGTTCTGTAGATGTTTCACTACTGTTACATGGAATGCCTTGGGGGTAAAGCGTTATTATTTCTTGGGCATTTCCCCATATGAAAACACACATACAAAGGCTAATACATAGTTTCATATTGACTTTTACAAATAGATTAAAACATACAAAGCCACCGTATTATGGTGGCCTTGATCTAAAAAAATAATTTATTAACTAATTACTATTATTTCTTTATTAGTTTTTGAGTTATATACCCAGGCACTTGCATAAAGTAAACTCCAGGACTTAGATGTCCTAAGTTTAATTGATTACCATCATAAACATAATTGTTTACTTTAGCTCCCGTAACGGTATAAATAGAAATTTCACTTCCTGTAGTAACTCCATTGAGCTTTACAATATCTTGAATTGGATTTTGTGATAAGTTAAATGTTGGAAGTCTATGAGAATCTACATTTAAAGTACTTCCTTGTGTCATGACAACTTTATCAACCAAAAAACTTCTTGTGTTACCAATGTTATCTTGAGCATGAATAAAACCAGAAATACCTCCAGAAGTTGCAGCATTAAAAACAGCCGCAGGGATTCCATTAACGACAGCTACACCCGAGTTAATGTTATCTGTAACATTTGTAATAGTTGAGGACATGCTTGAGCTTGCGGCATCAGCGCCTAGAGTTAGTACCATGTTTATAACTAAATCATCTTGCTGGAAGTCAGTTAATCCTGCAGAACCACTATCAACAGGAGTATTTCCTTGTTTTCTGATAGAAAGGGAGCCATCATTTAGTGTAGAAAGTTGTATGTTAGCAATGGTACCAGAACTGGAACCATTATCATTAAAACCAAATCTCGAAATTAATTTACCTGCTGGTAAGTCAACATTAAACTTGAAATGAACTTCAAAACTAATTTCAGTGTCAGAAACAATAAATGGACTACCCCATCTTGCCCATGAATAACCAGCGGTTGTCTCTGCTCTTTCTGTACCAGGTGTTGGATTGACAAACCAGTTTTCACCTCCCCAGTCTGGATTAGAATCAAGAGGTCCTTGAACGTAACCTTCCTCTAGAGTAAAGTCAACTGTAGTTTGCGCACTCATTACGCACATTATTGAGGTTACAAATAATAAAGTGTAAATTTTTTTCATAATTTTTTGTATTTAATTTTAATCCAAATTACAACAAGACGGTGTAAATAAATATTACAAATGTTCTAATTTGTATTTTAAATCATCAATTCTAAAAATAATTTTACCTTCTGACAATAGACCAATTCATAGCTCTAGGCTTATTTTTTTTGTATATAGTATGCTCAATTTGATTTAATCTAGTTTTTAATGAATCAAGTATTGGAAGTGTCTGATAATATTTATGTACACTTTTTTTTATATAATTATAGAAAGGTTGGCCTTCAATTTTTTTGAGTTGATTATCTAAAAATATCTTTTTGTTTTTTAACGTATCTGGGCCATTATAATCGCGAAGGTATTTAAAGGCTATAAACGGAACCGCTCTTAATTGATAGCCTGTTTTTCGGTACTCTTGACAAAGATTCATGATTTCTTTAGCCTGTATGTATTGCGGGGTATTGAACTCATTGGAAAGATTAACACCCTCATTAAGCTGTTTGGCAGAAAAAGTATTGATTAATTTATCCTGAATAAATAAATCATAGCTACCCTTATCAAGCCCAATAACTTGAAGGATTTCTTGGTTAAACTTTTTTTGAAAAGGAACTAATCGAAGCGCTGTATCAAATGCTTTAGTAAAGGGAAACGGCAAACTGTTTTCTTGGCAATTAAAAAGAATATTTTCTTTTGAAACTTGTAGCTCATTTACAGAGCAGTTCGTTGTTTTAATACGATTATTTTGATTCAGATTAATTAAAATTTGAGCTACAACACTTGGAGTTTCAAGAGTGGATAAAATTTCATGAAACATAATGAAATGTCCTGTTGTTTTTGGATGCACTCGGTCTTGGCCAATTATGGTGAACAATGAATCATTTTTAAGCTCTCGATCCATAATTTTTTTCATTGGAGTATTTAAATCAACAACAGTTGCATCATACTGATTGGCAATTGATTTAATATGGTTAGAGCATTCTATAAGGGCATCGTTGCAACCAAAGTTATTTTCTTTTTCAATTTTCGAGTATTGGTCATAAATTGGTGGGGTAAGATAGATTGGAGTTATCTGAGATGCTCCAAATATACTTGCTAATATATCCGTGTTTTGTTTATACACAGCTAGCGCATTTTTTCGCTTTATTATAACCTCATCAGAAGCTTGACCCTCAAAATAGAGTGTTCGTATCACATCATTCATGCCAGTCATAAAAAATACATGACTTGGATTATGCATAAGTACATCATCCTTAAATCTGTAACTCATACCTTCTGCGTTATCTCCGGAGATACCACAGTTAAAAAAAGTTAGCGCTATGTTTGGGTACCGAGTTGCATAAAAAAGTTGCAGAAATTCATGAAACTGCCCACCGTGAGTGATACTATCTCCTAAAAAGCAAACAGTATCTCCACTTTTAAAAGTTTTAGAAGTCTTTTGTTGGGCATTCAGTTCTTGTAAATTAAAAAAAATGAATCCGAATATACAAAAGGACGCAAAAAAAGACCTAATAGACATTTTTTAATGTTTGATGATCACCTTTAGGGTGGTATTATTTATTTTAATAAAATAAAGTCCATCAGTGAGTTGTTCTAGGTTGATAGGAAAGCCCTTGTATTTTCCTGTAAAAACTCTTACTCCTGATGTTGAGTAGATTGAAATTAAACTATTTATTTCAGCATTTAAGATATTTAATTTACCAGTTGTGGGATTGGGGTATAGTTTAATGTTTTTGATGTTTGTTTGATTTGAATCAATTCCTAGTATTGATGAATCATAGGTTTCAATCGTTAGCACTAAAGAACTTAGATACCCATCCGAATCATCAAATGTGATCGAAACCGTATTGTTTTCTTGGATAATACCAATGGGAACAGGAATTTCTATAGTTCCAAAAAAATCATCTCTTTCACTTTGGTCATATCCTTTCCAGTTGCTTGGTACGTTAATAGATACGCCATTTACAATAATATTAGGAGATTTAGAACGATCATGTTTTCTTCCAATACTCATTGAAAGAGTTGCAAATCCAGAGTCTCCAGTCAAGTTAATGTTACTAAAGTTATAATTAATTGAATTATTAGCTTGTATGGGCTGCATATGATTTACACTGTAATATCGCTGTTTTTGAATCAGGTTTTCACTCATTATAGGCTCTAAGAAGGTAAACTCAATTACAACTGTTTCATTTTTTTTTAGCAAATAGGTTTCTGGACGTTCTGTATAGTTTTGAGTAGTATATTCAGCACTGGTATTGGGGTTTACGATTAAAGATTTAATTTTCAACTCTGATATATCAGGTAAAGATCCATTGAAATTTAAATTAATGGGCTGTTCAAAATCATCTAGGTTGTTTAAAGCCACGTATAATTTATTTGCATCAATAAAACCTTGGGCCAAGACGTCCATATTGTCTGAGCGAATCAAAATTCTCTCACCATGCACATCCTTCCATAAATCATAAAAATGTATTCTGCTAGTGTATTCCCAACCGGTAACTTGGTCTAATGGAACCCCAATTGGTATTGGCTTGTATAGTATAGCCTTGTAGGGCATATAATTATTTTCTTCTGTAATATGCCATGTGGATTTCCCAGTTGTAAATGGCATTGCAATTTCCATTCGATCGGTTCTTTCCAAAAGTCCAAAAAGTATCGAGTTTTGAGAACGTATCGATTGAATATTATTTATATCGGTATAATCTCCATTTACAATTCCACCAAATTCTGTAATGGCGTGTGGTTTAATAACTCCCCATTTAAAATAGCTGTAGGTTTCAATTAAATCTAATATAGCTTCCATATTACTTCCAGATCTTCTAGTATCCTGCCCAATCTGATTAATTCCGTCGTAAATGTGGGTTGAAAAAATATCAATGTCTTGACCAGCTTCATCCATGAACATCTTCATATTTTGATTCCAAATAGAAAAATCATTCTTTTCAAATGATAGAAATGCTGCAGCGTACCCTAGTACTTTCATATTATCTAACTCTGGAGCAGCATGAATTTTTTGTGCAACATACTTAAAAAATTGAGTCATTTCTAGCTTCACCCTAGCCTCTGCGATAGGATCAAAATCCGGTTCTTCATAAAAATTTCTTGCATTTACAAAAGGTTCATTCATAGGCTCGTAATATTCTGGCCTTAAAAATGTATTTACATAATTCTTAAAATATTCAACAGTCCAATCAGCAAATGGTATTGGGTCTAACCCTTCTTCATAAACATTATAGGGATGATCAGTGGCTATATACCTCCTAACTTCGCGTAATTCTGTATCTCCAGAAAGCGGGGGTGGGTAGTTGCCAACTCCTTCTTCTCCCGTAATTTGTATGGCAGCTGACCCTGGTGACCAAAATTGTCTTCCACTTTGGCTCACATTATAATCTGTGTAGAAGCCAGGTTCAACGTCATCAGGTCCTGAATGAATATTAAAATATTTACTACGATCTAAAGTTGAAATATCTCCAATCATTCGTTTGATTTTTGGAAAGATATCAATGTTGGTGGATATGCTTACTTTTTTTACATTGATTGAGGATAATGTATTTCCTAATTTAAAAGATTGTGCATGAAAATATCCAAACATATTGGATGTTGCTGCATCATATACTTGATTGTCTATCCCATTATAACTCCCAAGACTTGAAGAAGTACCGTCAGTCACATTAACAAGTCTAGCAGAAATTATAGAGGAACTTGCGTTTTCCCCCAAAGTAAGTGAGACAATAACCGACAGATCATCTGATATTCCATTAGGTCCTTGACAATCAGACAGTGGTAGAGAGGTTTCTATACTCAATGGCTGAGTATTATTGTTATTTCTTAGCTGAAGAGATCCCCCAGGGTTATCCTCGTTATCGGCTGTTGTAGAGAGAAACACAGTAGCTGTCGCTGGGCTAGAACTTCCAACATCACTTGAGGCACTAAAACCAATTTTTATTAATGGATTGTTTTGAGCAACAAGCTCTCCAGACAAATTTAAATCAACTCTAAAGGTAATTTTATCCCCAACTCCAGACAAGGAAAATCCTTGCTCCCAAGCTGCTCTTTTCCACTCGCCAGAGGTAGTAACTAATCCTTGGTTGGCATCAACCATCCAAGTTGTAGATTGAAAATTTGCATCCCAATTGGCTTGACTATAAAGAGGGCCATTAGTAAAACCCTCATCTGATGTGAAGTTAACTACGTTTTGTCCATAAACACAAATGAGGCTTGTCGCTAAAAAAATTATTAGGAAATTGATAAGTTTTGTTTTCATTCAGTACAAAGCTAATTTATAATTGTTTCTATATCCAAAATTAGAGAACTTAAATGTCCCCCAGTATCTGGAAAATAAATTTTAACAGTATTGTTTTTCACGATAAAATCCATTGGAATTGGGATTTCAATTGCACCAAAGAACTTTTTTCTATTGGCTTGGTCATATCCTTTCCAGTTTGATGGTACCTCAACTTTTTCTCCATTGACTAGAACCTCTGGAGCTTTTGATAAATCATGTTCTCTTCCTAAACTCATGCTCAATTTTGCAAAACCAACTCCGAGGTCAACATCATTAAATTCAAATACCAACTCTTTATCTGCTTTAATTGGAATTAGGTAATTACTACTATAGTACCGATTAGATTTAATTTGGTTCTTGAATAAAATGGTATTATTTAAATTAAACTCTAGAACTATTGTCTGTGCAGGATCTATAGAAAATACTTCAGGGATACTGCTTATAGTTTTTTCATAATATAGAGGAAAATCCTCCTTGTAAATGGTTAATGATTTTACCAATAAATCTTTAACATTAGATTTTATGGAGCTAAGATCTAATGCAACTTGTTGTGCATTATCGTCTAGGTTATTTAGCGCAACGAATAATTTTTTTTCATCTAAAAAGCCTTGGACTTGGATATCTGGATTTGATGTTGATACGAAAACCCTTTCTCCCCTTACCGCTTTCCATAACTCATAAAATTGTATCCTATTGGTATAGACCCAACCTGTAATTTGATTTTTTGGTACACCCATGTTTTCTGCCCTCCACAAAACAGCCTTATAGGGTAAATAATCATTTGCTTTAGTAATGTGCCATTTGGCATTATCTGTTGTAAAAGGAATGGAAATTTCTAGTCGATCTTCACGATCCAACAGTCCAAATATCATAGCATTTTGTGAACGGATCGATTGCATATTACTGATTAATGAGAATTCTTTTTTGGCTATACCACCGTATTCTGTGATGGCGTGCGGTTTGATTATGCCCCAGCGCTGGTAACTGTATGTCTCGACAAGGTCCATAATGGCATCATTGTTACTTCCAGAGCGTTTGTTTTCTTGCCCAACTTGGTTGATACCATCATATAGATGATAGGAAATCGCATCGAGTTGATCACCGGCAATATCTAAAAAAAGACCCATATTGGTTTCCCAATTTTGAAAATCCTTTAGCTCGAAAGATGGCCAAGCAGCTCCATAGCCCATAACTTTAATATTTTTTAAAGCAGGATCTGCATGAATTTTTTCTGCCAATGCTCTAAATAGCTGAGACATCTCTGTTTTAACTCTGAGCTCTGCTACAGGGTCCCAATCTTTTTCTTCATAAAAATCTTTTGCGTGAACAAACGGCTCGTTCATTGGTTCATACCACAATGGAGTATTGCCTTGTTTTGTATTTTTAAAATAGCTCACCGCCCACTTAGCGGCAGCTTCTATATCTATTCCCTCTTTATAAATATTTCTGGGGTGTTCTGTAGCTACATATCTACTTATGGGTCTGGGTTTATTACTTTTTTTGTTATTTGATTTAGGATATAACCCAACTTCTCCCATTAGTTTTTTGGCATCTATACCAGGTCCATAAAATCCTCTTCCTGACTGTTCAACATTATATTGTTCATAAAACGATTCAAGTAATGGTGTTTTACCTGGCGCATGTATATTAAAATATTTTGATCTATCAAGTTCAGAAACATCCCCTATAAATTTTTTAACCGTTGGCTCAACTAGTACAACGTTTACCTGAGCACATAGGCTATTGTTTGATGCTATTATGATTACTAAAAGAAAAATCTTCAGGCTAAAATTCATATACTTAAAGGGCTTTATATATCTATTATAGACTACTCTATTTCATAAATCTTGATATCATCAATAAAAGCAATTCCAATTTTTTGGAATCTAAAAGAAAAGAAATATTCTCCAGATACATCAGGGTTCCATATTTTTGTCTCTTCTTTATTTACTGTTATCCACTGGTCTCTGGGTAAACCCTCGACAGAAGTCCAAAACCCTTCTCCTACCCACTGATCTGAGAGAATTACCTCTGGAAAAATATTAGTATCGGTGTAGTTTGAGTCAATCCATATTTTAAATTCAATAGTATAGCTCTTGCTACTATCCAAATTGAAATAAGACCCAGATACTTTGTTGTATGCTCTACATCTTTGGTCTGAAGTAGCTTCCATCTTCATGCTGTATTTGCCCGTAGCAGGATTATTGGTTGGGTAAGTGATTTCTCCAACATTATCCCATTGCCATGCTACATCCCAGCCCAGGCCACCATCTTCAAAGCCATATATTTCGTGTGAAACCTCCATATCAATAAATGCGGGAACTTCGACATTTGGATTGTTTAATTTTGACAAATCTCCCTCGCCGTTATAGGTAAGTAACGCAACAGAGAGTATTGGCCTTGTGCTTCCAGATGAAGAATTGGTGTCTGGTATAATTTTTAAAATAGTATTGTCATCAGGGTGTATCTCTACACTTGATATTTCTATGTCCTGATCATCAAATTTTAAGCTAAAATAAGAAGTTAAATCACTTGAAGATTGTAATTCGACATTATACTTTAAATGGATTTCTCCATTAATTTTTTCATTTATGCTATTTATAATTGGTAGGGTTCTGGTGCTTCAACTATATTGATATAATTGGGAATTCGTAAGGTATCAGCAGCCCCCTCAGGGTATTGTCTCCAAGAAATTAACTCTACATCATAGGTTCCGGTTGTGGCATAATTTACGGCAATGGTGCTAACTTGATCATCTTCTTCAATGCTTATTCCACCTGCAGAGGAAGGATCACCACCAGGCAGTGTCCATTTTCGTCTGTTTGGATTACCTAAAGAGACGTCTTGAAATGTAATGGTGCCACCTTCATACATTGTTATTTGAGTTGGAGTTTCTTCATAAAAATCAGAATCTATGGAAATAACATCAAAATTTGTTTGAATATAATCCAGAACAGTTACATTGAAAGTTGTATCGAGCTCTACTGCAGAATCTATAAATTCATCTTTTAAATTGACTTCAAACTGACCGGGTTCTACAAATAGCACTTGAATAAGATCCATTTCAGAGGGGTCTCTTCCTTCAAGGTTAATTATTGATGCTGATTGTGGTATGGTCCAGGTTCTGCTAATAACTCCTTTAGATAAATCCGCAAAAGAAGCAAAATCGTCTCTTTGAATTCTTTTATCACCAGATGTTGCTATGGCATCTGAGAAATTGTATTGCGGGATCGCATCGTCTTTTTGACAGGCAATGATTACTAAAAATACAATACCGATGGTTGCTATCTTGTTAATGTATGCTTTCATAATACTTAATTTAATGACTATGTATCTAAAAATTAGTTTTAATTAAAAAGGCCAGGATTAGAATTTTGTTCTGTTGATGGGATTGGAAAATAGTTGTGTATAGCACTCTGGTATGATGTTGCTGCACTTTCAAACTCTATGAGCTTTTTATCTTCATTGTGAATAGCGGGGTCAAATTCGTACAAGTTTTTAGAAACTAGAACATAACTTTTTAATGCCAAACGATCGTATTGTTCCTGTACTTTATCCCATCTTGTCAAGTCTTCCCAACGAGTATCGTGTCCTTCAAACATTAGTTCAAGTGGGCGTTCTGTCCACATAATGTGCTCCATTGTACTGCTATTATCATAATCTGCTGGCTCTAGTAAGACAACTCCTGCCCTGTATCTAATTTCATTAATTAAATCTAATGCTTCAGTATATGCCCCCCCTGTTTGAAGTAGACATTCTGCATAGAGTAACATAACATCAGCGAGTCTTATCACACGTTCATTAATTCCAGAAATAGATTGATCACTCTCTCTTAAAAGTGTCCAGTTTTGGAATTTTTTTAAATAAGAGGCTTCATTATTATTATATCGCAAACTATCTGATGGTATTTGGTATATTGTAGTATTGTCGTCGTCTGCTATGGCGATTGACATAGAAGTTCTAATGGAATAGTTTGCAGCGCCTGTTCTGTTGCTGTTAATTGGATTTGTTATATCCATGGTGTCTTTTTTAAATAGCATGGTCATGTAGTATGAGGGCATGATGGTTCTATAACCACCGCCCTCATCTGGTGCTAACGTTCTTGCTCTTGATGTGGCTTCTGAGCCAAGGGGTCCATCTGCAGCGCTGCCAGAGGTGCCTTGACTAAATTCAGTAGAAAATGCAACTTCAAAAATAGACTCGCTATTCATCTCATGCTCTTCATCAAAATTATCTCCAATGTTGGCTGTAAGGCTATACAAGTTACTGTCAAGAATTTCTTTGAATTTCATCTTCGCAAGATCATAATTACGGGCATTAATATGTAATTTCCCGAGCATTGCTGTAGCTGCGCCCCATGTAGCTCGTCCTAAATCTTGACTATTTTCATATTGCTGGGGCAAATTAGTGTAAGCAAATTCTAGATCGGATTTGATTAGGTTAAATACCTCATTGGCAGGCGATGGTGACTTATAAAAATCTTCACTAGACTGGGGTGGAGTTGTGTGTATTATTACACTACCTCCATTGTAACCGCGGTACAACGAGTAGTAAAAAAAACCTCTCAAAAACCTAGCCTCCGCTTCTATTTGAGTTCTTGTCTGCTCACTTAAATCTATAGTATATAAATTGGCAAGGACTTGGTTGGCACGAAAAACACCTATGTAACAATCTCTCCATCGCTTTTTAACAATATCCGAGTTTTCATTAAAAGCTAATCTGCTTAATCCTTGGGCATTTGCATTCCAATTGTTTGGCCTACCTGTGTCAGACCTTACTGGATGTTGTGTTGAGCTAGCCCCACCAAATAAACCATCCAATTGTAAAGCTGCATAAGTTGCTATTAAACCTTTTTGAATATCTTCTTCTGATGACCAAAAATTATCTAGAGGAAGATTATTTGGGTTTTCAATATTTAATTGATCATAGCTACAACTGCATAGTACAGTGAGAGTAGCTATTAGTAGTATAAGTAATTTATTTCGTTTCATTTTTTTTGCAATTAAAAGAATTAAAATGTAATTGAGACACCTGCACTGTATGTTGCAGTTACTGGGTAGTTTCCTCTATCTAGCCCTCCGTTAAAAGGATTGCTGCTTCCAACCTCTGGATCAAATCCACTGTAATTGGTCCAGGTGATAGCATTCTGGGCGTTAATATAAACTCGGAAATTTTCTATCCCAATTTTATCAAGTAAATTATTTTGCAAAGAGTATCCAAGTATAATGTTTCGCAATCTTAAAAAGGAACCATCTTCTAGAAAATAATCTGTTGCGGTATTTACATTAGGGTGTTCGATACCTGACCGCGGTGTTGGTATGTTTGATGTAGGGTTTTCATCGCTCCAACTGTTAACCAAATCTCTATGTCTTTTTGTACTGTAAGCATATTGTTTCTGTCCATTATAGATAGTGTTACCACTAACACCATAGAATTGAGCAGAAAAATCAAAATTCTTGTAATTAGCATCTACAGGTTAAAACCAATTTCAAAATCTGGCTGATAGGACCCTTTATATACTTTATCATTATTATTTAACACGCCGTTTCCATCGGTATCAACATATCTTAGGTCCCCTTTTTGAGCATTGGGGTCTAAAAGTTGATAAATTTCTAACTCCTGGTCTGTTTTTATAGTTCCATCTGTTTGATAGACTTTAAAAGCACCAACAGGCAGACCAGCTTCAAGCACTGCAACAGGTTCATTTTGATCTACTCTGATGATATTAGGATACCCATCAAAGATTATTTCTCCTTCTCTAGAAAGACTAACAACTGTATTTTTATTCTTGGTAAAGTTTCCACTAAATTTTAAACCCACTGGTCCAAATTTGTGATTGTAATGAGCACTGACTTCAACACCTCTATTTCTTAAATCTCCTATGTTGGTCAAAAAACGGTCATAGGTTTCTCCATTTACGGGCGTTGATCCTGCAGAAATTGGTGTTGTAATTGCAAGCAGCATATCTTTCTTGTTTTGTTCATAAAGATCGATTTCGAGCCCAGCTTTACCACCTTTAAATTTAAAGTCTAAACCAATGTTCTTACTTATGTTAGTCTCCCACTTTAAATTAGGATCAACATAGCCTGGTTGTGTCATACCCGAAATTAAATTAGGCTGTTCTCCAAGTATGTAATCTACATTTGCAATCACGATTGGACTGTAACTATAAGGTGGTATCCTGTCACTACCCGTGGTACCATACCCAAGTCGCAATTTTGCCAAGGAAATAGTGTTTTTTAAATTTTTAAAAAAAGGTTCATTTGAAAAAGTCCATCCTGCAGAGATAGATGGAAAGGTTCCATACTTTTGGTTACCAAAATTACTTGACCCATCTCTTCTGACTACCACACTTAATAGATACTTCCAGTTGTAATTGTAATTGACACGTACCAATGTAAGAAATACGCTCTGTTTTGTTAATGGTTTGAGTGCCAACGATGGGATCACCATTCCCTAATACAGGTGTGAGGTTGCTTGTAATATTGTTAGCGCCAGTTCTATAGAATTCATATGTAGAAGATTCGTAAGTATTGCCAAATAAAAATTTAAAATTGTGTTTTTTGAGGCTCTTGGTGTAGTTTAATGTAAATTCATCTATACTTCTGGTGCTTGTGGCATCTCCTAATCTAAGTTGCGCATTTAAATTACTAGCGCCAAGGTTAATTTCTCCGTTTTCTCTCAAAATCTGGAAACTTGGCTGAAAAAATCGATCTTTTTTGTTGTAAAAGGATCGTCCAATATTTGCTCGCGCTGTTAGCCCTTCAACTATTTCATATGCAAGCTGTATATTGGCATTGAAATTATTTATTTTATTAGAACTTTCTTGCTTGAGTTTTCCCGGCAAAATTTGAAATTCTCAGTGTATTTTGATCATCATTATCAAAGTTGGTTTGAAAAACATCTGAAGTAATGTCAAAAGGTGGCCTGTAGGGTTGTAGTCTAATTGCATCATAAATGATGCCGTAGGGTTCTCTTTTTTGCTCACTAAAATTCGTGCTTAAATTTGCCTGTACTGTAAATTTACCTTTTTTAAAACCTGTATTACTTCTTAAAGATTGCTTTTTGTATTCAGAATTAATAAGTGCACCAGTTTGATTAAAAAATGTTCCAATCACGCTGTATGTTAACCCATTTTTTCCACCACTTACATTAAGAGAGTGGTTTTCAATAGGCGCTAAATCAACCTGAAGTAAGTTCATCCAATCTGTATTGTATTCTAATCCGTCTGGATTTTGATCTAGCGGGTTAGGGTAATTATCAGGGTAATTAAAATCTTCATCATACCTGTACTGTAAATCATTAATATACAATGCTTCTAAGGTATTTGCCAGAGGAAGTCCCGAAGTAATGTTTTGAACTCCGTAATACGAATCCAAGCTCACTTTCATCTGTCCTTCTTTTCCTTTTTTTGTTGTAATTAAAATGACACCTCCAGATGCTCGAGAGCCATAAATTGCCGCTGAAGCACCATCTTTTAAAACTTCTATTGATTCTATTTCTTGAGGGGTAATATTTGGATTTTCAATGTATGTAACCCCGTCAACAACATATAAGGGCCCTGAGCCTCCATCTTGAAAAGAGGTTATTCCACGAATGGTAATATTGGCATTTTCTCCAGGAGCAGCATTGCCTTGTCTGACACTCACACCAGCCATTCTTCCTTGAATAGCAGTAGCAAAATCTGAAGTAACAGTTTTGTTTAAGTCTTTAGACTTTACTGAAGAAATTGCTCCTGTTAGTTCGCGTTTTTTGGCAGTACCATATCCCACTACAACGATTTCATCTAAACCTGTAAGGTTTTCTTTCATCAAAATATTATGTATTGGTTTAGTTACGGTAAGCTCTACTTCTTCTAAACCAACATAGCTGAATACTAAAATAGTCTCTAAGGCAGCATCTATCGTATAAAGACCATTAAAATCTGTGGTGGTGCCTGTAGAGGTTCCTTTTATGATTACTGTAACGCCAGGTATTGGTTGACCGCTTTCTTCGCTAAGAACAGTCCCTTTGACAGCTGGGGATTGACTGGAAACTTTTAAACTCAGTAATAGTATACTCATAAGCACAACATGCTTAAAAAAACTATAGCATACATTTAATTTAAAATTATTTTTATCTGTCATAAAATTTAAAATAAGAAAGTTAAAAAGTATAATAATTTTTAAAGTTAATTTATATCATTATTTTTTGTTTACTCAAATGTGTTAAAATACACCACATATGTTAACATACCCTATCAATAAATATTATTATTTGTAAGTTTAGACTTTAATTCTAAAACCGAATTTTGCATTATGAGACACCTATATAGAGCTGGTTTACTATTTTTAATTTTATCGATAGCATCAAGCTTTATATTTAATGAGGAGCTAATTTTTAAAAATTTTAATTCAGCAGATGGGTTATCACAACATGATGTAAATTGTATTATTCAAGATAATGATGGGTTCATGTGGTTTGGAACTAATGATGGTCTTAATAAATATGATGGCTATAATTTTAAGATTTATAGACCCTCAAAAAAAACAAGTAATAGCATCTCAGGGAGAATTATCCAGAAAATTGAGTCAGATTATTATGGCAACTTATGGATCGCGTCCTTGGATGGTGGATTGAACTATTATAATTTAGAAAAAGAAATCTTTTTTAACTTTAGTGAAAAACTTAGTCAATTTGGAAATTATGTAAATGATGTAACAATCTCAGATGATGGAATTTTATGGGTTCAGTTTAAACAAAAAACATGTTATGCTGTTCTTAAAGAAAATGTAAATGAAATGGAATTTCATGTTCTTTTGACTGAAGATTTAGAAAGCCCAGTTGAAAAATTGGGAAATAGAATTTTGATAAAACAGAAGGATGTGTTTTTTTTAAGTTCTCAAGTTTTATATTCTTTAAATTACAAAATAATAGAGGGTCAAATCACAGCTCTTAATTTTACACCAACAAAAAGCACAAATTTTATTTCCCAACTTTCAGGACCCAATGGTAAGGTTTGGGAACTTCATAAAGGTAAAATTATTTATAAAGACAATAGTAAATTAAACCTCACAAAAAATATAAATAATCTATCAAATCGTTTTGGAGTATTGGATCGCAATAATAATTTGTGGTGTGTAATTGATGAAAAACTTACTAATGTTTCCAAAAGTGGAGAGGCTCTTATTGTAAAGACTATTGATTTTGAAAAATTGGAATTTGTAGGTCTTAAAAATAATTCTATTAATTCTGTGTTTGTTGACAGAACTGGTAATTTATGGGTTGGCTCTAATGGAGGAGGAATTTATAAAAAAACAAACAATGACTATCAGTTTAAGCATTTTAGAAAAAAAAATTACAAGGGTAGTTTAAGTAGCAATAAAATTAGAAGTTTACATGAGGATCAGTTTGGAAATTTATGGATAGGTACAGAGCTTGGAGGTTTAAACTTCTTATCAAAATCTAGCCCCAATTACAATACATTTGAGTCATTTACTTTTTCCAAAAATGAAAATGGCTTAACGTCTAACAATATTTTTTCAATTTCTGAAAACATCATTGATGAAAACCACTCTATTTTGTGGTTTTCGACTGAAAGTGGTGGATTGAATAAATTAGTCATTAATAAAAATGATGCATCAAAAGATTTCAAATTTGAAAAATTTAATAATCCTGTTAATGATGGTAGTAATGTAAAAACCTTAGCGATTCATTCGATATTTAGTGAGGGTAAAAATAGGTTATGGATTGGATACTATGGATCTGGCCTTGGCCTAGCAGAGTGGGATACACCTGAAAGCAAGCCGTATTTTTCATTTATAAATCCTGACGATAAAAAAATTCAATTTCCAGGAAAAATTATTAGAGATATATACAGAGATGCCTCTGGAGTTCTTTGGATTACTACAAACAATGGTTTAAATAAATTAATTGAAAACAGTACAGATATTACTAAAAGTTATTTTAAATCATACAGATATGATTCTTCCAATGACAATAGTATTGGAAGCGATTACACCTTACAAATTTTTGAAAGCACAAATAAAACCCTATGGATCGGAACCATTGGCGGTGGGCTAAATAAATTAATTAGAAATAAAGAGAGAAGTGTTGTTGGTTTTAAACGATACAATACCCAAAACAAGCAATTCCCCAATGATGTTATTAACTCTATACAAGAGGATGACAATGGTTTTTTGTGGGTAGGCACCAATACAGGTTTGGTTAAGTTTGATCCAAAAAAAGAAAGCTTTGAGACGTATTCAACAAATGAGCTTCAAAACCCAGAGATGAGTGAAATTTCAGCTTTGAAAAGAAAAAACGGAGAGTTAGTTTTTGGTGGGGTAAATGGAATTAATGTTTTTTCTTCAGAATACAATAAAAAAAGTAACATTGCTCCTCAGACTTTAATTACTGATTTTAGTATTATGTATGAGCCGGTAAAGCCTCTGCAAGTAATTAATAATAAAGTGATTTTAGATCAAGGTATAGCTCATACAGATCATATTACCTTGGATGCCAATATCAATAATTTCTCTTTTAGTTTTTCATCTCTTCATTTCAATGATTCTAGATTTAATAAATACAAATATATTCTAGAGGGTTTTGATAAAAACTGGATAGAAACCAACTCCGACTTTCGCGTTGCAAAGTATACCAATATAAAGCCAGGCGATTATGTGTTTAAAGTATATGGGAGCAATAATAAAGGGGTCTGGTCAGAAAAACCAGCAAAAGTAAACTTAACCTTGTTACCACCATGGTATTTTACACTGTGGGCAAAAACATTATATCTTCTATCATTTATACTTATATTTTACCTACTAACAAGGATTTCTGTTATTCAGACTAAAAGAAAAAGAAATTTAGAATTTAATCGACTAGAAAAAGAAAAAGAAAAAGAAATTAATAAAGTAAAATTAGAGTTTTTTACTAATATATCTCATGAACTCAGATCTCCATTAACTCTTATTTTAGGCCCTGCCGAAAAGTTAATAAAACAAGGTGAAAAGCTTCAGAAAAAAGAGAAACTCAGGCTTTACAGAACAATGCAGCGCAATTCTGATTATATTTTAGGATTGATAAAACAACTTTTAGACTTTAGGAAATTAGAACAGGGCGAAATCAAATTAAAATGTACTCACATCAATTTGGTAAACTTAATTCAAAAAGTAACAGAACAGTTTCAAACCAAGGCTGAACAAGAAAAACTTAATTTAAACTATGATTTCAATAAGAAAAAGATATTTGCATGGATTGATGCTACTATAATAGAAAAGATACTCCATAACTTACTTTCAAATGCAATAAAATTCACTCCAAAAGGTGGAAACATAACCATAGGTGTCCGAGAAATTAGTCTCCATAAATCTATTTATCCAAAAGGACATATAGAAATACAAATAGAAGACAACGGTATAGGAATTGCATCATCCGATGTAAAGACTATTTTTAATCGTTTTTATCAATCGGATAATCAAAATAAAAAAAATGAAGGTTTTGGAATTGGTCTTTCATTTTCCCAAAACCTTGCTAAGCTTCATGGTGGAGAAATTAAAGTGAAAAGCCAGCTCAAAAAAGGGAGCTGTTTCACGCTTTTAATCCCTTTAGGTAATTCACATCTATCAAATGAGCAGATGATAGAAAATAATGAAATTATTGTTTCTAAAGTAGAACACCATGATAATTTAGATCTGGTTAACGACCAGCAAAAGGATACTTTTGGTCATAAAAACAAGCCGAGCTTGCTAATTATTGAAGACAACCTTGAAATATATCATTATTTAACCTCAGAACTAAGTCAGCATTATTTGACTATGGGCAGCACTGACGGTAAGCAAGGTATTGACTTAGCTTTTGAAAAACTTCCCGATATTATAATCAGCGATATTATGATGCCCGGCACTAATGGAATTGAAGTTTCTAAAACCCTAAAGAATAATATTAAAACCAGTCATATTCCAATTATTTTGCTTTCGGCTAGAGCCAATGATGAATCTAAAATTGAAGGTTTGAAATCTGGTGCTGATGTTTATTTGACAAAGCCTTTTAGTCTCGAAGTTTTGAAAACACAATTGACCTCTTTATTGAATAACCGAAAAATAATACACAATGAATTTAAAAACCTAAATTTTGAGCCTTCAAAAATTGAGATTTCATCTATGGATGAAGTTTTTGTAGAGAATATCATTAACATCATTAAAGATAATATTGATAACTCAAATTTTACAGTCCAAGAGTTTTCCAATCTAAGTGGCATGAGTAGAACTACTTTTTTTAATAAAGTAAAATCAATTACTGGGCTAAAGCCAACTGAGTTTTTAAGAAATTATAGATTGAAATTAGCAGCACAATTTTTATCAAAAGGCTACAGCGTTAAAGAAGCTATGTATAAGACAGGCTTTAACACTCCTTCTTATTTCTCACAATCTTTTAAAGTTTTGTTTAAAATGACTCCTACAGAGTTCATCAAACAAAAAAATAGATTTAATTGATTACCCTTTTGGTTTGTACTTGAACTTGTGCTTTAGTGAGCCCTTCTGATGTTGCTTTTAAGTTGATGTGTCCAGCCTCTCTAGAAGCTTTGATAAAAACCATACATTGGCCACTAAAAGCCTTTCGTTTGTTAGATTGAAAGAGCTCTGTGGTTGCTGCATTACCATTTCCCACAGCAACTATGGCGCCCTGCCCTTCAATCTCAAAGTTTATAAGATTGTCTGAATTTGGACACAAATTACCCTCCTTATCCACTACACGTACGGTTACAAATACCATGTCTTCACCATCAGATTTGATGAGCTCACGATCTGCAATGAGTTCTATTTTAGCAGGTTTTCCAGCAGTTTTTATTAGTTTCTCTGTAACTTTTTTTCCATCAATAAATCCTACCACTTTAATTTCGCCTGCTTGATAGGGAACATTCCAATGTAACCTGTAGGGTGACATGAAATCGCCTTGGTATCGGCCACCTTCCCAATCAATAAAATTAATTGGAATAGGTGTTTTGTCAATTCCTTTAATTTTTTTTCCATAAGATTTACCATTTACAAATAATTCTACTTCATCACAATTGGTATATGAAAAAACAGGGATCTCTTTTCCTTCCATACCCTTCCAATTCCAATGAGGAAGTACATGAACCATTGGCTTTGTAGTCCATTGGCTTTGATAAAGATAAAATCGGTCTTTTGGTATACCACACAGATCGACCGCCCCAAAGTAGGAACTTCTTGCTGGCCAATCACCATTCCAGTAGCCGTTAGTAGAGTTGTCCTTGCCACCAAAAGGGGTTGGCTCTCCTAAATAATCAAATCCTGTCCAAATAAATTCTCCTAAGTTATTTGGATTATTTTCTAAAGATTCAAACTCAATATCTGGGGGGTAGGCCCAGGGAGGACCAATTAAATCATAACTTGTAATTTGAAGTGATTCATGAAGTTCGTATTTTTCAATTGGGAGATGATACACTCCTCGACTACTTACAGTACTTGATGTTTCTGATCCGTAAATAATCCAATCTGGTTGCTGATCAATAATTTCTTTATATTTTCTAGGTTTATAATTCCAACCAACTAAATCAATAGCGTCTGCTAAACCATTTTTAATAGGGGCTGGATAATAATTAAAACCTGCTGTGGTGGGTCGGGTTGGATCTTCTTCTTCACAAATTAATGCTAATTCATTTGCTATGACTGCTCCATTAATTTTATCACTTTGTTCTAAAATTTCATTGCCGATGCTCCACATAACAACAGAAGGACTGTTTCTAAAAGCACGAATCATATCTCTTAAATCTTGTTCGTGCCACTGGTTAAAAAATTTGCTGTAGCCATTTTCAACCTTGGGTTTTTTCCACATGTCAAAGGCCTCGACTTGAATCATCAATCCCATTTGGTCACAAAGTTGCACCTGTTCTGGCGATGGTGGATTATGACTGGTACGAATGGCATTAACCCCCATTTCTTGCATGATTTCTAGTTGACGCTCTGTAGCTCTTCTATTTACAGCAGTTCCCAAAGGCCCAAGATCATGATGAAGACACACCCCTTGAAATTTAGTAGGTTCATCATTTAGTTTAAATCCAAAGTCACTTCCATACTCAATTGTCCGAACACCAAATGTGGTATTGTAGGTGTCAATTAAATTGCCTTTTTCAAATAGTTTAGTTTCAGCTCTATAGAGGTAGGGCGATTGTAAGCCCCATAATTTTGGGTTTACTATTTCGGAACTTTGGTTAACAATGGATATTTCATTTTTTTTCACAGAAATAGTTTCAGAAACAGAACTCAACTCTTGATTTTCTTTAGAAAAAATTTGGGTCTCAATCGTAATAGTTTTATTTATTGATGTGGTATTTTCAATTTCAGTTTGAATATTAATATTGGCTAATTCATCTGTAATTTTAGGGGTTGTAATAAATGTTCCCCATTTAGCAACATGAACAGGGTTGTTTATTTCTAACCATGTGTTTCGATAGATTCCTGCACCAGGGTACCACCTAGAAGATAAATCTTCTGGAGTTAATTGAACTGCAATGAGATTTTCTCCCCCGTAACTTAGGTGTTCACTCAAGTCTATAGAAAACCCTATATAACCATTTGGTCGATGACCAATTAAAACTCCATTTAGCCATATCTTAGCATTGTACATAGCACCATCAAAATGAAGTGTTACGTGTTTCCCTTTTGCATTTTTAGAAATATTAAAAGACTTTCTATACCAGCCTTCTCCATGAAATGGTAATCCTCCACATCTAGCATTGTATTGGATATCAAATGGCCCTTCAATGGCCCAATCGTGTGGTAAATTTTGATTTCGCCAGCTAGAATCATCAAAACTTAGGTATTGTGCATTACTAGCTTCACCCTTGTAAAATTTCCATCCTTCATTAAAACTAACAGGCTCTGTATTTTCTATGACCGTGTTGCAAGAGACCATGAACACTAAAATTAACCAGAGAAACTTGATGAGATTTTGTATCATTTTATTAAAATTTATATTATTTTGTAATTGACAGCCATTATAATTACTCAGGCATCGAAATATTTCCTTTTTCTACTTTACTGTCAATTGTGTATCTCAAAATTTTTGCTTTGCCCTCTCCACGTGCATAATTGATTTTTTCTCTCCATGCCAACCTCAAATCTTTTAATTCTTTAGTGTAATTAGGATTATTTATAAGATTTTTTTGTTCTTGTGGGTCTGTTTTTAAGTGAAACAATTCCTCATAAACAGCAGGCTCACCATTTACAGATGATTCTATATAAGTTTGATAAACTGCTATTTGCGGATCGTGATTTCCGTACAACAATTTGGTAAGATTAATATTATGTTCTTTTGCAATTGCCATGACATTTTTAGAAGAAATATTTTCATTTTTGTAATAACGAATGTATTTCCATTCTTTACTCTGAACAGATTCGCAACGGGGGTTGCCAAAGTGTGTGGACCATAAATTTTCTGTATATAAATAATCTCTAATAGGCTCATTATTACCTTCTATCATATCATTTAACGGCTTCCCCTGATATGAGTTTGGAATATTAATACCTGCATACTGAAGCATTGTTGGTGCGATGTCAATGGTTTGAACCAATTCATTAGTAACAATACCTTTTTTATTTTCTGTACTCATAGGGTTGTGAATAATCATGGGTACTTTAGTGCAAATTTCATAACACAAGGCTTTGCCTCCCAATCCATTTTCCCCCCAAAATATTCCGTGGTCAGAAGTAAAAATAACAATGGTGTTCTTATCTAAGTTAAGTTGTTTTAAAGTAGCTCGTAAATTGCCAACTAGCATGTCAATACCTGTAACAGCTTGCATATTACGAATAATTCGTTCCTTTAAGTCTGTCTCGTTGTCCACAAAATCATAGATATCCTGTCTGTCATCAACATGAAGTACCTCTGGTGGTAATTTTGGAGTATTTATGTCTTTTTTTGAAATATAATCTGCAGGAAGTGGAATTTCTTTATCTCTATAAAGGGATTTGTATGTTTCAGGGTCTGTATCCAACATTTTCATCGTAGTTGTACTCGCGCCATGTGGCAGATTAAATGCAATGCTAAGACAAAATGGTTGTTCTTTTGGACGTTGATTTAAAAAGTGTTTTGCTCCCTCTAGTTTATGTTCATTGCTAAAAAAATCAGAAACACCTTCATCCATTATTTCTATCTGAGTATTTTGTTTTGCTGCTGCAAATATTTCATGTCGATCTTTTGGATAAAAAGAAAGGTGTCCATGTCCGGCATACCAATAATCAAAAGATGTATCCATAAGTCCAGATTGATAGCCCCCATCTCCAATTGGAGCGTGATTTTTACCTACATAACCCGTGTAGTATCCATTGTTTTTCATAACTACAGGATATGATTCATTCCAAGCTTCTTCTGATACACTCGTTCCAGAGTTAAAATTCACCGAATGTTTTCTCTCAAATTGGCTTAAAAGGATAGAAATTCTGCTAGGAGTACAGATAGCACTTGTAACATGTGCATTTTCAAACAATATGCCTTCTTGTGCAAGTTGGTCTAAATGAGGGGTTTTAACAAGCTCATTTCCCGATGACCCCAATAAATCATACCGATGATCATCTGTTAAAATGAATATGAAATTTGGCTTTTCTTTTGAATCTGTTTGAGCAAAACTATGGTTTAAAAAAATTAGCTGTACAATAATTACCAAAAATAAATTTGACAATAAATTAAATACTCTTCTTTTTCTAGTGGTTAAATTCATAATCTTCTTTTTCTTTTTTTGATAGACTTTTAAATCTTGTGTTTTGAACATCTTGTTCTTCTTTTTTCACATTTTGTATGTGTGGGTCTGTCCAAAGAGGTTCAGCTAAGTCTTTACTCCAATTTGTATAAAGTTTTTCTAAATCATTAAATATTTCTGGTTTTAACGAAGAAATATCGCGGGTCTCCATTTCATCTTCACTTAAATCAAAAAGCATCGTTTTATTTTTGTAGGCACTTTTTATGAGTTTGTAATTTCCTTTTCGAATTGCATATTCTTCACCATTGGCAACTCTCCAAAACAGTGCTTGGTGTGGAGCCTCTGATAGATTATTTTTAAGGAATGGTAATAGATTTTTTCCATCTAAACGAAGACTATCATTGAGTTTTAAATTTGCTGCAGCCAAGCAGGTGCTGAAAATATCAAGTGATGTAACCGGTTGGTTATACCTTGTGTTTTGGGGTAATTTAGCCGGCCAAGACATAGTGAAGGGGACTCTAATTCCCCCCTCAAATAACATTCCTTTATGACCTCTAAATTGACCATTGTTGGCCGCATCCAGGCGTCCACCGTTATCACTCAAAAAGATGATTAGTGTATTTTCACGAATCCCTAATCTTGTCAGTAGGGAGTCTATTCTGCCAACGCCTTGATCTAACCCAGTAATCATTGCTGCATACACACTTCTAATTCCATTTTCTATGTGATTTGCTTTTTCCAAATATTGTTTTGTGGCATGGTCTGGACTATGGGGAGCATTGTAAGATAAATACATAAAAAATGGAGTGTCTTTTTGTTGTTTAATAAAAGACAAGGCTTCATTAGTAAAGTCATCCGTTAGGTAGGTAAGCTCATTATGATCTACATTTTCACCATTGCGTTGAATATGCATGGTTTTATTTTTGCCAGATGGATAGCCCCAGTAATTCATGTTTCCACCTGAAAACCCGAACCAATGATCAAAACCTCTTTGTGGAGGTAAAAAACTAGGATAATTACCCAAATGCCATTTGCCAATGGCGCTGGTTTTGTAACCTGCTTCTTTCAATTTTTTAGAAAGAAATACTTCGTTTTTTGGTGTTCCCATTGTTGAGTCTTGTGGAGCAAAGGGAACATTGTGCTCATGCCCAAAGCGTTGTTGATAACGCCCAGTCATTAATCCAGCCCTGGAGGGACTACAATAAGGATGGGAAACATAACCGTCAGAAAATACAACACCCTTTTTTGCAATGTTATCTATGTGAGGTGTAAGAATATCTTTTGAGCCATTAAACCCTACATCACCATAGCCTTGATCGTCTGTTAAAATAAGTATGATATTTGGCTTATCATTACCGCTTTTGAAATCACTGTTTTTTGAAGTTTTATCCTTGCATGCCAAGAAGGTCAACAAAGCAATAAACAGTATAATTCCAAGTCTATTTTTCATACAAATAAGAAATAAAAATTACTTCAAGAAAATTTCAATAACAGGTATTTCTACATCTGGTTTTGTAACAGGGATTGTAATTGTTAGGCCATTATCATCACTTTTCACATCGTCAAGCCAAGCCCCTTTTTTTGTCTTCAGTTTTAGTTCTGAACCATCATTTAATATTTGTGCATAAGCAACTTTATCGGCTAAGCCAGGAAGATAAATTGTTTTAAACGGCCATTCTAGTACATGTACATAAAGCCTTTTTGTTTCAGGATTATATGTTAATAAACAATTATCTGGTTTTTTGAACTCCTCAGGGGCCGCTGTGCAACCATAAATAGAACGATCGTGATATTTCATCCACTGGTGTGTAGCTTCAAGCCTATCGACAGCATCCGCTTGTATTATACCCCTGGCGGTTGGTCCCACATTGAGTAATAAATTACCCCCTTTGCTAACTGTTTCAATCAGCATTACAATAGTTTGTTCTGTGCTTTTCCATGAGCGGTCGTCTCTGTGATATCCCCAAGAGTATCCAGAAAAAGTTTGACATGTTTCCCAAGGTACTTTTTCCCCTTTATAGGTAACCCATTGTTTGGGCATGAATTGTTCGGGAGTCATAAAATCCCATCCACCTTCTTCTCTTAAATCGAGTCTGTCATTTATTATAATTTGCGGTTGGAGCTTTCTAATTTGTTTGTACAAATCTTCTGAATTCCAATACGATTTTCCTTTTCCGTTTTCTTTTTGCGGATAAGAAAAGTCGGCAAATAAAATATCAATTTGTCCGTAATTTGTGAGAATTTCTGTTAATTGATTTTTTAAATACTTTTGAAATTTTTTAAGGTCTCGACTTGAGTCTTTTGCTAGTTCTTTTTTATTGTTTTTTTCTGGATGAATGGGGTCTTTTACTAGAAAATCAGGATGGTGCCAATCAATGAGAGAATAGTATAACCCAATACGAATTCCTTCTGCTCTAAAAGCGTCAACTAGTTCTTTCATAACATCCTTTCCGTAGGGCGTGTTGGTTACTTTATAGTCTGTATATTTTGAATCATACATCGTAAACCCGTCATGATGTTTTGCAGTGAAAACCACATATTTCATCCCTGCTTTTTTCGCTAATTTGGCCCACTGTGTTGGATTGTATAAATCGGGGTCAAAATAATTAGCATATTTTTCATATGTTTTCTTTGACATTTTTTCATTACTCATTACCCACTCATGTCTAGCTGGAAGAGCATATAGCCCCCAATGGATAAACATTCCAAAGCGCGCTTTTGTCCACCACTCCATCCGTTCCATTTTTTCAGATTTTGTTTCTGAATTTATTTGTGCCAAAGTATTTAATGTCATCGAACAGAAAATAACTAAACAGATTATTTTTTTCATAATTTAAATTATTTAAACAAATTAAGTTAAATCTATTATGGTCTTTTTATTGAGATGTTCTGAACTATACAATAAATTGATTTTTTAACTCAAAAGATCTATTTTTTTAATTTTTGCTTACATGGCTGATTGAATTTTTGATAAAAATAATAGTTTAAAATTGAATATAAGTTGTATTAAAAAGCACATTATTGACAATCTGTTATTATAATTATTGTTTTTTTTGTTTTAGATATTTAAATTAAAATCTAGACATCTTTTTCTATTAGCTTATACTTTATATAACATTTTCAAAAAAAATTGACTAAAAGTAGTTTTGTGTAACGCAATATAAAATGAAAATTAAAAAACTAAGGTGATTTATAACTAAAACAAAAATTATGAAAACTATTTATACATTGATATTTCTTATCATAACGACAAGTTTTTTAACTGCTCAAACTACAACAAACTTTAAATCTGCAGAAGGTTATGCCGATGGTTTACTGAGCAACAATACAAATTGGGGTGGTCAGTTTTTTTATGTTAACACGACAAATGAAAGTGTAGCTACTCAGTCTAATACTGCTGATGCTTTTTGGGGGCAATCTCAATCAATATCGGAAGGTGAAACAATTACTTTTGAGGTTGATATGAAATTTGGAGGTGATCTTGGATATACTGGTAATACATTTATTGCACAAATTGGTTTTAACGCAGGAGGAACAACATCTTCAGGGGGTAGCGACAGACAATTTATTTACTTAAAAGCACTAACTAACGGTAAACTAAAAATGGAGAGGCGTGCAGGGGGTAACCTATCATCCACACCTGCTTATATTGAGGGCTGGACTATCGATACATGGAAAAATGAGGATTTGACTGTTAAAGTATCTTTTTTATTGGGTAATAGTGCATCAACCTCTACTGTAACAGCAAAGCTAATCAATAGAACAACCGGAGAATATACTGATGCTGCATTTGACCAAAATGGGATTGAAAGTACAAGTGTTTACAATGGGGCTGTTAATGGTAATTTGTATGGTTTTTTCAGAACAGTTACCCTTCAAGATGGTGATGCGACCACTACAGAAAGTTTTTCGGTATCAAGTGTTAAATTGATAGATGAAGATACATTATTTCCAAGCATTTTCACTAATACAACCAGTGATAATCAGTGGTCAACTGCTGCCAACTGGGATTCGGGTAAAGTGCCATCATCATACACAGATGTTTCCATAACAGCTGGACAAACAATTGAAGCTGGAAACACCACAGCAGCCATAGCCAATAATATTACTTTATCATCAGCAAGTAGTTTAACCATAGACGAAACATCTTCTTTGACAGTTTCTGGAGATTTTACAAACAGTGGTAGTGTTACTTTAAATTCTACAGCAGATGATTTTTCTTCTTTAATTGTGGAAGGAACTGCTAGTGGAGATGTCATTTACAATAGATTTGTAAATGTATATGACGACCTCGATGGTGGTGGTTGGGATTTTGTAGGAGCCCCTACCGGCATGACAATTGAAGATTTTATAACGGCAAATGGAGCCAACATACAAGTACTTGGTGATGATTATGCATTTGCCCAGTATGATAATGCAACTGGACAGTATACTAGATATGCCACAGACACAGACACAGGAAGCTTTACACCTGCGCAAGGGTATGCATTGGCAATGGCGCAAGGTGATCTGCCCCCACCTCCAGCAGGTGGCGTACCTGGAACCACAGTAGCCTTCGCTGGTGCTTTGCAGACAACAGATCAAAGTATCAATATTGTTAACAACCATGCAAACGGCGCTGGAGGTAGAAGGTGGAATTTGGTATCAAACCCTTTTCCTTCATATATATCAGGAAATACTGCTGCAGGAGTTACTAACTTTATAGATGCAAACAGTTCTGTTATTGATAGTGAGTTCTTGGCTGTATATGGTTGGAATGGCTCTGATTACGATATTTACAATGAACTTGCAAGTGGTTTTTCAATAGCTCCTGGTCAAGGGTTTTGGGTAGCTGCAGCAGGCACATCAGATGCCGCTCTTAATTTTACAGCTGCTATGCGTACTTCTATAGGAACTGGAGATTTTATTCAAGGACCACAGCTACTTACTTACAATGTAGGATTAAAGCTTTACAATGGTGAGATAGAAAGAGCAGCGACCAATTTCTACTTTAGAGATGGTCTTACCCTAGGTCTTGATCCTGGATACGATGCAGCAGCATACAACCAGTCAACAAAACTAAATTCAAGACTGGCCCAAGGAAGCCAAGAAACAGCATTTGCTATAAATGCTATGGATATTGATGATTTGCAAAACACTAGAGTGCCTCTAGAGATACGGCAAAATGCAGGACAGGCCTTTACTATTAGTATTTCAGATATAGAACTGCCTCAAGATATCTCTGTATATCTAGAAGATACCCTAAACGGTACCCTTACTTCACTAAAAGACGGAGACTTTGAGCTAACGGCGCAAAGTAATCTTAGCGGAGCAGATAGATTCTTTATTGTCTTTAAGGACAATAGCGTACTATCTAGTGGAGACACCCTTGGTATAAATACGCTAAATGTATACAAAGCAAATACAGATAGCTTTGTCACTATAGCTGGAATCACACCAGATTTACAGCAACTAGATGTTAGGCTTTTCTCTATGTTAGGAGTTGTAGTAAAACAAACTCTATTAAACACTACAACTGCAACTCAGAGAGTATCTACCCAGAACCTGGCAAGTGGTTTGTACGTTGTACAGATAAAATCTGGAAACCAAGTTATTACCAAGAAAGTAATTATCAAATAATTAACCAATAATAATCTTTCAAGAATATTTAAAGAACAATTTTCAAAGGATGTTTCTATAAAGAAGAAGCTGATTGTAAAACGATCATCTTCTTCTTTTTTTTGTTTTGTTTTCGATTGATATGTTGTTAATAGTTAGATAGCTTTTTTTTAAAAAAATTACGCAACAACTGTTAAAATTAAAAATCCAAAATAGTTTTATTTATTTAAAAGCAACTAATAATCTTGTGACTTAAAAACAAACACATTTATTTTGTGTAACTTACTCTCAAAGAATTACACGGCAGCCAATGAGTGTTAAAACACATTTCAGCATAAAAGATTTAGAAAACCTAAGTGGGGTTAAAGCTCATACTATTCGTATTTGGGAAAAACGTTATGGTCTATTTTCTCCTCAAAGAACTGACACCAATATTAGGCAATACAATCTTTCCAGCTTTAAAAAATTATTGGACGTTACTTTTATTTACAACCAAGGAATAAAAATTTCTAAGATCGCTACATTTAGTCCAGAGAAAATAAAAAATGTAATTCTTGAAAATGCAGTTGATCATAAAGAACATTTCGCAATTAATGGTTTTAAAAATGCCATGTTTGATTTCAGTACAACACAATTCAATAAAATATTTTCGCAGCTTTTAAAAACAAAAACTTTTGAACAGGTATTTGAGAATGTATTCATTCCTTTTCTGCACGAAATTGGTGTGCTATGGCACATAGGCACTATAGATGTTTCTCATGAGCGATTTGTTTCTGAACTCATTAAAAGAAAAACTATTGAACACATTAGTTTATATGCCTCCAGAGTATCTAAATACAAAAACAAAACTAGAGTTTGTTTATTTCTTCCCTTTGATGAAATTCATGATATTGGTTTGATTTATGCAAATTATCTTCTAGAAAAATCTGGAATTAAAACTACCTACCTTGGGCCAAACATACCATTAGAGAGTTTAACCAAACAATGTTACACCGATGAAGATTTAATCTTTTTAACATTCTTTACCACAAAGCCAGACAAAGAAAGTGTTAAATCTTACCTAGATTCTTACCAAAAAATTGTTTGCAAAAAAGAGAAATACCCTCTTTGGATATTGGGTCAAAAATATACTGAAGTACAAAAACACAACACAGATTCTAGTATTGTTTGTTTTGATAGTGTAAAAAGTTTTGTGGAGAAAGTAAATACCTTAAGCAACTAACTTTTAGGAATTTTTAACAAGTGTTTTGTTTAAATATAACCTACTTTTGTTTGACAAGATGGCAAACAAAAAAATAACAATTATTGGTTCTGGGTTCTCCTCTCTAGCTGCTGCTGCATATCTAGCAAAAGACGGTTATAGTGTCACTGTTTTAGAGAAAAATAAAACCATAGGAGGACGTGCTAGACAATTTACAAAACAAGGATTTACCTTTGATATGGGTCCTTCCTGGTACTGGATGCCAGATGTCTTTGAAAGGTTTTTCAACGATTTTGGGAAAAAAGCTTCAGACTTTTATGTTTTAGAAAAACTAAGCCCTGCATATAGCGTGTACTTTGGTGAAAATGATTTTATCACCATTGAAGACACCTTAGATAAAATTTGTGCAACCTTTGAAAAAGAAGAACCAGGAAGCTCAGAAAAACTTCGAGAATTTATTGCCTCAGCACAGCAAAACTACAATATCGCAATTAAAGATTTGGTCTATAGACCTGGGGTATCCCCTCTTGAACTCGTTACCCCTGCTACGGCAAAAAGGGTAGGACAATTTTTTAGTAACATAAGTAGAGATGTGCGCAGAGAATTTAAAAACCCAAGGCTTGTATCTATCCTAGAATTTCCTGTATTGTTTTTGGGTGCAAAGCCTTCGAAAACTCCATCTTTCTACAGTTTTATGAATTATGCAGATTTCGGTCTAGGAACCTTCCAACCAAAGGGAGGCATGTACAGTGTAATTCTTGGGATGAAAACTCTCGCCGAGTCTATGGGAGTGGTCATAAAAACAGAGCAAAATGTAGAAGAGATTGTGGTGGAGAAAAACAAGGTTAAAGGAATTGTATCTAATGGTACATTTTTTGCCACAGACACCCTTCTTAGCGGTGCAGATTACCACCACACGGAAACACTACTTCCAAAAAAATACAGACAATACACCGATGCGTATTGGGAAAAAAGAACCTTTGCTCCCTCCTCCTTATTATTTTACATAGGCTTTGACAAGAAAATTAAAAACGTAGCACATCACACCTTGTTTTTTGATGTTGATTTTGAGCAGCATGCTAAAGAAATTTACGATACACCTGTGTGGCCAACAAGCCCACTTTTTTATGCAAATTTCACTTCAATAACACATCCAGAGCTTGCTCCTGATGGTAAAGAAACTGGTTTTTTTCTTGTACCAATAGCGCCAGGATTGGAAGACACTCAGGAGTTGCGAGACACTTATTATGAAAAAATAATGTCTCGTTTTGAAACCCTAACTGGACAGGAAATAAAAAAACATGTTATATTTAAGAAGTCTTTTTGTGTAAATGATTTTATCTCTGAGTATAACTCTTATAAGGGGAATGCCTATGGTTTGGCAAATACATTACTTCAAACTGCATTTTTAAGACCAAAATTAAAAAGTAAAAAAGTAGAAAATTTATTTTTCACTGGACAATTAAGCGTTCCTGGACCGGGAGTTCCTCCAGCACTTATCTCTGGAAAACTAGTAGCAGGTTTAATCGCAAAAAAGAACAACTAATGAAAGAACTTTTTGACATAGTATCAAGACAATGCAGTGAAAGCGTAACTAATGCGTACAGCACTTCATTCTCTTTAGCTACAAAAATGCTGTCTCCTACCATACGCCAAGACATATATAACATCTATGGCTTTGTAAGGTTTGCTGATGAAATTGTAGATACCTTTCATGAATATGATAAAAGTGTCTTGTTTAATCGTTTTGAAAAAGACCTTGAATTTGCACTGGAAGAAAAAATTAGTCTAAACCCAATTTTAAATTCTTTTCAAGAAACGGTTCATAAATACAATATTGAAAGAGGCCTTATAGCCTCCTTTATGAAAAGTATGCGTTTGGATTTATCCAAAACAGAGTACCTAACAGAGCAGGAATACAAAGAATATATATACGGGTCAGCAGATGTGGTTGGACTTATGTGTCTTCATGTTTTTTTGAGAGGTGATACAAAACAATACAGCCTTCTTAAAGAATCTGCAATGGCACTCGGGTCTGCCTTTCAAAAAGTTAATTTTTTACGAGATCTAAAAGCAGATTTTGAGGGTCTGAGTAGAACCTATTTTCCTAACACAAATCTAGAAGCTTTAGATGAGGACTCTAAACAACAAATTATTGCAGACATTGAAGAAGATTTCCAAAGAGGCTATCAGGGCATATTAAAATTACCTACAGAAGCCAAATTTGGCGTATTTATGGCCTATCGTTATTACAGAAGGTTGCTTAAAAAATTACACAAAACTCCTGCATTAGAAATTAAAAATACTAGAATACGGGTTCCTGCTTACGAGAAATTTGGACTCCTAACCAGAAGCTATGTAAAGTACCAATTAAAACTTGTACGGTAATTTTACTGTTACCAATTATTTAAATTAAAAAAAATGACAACACTGCTTTGGATTTTAACCTTTATCGGAACTTTTTCTGCCATGGAATTTATGGCGTGGGCAACACATAAATATGTTATGCATGGTTTTTTGTGGAGTGTGCATAAAGATCATCATCATAAAGACCACAAAAGCTGGTGGGAGCGTAATGACTTGTTTTTTATATTTTATGCAGCAGTGAGTATTGCATGTTTTATAGCTTGGCAATATTATGGGTTCTGGGCTGGACTGCCCATAGGGTTTGGCATATTTGCCTACGGTGTTGCTTATTTTATGGTACATGACATCTTTATACACCAACGCTTCAAAATGTTTAGAAAAGCAAATAATTGGTATGCAAAAGGAATAAGAAGAGCCCATAAAATACATCACAAGCACCTGGGTAAAGGTGATGGAGAATGTTTTGGAATGTTAGCCCCCCCACTGAAATATTTTAAAAAATAGGACATGAAAAATCTTTACCTATATCTAAACATAGGATCCTTTCTCATTCCTTTTATTTTTAGTTTTTATCCTAAATTTCAGTTTTATAAAAAATGGAAATCACTATTTCCTGCCATCTTTATCATGATGGCTTTTTTCATTTCTTGGGATGTAATTTTTACCAACAATGGCATTTGGGGGTTTAATGACCAATATATCAATGGATTTAAAGTAGCAAACCTACCAATAGAAGAATGGCTGTTTTTTATATGCATACCTTATGCCTGTTTGTTTACCCATTATTCATTAAACTATTTCTTTCCAAATTTTACGCTTTCTCAAAAAGCAACCTCTGTATTTTATGTAGCACTACTGTGCATATTAATAATAACACTTTGGTATAACTATGATAGGTGGTACACCCTTGTATGTTTTGGATATGCAATTATTTTGCTAGGGCTTGTGTATAATAAAAACCCGAAGATTCTTGGAAGGTTCTTACCAAGTTTCTTTATTACACTTATCCCTTTTTTTATAGTTAATGGAGTACTTACCGGTAGCTTTATTGAAAATGAAGTTGTGTGGTATAACAATGCAGAAAACCTAAATATCAGGATGTTTACTATACCCGTTGAAGACACTATATATGCCCTTAGTATGTTACTTACTGTGTTTGTTTTACTGGAACATTTTGAGGCTAAAAAGCTAGATAAAAAACACTAAAACTTATTGATTTTTATAATATACTGTCTTGAAGTGGTTTTCTAAGTTCAAAGGGGGTTGGTGTAACTTTCTTTAGTACAGAATACATCAGTAAAAGGGTTATTTTTGAAGTGTGCTTTTGCATATAACTTCATGGGTATAGCCTCACCGCACCAAGAGAGCTTTTAAGAGGCTCACTGGTTTAATTTTTATGCTGGTTTCTCTCTTGTATAAGATGATCTAAATAAAGTATTCCATTTAGATGATCAATTTCATGTTGGAAAATAACAGCAGTAAATCCAGACACATATTCTTTTACACGTTTTTTATTTAATTGATCATATTTTATCATGATTGTCTGGGACCGGTTGTAGGTAGTATCTCTTCTTTTTGGTATAGATAAGCAACCTTCTAGGCAAGGTTGTTTTTTATTTGAGTATTCAATTATTTCTGGATTGAAGTAAACTTCAAATGGAAAATTTTCTTTATCAAAGCGCTGCACTATAATGATATTTTTTTGGATACCTACCTGCGGGGCAGCTATACCAACACCAAGAGATATACTATCTCTAACGGTAGCATATAATCTATCAATAAATGTCATTAAAACTTGATTGGTTGTATCAACCTTGACAGGAAAACTTTTTGTTCTTAAAAGCAAAGAGTCCTGAGTATTTGTGATTTTTAAAACTCTCATCGGGGTCATACTCTCTGCCATGTTGATAAGAGATTTCTCATTTTCTGTAAACCTATAAGAACTTTGACAACCCGTTATAAATAGTATAAGTAAGGGTAAATAAATAAAATGCTTATGGTTTTTTTTCATGTTTGTATTACGTATTTATAGCGGTTATACTTTTAAGTAATAAATAACGCAAAGTACAGGTATCGTAATCCCTAAAAAGGGTGCTGTGCACAATACACTTTGTTATGGATTTTTATTTTGTTTTTACTAGCTTAATCGACTGATTTTTAATATTCAAAATATAAATATTAGGAGCTAATGAAGACAAATCGATTGTATCAATTTGAGATTTACCTGTACTTACTATAAATAGAGTAATTATAAGTGTTAGAAATGCTTTCATATTAGATATCATAATTATTTTTTCTTTTTTGACTTTAAAATTTATCAAAGGTTTAATTACCACCAACGTGTTATATGATGATCTTTATAGCTGTTATACGTTAACTTGATCAGTATAAAAGTGATGTATTGTTGTTGTTATTACGTAAAGATAAATTATTTAGAGAAGTATCTTAAGGACTT
The DNA here is from genome assembly GCA_943789105.1 of uncultured Ulvibacter sp. Classification (GTDB taxonomy): domain Bacteria; phylum Bacteroidota; class Bacteroidia; order Flavobacteriales; family Flavobacteriaceae; genus Patiriisocius. The sequence goes on along the minus strand of CALSSW010000001.1, from coordinate 332,784 downwards.
TTTATATCTCTGAGACTTTTTTGGGTAACATGGGTGTATATTATAGTGGTTTCTGGCTTACTATGGCCTAACAATTCTTGGATATAACAGATAATCTTAAACCAAAAAAAGCTTCCATTTTCATGGAAGCTTTTTTAATGAAATATTAAACTATTAACCGTTTTGCTCTTTGATTAAATTAAGCGCAGATCCTTTACGGTACCACTCTATTTGAGCATCGTTATAGGTATGATTAACCACAATGGTATCTTCACTACCATCGCCATGGCGTTAAAACAATAGTTAATGGCTTTCCTGGGCTAAAATCTGCAATATCTGTAAAGTTAAAGGTGTCATCTTCTTGGATAAGATCGTAATCTGCCTCATTGGCAAATGTTAGACCCTAACATCCCTTGTTTTTTAAGGTTTGTTTCATGAATACGCGCAAAAGATTTCACAATCACAGCCGCTACTCCAAGATGTCTTGGCTCCATTGCTGCATGCTCTCTTGAAGATCCCTCTCCATAATTATGATCTCCAATTACCACAGTCATCACACCGGCTGCCTTGTAGGCTCTTGCCGTGTCTGGAACACCGCCGTACTCACCATCCAATTGGTTTTTTACAAAGTTTGTTTTCTTGCCAAAAGCATTTACAGCTCCAATCAAACAGTTGTTAGAAATATTATCTAAATGCCCTCTGTAACGCAGCCAAGGCCCCGCCATAGAAATGTGGTCTGTGGTACACTTACCAAAGGCTTTGATTAACAGCTTTGCGCTAGATAGATCGCTATCCTTAATTGGTGTAAATGGAGTAAGCAATTGTAAACGCTCACTACTCTCACTCACACTTACCACTACCCCAGATCCATCTGCAAGCGGTGCTACAAAACCATTCTCTTCAACTTCAAATCCTTTTGGAGGTAATTCCCACCCTGTTGGTTCAGAGAATTTTACTTGCGCTCCTTTATCATTTGTAAGGGTATCTGTCAATGGGTTAAAATCTAGACGTCCCGCAAAAGCGATGGCCGCCGTAAGCTCTGGTGATGCCACAAAAGCATGGGTATTAGGGTTCCCATCCGCGCGCTTTGCAAAGTTTCTGTTAAAAGAATGTACAATACTGTTTTTTGGTGCGTTTTTCGGGTCATCATAACGCGCCCATTGCCCAATACAAGGGCCACAAGCATTGGTAAATATTTTTGCCCCTAAATCTTCAAAGGTACTCAAGATACCATCACGCTCTGTGGTATAACGCACTAGCTCAGATCCAGGATTAATACCAAGTTCAGCTTTTATAGAAAGCCCCATATCAAGTCCTTGTTGGGCAATAGAAGCGGCTCTTGATAAATCCTCGTAGGATGAATTTGTACAAGATCCTATCAAACTCCACTCCACATCAAGTGGCCAATCGTTTTTGGTGGCTTTTGCCGTCATATCTGCCCCTACCGAGGTAGATAAATCTGGAGTAAAAGGGCCGTTTAAAAGTGGTCCTAGCTCAGATAGGTTGATTTCTATTACTTGGTCAAAATACTGCTCAGGGTTTGCATACACCTGCGGGTCTGCAGTTAAATGTTCTTTAACCTCATTGGCTGCATCTGCAACATCTGCTCTATCTGTAGCACGCAGGTAACGCTCCATAGATGCGTCATACCCAAAGGTAGATGTGGTTGCGCCAATTTCTGCACCCATGTTACAAATAGTTCCTTTACCAGTACAAGACATCGCGGTGGCTCCAGGTCCAAAATATTCTACAATAGCTCCCGTACCACCTTTGGCAGTTAAAATTTCGGCAACTTTTAAAATAACATCTTTAGGGGCTGTCCAGCCAGATAATTTTCCTGTTAAACGTACTCCTATTAACTTCGGAAATTTAAGCTCCCAAGCCATACCTGCCATTACATCTACAGCATCTGCTCCACCTACTCCAATGGCAACCATACCCAGTCCACCAGCGTTTACTGTGTGGCTATCTGTACCAATCATCATACCTCCAGGGAACGCATAATTCTCTAACACTACTTGATGTATAATACCCGCTCCTGGTGCCCAAAAACCAATACCATATTTATTAGATACAGAACCTAAAAAATCAAACACTTCATTACTTACCTGATTGGCGCGCTTTAAATCTTTTTTGGCTCCTTGCTTTGCTTGGATTAAATGATCACAATGTACCGTAGTGGGTACTGCAACTTTAGGCTTTCCTGCTTGCATAAACTGCAATAGTGCCATTTGAGCCGTTGCATCCTGGCACGCAATACGGTCTGGAGCAAAATCTACGTAGTCTTCACCTCTTGTAAAGGCAGAAGTGGCAGCGCCATCCCAAAGGTGATTGTATAATATTTTTTCTGAGAGTGTTAATGGTTTTCCAACAACCTTGCGCGCAGCATCAATTCGCTGAGCCATTTGCCCGTACACCTTTTTAATCATTTCTATATCAAACGCCATACTATCTGGTTTTAAATTATGTATACAATAAGTATCGGTAAACCCTTTATTTACAAGTGCTGCGAAGATACAAAAAATATGAATTATTTAAAATTACACAACAAAATTGATTTTAAATTATACATTATTCAACAATAAGCAACAATTGTCATTAAAAATAGCGAAATCGATAATTTCAGGGTATGAAAATTATCGATTTAAAAATATGTAAACCATCATAAATTTGGTTTTATTCTGCTTTGGAGTAAAAAACAAGGTGCAATTACTATAACAAACTTGTAATTATGTCTTCTATAGAAAGTCCTTCGGCTTCTGCCTTGTAGTTTTTTATCAAACGATGGCGAAGTATACCTATCGCTACTTTTTGCACATCTGCAATATCTGGAGAAAAATTACCCCTAAGTACTGCATGTGTTTTGGCAGCCAAGATAAGATTTTGAGATGCCCTTGGACCCGCTCCCCAATCTATATATTTTTTAACCAAATCTGGAGCACTTTGGCTCTTTGGTCTAGTTTTACCCACAAGTGTAACAGCATATTCTATAACATTATCTGCCACAGGTATGCGGCGAATAAGCTCCTGGAAATCTATAATTTCTTGAGCCGTAAAAAGTGGGGTTACTTTTTGCGGAGTTCCAGAGGTCGTTGCCTTTACCACCTCAACCTCTTCTGCAAAGCTTGGGTAATCAAGATTAATAGCAAACATAAAACGGTCTAACTGGGCTTCTGGCAAAGGATAGGTCCCTTCCTGCTCTATTGGGTTTTGAGTGGCCAATACAAAATAAGGCAAATCAAGTTTGTAATTATGGCCTGCAACCGTTACGCTGCGCTCCTGCATAGCCTCCAGAAGTGCCGCCTGGGTCTTTGGTGGTGTTCTGTTAATTTCGTCTGCTAATATAATATTAGAGAAAATAGGCCCTTTTATAAACTTAAAATTACGAGACTCATCTAAAATTTCAGACCCTAGAATATCACTAGGCATTAAATCTGGAGTAAACTGTATACGCTTAAACCCAAGACCTAGGGCCTGAGAAACTGTATTTACTAGTAATGTTTTAGCAAGTCCAGGAACCCCAATTAAAAGTGCATGCCCTCCAGAGAATACAGACAGTAAAACCTCTTCTACAACCGCATCCTGGCCTACAATTACTTTTTTAATTTCTTGGCGCAAGGCTTCATACCTTGAAACGAGTTGCTGCACTAATGCTACGTCTGACATATGCTATAAAATAAATTTATCTTAGGTTAATTTCGAGTAAAAAACAAGATCAAAAAATACCTTTTTACCAGTGAGCGCTATTTCTTTACCCAATCACTTGCAAAAACACATTCTCTGTAATCCTTATTTACATTTATGTAGGTTTCTTTGATTTTTTGTTCTTGCCACTGCTCAATGGTCTTGATTTGTTTTTGACGCAGGGCTAGAGATTTAATTTTCTCGTAGTCTTTTATGAAATCTGCAGGATGCTCTTCGTACTTTTTTGTTACCGTTAAAAACTTGTAGGTCTTTTTACCGGTTCTATCTTGGTCAACAAATATTTTTGAAACTTCATTTTCAGCTAGATTGTATACCTGAGCACTTAGGGTTGGATCCATCTTTGTTAAATCAAAACGGGTATCTTGGTTAGAAGGGTTCACTAACTGCCCTCCATTGTTACGAGTGTTGGTATCATCAGAGTATAGACGAGCAGCTCTACCAAAGGATATGCTGTCATTGATAATACTGGTTCTAATTTTTTCTATTCGGTCTTTTGCCTCATTAATAGCAGCATTGGTTAATTCTGGAAATAAAATGATATGACGTACATCTATTTCTTGTCCACGAATTTTGTCTACCTTAAGGATATGAAATCCAAATTCTGACTCAAACGGCTCACTTACTTCACCTTCAAGTAATGAGAAGGCAACATCTTTAAAAATCTTAGAATAAGGATCACCTCGGCGCATACTTGGCAGTAATCCTCCTCTTGAGGCAGCCCCATCCTTAGAATACAAAACAGCCTTTGTAGCAAAACTAGAACCTCCCTCCACAATATCTTCTCTCAATTCGTTGAGTCTATCTAAAACCCCTTGTGTGGCTTGTTTAGAAAATTTAGGCTCCACAACAATTTGAGCCACCTCAACCTCTGCACTAAATACTGGACGCTCATCTTGAGGTATACTATTAAAAAACACAGAGATCTCCTCTGGAGTTACCTCAACCACTTCTACCACTTTAGCCTGCATACGTTTTGCCAGTTCTATCTCTCTTTTGGCTTTCAGTAAATCACTTTTAAGCTGAAATAAATTATCTTTACGGTAGTAGGCAACTACCTTTTCTTCACTCCCAAGTTGGCCAACCATGTATTGCACTAGCTGATCTACTTGCGGGTTTATCTCTGCGTCAGAAATAGTAATACTATCCTGCTTTGCTTGATGGAGGTATAATTTATCTTCCATTAACTTACCTAGTAGCTCACATCTGGTTATCTCCTCCACAGAGACACCATTTTGCTTGAATTCTAGATAACTCTTATCTATATCACTGTCCAAAACCACATAGCCACCAATAACTGCAGAAACTCCTTCTGCCTTGTAGGGTTTAAAAGGCAGTACAGAATCACTTTGTTTTGGGGTGCTGGTAATTTCTAATAATGGCTTTTCTCTGGCAACCCCTGTACTATCTACAGCAATTACCTCTTGGCCAACCATAAAGGTTTGAGCACACAGTAACAAAAGTATTGCAATACTATTTTTGGGTATACACTTCAAAGTTTTTGTTTTTAACTGCATCTTTAGTAATGTCTTTTTCTAGCTCCTTGACAAGCTCTAGGGTTCTTTTATTTAAAATAATTTCTTTAATTATAGGTTTAATGTATTGCAAAGGTGGTGTTTGATTGGGAGATAGCACGTCTTCAATTTTGAGCAAATATACTCCTAATGAATCTTCTAATTGTGAGAAAGTTGCTTTTTTTAGAACCTTAGATTCTTTGGTTCTAATTACGGGGAGCTGCCTTAACAAGGTTTCTTTTTTAACCCAAACAGAGTCATTAAAGTTAGCTCCCTTATACTCTAAACTACTGCCCTGCAGAGCTGCAACATCTTCAGTATTAAAACGACGCAATTTTTGCTTTGTTTCAGAAATAGAGGGAAAACTAGCATCCAGATGTATGTATCGCAACTTAAAAATTTCTTCCTTTAGCGTGAAGTTCGCTTTATTTTGTTGGTAAAACAAGGAGTACTCTTCCCGGGTTATAGTACTGTCTAAAAGTTTAGATACGATAGCGCCTTTGTAGGCCTCTGCAAACAAATCGTTTCTATACTCCTCCACCATACCCTGGTAGTCATCTATTTGCTGCTGGGGCAGGTTAATGTTTGCTTGATCTATAAGCAGCTGTTGCGTGGCCCATCGTTGGATATAGTTGGCAACTATACTAATACTATCTTGTTTTGTGGTGTTTTCTGAAATTAATGCCTGTATATCTTCTTGGTATAAATAGGTGTTGTTTACTCTAGCTACTGGTTCTTTGAGGCTCTTAGGCTCCAAAAAATCACACCCAATTACCCCCATACATAAAATCAATATAAAAAGAAGTCTAGCCATTATTTTTTAAGTTCTTTTTTGATTTTTTTAAGTGTTTTTTTATGTACCACAACAGGGTACTTATCTCTAAGACTTTGCATCCAAGAGGCTTCGAGTTTTACTTGGTATTTGCTCATCACACTGCCTCTTACCTCTTTAAAAGATTTTTCGCTAGCAGGTAATACCTCGTCTACTTGCACCAAAGCATAGCCCCCTTGATCTTTATAAATTTTTGATACACCTGCAACAAACTCAAAATTTTCTGGCAGTTGTTTATCTCCTTTTTCAAAGGTCCCTTCGGAGAGTAAAACTCTTAAAGTAGCATCGCTATTGAGCAGTTCTTTTACCTCTAGAGGTGTTTTTCCTTGCTCTAGCAAAGCCTTAGACTCATCAAGTGCTGCTCTTTGGTTACTTGTTAAAATAGTAGCGCTCACTCTATCTTGCCAAAGATAGCTAGCTTTGTTTTTCTGGTAATAGTTTTGCAGGGCTAGGGTATCTGTTTTTATAGCACTCCAGATGTTTTTTTCCATCACATCAAAAATAAGCAGACCATCTCTATATTCACTAATCACAGCGGCGTAGTCAAGGTTTTCTTCTTCTAGTTTATCTCTAAAATAATCTTGTAGCACTACGGTTTCAAAATCATCATATATGTACCTTACACTGCTTTCTATAGTCTTTACAGATGTTGGTAACGGTCTTTTTTGTCTAACTGCCAAATGCGCTGCAAAATCTCTGTAGTAAAAATTTGTGTTTCCAATTGTAAAAATTACATTATCAAGTGTAGGGTTTAGGGTATCATAGCTCCACCTTCTATTGAAAATTTCTTTATCTACAAATTGATTAAAAAAGCTAGCATAGGCAGGATCATTTGTGTAACCGTATTTATCTTTTATTTTACTTCTTATTTCTGAGGTCACAGCCATTAATCTTTCTCCTCTATTGCCTTGAGCTAAAAGCCTATCTCTTTGCTGCTCAAAAGTTTTTGGTTCACTGATCGCCTCCAGACGTATGATGTGCCACCCAAAAGAAGAGGCAACAGGTTTAGAAATATCTCCGGGGGTACTTAATGCAAAGGCAGCCTTCTCAAACTTAGGGGCTCTTAACTTTCCTCTTGTAAAAGGCTTTAGTTTGCCTCCAGAGACACCAGAGTTTTTATCTTCAGAGAATTGCTTGGCCAAGTCTTCAAATTTCTGTCCTTGATTTAGTAATTGGTATAATTCGTTTATTCTCTCTTGAGGATCAAAATTAGGGTTGTCATTTTTATTAGAAACCATAATATGTGAGACTATAATTTCATTTCCTGTTGGTCTTCTGTCTAAAACTTTAATAACATGATAGCCATAACTGGTTCTTGTAATATCAGAAATATCACCTACTTTGGTATTATAGGCAGCGTTCTCGAAAGGATATAGCATCGCAAAAGCAGAAAAATAACCTAGATTGCCTTTTTGTTCTTTAGTGTTTGGCTCCTCAGAGTACTGAAGCACTAATTCTGTGAAATCCTCACCATTTTTTGCCTTTTGCATCACCTCTACAGCCTTATTGTATGCCACAAGTGTGTCTTGAGGTAAAGCGTCATAGCCAACCATAATTAAAACATGCTGCGCATTTACCTGCTCTTTAGAGCGCTCATAAGCCTCAAGGGCCATGTCTTCTTCAATTTTTTGTTCAAACAAATAATTTCTAGATAACTGAGCACGGTATTTTTCAAATTCTTTTTTGTATGCTTTTCCCTGATCGAGTTTTTGAGCATAGGCCTCCCGCACTTTTAATTTATAGTCTACAAACAACTCTAGATAACCATCCACAGATTTCTCAGAAGAGTCCTTTACCAAATCTAGGTTTTTTTTATACACCCTTAAAAACTCTTGTTTGTAAACAGGAGTATTCTCAATGGTAAGAATAATATCTCTTTTAGATTGAGATTGTGCTGCAAACACAAAGGAGAGTAATGCGCAAACAAGAATGATTTTTTTCATAAAAAAAGAGAGTGTTTTAAAATGTGTTTTTCTAAAAAATTTACAGAGTAACTACGCAAACAAAAATAACAATTTGCCACTAGTAAACAAATCAAATTAATAACGCAATACTAGCTATTAAAGTGCATACAAAAGCCTTTAAAAAAAGAAGTAACTTTGCAAGGGTATTTGAACCAGTAAAACATGAATCAACGCATTAAATTAATTTGGGACTTTAAAGGCCCTAACGCCTCTCAAACTGCGGCGCACCATATCATACACCTGGAAGAATTTTCGCGTTCAGAAAAACTAGAAAACACACTTTGTGGTCTAGAGAATGTTCATGATATGCACCATATTGCTTATTTGGTGGTAGAGAAAAAACACATGGATGATTTAAAAGAGCGTCTTAAACCACACAGAGGGCAATTATACCAAGAAAAATAGCTTACGGAATATTTAAATACTTGTGAGTTTGCAAAGACACCATCCACTTGGGGTTTGCCATAACATAGTCTACAATTTGAGGAATCATAGTTTCCCTTTTACTCCATTCTGGCTGCAAGTATAAAATACAATCACCCCCTACCTTTGCAGCTTGCTCTTCGGCAAATTTGAAATCGTTTTTATTATATATAATTACTTTTAACTCGTGAGCTGCCTTGTAAACCTGTTGGGTAGGTAACTTCATTTTTTTTGGAGACAAACAAATCCAATCCCAAGAGCCAGACAAAGGGTAGGCTCCAGAGGTTTCTATATGGGTATTCATGCCCTTTTGTTTTAACAGGGATGTGAGAGGGCCCATGTCCCAGGTGAGGGGTTCTCCACCAGTTATAACAATAGTCTTGGAGTATTTATTTGCATTTTGCGCAATAGCCTTAATGGCCGTTGGGGGATGGCTCTCAGGGTTCCAGCTTTCTTTTACATCACACCAATGACAACCTACATCACAGCCTCCAACTCTAATAAAATAAGCTGCAGTACCTTTGTGATATCCCTCTCCTTGAATGGTATAAAACTCTTCCATAAGTGGAAGCATCATACCTTTATTTACTTGCTCTTGAATCTCTTTTTGCATACGCGAGCAAAGATAGTATAATTATCAACGATGGGTACACATATGTTCAAGTCAAAACAGGAGTACCTCTCTTTAAATTGGCACATTAAAACAACCTATTATACTTTGCCATAAAACTAAAGACTATATTGTTTTACAAGACAGGATACAATTGTTATTTTTATAAAAAATTAAAAGTACTCACCTCAACCAACTACCAGATTAACTCATAAACAACCAAAACCAAATAATGAAAAAAGCTATTATTATAACAGCCCTAGCCGCTTTACTATCTGTACAATGCACAAATAAAAAAGACGCCTTTACTATAACCAATGGTGCTATTGGGACACTCACAAGCCAAACTACCCTAAAACAACTAAAAACTGTCTTTGCAAATGACAGTATTGTACCCCTCTCAAATAGTAGCCCAGGTGATGCCCTTCAAGGCGAAGTAGAAGTGTTTTCAAAAGATGGCAGCAAACTACTAGGGTTATCTCCAGACAACCTGAACAGTCCTGATGCAACCATAAACACCCTAAGAGTGTATGACCCTAGATATAAAACAAGCAAAGGGCTATCTATAAATAGCACCTTTAAAGACATTAAAGACAACTATGAAGTTTCTGGACTCCAAACAAGTATAGATGCTGTTGTTATCTTTTTAAAAGATAGTGATGTGTTTATCACCATAGACAAAAAACAACTACCAGAAAACCTAAGATATAATCCTAACGTAACCATTGAAGCATCTCAAATACCACAAAGCGCTACCTTTAAGTACTTTATGATTGCCTGGGAGGGTCAGTAACAACGTAAACTTTTAATATAGATCTTAAAGCTATGCACACACCCTCGCCTTTCCATCTAGCCATCCCCGTTAATGACTTAGCAAGTTGCAGAACATTTTACAGAGATACCCTAGGCTGCAAAGAAGGAAGAAGCAGTGAGCATTGGGTAGATTTTAATTTCTTTGGACACCAGCTTGTTATTCATCTAAAACAGGACACACGACCCAAAGCTCCAACAAATACAGTAGATGGAAAAGAGGTTCCCATCCCTCATTTTGGTGTGGTGCTTGATATGGATACTTTCAATGAGCTGGCAAAACAACTTCAAGAAAAAAACGTCGAGTTTATCATAGCACCCTGCACAAGATTTAAAGGCCTTGTAGGAGAACAAGCAACCATGTTTTTTAAAGACCCTAGCGCAAATGCACTAGAGTTTAAAGCATTTGCAGATCCAAGCCAGCTATTTGCTAGTTAAAAAGTTAAAGAGAGCCTGTATAGATATACAGCCCTAATTTCAATAAAACACATAAAAAAAGCCCTTTAGGTATCTTCTAAAGGGCTTTTTAATAGTACTGTAGAGGTGTTCTAGTTTTTAGATATAGCACGCTGCTCTCTGGCTAGCAGGGTGTTTTTTAGCAACATGGCAATAGTCATTGGCCCTACACCGCCAGGAACTGGAGTTATAAAACTTGCCTTTTTGCTCACCCCATCAAAATCTACATCACCAACAATTCTATATCCTTTAGGTCTAGAGGCATCATCTACACGTGTAATTCCTACATCTATAATAACCGCATCATCTTTGACCATTTCTGCTTTCAAAAAATTAGGAACCCCTAGGGCAGAAATCACAATATCTGCTTGAGAAATTATTTGTGTTATGTTTTTTGTATTGCTGTGAGTTAGGGTTACAGTAGAGTTTCCTGGCCAGCCTTTGCGGCTCATCAAAATACTCATTGGCCTTCCTACAATATGGCTTCTACCAATAACAACAGTATGCTTCCCTTTTGTGTCTACATTATAACGCTCTAGTAATTCTAAAATTCCAAAAGGAGTGGCAGGTATAAAGGTGGACATATCTAAGGCCATTCTTCCAAAATTTTCTGGATGAAAACCATCTACATCTTTACTTGGGTCTACCGCCATTAAAACCCGCTGGGTGTTTATTTGTGGAGGCAATGGCAGCTGGATAATAAAACCATCAATTGCATCATTGTGGTTTAGCTCCTTAATTTTATCTAATAACTCCACCTCACTTGTGGTGTGAGACATTCGCACCATGGTAGACTCGAAACCAACACGCTCACAGGAGCGAACTTTACTGCCAACGTAGGTTAGAGACGCGCCATCATCCCCAACTATTACAGCGGCTAAATGAGGTACCTTTTCTCCAGCATCTTTCATCTTTTTAACCTCTGCTGCAATCTCGTTTTTTATATCGTTTGATACTTTTTTTCCGTCTAAAATTGTCATAGCCTTTGTTTTGTATTTCTTACCTAAAATAATGTAATAGTGTTTAGCGCATATTTCCCATCATCTGCATCATCTTTTTACCGCCGCCACCTTGCATCATCTTCATCATTTTACTCATTTGCTGAAACTGCTTGAGTAATTGGTTAATTTGCTGCACAGAAGTACCACTCCCTTTTGCAATTCGTTTTTTACGACTTGTATCGATAGTTGCAGGAACACTTCTCTCTAATGGTGTCATGGAATGAATAATGGCTTCTATGTGCTTGAAGGCATCATCATCTATATCTACATCTTTCATGGCTTTTCCAGCACCTGGTATCATCCCAACCAGATCTTTCATGCTTCCCATTTTCTTTACCTGATTGATTTGTTTTAAGAAATCATCAAAACCAAATTGATTTTTGGCAATTTTCTTTTGTAATTTTCTTGCCTCGCCTTCATCAAATTGCTCTTGGGCTCTTTCTACCAAGGAAATAACATCTCCCATACCCAAGATTCTATCTGCCATACGATCTGGATAGAATACATCAATTGCATCCATCTTCTCGCCCGTACCAATAAACTTAATAGGCTTGTTTACAACACTTTTTATGGACAGTGCGGCACCACCTCTAGTATCACCATCGAGCTTGGTAAGGATAACCCCATCAAAATTAAGCCTATCGTTAAACGTTTTGGCAGTATTAACAGCATCTTGACCCGTCATAGCATCTACAACAAATAAGGTCTCACTTGGAGAAATTGCTTTGTGTACATTTTCTATTTCTTGCATCATTGGCTCATCTACGGCCAAACGTCCAGCAGTATCTATAATCACAACGTTAAAACCGTTTGCTTTTGCATGCGCAACAGCCTTTGTAGCAATAGCAACAGGATCCATAGTACCCTGTTCACTAAATACCTCAACCCCTATTTGATCTCCAACAACATGAAGTTGATTAATTGCTGCAGGACGGTATACATCACAGGCAACCAGTAAAGGATTCTTGCTTTTTTTAGTTTTTAAATAATTGGCCAGTTTACCAGAAAATGTAGTTTTACCACTTCCCTGCAAACCAGACATTAAAATAACACTTGGAGACCCTTTTAAATTAATACCAGAGGCATCTCCACCCATTAGGGCTGTAAGCTCATCCTTTACTATCTTAACCATTAACTGGCTAGGTTGTAGGGATGTCAACACGTTTTGACCAAGCGCTTTTTGCTTTACTGTCTTGGTAAAGTCTTTGGCTATTTTAAAATTAACATCGGCATCCAAAAGGGCACGACGCACCTCTTTTAGCGTTTCTGCAACATTTACCTCTGTAATGCTTCCATGGCCTTTGAGCACATGAAGGGCTTTATCTAACTTATCACTTAAATTATCAAACATAGGGAATACATTTTATACAAAATCTTACTAAGAAATCTCAAAAGATTTAACCACAAATATACTAATTGATTGGAGAGTTTCAAAGTAGCGCCACTATTAAAAACAGTCTTTTTTTTATGCTGAAATTTATAGCGTCACACCCCATAAGACCAAGAATAAAACGAGTTACAAATACAAATAGAGAAACCACAAGACAACTTCCAAAACACAAGGGCATAAAAACTAATTTTTATTCATAGTTTTACAGTATTAAATTATGGAGAAACAACCCAACATTTGCCAAGAAGATGCCTTTAATAAGGTCTATAAAGCCCAGGCACAATCATTACGTAATTTTATGTTCTTTAAAACAAAGGACACAGACGCCTCTTATGATTTGGTACAAGAAGCTTTTTTAAAATTATGGCAAAATTGCGGTAAAGTTTCACCCAGTAAAGCCAAGAGTTATCTCTTTACAACGGCAAACAATCTTTTTTTAAATACCGTAGCTCACAGAAAAGTCCAATTTAAATTCACTCAAGGTGTAAAAAAATCTCAAGACAACAACTCACCAGAGTTTCTATTAGAAGAAAAAGAATTTGGGCAAAAATTACAAAAAGCACTAGATAGTCTCACCCAATTACAACGCACTGCTTTTTTACTAAGCCGAGTAGAGGGTAAAAAATATAGAGAAATTGCTGCCATATATAACATTTCAGAAAAAGCTGCAGGCAAGCGAGTATTGGATGCTCTAGAGAAACTTAGAGAGACTATAGAAAATTTATAAACCCCCTAAGGTGGTAAAATAACAATTAAACTGTTATAAAGTAACAAGCAAGTAGATGGAAACAAAACTAGCATTAGAAAAATGGCTCAACAATGATGCAACCCCCGCAGATATGCAGGTACTTAACGCATGGCCAGAATTTGACTCCTACAAAAAAATAGATGCCCATACGAAACGTATGGAATTGCCTACTCATGATACAACATCTGGAATAAAGGCACTGAGAGATACACCTTTATTTAACATGCCAAAAAAACAAAAAAGCGGCAAGGTAGTTACAATGCCAATGCTTTTAAAAATAGCAGCAATTTTTGTACTATTAGCAGGATCTACTGTATTTGTAACTACCCTACCTACAAACATACAGGCGCCTGTTGCCAGTATACAAACCATTGAATTACCAGATAGCTCAAAAATAACATTAAAAGAAAACGCCCGTATTTTATACAAAAAATATGGCTGGCCCTACAATAGAGAAGTAACCCTAGAGGGAGAAGCTTATTTTGAGGTGGCTAAAGGCAATACTTTTACGGTACGCACACCAAATGGAAGTGTAAGTGTACTTGGCACCGCTTTTAATGTAAAAACAGAAAATGATATTTTAATTGTTTCTTGTTTTGAAGGTCTTGTATCTGTTAATGCTAACGGTATTGACACCCTGGTAACCCCCGGTGACTCCTTTAGCTTTGCTCCTATGGTGGTTAACAATAAAATCTACACCTCAAAACCAACTTGGATTTTTAATGAAAGTAGTTTTGTAGACGTACCTCTAGACGCAGTATTGATGGAAATTGAAAAACATTACAAAGTTACCATCACAACTAAAAATATTGATGTAACTTTACGTTATACTGGTAGTTTTACCCACACAAACCTTGACCAGGCGCTACAAACTGTAACATTACCACTTAACCTTTCTTTTAGCAAAGATTCAAAAAATGAAGTACAAATTTATGACCCTAAAAAACAATAAGTATAGCCTTATATACTTCTGTTTTTTATTGTTTTTTTGGACTCATTGTTGTCTTGCACAAAACACCGAAAAGACCATAGCCTTTGAGCAGGCAATCTCTCAAATAGAAACGGTGTTTGATGTTAAGTTTTCTTATAACAGTAACACGGCAAAGAGATTTAGGGTCTCTACCCCAAACACAAACCAAACACTTACCCAAACATTAAGAATATTTTCTGACAAAGAGAACATTAACTTCACCCCCATTAGTAGCCGTTATATAACAGTTCAGTTTCCAAAAAAAATGGTGTCTTTTTGCGCTACATTTATTGATACTCAAACAGCAAAACCAGTACTTATTACCGCTATTTCAGCAAACAAAACATACACCAGTAACAGTGGTGGTGTTTTAAGTATAGACAGCATTGCAGATAACCAAGTACTGGAACTATTTTCTCAGGGTCAATTTATCAAACAGCTAGTTATTTATAAAGCAATAGCAAATACAAAAGGCCGCTGCCCTTTGCTATTTATTACCCCAGAGAATATCAACAAGTTACCCACCATCACGCTCTCTGGCTACATTGCAAAAGGGATTGAAAAAACAAAAAAAGGAGCGGTTACAATTAAAAACGATGACTTTGAAATTTTACCTTCGCTCACCGAGCCAGATATCTTACAAATTGCTCAAGTGCTTCCCGGCATACAAAGCTATGATGAAACAGCCTCGAACATCAACATAAGAGCGGGTGGTAGTGATGAGGTAAACATTTTGTGGAACGATATTAGAATGTACCAAACAGGCCATTTTTTTGGACTTATATCTGCACTGAATCCAAACCTTATAGACAATGTTGTTATCTATAAAAACGGAACGCATCCCAGATACAGCGAGGGCGTCTCTGGGGTATTACACATCTATCCAACAAACAGCATTGATCCACAGGTAACAGGGGGCGTGGGCATAAATTTAGCAAGCACCAATGCTTTTGTAAAAATACCTATAACAAACTCCTTTGCTATTGTTGCATCGGGCAGAACCTCAATTAACAGTGGGGTGGGCAATCCTATTTACACATCATTTTTTAAAAGAACCTTTCAAAACACAGAAGTAACAAACCCCAACAACACACAGCCAGAGGTAGTTAGAACAACAGACGAGGATTTTAATTTCTTTGACATTAGTATCTCTGCACTTTGGAACATCTCAACAAAAGACAAACTAAACTACCACTTTATGACCATTAACAATGGGCTTGAATTTAACGAGCGTTTGTTTACCGGTGGTATTTCAACGGCTAGTTTTAATGAAATAGAGCAAAACACACTATTGGGCGGTTTTAATTACCAAAGAAACTGGAACCAGAAACTCACTACAGGGTTACATTATAGCAATAGCACCTATAAGGCCAAAACACAAAATACCCAACTTGAACAAGCAAGTCAAGAATTTAAAAAAAATCAAGTAACAGAACAAGCCCTAAAGTTTGACACAAGCTATAGTATAAATGATAACTTCTCCATAGAGGCTGGCTATCAATACACGAGCACTACTATAGATAGCACAGAAGACACCAATCCTATTCAAAGCAGCTCAAAAACAGGAATAACCAATGGGTTTTACGCCCAAACAACTGCCCAACTATTTGATGATAAAACTACATTAACCCTAGGGGCAAGAGCAACAAATCTATCTAATTTTGAGATGCAGATAGAACCAAGAATTACCATTTCACATGCGTTAAAAAAACATTGGAATGTATTTCTCTCTGGCGAGAAAAAACACCAAAATGTATTGCAGTTTATAGCCAATGAAAATCAATTGTTAGGCATACAAAACAAACAATGGATCCTAGCAGATGGAGTTCAAAATCCTTTGTTAAAAAGTAGTCAGGCATCATTTGGAACAGAGTATACCCTAAAAAGTTGGACTCTAAATGCAGAAGTTTTTTACAAGAAAGTAGACGGTATAAACACACGTAATCTAGGTTTTAGAAACCAACTTCAAAACACCCAAGCCATTGGCAACTATACAAGTCAAGGCCTTGAAATATCTGTTGGAAAAAAACTTAAAAACCTCACTAGTTGGTTAAGCTATACCTACATCGATAGCAACTACGAATTTAAAACCCTTAGCCCTGTAGGATTTCCAAACAATTTTAATGTTACCCATTGTGTAAATGCTATTGCAACCTATACTTTAAAAGATTTTACTATTTCTGCAGGGACTAATTATCATTCTGGGCTACCCTATACCACAACAGTTAATCAAGGTGCTATAATAAACACCAACAACGGCCCTCAAATACAATACAACAGCCCTAACAACCAAACATTAAAACATTATTTTAGAACAAACATATCTGCGGTATACAAGACCCCTTTAGACGATACATTTAATGCGGTTGTAAATCTTTCATTACTTAATTTGTTTGATACAAAAAATGAGTTGGGAAGATATTACCAATTACAGACAAACCTCCAAGAAGAAAATTACATCAATACAATTACGCAGTTTTCTCTGGGCTTTACACCCAATATATCTTTACAGCTATTGTTTTAAAAAACTACATCCTGTCCGGAACTTGTATCCCTAACAATGAAAATGCTGTTTTTATAACCGCTCCAACTGCGCCACAAAGTGCCACTCTAAATTCTTTTTCTGTGGTGTTTTGAGCAGCAAAAATGGGCACGTTTTGATAAAAAGAATTAAACTCCTTTACCAAATCATAGGTGTAATTTGCTATGAGTGCTGGGCTATAATGCTGGGCAGCTAGTTGGATTGTCTCAGGAAACAACTGCAGCGTTTTAAGTACTTGTTTTTCTTTAGGATCAAGAGAGACAAGACCCTCCATAGATTGTTGAGCATTCCCTGAAGCCTTTCTTAAAATTGATTGAATACGCGCGTAGGTGTATTGAATAAATGGCCCTGTATTTCCTTGAAAATCTACACTCTCTTCTGGATTAAATAAGATGCGTTTTTTTGGATCCACCTTTAAAATATAATATTTTAAAGCCCCAAGACCTATGGTGGAGTAAAGGGTTTGTTTTTCTTGAATAGTAAAATCATCAATCTTACCCAGAGACTCAGAAATACTGCAGGCAGTAGCAGTCATGTCTTTTATTAAATCATCTGCATCAACTACCGTACCTTCTCTAGATTTCATTTTACCCCCTGGTAAATCAACCATGCCATAACTTAGGTGAAATAAATTTTTCGCCCACCCAAATCCTAATTTCTGTAGTATTAGAAATAGTACCTGAAAATGATAATCCTGCTCATTTCCAACGGTGTAAATCATACCGTTTATATCTGGGTAATCTTTAACACGCTGTATGGCAGTTCCTATATCTTGAGTCATGTAAACAGCAGTACCGTCTGCCCGTAAAACAATTTTTCTGTCTAGTCCCTTATCGGTAAGATCACACCAAATAGAGCCGTCTGGGTCTTTCACAAAGACCCCACTAGAGAGGCCTTCTTGGATAAATTCTTTCCCTAGTAAATAGGTGTTGCTCTCGTAGTAATTTTTATCAAAATCTACGCCTATATCTGTGTAGGTTTGATTAAAACCATCATAGACCCAACCATTCATAGTTTCCCATAGTGAAACCACCTCTTTGTCTCCAGCCTCCCACTGCAGTAACATTTGCTGCGCCTGCAGAATTATAGGGGCTTGCTTTTTTGCATCTTCTTCTGAAACCCCTTGGGCTATTAAATCAGCGATTTCTTTTTTATACTCTTTATCAAAACGCACATAGTAGTCTCCCACTAATTTATCACCCTTTTTTCCTGATGCTTGAGGAGTTTCTCCCTTACCGTATCGTTGCCAAGCTAGCATACTTTTACAAATATGAATACCTCGATCGTTTATAATTTGTGTTTTGTAAACTTTTTTACCGCTGGCTTTCACTATCTGCGCTACACTATATCCCAACAATACATTGCGTACATGCCCTAAATGAAGTGGCTTGTTTGTATTTGGAGAGGCAAACTCTACCATCATAGCATCATTACCGGGGGCTAGGGTGCCAAAAGTATTCCAAGTAGGTGTGCTTCTGAAAAAATCTAAATAATACTCATCACTTATAACGATGTTTAAAAACCCTTTTACAACATTAAAACCTCTTACATGAGCTACATGTTCTTGTAAATAGCCACCAATTGCCTGGCCAATTGCTACAGGGTTTCCCTTGACAACTCGCAACATAGGAAACACCACTACAGTAATATCACCCACAAACTCTTTACGAGTGGCTTGAAACTCTACGGTTTCTAGGCTGGTATTATAAAGACTTTTGATAGCATCTTTAACTTTCTGACTAAGGATATCTTGTAGGGTCATGGATTTATTTTAAAGGTGTAAAGATAGTTTTTTTAAGGCTTTTTTGGTACAGTTATTTGTTTCTTTAAAATGGGCGTAGTCATACCTCAATAAATTAGAAAAACAGGTGTCATTAACAGAAGAAATGATGTTGTATAAGATTGAGGCTGCTAAAGTCTTTTTTTAAGCTCTTGGTTTGTTATTTTTGTACTGCGTTAAAACAAGACGAAGTTAATAGCAACTATTTCAACTAGATTAAAATCAAAATTATATGCTGGTAAACGTTTCTTACAACAACAAACAAATAGACAATAAGATTGACCAGCAAGTTGGAAAACCCTATTCTCTACCAGAGCGTTTTAAGCTCAAAGGTATTGGGTCACCTAAGCTTATTATCACTCAAACAAGTCTGCAAATTCACAACCTACTGATTTTAGACAATAACAGAAATCAGTGCAATATAGAGATGCGACCCAATGGCATTATTGTTGGTTTTAGATCACTGCTAGAGAGCTATGCACTGGTTATCCCCTACCATAAACTAGTATTGTACAAAGGGAAGGCAGAAGAGTATTCTATCTACAAAGACAACTATTTTATTAAAATACAGGCGCGCGCAAAAGACAAAGACATTCATCGCTTTGTGCAAAAAGTACTAAAAGCAAAAACACACTTAAGTGGCCATAGAATAGAAGATATATAACAACTAAGGCTTGTTTTTTATGGCAAGACCTGTCACAACTCCCACAAGAGCTAAACCTATCATACCAAAGAGTTGGTTTACAGGTGTTTTTTGAGGCTGAAAAAAGAAGTATATTCCAAAACAAAAAACAACAATGCCCCCAAGAAGTAGCACCCACTTTAATACCTTCATTTTATCGAATTTTTAAAGCATGAAGATACTATTTTTTGAAAAACAATTTCAAAACAGGACTGTTCTTATTACCAGATATACTAAAACTTAAACTCACGTTAATACCCTAATAAGGCTTTATCCTTTAAGAAGTACTGCGTATCTTTAAAAAAAACAACTGATTTGAAAATATTACTTACAGGAGCAAACGGATACATAGGCATGCGCTTACTCCCGCTATTATTAGACCAAGGGCACCAGGTGGTTTGTTCTGTAAGAGATCCTAATAGGTTGTCTATTTCTGAAGATTTAAAAAAACAAATTGAAATAGTAGTTATTGACTTTCTGCAAGAGGTGAAAACCAGATGCGCTACCAAAAGACATAGACGCGGCCTACTATTTAATTCACTCTATGAGCTCCTCTACAAGTGATTTTGATGAAAAAGAAGAACGCGCTGTAAAAAACTTTAACACCTACCTGGAGCCAACAAATTGCAAGCAAGTAATTTATGTTGGAGGTATTGCCAATGAGCAAAGCCTTTCCAAGCATCTTTGGTCTCGCAAAAATGTAGAAAATATTTTATACCAAGGTAGCGCTGCAGTAACGGTTTTACGAGCAGCAATAATTGTGGGTAGTGGTAGCGCCTCTTTTGAAATCATTAGAGATTTGTGTGAAAAACTACCTTTAATGGTAACCCCTCGGTGGGTTAAAACAAAGTGTCAACCCATAGCCATAAGAGATGTACTTAATTACCTTACAGGGGTGCTTGGCAACAAAGAGTGTTACAATGAAAGTTTTGATATTGGCGGGCCTGATGTGCTGAGTTACAGAGAAATGATGGAGGGATATGCCCGTTTTAGAAAATTAAACTTAACCATTGTCACCCTACCCTTTTTGTCTCCCAAAATATCAAGCTACTGGCTTTACTTTGTTACCTCAACCTCCTACAAGCTAGCCCTTAATCTAGTAGACAGTATGCGCATAGAGGTAATAACAAGTGATACTAGACTTAAAGATATTTTAAAAATTGAATCTATCTCATACCAAAAAGCCATAGAATTAGCTTTTAAAAAAATAAAACAAAACCAAGTGGTCTCAAGCTGGAAAGACTCTATGATTAGTGGCCGTTTTAGAAATGATCTTAAAAAATATATAGAAGTCCCGGTAAATGGTTGCGTGAAAGACAAACAAAGCATCGTACTTCAAAATCCAGAAAAGGCACTAGACAATATATGGTCTATAGGTGGTAAGCGTGGTTGGTATTACGCAAACTGGCTATGGCGTTTAAGAGGAGGGGTAGATAAACTATTTGGTGGTGTTGGTCTTCGAAGAGGAAGAACCAATTCAAATACCATCAATGAAGGAGACGCCCTTGATTTTTGGCGCGTAATCTTGGCAGATAAAACCCAAAAAAGATTGCTACTTTTTGCCGAGATGAGAGTGCCGGGAGAAGCCTGGCTAGAATTTAAAATAGATAAAGACAATGTATTGCATCAAACAGCAACTTTTAGGCCAAAGGGCCTACTAGGTAGAGCCTATTGGTATATCATGTTGCCGTTTCATTATTTTATTTTTGATGGCATGATAAAGCGCATTGCACAGCAGTAACAGGCTTATGCCTTTGTCAAGGCCTTAGGTAAAAATACCTCAGCCATCATACACCTAGCGCTTCCTCCACCACAGGTTTCTATGGTTGTTAAATCACTGCTTAAAATTTTACAATGCTTTTGGATTGCCTTTACCTGATCACTTCTTAGGCTGGAGCGAGCTGCCTCACTCATGATCATGTATTTTTGATTGTCTGCTCCCAAGACCTGTAGCATATTTCCTGCAAATTGATGCATCTGAGCCTCTGTAATTGCTATGACTTCTTTCTTGGTTTCTTTGAGATGCTTGAGTACTTGTTTCTTTTCATGCTTATCATCAATGGCGTCAAGACAAATAACCACAAAATTCTCAGCCAAGGCCATCATAACATTGGTGTGGTAAATAGGCTTACGTTGGTCATAGACAGTTTGATTTGCCGTGAAAATTACAGGGTCCATCTCAAAATCTTCACAAAACTCTACGATAAGCTCCTCGTGGGCTCTCTGGGAGATGGCACAATATGCCTTCCCGTTTTTACGGTCCAATAATAAACTACCGGTTCCTTCTAAGAAATATCCTTGCTCCTCTGCCTGGGTATAATCCATGAAGCCTTCTACAACAAACCCTTCTTTTTCTAGTCTAGTGATAATCTCCTCACGTCTTTCACGACGTCTGTTTTGAGCAAACATAGGGTATAGGGCAACAGTTCCATTTTGATGAAAGCTAACCCAGTTGTTTGGGAAAATAGAATCTGGGGTGTCCAGACCCATGATATCGTCTTCAACAATTACCTCCACACCTACACCACTTAGTTTTGTTACAAAAGTGTCAAATTCTTGCTGGGCCTTTGCATTAATTTCTGAGTATTTTAAATCAAGATCTTCTTGAAAATAATTATTCACCTTGGTTTGTTCATTCATTCTAAATGCAACAGGGCGAATCATTAATATGGTGTTGGTAATTTGCTTCATTGGTATAAATACGTGAAAATATAAAGCGCAAAGGTACTCTTTTAGTAGTATCAATTACAATCTTTAAAACAGCTTTCTCTTGTATCATATTAAATTAAAAAATAATTTCCAGCACCACACTAAGGGCCTTGCATAAATTATAGAGATGCTTTAGTAATTTAGTTTACATTTTAAAAATTTTTACATACATTGATACTATATAAAACATAATGAGTGCCTATTAATTTAAACCTTATGAATAAATATCTAATGTTTTTTATTTTTTGTCTAGCGGGCTTTACCCAACTACATGCCCAACAATGGCTTACTAGTTTCCAGGAGGCTAAGGAGTTGTCTGCAGCACAAGAAAAAACAATACTACTGGTCTTTCAAGGGAGCGACTGGTGCGCTCCGTGTATTAAATTAAACAGAGATATATTTGAGACAGCACACTTTTTAACCTATGCAAAAGATCATTTTATAATGCTACAAGCAGATTTTCCAAGACGTAAAAAAAATGCCTTAAGCCCAGAATTACAAACCCACAACAATGCCTTGGCAGAACAATATAATAAAGGGGGTATTTTTCCTTTTGTTGTTGTATTAAACAAAGATGGCCGAGTTTTAGGACAAACGAGCTATTCCAAAAAAACCCCTCAAGAGTATATTGTTGAACTAGAAGGTTTCATTAAGTAAATCATACCACCATGCTCAAATTTTTAAGCCTTATATGTATTTGTTTTTGTTTGTCTGTTGCAACAAGCCAGAACATCTACAAACAAAAAACATACCTTATGGGCAGTGATTTTGAAATCACTGTGGTTGCTAAAACCCAACTAGAGGCAGACAAGCAAATTGGTATGGCCATCGCTGAAATAAGCAGAATTGAAGCGTTAATTTCTTCTTGGAAGACTACCTCAGAAACATCCAATATTAATAAAAATGCGGGCGTGAGTCCCGTTAAAGTTTCTAAGGAACTTTTTAGCCTTATCCAAAGAGCTCTACAAATTAGCGATCTTACAGACGGAGCTTTTGATATATCCTATGCATCTATGGACAGATTATGGAAATATGATGGAAGTATGACCCAAATGCCATCCAAAGAAGCTATTAAAAAATCTGTAGCAAAGGTGGGCTATAAGGATATAGTTGTGGACCCTAAAAACAGTACTGTTTTTCTAAAAAACAAAGGAATGAAACTTGGTTTTGGCGCCATTGGTAAAGGGTATGCTGCAGACAAGGCAAAAAAATTACTTATTTCAAATGGGGTTTCTGGAGGTATTATTAATGCCTCTGGTGATATCAACTCCTGGGGCAGTAAACCAAGCGGGAGCTTATGGCAAGTTGCAATTACCAACCCTCTTAACAAAAATAAAGCCTTTGCTATGTTACCCATTAAAGATGCGGTAGTTACAAGTGGAAATTATGAAAAATATGTTACTTTTAACTCTAGAAGGTATTCTCATATTATAGACCCTAGAACCGGATATCCTTCCCAAGGAATTATAAGTGTTACTGTATTTGCTCCAAAGGCAGAGCTAGCAGATGCCTTGGCAACCTCGGTTTTTGTAATGGGAGTAGAAACTGGAATAGACAGAATTAATCAACTAAAAACAATTGAGTGTATTATCATTACAGATACAGGTACTATTATCACCTCAAACAACCTTACTTTAAAAACCCAAGAATGAAAAAACTACTTATACTACTTATAGCCCTTGGGTTTTTATCTTCTTGCGCTGTGGTAAAAGAATATGAGAAAGTAAACATCAATGATCCAGATATGGCCTTGGGTGATAAAACTATAAAACGTTTTGAAACAAGTGCCCAAGCCTACAGAGAAGCAGCCTCTGGTGCTAATGGAGGAAAAACTGGCGGTGGTTGCGGGTGCAACTAACAAAAAAAATATTTAGATAAACAACAAATAATCATACTCTTGAAAAAAACCCTTTTACTCATACTTTGCTTTACCACGCTAATGGCATACAGCCAGGACACTATCGTTAGCTATAAAAAAAGAGTCTTAGAATCTGTAGAGGTTGATTTGCTTGCAAGTTATTATAGCCAAGACGGTGATAACGCAGCGGTAACTGGCGGGATAGGAACAGAAGAACTTACGGATTTGGCATCCAGCATTGTTGTATCCATACCGCTTAATGATGATGCTATTTTAAAAATAGACGCTAATGTAAGCGCCTACACCTCTGCCTCTTCAAGTAATGTTGATGCTTTTGACACTGAAGGTCAAGCAGCAGATCCTTTTCTAGCCTCTTCTGGAGCCTCTGGGAGCGATCAATGGGTAAACGGTGTGATAGCATACAACCATAGTAGCGATGACAGAAATAACATATGGGGCGCTAATGTTTCTGTATCTAAAGAGTATGATTATTCCTCGATAGGCTTTGGTGGAAATTACACGCATCTTTTCAATGAAAAAAACACTGAAGTATCTATTAGCGGAAATGTATATTTTGACCAATGGAAGTTAATTTACCCCGGAGAAATACGGGAATCTTTCAATGAAGATGTACCCGAAGAACTTGCACGGAAGGGATTACCTACTGATAAAAGAAACTCCTACGCTCTTGGGCTTAGTTTCTCTCAAATAATCTCCAAAAAAGCGCAAGGATCAATATCTCTAGATTTGGTGCAACAAGAGGGCTTATTATCTACACCATTCCAAAGAATTTATTTTTCAGATATAGTTAATCCTATTACTATAGGAAACTTTCGATTTGCTGATGACATAGAGCGCCTGCCAAGCAGCAGGTTTAAAGTTGCCATCGGCGGGAGGTTAAATTATTATTTAAATGAAGTGTTTGTACTAAGATCTTATCTTAGGTACTACCAAGACAATTGGGGCATCACGTCCTACACAGCTAGTTTAGAGGTGCCTATTAAACTAGGAGATTTCTTTACATTATATCCATCTTATAGATATTACACCCAAAGCAAAGCAGATTATTTCTATAAAGCAAACGAGGCACTCTCCTCAGATTCATTTTATACAAGTGATTTTGATTTATCTAGTTTTAACGCAGGTGAGTTTGGTTTTGGAGTATCATACACAGATATTTTTACCAAAGTAAAACTACTTGGCTATGGTTTAAAAAGTATTAACGCAAAAGCAAGCTATTACAACCGTAGTAGTTCTTTGTCCTACTTTATGGTCTCTGGTGGGTTAAAGTTTGTACAAGACTAACTAGTCTCTTATAAGTGGCATGGTGGAGCAGCGCAACAAGCCTTCTTGCTTTGCAATTTCTGCATACTCAACCTGCTCTACGGTATAGCCTTTATCTAAAAGCCAGGAGTTGAGCCTGGTAAAGTTTTTTTCTGAAATAATTACATCTTCACTAATACTAAAGATATTACTATTCATGTGATACATTTCTTGTTTATCTATATGGAAACAATTAGCTGGGCCAAAAAAGTCTACGAGCCACTGATATTCTTCTTCTATCAAGAAACCCTCTTTATGGATAATACACCTGCCATGGCCAAGGGGTTGAAAACAACAATCTAAATGCAGCGCATTATCCTCTGCCACTGTATTTGACTTTTTTAAATTAAAAGGTTTCACTATTTTTTTTGGAAACAACTCCTGCAACGCAGTAACTGCTGCCATATTAGTGCGTGCTGTAATATAACTTGAGTAGTCATCCCCATAATAGGTACCTACAAATATATAATTTCCGTAAGGCATTACATCACCCCCTTCAATATGAACTTGTTCAGGAAAGGTTACTACCTTTTGTGGATGTATTTGATCTATTACATATTGCAGGGCGTGTATCTCACGCGCTCTATTTGATAAAATATTAGCCTTAATAAAGATGTTGTCTATCACAAAAGCAATGTCTCTAGAAAAAATCTGGTTGTAATTTTCAATCTGGCTTGGACGATACACCGTTACTCCATACTTGTCTAATACGGCGGCAACGCCTTCCATCTCAACAATCATATCTTGGTTTGTAGGATAAGTTCCTGCCTTTATATGCGCAGCAGATTTAGGGTCATAGGCCTGCTGTAAAGTAGGAGTTAGTCCATTGCTATTTGCAGTCCCTAAAACAACAGCTCGAAGCCTTGAAAATTCATTTGTGATATTTAATTGTAGCATAATAACAAATATAATTTTAATTATGAATGTTAGAATAGGATACCCAATTTTTTAAAACAAAAAATCCCAAATACCAATAGTATGGTTTTTGGGATTTCTGGTAAACTATTTTTTATTGGTAATTAACGCTTTGAAATTTCTTTAAATTCTCTATGGTTTTGACCAACATACATTTGTCTTGGACGCCCTATTGGTTCTTTACGTTGGCGCATTTCTTTCCACTGTGCGATCCATCCTGGTAATCTACCCAAGGCAAACATAACGGTGAACATATCAACAGGAATACCCATAGCTCTGTAAATAATACCCGAGTAAAAATCTACATTAGGGTATAATTTACGATCCACAAAGTAGGGATCACTTAAGGCCTCTGCAGATAAACCTTTGGCAATGTCTAAAACTGGATCTTCTATTCCTAAGTCTGCCAATACTTCGTCTGCGGCCACTTTAATGATTTTTGCACGTGGGTCAAAGTTTTTATATACTCTATGACCAAAGCCCATAAGTCTAAAAGAGTCTGACTTGTCTTTGGCTTTTGCCATATACTTATTAGTGTCTCCACCATCTTCTTTAATAGCTTCAAGCATTTCTAACACAGCTTGGTTTGCACCTCCATGAAGCGGCCCCCAAAGTGCAGATATTCCTGCAGATAATGATGCATACAATCCTGCATGAGAAGAACCGACCATACGTACTGTAGAGGTAGAACAATTTTGCTCATGATCTGCGTGCAGAATTAGTAATTTATCTAATGCGTTTAATAAAATATCGTTTTGCTTGTAGTCTTCATTTGGCTTCTCGTACATCATTTTCATGATGTTCTCAACATATCCAAGGCTTGTGTCTCCATAGTTTAATGGCAATCCTTTTTTCTTACGCATTGTCCAGGCCACAAGCACAGGGAATTTTCCTAGTATTTTTACAGTGGCATTATACATTTCTTCTTCACTGTCAACGTTTACAGTTGAGGGGTTAAAGGCAGTAAGTGCACTTGTTAAACAGGACAATACACCCATAGGATGGGCAGACTTTGGAAAAGCATCTAATATTTTCTTCACATCATCATCAACAACACTCTGCTCTTTGATATCTGCATGAAATTTTTCTAATTGATCTGTAGTAGGTAATTCTCCAAAAATTAACAAGTAGGCTACTTCTAAAAAATTTGCTTTGTCAGCCAAATCTTCAATAGCATACCCGCGGTATCTTAAAATACCTTCTTCTCCATTTAAAAACGTAATAGCACTTTGGCAAGCTCCCGTATTTTTATATCCAGGATCTATAGTAGTAACTCCACCAGTAACAGCTCTTAGTGTTTTAACATCTATTGCAACTTCATTTTCTGTACCGGTAATTAATGGAAACTCATAGGTCTCTCCATTAATTTCTAGTGTAGCATTGTTTGACATATATTGTAATTTTTGTAGTAATTCTTTTAAAAAGGATTGCAAAAATACGAAATTTTGAGCAATTTTTTTAACATTTACTGCCGCTCTTTTGGATAAAAAAAGCCAACAAATCAAGTGATTCATTGGCTTTGTATTTTTTAAAGATGTAATAGGCTATATCTTAAAGGCTTTTTTACCTGGAAAATAAGCAACTGTATCTAACTGCTCTTCTATGCGTAATAATTGATTGTATTTTGCCATACGGTCACTACGAGATGCAGAACCCGTTTTGATTTGACCACAATTTAAAGCTACTGCAAGATCTGCGATAGTATAATCTTCTGTCTCTCCACTTCTGTGAGACATCACAGAGGTATACCCTGCATTGTGGGCCATGTTTACAGCTGCAATGGTCTCTGTTAATGTTCCTATTTGGTTCACTTTAATTAAGATAGAGTTTGCGGTATCTTCTTTAATACCACGAGACAAACGCTCCACATTTGTTACAAACAAATCATCTCCAACAAGTTGTACTTTATGACCTATTTTTTGAGTAAGATACTTCCAACCTTCCCAATCATTCTCGTCCATTCCGTCTTCAATAGAAATAATAGGATAATTCTCAGCAAGGTGGGCAAGGTAATCTGCCTGTTCTTTAGAAGTGCGTATTACTCCTGTATCACCCTCAAATTTTTTGTAATCATACTTTCCATCCACAAAAAATTCTGCAGCAGCACAATCTAAGGCTACCATGATTTGGTCTCCAAAGCTATACCCTGCATTTTCAACAGCTATTTTAATGGTGTCAAGTGCATCTTCTGTACCATCAAGGGTTGGTGCAAAACCACCCTCATCTCCAACAGCAGTACTGAGGTTTCTATCATGTAACACCTTTTTTAGGTTATGGAAAATTTCAGAACCCATACGCATTGCCTGGGAGAAAGAAGTTGCCTTCACTGGCATGACCATAAATTCTTGAAAAGCAATAGGAGCATCACTGTGAGAGCCTCCGTTTATAATATTCATCATAGGAACCGGCAAAGTGTTTGCGCTCACACCACCTATATATCGGTACAAAGGAAGTCCTAGCTCATTGGCAGCAGCCTTAGCAGCAGCCAATGAAACACCTAAAATAGCATTTGCACCTAGCTTAGATTTGTTTGGCGTTCCATCAAGATCAATCATGATTTGATCGATTTGAGTTTGTTCAAAAACAGATACCCCTAAAAGTGTTTGTGAGATAACACCGTTTACGTTTTGGATAGCTTTTGAAACTCCTTTGCCCATATACGCATCTCCACCATCACGAAGCTCTACTGCCTCATGTTCTCCAGTAGATGCTCCAGAGGGAACAGCAGCGCGGCCCACAAAGCCATTCTCGGTTACTACATCAACCTCTACGGTAGGGTTTCCTCTAGAATCAAATATTTGTCTTGCGTGAATATCAATAATAATGCTCATAATGTATTTTTTGGGATTGTGGTTTTTATTTTATTACTATTTAAACAGCACAGTTTAAAATACCGACTATTGATTTTTTATGTTTGCTATAAACTGATCAAACAAATACTCTGCATCATGAGGTCCAGGGCTAGCCTCTGGATGATACTGAACAGAAAAAACAGGTTTGTTTTTAATTCTGATTCCCGCTACAGTATTGTCATTTAAATGCACATGTGTTATCTCTACATCTGGATGTTCCTCTGCTTGTTCTCTATCTATTGCAAAACCATGATTTTGAGAAGTTATTTCTCCTTTACCAGTTAATAGGTTTTTTATAGGGTGGTTTATACCCCTGTGGCCATTGTGCATCTTAAAGGTAGAAATCCCGTTGGCCAAAGCCAATACTTGGTGTCCTAAACAAATACCAAAAAGTGGCTTGTTTGAATCTAGTATATTTTTTGCAGTTGCAATGGCAATAGTAAGTGGCTCAGGATCTCCAGGGCCATTACTTAAAAAATAACCATCTGGGTTAAAAGAAGATAACTCTGAGAAAGAAGAGTCATAAGGAAATACCTTTATGTAACAATCTCTTTGAGCCAAGTTTCTAAGAATGTTCTTTTTAATACCAATATCTAAAGCAGAGATTCTATAGCTTGCATTTTCATCTCCAAAGAAATAAGGCTCTTTGGTAGACACCTTACTTGCAAGCTCAAGACCTTTCATGTTTGGAACCTCGGCCAGTTGCTTTTTAAGCCCTTGAATATTATCAACATCTGTAGAAATAACAGCGTTTTGAGATCCGTTGTCGCGAATATATCCAACCAAAGCTCGGGTATCTACATCACTAATGGCAAATAGATTATTTTGATCTAGAAAATTCTCTAAAGAATCATCTGCAAGGTCTCTAGAATAATTATAACTAAAATTTCTACAAATTAAACCAGCGATTTTTACACCCTCAGATTCCATTTCTTGACTATTGACACCATAATTACCTATATGGGCATTGGTGGTTACCATCAGTTGTCCAAAATAGGAAGGATCTGTGAAAATTTCTTGATATCCAGTCATCCCTGTATTAAAACATACTTCGCCAAAAGCAGTTCCTTGCTTTCCTCCAACTGCTTTTCCATGAAATATAGTGCCATCTGCAAGGAGTATCAGCGCTTTTTCTCTTGTTTGGTATTTCATCATAGTTTATAATCGTTACACAAAAATACAACTCTAGTTGTTTTTTTAATCATTGACTTACATTAATTTTTAACAAAAATTTAAAAATAGAAAAGAACATCTTTTTAATTTTTGATTAAAAAAAAGGGATAAACATTAGATGCTTATCCCTGTATATCTAATAAAGAAAAATCATTTATTCTTCCTCTTTCGTTTCTGTTATTTCTACAACTGGAGTGGCTGCAGGCTTAGCACCTCCACCACCGCGACGGCTACGACGTGTAGATTTAGACTTCTTAGCCTTACCTGGGTTGTATACCTCGTTGTAATCAACAAGCTCTATCATTGCCATGTCTGCATTATCTCCAAGACGGTTACCCAATTTGATGATACGAGTATAACCACCTGGGCGATCCCCAATTTTAACAGCAACGTCTCTAAAAAGCTGTGTTACCACATCTTTTTGACGTAATCTAGCCATTACAATTCTTCGGTTGTGCGTAGTATCGTCTTTAGACTTAGTGATTAACGGCTCTACAAAACCTTTCAAAGCTTTTGCTTTGGCAACTGTAGTGTTAATTCTTTTGTGCTCAATTAAAGAACATGCCATGTTGGCTAACATAGATTTTCTATGTGCAGTTTTTCTTCCTAAGTGATTTACTTTTTTTCCGTGTCTCATGACATTTTTTTTAAACAATCATCTTGCTACAACTCTTTTTGAGGAGCAAATTATGAGTGCATTTATAATTAATCTTTATCTAATTTGTATTTTGATAAATCCATTCCAAAGTTTAGTCCTTTGATGTTTACAAGCTCTTCCAATTCTGTAAGAGATTTTTTACCAAAGTTTCTAAACTTCATTAAATCATTCTTGTTGAAAGACACTAAATCTCCTAGCGTATCTACTTCTGCTGCTTTCAAACAATTAAGCGCACGAACACTAAGATCCATATCTACTAATTTTGTTTTTAAGAGCTGACGCATGTGCAGTGACTCCTCATCATAGGTTTCGGTTTGAGCGATCTCATCAGCCTCAAGAGTGATACGCTCATCACTAAATAACATAAAGTGGTGAATCAATGTTTTAGCCGCCTCGGTTAAAGCATCTTTTGGATGAATAGAACCATCTGTTTGGATTTCGAAAACTAATTTTTCGTAATCTGTTTTTTGCTCTACACGAAAGTTTTCAATACTGTACTTTACGTTTTTAATTGGCGTGTAAATAGAATCTGTAAAAATGGTGCCTAAAGGCGCATTGGCTTTTTTGTTCTCTTCTGCAGGAACATACCCTCTACCTTTTTCAATAGTGATCTCAAAATTAAGTTTGACTTTTGCATCCATATTACAAATAACCAAATCTGGATTTAAAACTTGAAAACCAGATATGTGTTTTTGTAAATCTCCAGCGGTTAATTGCTCACCACTGTTTATAGATATTGTTACTGTTTCATTGTCAACCTCATCAATCTGTCTTTTGAAACGAACTTGCTTCAAATTT
The DNA here is from genome assembly GCA_943789105.1 of uncultured Ulvibacter sp. GTDB lineage: Bacteria > Bacteroidota > Bacteroidia > Flavobacteriales > Flavobacteriaceae > Patiriisocius. Next base: position 301,095 of record CALSSW010000001.1, on the reverse strand, counting down.
AAAATGATTTCAGTAACATCTTCTACAACACCAGAGATGGTAGAAAATTCGTGATCAACTCCTTCAATACGTATTGAAGTAATTGCAAAACCTTCCAGTGAAGAAAGTAATACTCGTCTTAGTGCGTTACCGATGGTTAAACCATATCCAGGCTCTAAAGGACGAAATTCAAATTTCCCCTCAAAATCTGTTGAATTGATCATGATAACTTTATCAGGCTTCTGAAAATTAAATACTGCCATAGTGTGACTGTGTGTTATTTATTATTTAGAATATAATTCAACGATAAACTGTGTGTTGATGTTTTCTGGAATCTGAATTAATTGAGGTACAGAAACAAAAGTTCCTTCTTTCTTTTCAGAATTCCAAGTGATCCATTCATACACTTGATTAGCGTTTGATAATGAAGCGTCGATAGCCTCTAGAGATTTTGATTTCTCTCTTACAGCAACAACATCTCCTACTTTTAATTGGTAAGAAGGGATGTTTACTTTTTCACCATTCACAGTGATATGACGGTGAGAAACAAGCTGTCTTGCTGCTGGACGACTTGATGCAATACCCATACGATATACTACATTATCAAGACGAGACTCAGCTAATTGAAGCAATACCTCTCCTGTAATTCCAGGAAGAGCAGTTGCTCTTTTAAACATATTTCTAAACTGCTTTTCTAAAATACCGTAGGTGTATTTAGCTTTTTGCTTTTCAGCAAGTTGAATTGCATATTCAGATTTTTTACCACGACGACGGTTATTACCGTGTTGTCCTGGCGGGTAATTTCTTTTTTCGAAGTTTTTATCATCTCCGTAAATCGCTTCACCGAACTTACGAGCGATTTTTGTTTTTGGACCAGTATATCTTGCCATTTCTAGTAAAATTTTGAAGAAAAAAACTAAATTAAGGTCTTACGTTAATCCTTTAGTTTTTAATATCTTCAGATTGATATTTATTAATTACAACATAAGATGCCCGAAAGCATCTTGAAGTATTGTTCTTATTACAGCCGGCAAAGGTAGTAATAAAAATGCAAAGAGTTGCTTTTAAATAGCGCCTCTTTACATCTGTGATTTATACACGACGTCTTTTTGCAGGACGACAACCGTTATGCGGCATTGGAGTAACGTCGATAATCTCTGATACTTCTATACCTGCATTGTGAATACTGCGTATTGCAGATTCTCTACCATTACCTGGTCCTTTAACGTATACTTTACATTTTCTCATTCCAGCTTCGTGTGCTACTCTTGCACAGTCTTCTGCAGCAAGTTGTGCCGCGTAAGGAGTGTTTTTCTTAGATCCTCTAAAGCCCATCTTACCGGCAGAAGACCAAGATATTACATCTCCGCCTTTATTTGTTAACGAAATAATGATATTGTTGAAAGATGCTGTAACGTGAGCTTCACCCACGGACTCTACAATCACTTTACGTTTTTTTGTGCTTTTGGATTTTGGATTTATCTTTGCCATAACGCTATCTATTATTTAGTTGCTTTTTTCTTGTTTGCAACAGTTTTACGTTTACCTTTTCTTGTTCTTGAGTTATTCTTAGTACGTTGACCTCTTAAAGGAAGACCCGCTCTATGACGAATACCTCTGTAACAACCAATATCCATTAAACGTTTGATGTTTAATTGAACTTCCGAACGTAATTCACCTTCGATCTTGAAAGACCCAACAGCTTCACGAATGTTCCCGATCTGATCATCGTTCCATTCACTAACTTTTATGTCTTCACTGACTCCAGCTTTCTCTAATATAGCTTGGGCACGGCTTCTACCAATACCAAAGATATATGTTAACGCGATTACACCCCTCTTTTGCTTAGGAATATCTACACCTGCGATTCTTGCCATAACTTATCCTTGTCTTTGTTTGAACCTAGGGTTCTTTTTATTAATTACATATAATCTACCTTTTCTACGTACGATGACGCAGTCGGCACTTCTTTTCTTAACTGATGCTCTAACTTTCATTTTAGTATCTGTATGTTATACGAGCCTTAGTTAAATCGTAAGGACTCATTTCTAATTTTACTTTATCTCCAGGTAACAATTTTATGTAGTGCATACGCATCTTACCTGAGATATGCGCTGTTACTATGTGACCGTTTTCTAGTTCTACACGAAACATTGCGTTGCTGAGTGCCTCTACAATGCTTCCGTCTTGCTCTATTGCGGGTTGTTTTGCCATAATTATACTACTGCTTTTCTATTTTTACCGGTTTTCATCAAACCATCATAATGACGGTTCAATAAAAATGAATTGATTTGTTGCATGGTGTCTATTGCTACTCCTACCATAATTAGTAGAGAAGTACCTCCAAAAAACAATGCCCATCCTTGTTGTACTCCTAAGAACTTAACCACAATAGCGGGAAAAATTGCTATGAGTGCTAAAAACACAGAACCTGGCAATGTAATTTGTGACATAATTTTATCTAGAAATTCTGCAGTTTCTCCTCCAGGTTTAATACCAGGAATAAAACCACCACTTCTCTTTAAATCATCGGCCATCTTATTTGTAGGGACTGTAATTGCGGTGTAAAAATAAGTAAATACAATAATTAATAGCGCAAAGGTAATATTGTACCAAAGACCAAACATATCGCTAAAGCTTGTTTGCATCCACTGTCCTACAGAAGAATCTTTCATAAAACTAACACCACCTAAAAAACTAGGTACAAACATAATCGCTTGTGCAAAGATAATAGGCATAACTCCAGAAGCGTTTAACTTTAAAGGTATAAATTGTCTTGCTCCAAATATATTCTTCTCATATTCACCAGATGCAGTTCTACGAGCGTATTGTACCGGTATCTTTCGAACAGCCATGACCAGTAGCACACTTAGCAGGATAATAACAAACCATATCACAAGTTCAATAAGTACTAACATCAATGAAGATGAAGCCAATTCTTGAGCAAATGATAAGGGTAATGTAGCAATAATACCTACCATAATTAGTATAGATATACCATTACCAATCCCTTTGTCTGTAATTTTCTCTCCAAGCCACATTGCAAATACACAACCTGTTACTAGAATTATTGTAGAAGATACAAAGAACATTGGTGTTTTACCTAGTATGAAAGCCGCAGAAGGAACTCCTAAGGCCTCTAAACCGAAAAGGTAGCTTGGTGCTTGTATCAAACATATACCAATGGTTAACCAGCGTGTAATTTGATTGATCTTCTTTCTACCACTCTCTCCTTCTTTCTGTAATTTTTGCAAGTAAGGAACAGCAATTTGCATTAATTGAACCACAATGGAAGCAGAAATATAAGGCATAATACCCAGTGCAAAAACAGAAGCATTTGCAAATGCACCTCCTGTAAAAGCATTAAGCAACCCACCAATTCCACCAGCATCAAATTTACCAGAGAATTCAGCAAGTTTTGAGGCGTCAATACCAGGTAATACTACTTGCGCTCCAAAACGGTACACAAGCAATAGACCCAACGTAACCATAATACGGTTACGCAGTTCCTCTATTTTCCAAACATTTTTTAAGGTTTCAATAAATTTCATCCTTAGTGTTTATTATAATGTTACAACTTCACCACCAGCAGCTTCAATAGCTTTGTGTGCAGTTCCTGTAAATTTATGAGCAGTTACTTTTAATTTAGCTTTCAACTCTCCTCTTCCAAGAATTTTAACTAATTCATGTTTACGAGCAAGACCAAGAGTAACCATTGTATCAAAATCAATGGCACCTTTAATTTTCTTGTCATCAACCAACTGTTGCAAAGTATCTAAATTGATTCCTTGGTGTTCAATGCGGTTTATGTTAGTAAAACCAAACTTAGGTACACGACGTTGAAGAGGCATTTGACCACCTTCAAATCCTAATTTCTTAGAATATCCTGAACGTGACTTTGCTCCGTTGTGACCACGTTTTGCAGTACCACCTTTACCAGAACCTTGTCCACGACCAACGCGCTTTCCTTGTCTTTTAACAGAACCCTCTGCAGGTTTTAAGTTATTTAATTCCATGTGTTTTTATCTTATAGGGTTTCCATAGAAACCAAATGTTTAACTTTATTTACCATACCAAGAATATTTGGCGTGTCATCATGCTCAACTGTTTGACCTATTTTTTTAAGTCCTAAAGCTTCAAGCGTTCTCTTCTGGGTTTGGGTACGATTGATTGCACTTTTTACCTTTGTTACTTTTATCTTTGCCATCTTAGTGTTGTTTATCCTTTAAACAATTTTTCTAATGAAATACCACGCTGTTTTGCAACAGTTTGTGCACTTCTCATTTGTAGTAAAGCATCAAAAGTTGCTTTCACTACGTTGTGTGGGTTAGAAGATCCTTGAGATTTTGATAATACATCATGCACCCCAACTGCTTCTAATACGGCACGTACAGCACCACCAGCAATAACTCCTGTTCCAGGAGCTGCAGGTAATAAATTTACTCTTGCACCACCATACTTTCCTTTTTGCTCATGAGGTAATGAAGCCTTATTCAAAGGAATACGTACTAAATTTTTCTTTGCATCCTCAATTGCCTTAGCAATTGCACTTGCAACATCTTTAGATTTACCTAATCCTTGACCTACAACACCATTCTCATCTCCAACTACAACAATTGCTGAGAAACCAAAAGCTCTACCACCTTTTGTAACCTTGGTTACACGTTGTACTCCTACCAAACGATCTTTTAAATCAAGACCACTTGGCTTTACTAATTCTACGTTTTTATAATTCTGATACATACTACTTAGAATTTTAAGCCACCTTCACGGGCACCTTCTGCTAATGATTTAACTCTACCGTGGTACAGGTAACCTCCTCTGTCAAAAGAAATGGTGTCAACACCAGCTTTTACAGCTTTCTCTGCGATTGCTTTACCTACCAACTTTGCTGCTTCCACTTTATTTGCTTTGGAAGCATCTATATCTTTGTCTCTCGAAGATGCTGCAGTGATAGTTTTACCACTAACATCATCGATCAATTGAGCATAAATTTCTTTATTACTTCGGAAAACTGCCAAGCGCGGACGTTGAACAGTTCCTGTCACAGTTTTACGTATTCTGAAACGTAAACGCTGTCTTCTGTCTTGTTTTGATAATTTCATAACGTTCTTATTGCTTATGCAGATTTACCTGCTTTTCTTCTTATTTGTTCTCCTACAAACCTCACACCTTTTCCTTTGTATGGTTCTGGTCTACGGAATCCGCGAATTTTCGCTGCAACCTGACCCACCAATTGTTTATCGTGTGACGTTAATTTTACGATTGGATTTTTTCCTTTTTCTGAAACTGTCTCAACTTTTACCTCTGGAGCAATGTTCAATACAATGTTGTGAGAAAATCCTAAGGCTAAATCCAATTTTTGTCCTTGATTGCTAGCTCTATAACCTACACCAACCAATTCTAATTCTTTGGACCATCCTTTTGATACGCCTTCAATCATATTAAAGATTAAAGCTCTATACAATCCATGCTTTGCTCTGTGATCTTTATGATCTGTAGAGCGTGTAACAACAACTTGATCGCCGTCCACATTAATTGTAACATCAGAGTACTCTTGCGATAACTCTCCTAATTTTCCTTTTACAGTCACTATGTTTTCATTAACATCAACTGTAACACCTGCAGGAATTGCTACCGGGTTTTTACCTATTCTTGACATCTGTTCTTGTCTTTAATGATTAATATACGTAACACAATACTTCACCACCTACATTTTGAGCTTGGGCTTGTTTTCCTGTCATTACTCCCGCAGAAGTAGAAACAATAGAAATTCCCAAACCATTCAAGATACGTGGCATCTCTTTAGAATTTGCGTACTTACGTAAACCTGGTTTACTAATTCTTTGAATCTTCTTGATTACTGGATCTTTGGTAAGCTTATCATACTTTAAGGCGATTTTGATAGTCCCCTGAGGTCCTTTGTCGTCTTCAAACTTATAGCTTAACACAAATCCTTGATCAAAAAGAATCTTTGTAATTTCTTTTTTTAAGTTAGACGCCGGTATTTCAACAACACGGTGCCCTGCATTTACTGCATTTCTAACTCTCGTTAGGTAATCTGCGATTACATCTGTATTCATTTTTATTAAGTTGCGGTAATGGTTTTCTGAAATACTATTATTTCAAAACCTTTTACCAATTTATAATCTTGTTTGCGAACTAAAACATTAATTTACCAAGATGCTTTTCTAACACCTGGGATAAGTCCTTGATTTGCCATTTCACGAAATGTTACACGTGAAAGTCCAAATGTTCTCATATACCCCTTTGGTCTTCCTGTAAGTTTGCATCTGTTGTGCATACGAATAGGAGAAGCATTTTTTGGTAATTTTTGTAATGCCTGGTAATCTCCAGCTTCTTTCAAAGCTTTACGTTTTTCAGCATATTTAGCTACCGTTTTTGCTCTTTTAACCTCACGGGCTTTCATTGATTCTTTAGCCATCTTAGTTCTTTTTAAAAGGTAAACCTAGTTCTGTTAATAATGATTTTGCTTCTTTATCTGTAGCAGCAGATGTTACAAAAGTGATATTTAAACCTTCTATCTTTTTAACCTTATCGATGTCGATCTCTGGAAATATAATTTGCTCAATTACACCCAGTGAGTAGTTCCCTCTTCCGTCAAAACCAGTGGCTTTGATACCGTTAAAGTCACGTACTCTAGGTAGTGATGAAGTCACTAATCTGTCTAGAAACTCATACATACGCTCACCTCTTAATGTAACCATTGCTCCAATTGGCATACCCTTTCTAAGTTTGAATGTAGCAACATCCTTTTTAGAAATAGTAGCAACGGCTCTTTGGCCAGTGATGTTTGTCAATTCTTCTACAGAATAGTCAATCAATTTTTTATCGGCTACAGCAGCTCCAACACCACGAGACACAACAATGCGTTCTAGTTTTGGTACTTGCATTACATTTGTGTAACCAAATTCTTCCTTAAGAGCACCAATAATTCTGCTCTTATATTCTTCCTTAAGTCTTGGTAAATATCCCATAACTATAATACTTGATTCGATTTTTTAGAAAATCGTACTTTGTTACCATTTTCCATTTTATATCCTACACGTGTAGCTGTTCCTGTTTTAGGATCAACCAGTGAGAGATTTGAAATATGTATAAGAGCTTCTTTTTCAGTAATTCCACCTTGAGGATTAGCCGCACTTGGCTTCTCATGTTTCTTTACCATATTAACTCCCTCTACGATTGCTTTGTTTTTTTCAAGAAATACACGCAATATTTTACCTTCAGATCCTTTGTGGTCTCCAGCAGTAACTACTACGTTGTCTCCAGATTTTAATTTAAGCTTTGCCATTTTAATTTTCGTATTAAAGCACCTCTGGTGCCAATGATACTATTTTCATGAATTGTCTATCACGAAGTTCTCTTGCAACTGGTCCAAATACACGTGTACCTATCATCTCCCCTTGTGGGTTCAATAATACACAAGCATTATCGTCAAATCGGATATATGATCCATCTGCTCTTCTAACCTCTTTTTTGGTACGTACCACAACAGCTGTTGAAACTGTTCCTTTTTTTACGCTACCGTTTGGAGTTGCATCTTTTACAGTTACTACTATCTTGTCACCAATAGAAGCATATCTTCTTTTAGTTCCACCTAGTACTCTAATGGTTAAAACCTCTTTAGCACCAGTGTTGTCTGCGACCTTAAGTCTTGATTCTTGTTGTAACATATCTTACTTCGCTCTTTCAATGATTTCTACTAATCTCCAACATTTGGTTTTACTCATAGGTCTAGTTTCCATGATCTTTACAGTATCACCTTCGTTGCAGTTATTTGTCTCGTCATGTGCTACGTATTTTTTCGTTTTTAAAACGAACTTTCCGTACATAGGGTGCTTTACTTTTTTTACTTCAGCAACTACAATAGACTTATCCATCTTGTTACTAGTAACTACACCAACACGTTCTTTTCTTAAATTTCTTTTTAATTCTTCCATCTTTCAGCTTGGTACTTATTGTACTTCTCTTTTAGTTAGTTCTGTCGAAATTCTAGCTACTGTTCTCCTGTGAGTACGTAGTAAAACAGGATTCTCTAACGGTGAAATGGCGTGAGCCATTTTAAAATCTGAATACACTTTCTTAGCATCTGCAAGTTGTGCTTGCAAATCTGCTGTTGATGCTTCGTTTATCTGTGATTGTTTCATAATACAGTTTCAAAAATTATGCTTGAAAATCTCTAGATACAACAAACTTTGTTTTCACTGGAAGCTTTTGTGCTGCAAGGCGCAATGCTTCTTTTGCTGTTTCCATTGGTACTCCAGATACTTCAAATAAAACTCTACCTGGCTTAACAACTGCTGCCCAATATTCTACAGCACCTTTTCCCTTACCCATACGAACCTCTAGAGGCTTTTTGGTAATGGGTTTGTCTGGAAAGATCATGATCCACATGGATCCCTCTCTTTTCATGTAACGTGTTGCTGCAATACGAGCTGCTTCTATTTGTCGAGCCGTTAGGAAATTTGAATCTAGAGATTTTATTCCAAACGTTCCATAAGAAAGTTGATTTCCGCGTCCAGCATTACCCTTCATACGTCCTTTCTGTTGCTTACGGAACTTGGTTCTTTTAGGTTGTAACATTTTTTCTTTTACTTTAAAAAATTACTTTCTACGACGTGGTTTACTGCCACCTCGTCCTTGATTTCCACCTTTTCCACCTTTTTGGTTACCCGTAGATAATCCAACTAGAGGAGAAAGCTCTCTTTTACCATATACTTCACCTTTCATGATCCATACTTTAACACCCAATCTACCATAAGTAGTGTGCGCCTCAACTAAAGCATAATCTATGTCGGCTCTAAATGTAGATAAAGGAATACGACCGTCTTTGTAAGACTCGCTACGTGCCATTTCGGCACCATTTAAACGTCCAGAAATTTGGATCTTGATTCCTTCTGCATTCAAACGCATTGCTGCTGCAATTGCCATTTTAATAGCACGACGGTATGAGATTCTATTCTCAATTTGTCTAGCTACACTGGCACCTACTAGAAATGCATCCAACTCAGGTCTCTTGATTTCGTGGATGTTGATCTGTACTTCTTTTCCTGTAATTTTCTTAAGCTCTTCTTTTAACTTGTCTACCTCTTGACCACCTTTCCCGATAATAATTCCAGGTCTTGCAGTAGTGATAGTAACGGTTACAAGTTTAAGCGTACGCTCAATAATTACTCTAGACACACTTGCTTTACTTAAACGAGCGTGAATATACTTTCTAATCTTATCGTCTTCGGCTAATCTATCACCGTAGTCGTTTCCACCGTACCAGTTAGATTCCCATCCTCTGATTATTCCTAAGCGGTTTCCGATTGGATTTGTCTTCTGTCCCATTTATTATTTAGCTTTGTGTGTTATCGTTAGCCCCTAATACCAATGTAACATGGTTTGAGCGTTTTCTAATTCTGTGAGCACGACCCTGCGGTGCAGGACGTAACCTCTTAAGCATAGTTCCTCCGTCTACACGAATTTCCTTTACAAAAAGATCTGCATCTTCTATTGAGGCATCTTCGTTTTTAGCTTGCCAGTTTGCAATTGCAGACAACAACAACTTCTCTAAACGCCTAGATGCTTCTTTTGAACTAAATTTTAATAAATTTAGTGCTTTATCAATTTTCTCACCTCTAACCAAATCCGCCATTAAGCGCATTTTTCTTGGTGATGTAGGACAGTTATTAAGCTTTGCGAAGTACTGAGTCTTCTTAGCTTCTTTCATCTGTTCTGCTTTTTCTCTTTTACGAACTCCCATGGCCTATTATTTTTTACCTTTATTTTTTGCACCTGCGTGACCACGGAATGATCTTGTTGGTGAAAATTCTCCTAGTTTATGTCCTACCATATTCTCAGTAACATATACTGGCACGAATTGACGGCCATTATGAACTGCGATGGTTTGTCCTACAAAATCTGGAGTAATCATAGAAGCTCTTGACCAAGTTTTGATCACTGTCTTTTTATTAGTCTCCACATTGTTTTGTACTTTCTTATCTAACTTGTAGTGAACGTACGGTCCTTTTTTTAACGATCTTGCCATAGCTTATTTCTTTCTACGTTCAATTATGTATTTATTACTCTGCTTTGTCTTTGAACGGGTTCTAAATCCTTTTGCAGGAATACCGTTTCTAGACCGTGGGTGTCCACCAGAAGACTTCCCTTCACCACCACCCATTGGGTGATCGACTGGGTTCATCACCACTGGTCTTGTACGTGGTCTTCTACCTTGCCATCTAGAACGTCCCGCCTTACCAGATACTGTTAACTGGTGGTCACTATTTGATATAGCACCAATGGTAGCCATACAAGTAACTAAGATTAAACGTGTTTCTCCAGAAGGTAATTTAACGGTAGCAAATTTACCATCACGCGCCATCAACTGTGCAAAAGCACCAGCACTCCGAGCTAAAACAGCTCCTTGCCCTGGACGCAACTCTATACAAGAGATAATAGTACCTAATGGGATTGATGAAAGGGCCATAGCATTTCCAATTTCTGGAGCAACTGCATCGCCAGAGACGATATTTTGACCTACTTGAAGACCGTTTTGAGCAATTACATAACGCTTTTCACCATCTTGATAGTTTAATAAAGCGATAAATGCTGTACGGTTTGGATCGTATTCAATAGACGCTACAGTTGCAGGAACTCCTGCTTTTTCGCGCTTGAAATCGATTATTCTGTATTTCTTTTTGTGACCACCACCTATGTAGCGCATGGTCATCTTTCCTTGACTGTTTCTACCACCAGATCTTTTGTTCGGAGCTAATAAACTTTTCTCCGGCTTATCAGTTGTAATGGCGTCAAATCCATTTACAACTCTAAAACGCTGTCCTGGGGTGATTGGTTTTAATTTTCTTACTGACATTTTTGTCTTTGTTTTAAATAAAAAGCTTATTCAGCTCCTCCGTAAAAATCTATTGTATCACCTTCCGCCACCTGTACAATTGCTTTTTTATAAGCATTTGTTTTACCAGTTTGAACTCCCGTTTTTGTAAAACGAGTTGATCTATCCGGGCGGACATTTAATGTGCGAACTTTAAGAACAGAAACTTCATAAGCAGCTTCAACTGCCTTTTTGATTTCTACCTTATTGGCCTTTGGATTTACTATAAATCCGTAACGGTTATTTAATTCCGCATCGGCTGTAGCTTTTTCCGTAATTATAGGTTTTATTAAGATACTCATCTTGTTTCTATTTACTTAAGTTTGACTCAATTCCTTCCAATGAACCTTCAAATAGTATAACACTATTTGCATTCAAAATTTTGTAAGTACTTAATTCTGAGTTGCTTATGACCTCAGTACCTGCTAAATTTCGCGAAGACAAATATACATTATTATTTGGTTCACCCAACACAAACAATGATTTTTTGCCCTCAAGACCTAAAGTCTTTAATACAGCAGTAAAATCTTTTGTTTTAGGTGTGTCAAATTTTAAGTCTTCTAACACAACGATTGCCTTATCATTTGCCTTCATTGTAAGGGCAGATTTACGAGCTAAACGCTTCAAGTTCTTATTTAATTTAAACGAGTAGTTTCTTGGTCTAGGACCAAACATACGACCACCGCCTCTGAAAACACCAGACTTGATACTTCCCGCACGGGCAGTACCAGTTCCTTTTTGTTTTTTTATCTTTCTTGTAGATCCTGAAATCTCTGCGCGTTCTTTTGATTTATGCGTTCCTTGACGTTGGTTTGCCAAGTACTGCTTTACATCAAGATATACAGCATGATTATTAGGTTCTATACCAAACACATCCTTAGAAAGCTCAACCTTTCTACCTGTGTCTTTTCCTTTACTATCTATTACAGCTACCTTCATTATTTCTCGATGGTTACATAAGCGTTTTTGTGTCCAGGAATACATCCCTTAACAACAAGTAGGTTCTTTTCAGCAACTACTTTTAAAACTCTTAAATTTTGAACTTTCACCTTTTCGTTCCCCATTTGTCCAGCCATCTTCATACCCTTGAATACTCTCGCAGGATACGATGCTGCACCAATAGAACCTGGCGCTCTTAAACGGTTATGTTGACCGTGAGTAGCTTGTCCTACACCGGCAAAACCGTGACGTTTTACAACCCCTTGAAATCCTTTACCTTTAGAAGTGGCTGCCACATCGACAAACTCTCCTTCAGCAAAATGTTCAACGGTGATTGTATCACCTAATTTAACTTCCTCATCAAAACCTTTAAATTCGGCGACTTTGCGTTTTGCAACGGTTCCTGCTTTTTTAAAGTGCCCCTGGGCAGCTTTAGTAGCAGTCTTCTTGTCATCGAAACCAAGTTGAAGGGCCTCATACCCATCAACCTCCATAGTTCTGACTTGGGTAACAACACAGGGACCACATTCAATAACGGTACACGGCATATTCTTACCATTGTCGTCAAAGATGCTGGTCATCCCTATCTTTTTTCCAATTAACCCAGACATAATTTATTATTTATTGATTATTAAAATTCGTTGCTCATGCAACAGTTTTTCTTTTTTAAAATAAAACGGGGTCAAAATAAATTCGACCCCGAATATTACTTTGTTTACCGTTTTTCCTTCGCACGCAGCTTAGGACATGTTTATCTTCTGCAATGCAGAAGTCTCATGATCATGAGATACCTGCCAAAGCAGGCATTCACTTATACTTTGATCTCTACCTCTACACCACTTGGCAACTCTAACTTCATTAGAGCGTCAATTGTTTTGGATGAAGAACTGTAAATATCCAATAACCTCTTGTAAGAACTTAATTGGAACTGTTCTCTACTCTTCTTATTTACGTGTGGTGAACGTAGTACAGTGAAAATCTTTTTGTGTGTTGGCAATGGAATTGGCCCAGTTACTACAGCACCTGTTGACTTTACTGTCTTAACGATTTTTTCAGCAGATTTGTCTACTAAATTATGATCGTATGACTTTAATTTAATTCTTATTTTTTGACTCATTGCTGAAATATTAAGCGTTAGTTCCTCTAGCTGCAGTAATTACTTCTTCTGAAATACTAGAAGGAGTTTCTGCATAGTGTGAAAATTCCATTGTTGACGTTGCACGACCTGATGATAGGGTACGTAATGTTGTTACATATCCAAACATTTCAGAAAGTGGTACTGTAGCTTTTACAGTCTTGGCACCTGCACGGTCTCCCATGTCACTTACCTGACCTCTTCGTCTATTTAAATCTCCTACAATGTCACCCATGTTCTCTTCTGGTGTAATCACCTCAAGCTTCATGATTGGCTCCATAATAACTGCCTTGGCAGCTTTTGCTGAATTTTTAAATCCAAGCTTAGCAGCTAATTCAAATGATAGTTGGTCTGAATCCACATCATGGTATGAACCATCACGGAGGGTTACTTTCATAGAATCAACCTCATATCCTGCTAGTGGACCATTTACCATAGCCATCTTGAATCCCTTTTCAATAGATGGAATAAATTCTTTAGGAACATTACCACCTTTAATCACAGACTCAAACTGTAGTCCTACAACACCCTCATCTGCAGGCTCAATCGTAAAGACGATGTCTGCAAACTTACCACGTCCACCAGATTGTTTCTTGTAAACTTCTCTGTGATTTGCAGCTTGAGTAATTGCCTCTTTGTATTCTACTTGTGGCTGTCCTTGATTCACCTCTACATTAAATTCACGCCTAAGACGATCTACAATAACATCTAAATGCAGCTCACCCATTCCAGATATAATAGTTTGCCCTGAAGCCTCATCTGAACGGACCGTAAAGGTTGGATCCTCTTCAGCAAGTTTTGCTAAACCGATTCCTAATTTATCAACATCTGCCTTGGTCTTGGGCTCCACCGCAATACCAATTACTGGATCAGGGAAGTCCATAGATTCTAATACAATAGGATGTTTTTCTGCAGTTAGTGTATCTCCTGTTTTGATAGATTTAAATCCAACAGCAGCACCAATATCTCCAGCTTCTATATAATCAATTGCATTTTGCTTATTAGCATGCATTTGGTATATACGTGAAATACGCTCTTTTTTACCAGAACGATTATTTAAAACGTAAGAACCTGCATCCAAGCGGCCAGAATACGCTCTAAAAAATGCCAGACGTCCTACAAAAGGATCTGTAGCAATTTTAAAAGCCAATGCAGCGAAAGGTTCCTTTACACTTGGCTTGCGTATTTCTTCTTTTTCTGTGTCTGGGTTCATTCCAACAATTCCTTCCTTATCCATAGGAGAAGGCAGGTAACGACATACAGCATCTAAAAGAAACTGTACCCCTTTGTTTTTGAAGGCAGAACCACAAACCATAGGAATGATAGCCATATCCATTACAGCAGCTCTAAGTGCAGCATGCACTTCATCTTCTGTAATAGAATCTTCATCTTCCATGAATTTTTCTAAAAGATTCTCGTCATAACTTGCAACTTCTTCAATAAGGAGTGCACGATACTTGCGAGCTTCTTCTTTCATATCCTCAGGAATGTCAACAATATCAAAAGTTGCGCCCTGGGTATTTTCATGCCACACTATAGCACGATTTTTTACCAAATCAATTACACCTTTAAAATCTTCTTCATCACCAATGTTTAAAACAATTGGCACAGCATTAGATTTCAACATGTCTTTCACCTGTTGACAAACTCCTAAAAAATCTGACCCTTGACGGTCCATTTTGTTAACGAACCCAATTCTTGGAACTTTATAGTTATCTGCTAGTCTCCAGTTAGTTTCAGACTGTGGCTCTACACCGTCAACTGCACTAAACAAGAAAACCAATCCATCTAGTACACGGAGAGATCTATTTACCTCTACAGTAAAATCTACGTGACCAGGTGTATCAATAATGTTAAAGTGGTATCCTTTTGTATCTGGTGTCGCTTCTCCGTTTTCTATCGGAAATTTCCACTCACAGGTGGTAGCAGCAGAAGTAATGGTAATACCACGTTCTTGCTCTTGCGCCATCCAATCCATTGTTGCAGCACCATCATGTACTTCACCAATTTTGTGTGAAACTCCAGTGTAATATAAAACACGCTCTGTTGTAGTAGTTTTACCAGCATCAATATGAGCAGCAATTCCTATATTTCTTGTGTATCTTAAATCTCTTGCCATTTCTATTAGAATCTAAAGTGTGAGAATGCTTTATTTGCTTCGGCCATTTTGTGCGTATCAGTACGCTTTTTAACCGCTGCTCCTTCTTCTTTAGCTGCTGCTAGAATTTCTGAAGCTAGCTTTTGTGCCATAGATTTTTCGTTACGCTTTCTAGCGAAACCAATTAACCACTTCATTGCAGTAGATATTTTACGATCTGCACGAATCTGGTTGGGTATTTGGTATGTTGCACCACCTACTCTGCGACTGCGTACTTCAACGTGAGGCATCACGTTTGAAAGGGCGTCCTTCCAAATCTCAACACCTGTTTTTTCTTCGTCTGTTTTTTTCTCTTCTACGATGTCTATTGCATCATAAAAAACCTTGAATGCCACCGACTTCTTACCATCCCACATCAAGTTGTTCACAAAGCGTGTAACTAACTGATCGTTGAATCTAGGATCCGGTAAAAGCGGTCTTTTCTTGGCTGCTCTTTTTCTCATGTCTTCGTTTTAAAAAAATTAAAATTACTTCTTAGGGCGTTTTGCTCCGTACTTAGATCTACGTTGTGTTCTACCGTCAACACCAGCGGTGTCTAAAGCTCCACGAACGATATGATATCTAACTCCAGGCAAATCCTTCACCCTTCCACCTCTAACCAATACTATCGAGTGTTCTTGTAGATTGTGTCCTTCACCACCGATGTAAGCATTTACTTCCTTACCATTTGTTAAACGAACACGAGCAACTTTACGCATCGCTGAATTCGGTTTTTTTGGTGTGGTAGTATAAACACGTGTACATACTCCGCGGCGTTGCGGACATGAATCTAAGGCAGCCGATTTTGACTTCTTGGTTATTTTGGTCCTTCCTTTTCGTACTAATTGTGAAATAGTTGGCATAAAATTCCTTGTTATACTTAGTTGTTATTTATTAGTTCCCCCTTATTAGGGCGTGCAAAAATATAATAATTATTTGATATCTCAAACCTTAGTCTATTAAAATTTTAGGTTTTTTAATATTTCTACTTTCAGATATTAAAAACGAAATGCAATCGTTACTATTACAAAATAAATTACATCCTCTTTGAAGAGAATTTGCTACATATTTCTATACCTTAATATATATACCGGTTTTTTCTTGCTTGCAAATAGCCAGGAAATAACTCTTTATGTTTCTTTTCAAACAAGCATACCAAAACCACTTGAGGACGACCTGGTAATCATCCAAAAACATGATGATTTTAAAAGTATAGAAAAGGAAGTAGAGAGACTTTCTAAAAAATTAGAAATCTTTGGATACCTAGAAAACTCCTTGAATTCTTTGGAGAGAATTTCAGACTCAACAGTTACAGCAAGCTTTTATGTGGGTAAAAGGTATACACAGTTAAAAATAGATTACAGCAATACCACATTTACTAAAAATGAAATTGGGCTTATTTCAAAAAACACGAAAGAAAACAACTTTACCATACCCATACAACAAAGCATAGCTGCCCTAGAGAAACTAAACCAACTACAAACAAAAAACGGAAACACCTTTGGTAAACTAAAACTCACAAACCTAACCACGCAAGACACTATTATTCTTGCTACCCTAGAAACATCTGCACCATCAAAAAGATCAATTGATTCTATTGCCGTAAAAGGATATCAAAAATTTCCTGCCTCATTTATAAAATATTATGCGGGTATAAAAAAAGGAGCTGTTTTTGACAGCCAGCAAGTAATTGAAAAAAACAACGCCCTAAACACCCTAGGGTTTGCAAACAGCATCAAACCACCACAAGCATTATTTGAAAAAGAAAAAACAACACTTTATGTATATCTAGAAAAACAAAACTTTAACACCTTTGATGGTATTATAGGTTTTGCCACCAATGAGCAAACACAAAACCTGGCATTTAACGGCTACATAGATCTTGAACTAAACAACAACCTTAACTTTGGAGAGCAGCTTGTCATAAAATACAAAGCAGATGGAGCAGACCAAGAGAGCTTTACGTTAAAAACACAACTGCCCTATTTATTTAAAACTCCCTTTGGAATTCAAGCAGAACTAAACATTTTTAAACGCGATAGTACATTTTCTTCAGCCTCCCAAGCAATAAGCTCCTCCTATCAACTATCACCAAGTTCTAAAGTGTCTTTAGGCTTTAACTCCAAAACCTCAAATAATCTTTTGTCGCAAAACCCAAACCCGGAGAACTTAAAAGACTTCAAGGGCAAACAACTTTCTGCAGCAATAGCATTTACAACACTACAAAAGAGCACTCTATTTCCTGTAAAGACTTTTATGAGCCTTCAACTAGGCTTTGGAAATAGAAAAACCAACACAAGCAGCGCAAGACAAGCAACACTAACAAGCACAATACACCATACATTTAATCTAAATAAAAAAAATACAGTATATCTTAAAAACACTACCAAAGCAATCACTAGCGAGGGATACCTCACCAATGAACTCTATAGGTTTGGAGGCATAAATAGTATTCGGGGTTTTGCAGAAAACAGCATTGACGCTTCACTACTATCGATATTGAACACAGAATATCGCTATTTAGTTAATCAACAAACCTATTTGCATTCAATAATAGATATTGGCTATTTTGAAAATGAAATACTAAAACAAAAAGAAAAATTATACAGTTTTGGAATAGGACTAGGCATGAACACCAAAGCTGGACTTTTAAAGTTTATAATCGCCAATGGAAATATTGACGGTCAGGCATTTAAATTTTCAAACTCAAAAATACACCTAAGTCTAGCTTCCCAATTTTAGGTTGTATTCAACAAAAACACCAAAAGGCTTTAAGAAAAAAGCAAAATTTAAGTTTAAATAGTTGTGTAATTAACTTTTTATTTAGATTTTTGAAGTTGGCTAATTCAAATAATTATAAAAATGAAAACAAAGTTTAGTGGAATTTTAACGCTATTACTAGCGTTAGTAGTGCAAATATCATTTGCACAGGAAAAAACAATCTCCGGTACAGTGACTGATGATTCAGGCTTACCCCTACCAGGAGTGAATATTATTGTAAAAAGTACAACAAATGGTACACAATCTGATTTTGACGGAAATTATTCTATCTCAACAGAAGTGGGACAATCACTTGTTTACTCTTATGTAGGGTTTGACTCTCAAGAAAAACTTGTTACAGCATCATCTAGTATGATGAATGTAACAATGGCTCAAGGAGAAACTCTAGATGCGGTAGTACTAACAGGTTATGGTGGTGCAACTAAAGAACGTAAGTCTTTAGGATATGCAGTTACAACACTACAAGCTGATGAAATCGAAAACAAGCCAGAATCTGACGTTGTTAGATCATTAAATGGTAAAGTTGCCGGTGTTCAGATTGTAGGTAACAGTGGAGCAACCGGGTCTGGTACTAACTTTGTTATTCGTGGTAGAAGTTCTATTAACGGTAGCAATCAACCTTTATTTATTGTAGATGGTGTTCCTTTTGACTCTGGTACAAACCAACAAACAGGTTTTGGTGGTGGTAACACAGTAACAAGTAGCCGTTTCTTGGATTTAGATCCAAACAATGTTGAAAGCGTACAAATCTTGAAGGGTTTAAGTGCTTCTGTATTATACGGACAACAGGGTAGAAATGGTGTTGTACTTATTACAACCAAAAACGGATCTAATAAAGACTTAAACAAAAAGTTTGAGGTAACTGTTAACTCATCTGTTTACCAAACAGAAATTTCTAACCTTGCAGATTACCAAAATGAGTATGGTCAAGGAGCTGATAACACTATCAACTCCGGGTATGTAGGTAACTGGGGAGCTCGTTTTGACGCTGGTCTTGAGGTATCTCACCCGTATGCTTCTTTTGGAAATTTATTCCCTGAATATGACGGGTTAAAAATTCCTTATGTAGCAGCACCTAATAACGTAAAAGATTTCTTTAGAACTGGACTAGGTCAGTCAATGTCTGTGAATGTTGCAGGATCCCCTGGAAATGATGGCAACACTCGTTACAACTTAAACTTTGGTTATACAACTGAAGATGGGTACATCAGAAATAACGGTTTAACACGTTACAACATTGGACTTGGGGGTTCTACAAAACTTTCTAATAAATTCTCATTTAACGGAACTGCTAACTTTAGTAGTACAAGAGTTAACACACCACCAATTGCGGCAAACAACGCAGGTGGAGCTTTATCTATTTTCACAAGAACATTATTTATGCCAAGAAACTTGGATCTAAATAATATCCCTTACGAAAATCCAAACGATAGATCTAGTGTATACTACAGAACAGATCAAGAAAATCCAAGATGGTTATCTAACTACGCAGGTAGTGAGCAAAAAACAAATCGTTTCTACGGTAAGTTAGGAGCTTCTTATGAAATCTCTGACAACGCATCTATCTCTTACCGTTTTGGTTTGGATACATACAACGAAACTCAAGAGTTTAAAGCTGCTCGTGGAAGTGTTACTGCACCATACACGACAGGTTATTTAAGAACAACTAATGGTACAAACTTTATTTTTGACCACAACCTAAACTTTAGTTTCAACAACATAGAGCTTGCTGATGAGTTTAGTTTGACAACTCAACTTGGTTTCAACGCAAGACGAGATACTTACGAGCAATTTGGACAGTCAAGTCAAAACCAAGTAGTATTTGGTTTCTTTGATCATGACAACTTTATTGACCAAACAATTAATGATCCAGTTGCGGGTAGTTTAACTTTCCAAGCACAACAAAATATCTTAGGTGCTTATGGAGAAGCTGCTTTTGATTATGGTGGATATTTATTCTTAACATTATCTGGTCGTAATGACTGGGCTTCAACCCTTGAGGCAGAAAACAATTCGTTATTCTACCCTGGTGCTTCTTTAGCGTTTGTTCCAACATCTATGGATGGTGGTTCTTCTGATGCTCTAAATTATATGAAGTTCCGTGCAGGTTACGGTACCTCTGCAAGATTCCCGGGAGTATATTCTACAAGAACAGGATTTAACTCTACAGCTTCTGCTGTAATTGATAGTGATGGAAATGCAATTACTACAAATGGTTTATCTTCTTTCTTAGGAAATGTAAATCTTAAACCAGAACTTCAAAAAGAATTTGAACTTGGTTTAGAGGCAGACTTATTCAAGAAAAGAATTAGTGTTGATGCAACTATATACAAAAGATCAATACAAGACCAAATTGTGAACAGACCAATTTCTCCATCTACTGGAGCAACATTCACAGCCGATAACATTGCAGAAACGCAAATAGAAGGTGTAGAATTAGGTCTAGACTTTACACTAATCAAGAGTGATAACTTCACTTGGGATGTACGTAACAACTTTAGTGCTGCAGAAAACACAGTTATTGACTTAGGTGGTGTTGAATCTTTTGCTTATGCTGGATTCTCTAATCTAGGAAATTACGCATCAGAGGGTGAGGCATTAGGTGTTATTAAAGGTGGGTATGCTGCAAGATATGCAGAATCGAACATCTCTGATGATAACCCTTACGGAACAGGTGTAAACGGTGCATTACTTATTAATCCAGGTACAGGTCAAATTCTTGACTCAGAAGGTGATTTAGGTAGAGGTATTGAAACAATTGGTGATCCAAACGCAGATTGGACAGTAACTACAATCAACACGTTGACTTACAAACAATTATCTGTATCTGCACAACTAGAATACACCCATGGTGGAGATATATTTTCTCAAACTGCATCTCAGTTCTACCGTCGTGGTGTAACAACAGTAAATGTAGACAACAGAGAAGGAACCTATATTGTTCCAGGTTTGTTAGCTAACCCAACCACTGGTCAATTATTATTGGACGGAGACGGGAACCCAATTGAAAATACAATTCAAATTGGATGTAATGATTTATACTTTATCAATTTAGTTGATCCATCTGGACAAGGTATATATGACGCATCTCACCTACGTTTAAGAGAAGCTTCAATTACGTACTCACTTACAGAGAAAATGTTAGAAGAAAACACCATTTGGAAATATCTCATTCTCTTTATCTGGACAAAACTTATATGTAAAGGCATTCAATATTCCTGATGCATTTAACATTGATCCAGAAGCATTGAGTGTTGGAACAGGAAACGGTCAAGGTTTAGAATTCCAAACAGGACCTACATCTAAGCGTTACTCATTTGGTATAAAAGCAACATTTTAAAAAAAAAGGTACTAGTGAGGTGGTAATTATTTTACCACCTTGTTATACTAGTGTAACCTAAAAATTTAATTATATATTATGAAAAATATTTTAAAAATAACATTCGTATCAGCTATGTTGGCATTATTCACTGGATGTGAGACAACAGAGCTAGATTTACTAGACAACCCTAATGCAATTGGTGCAGAGGTGGCAAGTCCAAATTTTGTTTTAAATTCAATTCAATTATCATTTAACGGAATTGTAAGTGGCTTTAGAGGAAGTTCTTCAGGCATTACTCGTATGACTGCTCAATTTGGCCAATATAACGGAAGTGTTACTGTTAATTCATTAAACGGAACATGGTCTTCTGCATACAACATGTTTGCAAACGTAGATTTAATAGAGGAAATAAATGCTATAAGTGAAACACCAATTCCTTACCATGTTGGGGTAGCACAGATTATGGAGGCTTACACGTACATATCACTTGTTGATTATGTAGGTGATGTACCTTACAGCCAAGCAAACCAGTTTGGTGATTTTCCAACACCTGCACTAGATCCTGGTGCAGATGTATATGCTGCTCAAATAGCGTTGTTAAACACCGCTATTTCTAATTTAAGCCAAGAATCTGCAGTAATACCACAAGATTTATTTTATGGTAGTTTTGATGCAGACAACTGGATTGCAGTAGCAAACACATTAAAACTGAAAGCTCATTTAAACATGGGTGATGGTGCAGCTATTTCAGCGTTATTGTCTGAAAACATTATTGATACTGATGATGAAGATTTCCAATTTAACTATTCAACATCTACATCTCCAGAATCTAGAAGCCCAATATTTCAAGGGAACTATCCTAACGGAACTGGATTTTACATGAGTAATGGATTTTTAGATATGTTAAACGCTGGTGATGCTGAGGCTCCTTACGTTGAAACAGGAATCGCAGACCCAAGACTACGTTACTACATCTACCGTCAGAAAAATGCAGGTCCTTCTGGATCTAACCTACCATGTTTAGGTAATGATATATATGACTATTGTTATGTTGGTAACTTATATTGGGGTAGAGATCATGGAGATGATGAAGGGATTCCAAATGATAATACAAAAAGATCTACATGGGGAGTATACCCAGCAGGTGGAGCTTTTGACAACAATCAATACAATAGAGTAGATTCTAGTAATACCCAAACACTTAATGGTGAAGGTATAAACCCAATATTCTTATCATCTTTCACTCACTTTGCATTAGCAGAGGCAGGATTAGATTTAGGAGTTGGTGTTGATGCTAGAGCGTTATTAGAAGCAGGGATCTCTCTAAGTATGGATAAGGTAACAGATTTTTCAGGTTCTTTAACTACTACTGATGAAGATGATGAGACCATAGACTATGCTGCAACATCTGCAGATATAAGTGACTACATTGCTAGAGTATTAGCAGAGTATGATGCTGCATCAGGAAACGATGCTAAGTTAGCTATTGTTATCAGAGAATGGTATATCGCCTCATGGGGTAATGGTATAGAGCCTTACAACATGTACAGAAGAACAGGATATCCTACACTACAAACTGGTGTTGTACCAGTAGGTCCATTCCCAAGATCTTTCAGATATCCGGAATCGGAAGTGAATACGAATCCTAACGTTGATCAAACTACTGCAGATAACCAAGTATTCTGGGATACCAACCCAGCTGGTTTCATTAACTAATCCATTTTAATTAAATACTTCAATTATGAAAAATATAAATAAAATATTCTCTCTAGCATTTGTAGCTATCCTAGCTGCAGTTACCTTTACTAGCTGTGAATACGATGAAGATAAAGCACGCTTTCCGCAACTAACAAACGGAGGTTTTGTAAAGTTTGTAAGTGCTCCAGAATTTGACATGGGTGCAGATCCAGCTACCGCTTCTTTTAGCGCGATGACTGAAGATCCTAACGGAAATGTTGCTACTTATGAAGTAACTGTAGTTGGTGATTTTGCAGGTGCTCCTTCTGAGGCGTTACCTTTCGGTTCAACAACAACATTCCCGTTTGATGTAAGTTTTACAACTGCAGACATGGCTGAATTATTTGGAGTTGATGCTTCTGTTTTTGTAGAAGATGATTCTTTCGAATTCTTTGGTGTTGTTACAACTGTAGAAGGCACTGTTTATGACGGTACTGCTCCATCTGGTTCATATCCAGAAGGAGATGATCCTGATAATGCAGGTTCTTGGAACGGTGGGCAAACTAATGGTGTGCTAACAAGCGCATCTGGTTTACTAGCCGCATTTAACTGGGAAGTAAGCTTCGAAGACCCTAACTAATAAATTATTAGTTAATATATTTTAAAAACCATCCTTTTTTAAGGATGGTTTTTTACTTTTACGCTATGAAGAAAGAGACATTATTATTTGGTATTTACCCTGTTATAGAAGCTTTAAAAGCTAAACAAACTATAGACAAGGCCTACGTCCAAAAAGGGTTGCAGAATCCTAAGATTGATGCTATTGTGGCAGATCTTGAAGTATTAAATACTACGATCTCTTATGTTCCTCTTGAAAAGATGGAAAAACTATGTCGTAGCAACCACCAAGGAATTATTTTAATTAGTTCTCCCATAGAATTTGTTACCCTTGAAACTATGGTAGAAGCGGTACTAGAAAGTGAAAAAACACCTTTGTTTTTGATTCTAGACCAGATAAGTGATGTTAGAAATTTTGGAGCCATTCTAAGAACAGCCGAGTGTACAGGTGTTGATGGTGTTATCATACAAAAAAAAGGTGGAGCGCCTGTAAGTGGAGATACTGTTAAAACTTCTGCAGGAGCTATATTTAATATTCCTATTTGTAAAGTGGACCACATTAAAGATGCCATTTATTACCTCCAAGGAAGCGGTATTACAACCATTGCTGCTACAGAAAAAACACAAGACACCATATACAATCTAGAATTAAAAAAGCCGATGGCTATTATTATGGGTTCTGAAGGGCTTGGAGTTTCAAAATCTGTACTTAGTATAGTAGACAAAAAAGCTTCATTACCGCTACTTGGTGTTATCAACTCTCTAAATGTGTCTGTTGCCTGTGGCGCCTTTTTATATGAGGTAGTACGTCAACGCTCAAAGTAAAAACCCTACTCTTTTTTGTTTTTCACAATAGTGTAAACAACACCTATATCCTTTTTTGAGGTGGTATCTATTTGCTGCTTCTCTAAAGTTGGTTTGTTTTCAATAAAATTTCCATCGGCATCAAATTGCCTCATAAAAGGATCATTCTCTGGCAGATAATCATCGGCTTCCCAATCAAATTTTTTGTTAGTTACAGTTGTAGTGCCTTTATATAAAAAGGCCAACAAGACACCAACTCCAAAACCAGACAAATGTCCTTCCCAAGATATATGAGTATCTAAAGGAAATACATACCAAAGTAAACTACCATACACAAATACAACCGCAAAAGAAAGTGCCGTTAGTTGGTATTGCTTTGAGATAATACCTTTAAAAAATAAAAAAGAAGCCAATAAATAAACAATTCCACTTGCGCCAATATGATTTGCAGGACGACCAATACCCCAAGTGATAAGACCCGTAATAACAAAACCTAAAATAAAAACTTGCCAACGCAATGGGCGATAAAAATAAAAAAGTGCAGAACCCAGCACTAACATAGGAATACTGTTGTTAAATAGGTGCTTTAAATTACCATGAATAAATGGACCAAACAACACACCTCTCAGCCCCTCTAGTTTTCCTGGATATATACCATAGGGAGTAAAATCTTCACCAAATCGTATTTCAAACCAAAACACCAACCACATGAGTATCACAAATAGCAAGGGATAGAGCACTACATCAAAAGAAAAATAGAGTTTTTGTATCTTAGTCATACCTCAATATAGCAAAAACAAATCCAATTATTTGAATATGATACATTGTCAGTTTAATAGCTAAATTAAAAACATACCTTTATAGCATGAATATTCCACTAGCAGAAAGAATTCGACCAAAGACCCTACAGGGTTATCTCAGCCAGCAACATCTTGTTGGTGAGACTGGAGCTCTCACAAAACAACTACAAAGCGGTATAATACCCTCTATGTTGTTTTGGGGTCCTCCTGGTATTGGTAAAACAACACTGGCTACCATTATTGCATCACAGTCAGGAAGACCTTTCTACCAATTAAGCGCTATTGATAGTGGTGTTGCCGCCGTAAGAGAAATCATTAAAAAAGCAAAAAAATCTGACGGGCTGTTTACCACAAAAAACCCCATACTTTTTATTGATGAAATTCATCGCTTTAGTAAATCTCAACAAGACTCCCTACTTAGTGCTGTGGAGAAAGGCTTGGTAACACTTATTGGGGCCACCACAGAAAACCCAAGTTTTGAGGTTATTCCTGCCCTACTCTCAAGGTGTCAAGTGTATGTGTTAAACTCATTTTCTAAAAAAGACCTTGAAGATCTTTTAAAAAGAGCCATTGCAATGGATACTGTATTATTAAATTATGATATCGTGTTGCAAGAAACACAAGCCATTTTAAAGCTATCTGGAGGTGATGCAAGAAAACTACTCAATATTTTAGAGTTGGTGGTCATTTCTGAAATATCTGAAGTGCAAAGTGATGAAAAACAAAAAGTGGTTATCACCAACCAAATGGTACAACATAAGGTGCAAAAAAATACCGTGTTGTATGATAAAACTGGAGACCAGCACTATAATATTGTTTCGGCATTTATAAAATCAATACGCGGTAGTGACCCAAATGCGGCAGTCTATTGGCTTGCCAGAATGATAGAAGCAGGCGAGGATATAAAATTTATTGCAAGAAGATTAGTGATTCTTGCCAGCGAAGATATAGGAAATGCAAACCCAAATGCTCTTTTACTAGCAAATGCAACATTTCAATCTGTAACCTCAATTGGTTTTCCGGAGTCTAGAATTATTTTAAGCCAATGTGCTATATACCTTGCAAGCTCTGCAAAAAGCAATGCTAGCTATGAGGCTATAAAAAAAGCACAACAACAAGTAAAACAATCTGGTGATCTATCTGTTCCGTTTTCTATAAGAAATGCTCCCACAAAACTTATGAAAGAATTAGGGTATGGAGATAACTATGCATATGCCCATGATTATGAGAATGCTTTTGTGGCTCATGAGTTTTTACCAGAAGAAATTAGTGGCACCACATTCTACCAACCCGGTAATAATGCAAAAGAAAATCAATTAAAGACTTATTTAAAAAGTCTATGGAAAGAAAAATATGATTTTTAATTCTGAAAAATTAATGTAATTACTGCACCATCTTTATCTACAAGTTTCAGATCTCCATTTTCAAGGAAATAACATTGGTAATTAGCATCAAAAACCATAGCCCTATAGCCATTTGGTGAATCCTTAATAGTCCCTTTTAAAATTAAATTTGCCCCAGAGGCATCATAGACATTATAACCTCCATCCACTTTTTTTAAAAGGTATGCCATTGCATTGTAGGTGTAGGCGTTAAACTTATTTACTGGCCCCCTATTACTTTTAAACTCTGGTTTACTATTACTTGACGCAGCAATTATAAGAGCTTGCTCACTAGACTCATCATAGGTAATTGGTCTTACAACTACGTCTTTTTGTTGAACATCAAGCTCTTTAAAGCCCAAAAAAGCTTTACGCAAAGCATCTTGGTAAGATTTTTTATACTCTTTTTGTTTGCTGGCACCTGGTTCAGATCTATAAACTTCAATGCCTTTGCAGTCTTTTAAAACAACCATAATCTTGGTTCTTGTAAACCCGGTAATTGACTCTAGATCTGCCCATAATCCATCACAATTATCTACACTGGGCAACTCACTAAAATAATAGGTGTTAAAACCATTTTTAGTTAGGTAATATTTAGCCATATCGTTTAATTGATATTGGTTGGCTTTAGATAAAAATTCAAATTCATCTGGGACAACAACAAAACTATAATCGCTCAACCTCTTTTGGGCCAAAGAGAGATTGGAGCATGTTATAATAATGGCTAGGGTTAAAAAAAGGCGTTTCATCATTAATTTAATATATAGTTTAATCCTATTTGTAAAGATACACTATTTGCCTTGGCAAGGTTAGACATCTGTAGTAGGTTATCTGCTGCTAAAAACAAATTTACGCCTCCTATATTTAAAAACATCCCAGCTCCAATATTTTTGGCAGAATAGTGATCTAGAGTGTAGGTTGTTTTTATGGATAGTGTGTTGCCAAACCTTCTTGTATAATAAAGTGTTCCGGCCATTTGTAGACCTCTAGGCCTAAATATACTATAGTAATGAGCCCCTGCCTGAGAAACTCGCTTTTTCTTTGCTCCATTATTTTTACAATTACAACCTCCTTTGTCACCAACAAATCTGCCAAAATCATAATGTAATGCAGCATTTATTTTGGTAGGGCGTAATTGAGTGTATCCAGTGTTAAGTGTGTCAAAAGGGATCTCTCGTGCAATATCATCTTCTAGATTGTCATAATACGGTATGGTAGATTCTCCATTTTCTAGTTCAGGAAATATAAGCTCTATACCATCTAGAATATAATCTCCTTTGGCCTTATAAAGCTCTGTGTCTTTGGTATGAAAAATAGCGCCAAGATCAAGCAAAGAAGCAGTTAAAGAGAGCTGATCATCTAACTGGTATGTTATACCTGCGTCTATACCAATACCAAGATTTCCACCAAGTAAAGCTCGACCAAGTAGTTTTTTACTTACTTGAGATTGTTCTAAACCATCTAATGATATAAATCCAGAGGTTTGTACCTCTACATCCAAATCTGTTACTGTATGTTCGTAAATATTAGCGCTACCCTCTCTAAGGGTTGTTCTAAACGCGCCTTTATTTCTTGTACTACTTACATTTATTAAACTAGAATATAGCTTAAATCGAAGTCCTGCAGTAAGTTTTTTTGAAACTTGTTTATTCACACCAAAATGAAAAACGGTTAACAAATCTGCACGAGCACTTATATCGTTAAAATCATACGCTTTTCCAATATAATCTCTATTGCCCTCCCAGGCCAAAACAGCAATGTCTTTAGGAAAATAGGCAATAGCATCTAGTTCTTGATAAATACCTCCAGAGAAGTACATAGGCTCAAAACCCTTGGATAGCCAACCAAAGTTTAACACATCTAATTGCTGATTTATAGTAAAAAAATCTCGTGAGCTTAACCTTGAGATTGTATTCGTAATTTTAGTGTTGATGTCTACCCCATCATCTGCAAAGATATCAAACACAGAAACTCCAGAAGAACCAACATGTAAATGAAATTGGGACGCTAAAGGGACCCCAATATGAAATTGATTAGTAATAAGGCTTCCTGGATTAAGCATAAGGGTTTGAGGGGTCACCTCCCAATTATAGAGCAATTGTTTGTTTTGACAAACAACAAAGGATACTCCAAGAAATAGATAAATAAAAAGAAACTTTTTCATTAGATTTTATTATTGCTCTATTTGCAAATAATAGGTGGTTTTTGACTGTAAGGTTAACACCCCTGTTAGATCTTGTGATGAAGAAGATATAGCTATTGTAACCAAAACCTTTTTAGCTTTTGTTAGCTCCTTAATTTGTAGCTCATCTAAGGATTCTACAAAATAACTAACAACGGGGTTGTTTTCACTCCCAGAAGCCACATTAGTTTGCATTATATACTTAGAAACATTGTCTTGACTCAAAAAATCAAAAGTGACGTTAAATTCTCTAGATATGCTGTTTGTAAACTTAAAAAAGAAATCTGCTCCTTTTAAAATATCATTGATATCGCTTCCGCCTAAAAAATCTAGATCTGTTGTGTCCTCCACAACCAGAACCTCTGTATTAGTTGCATTATCATAGAAATTCGAGGCATCCAAATTAAAATAGATTAAATCAAGCTCAATTTCTGGTGTTACCACAACATCATTGGCTTGCTCAAAATCTGTACCATCAAAACAAGAAACGCACAGTAGCATACTAGTGAGTATAAAAAATAGTTTGGTGATTTTAACATCCATAATAGTTAGGGTATATTAAATAAACGTTTTTCTGGCAAAAAAAGTCTTTAAACGCAATTATATAAAATTAATTAGAAATGAAAATCCCAATAGCAACTTAGGTTACATAAGGACCTATTTTACAATAAATCCTTTATCTCCAATAAGTAATCTACAACTTTATATCCTGCTTTTGGATTTTTTTTTCTGTAATTAAAAAATATAGTGTCCATACCAACACCCTCTGCCCCAAGGATGTCCGCATCAAATGTATCTCCAATCATAACACTTGATTTAGCAGAAACTCCTGCCTTTGCCAAGGCAGTTGTAAACACTAAAGGGTTTGGTTTTTTTACCCCTACCTCCTCAGAGCTCGTTACTGTGGCAAAAAAGGGAGCTAATTTACTTTTTTCAAGCTTGATGTACTGCACCTGAGAAAACCCATTGGTTATAATGTGCAGGGTATACTTTTCTTTTAAATACCCAAGTAGCTCAAAGGTCCCGTCAAACAAATAATTATTATTAGGCAACTCTTCAATATATGCTTCACTCATACCATCAATAATGTGCATATCATAGCTTACTCCTAGTGCACCAAAGCTATCGATGAGTCTTCCCCTTCGAAGTTGTGTTTTGGTAACACGCTCCTCTCTAAACTCACGCCAATAATTAAAATTTATGGGCTCGTATACTTTTAAAAATGAAGCTAAAGAAACACCAACAGAAAATCTCTCAAATACACGTTCAAGGGCCATTGCAGAATTTCTGTCAAAATCCCAAAGGGTATGATCTAAATCAAAAAAGACATCAGTTATTGTTGGTTTTATCATGAGAGTAAAGTTTCAGAAAAAAGGGAATGCCACAGTTTATTGTTAGGATCTGCAGAAAAATCTTGGTTTGAAAATAGCACAGAAAAGGTACCGTTAACACTTTGTACTTTACCAAACATCTGAGCAATTTTTAAAGCAGTATCCTTAGGGCTTAATTTTAAAAAACCTTGAGTTGTACAGGCAATGGGCTGTATAGCAAGAGGTGTGATGATTTCATAATCTAAATCATAAAACAAAAAAGGGGTACATGTTCCTGCCCTAAATCCCGGTTGATTTTCATACACCATAGTGTAATCTTTCTTTATTTCTAGGGCAACTAAATTTCTATAAATTTTTGGAAGGCTAATAAGCAAATTACTGTTTTGACTGCTCTGTATCGTTCTATTTATAATATGTTCTAGTGTTGTTTTTTCTGTTTTTAAAAAATCCGGATTTGTCGATGCTCTTAGAGAAACTAAAAGTCCTACTTCCTTATAATCTGCAACATATTTGATAAGCATCTTAAATTTTTGCTTCTGGGTATTTATAGTCTGGTGAAAAGCAACCGCTTCTCCCAACAAAAAAAACACAGTAAGTTTCATGCTGCTTTTTTTAGTAACAGCAAGTATCCACTTATAGCTATCGTAGGGGTCTTTTTGTAATCCTAAAACAACTTTAGACCGAAGTATAAATTGTTTTAATCTTAGCTTAAAAAGATCTGAGGTAAAACCAATAAAGGATCTAAATATTCCTTTATTTAAAAAAGCAAATGCTACTTGTGCATTAATTAAACTATGAACCGTTGTTTGTTTTTTTGGAAATAATAGCTGCGGAAATTTTTGCTGTAACAAAACCTTGAGTTTATAGCTCCAAATATCAATCACTGGGCTATCTAAAAAGTTAAATTTGAAGCCCAGACTCTCGTGGGCAGAAAACCTTCCTAAATGATCTTTTACATGAGGCAGATACTCTTCATACCTGCTAAGCAAATAAAAGGCAGCCGTAAAAATATCAAAGGGTATGGCACTTTTATCACTCACAGCAAAGAAACACTTGGTCTGATCCCAATCACGAACGTTGATATCTACACTTTCAATTCCTTGTTGAGTGAGTAGGCCATGGCTTTGAAAAAAAAGCTCATTACCTAGAGGCTGTTTTCCGTAGGAAGCTTTTGGACCCTTATGTGCTAAAAAAGCCTCAACCTCTGTTGTAAAGCCAACTTTAATACCCAAAATACGAGTACAAATATGTTTAAAAACATAGGAAATTCTTGGCGTAATTTGTTTGGTGAAAATAAGTAGCATATAGAAATATAACCTAAAAAAGTATACCAGCATCTATACCGTATACACTTCAAATATAAATAATTTGGTTTGTTATTTTTTGATTTTAAAATAAAAGGTACTCCCCTCTCCAAATTGAGATTCTACCCATATAACACCTTCATGAAGTTTAACTATTTTTTCTGCATGGGCAAGACCAACACCGCTTCCCTCTTGCTTTAGTTGAGTGGGTACTCGAGAGAAAATAGTAAAAAGATCTTCTATATCTTCCTCTTTGATTCCAATGCCATTGTCTGCAATAGAAAAAACCCAAAAATCTTCTTCTTCTTTTGCTGCAATAGAAATAATAGGCGACACTTGTTTTTTTGAATATTTAAGGGCGTTACTCAATAAATTTTGGAACAATAAACGCAACTCTACCTTATACCCCTTTATTTTTGGTAATTTTTCAGAAATGATAGTTGCATTTGTTTCTTGAATTCGCTTTTTAAGATCATACTTAGCCACCTCAAGCTGCTCTTGCACATCTACCTTTGTTATTTTTAAATCTCTACCAATGCGGCTATGCTCCAATAACCCTTTTATTTGCTCGGCCATTCTTCCAGAAGCCTCATGTATATAACCAATGTACTCTTTGCCCTTTGGAGAAAGTTCATCTGTAAATTTTTGCATCAAAAAATCACTACTAAACCTAATTGTAGCCAAAGGCTCTTGCAAATCATGAGAACAAATGGACACAAACTGTTCAAGATCTTTATTAACCCTTTCTAAATCTTCTTTTTTATTTTTTGCATTGCGTTGTGCTTTTTTAATTTCTGAAATATCTACCAAAGTAAATATAGATTTTACAACAATACCCGCCTTGTTATAAATTGCTCTTGAATTTAAAATTACTTGAATTCTCTTTCCTTTTTTAGTTTTTAAGGTAACCTCTTCACTGGCAATAGCCCCTTTATTTCCAAAGGCATCTAGAAGCCCCACAATTTTAACACTCGATTTTTTCGTAAAAATATTTGAGACATGTGTACCAAGAATTGCTTTTTTATTTTTGTGACCAAGATTAGACACAAGCATACCATTACAATTAACAATATACCCTGTCAGTGGGTTTATTGTGGCATGCATAACGGGATTATCATCATACAGAAAACCAAAATTAGTTTCACTAATTCGTAGCTTTTCCTGCAAGCTAGCAACCTCTTTCTCTAGCTTACCGATGTACCTTGACTCTTGGGGTGATGATTCTTTACTCAATTTTCTATCGTTAATTTAATACACTCTTGTAAGGACCTTATATCCCTACTCATTTTAAAATTCCTTTTACTTTCTCAAAATCTAAACCGCCATAATTACCGCTACTCATAAGCAGCAAAGAGGTGTTGTTAAAATCCTGCTCAAATAAATAGTCTTGAAAAGCTATAGGGTCTGTAAAGACCAATAAATCATCTCTTTGAAAAGCATTTAAAATTTGAGCACTTGAAACTGTGTCCAACTTTTTTATTTTTACTGCCTTTGGAGAATAAAAAACAACCGCCTTATCTGCACCATCAAGGGCACCTTTGTACTCAGAGAGAAATTCTGGATTTAAGCTACTGTAGGTATGTAACTCCAAACATGCCAACAAACTTCGATCAGGATACTGGTTTTTTAAGGCCTGGGTGGTTGCCTTTACTTTACTTGGCGAATGTGCAAAATCTTTATAAGCTATACTTGTAGGGCCCTGTCCAATTTTCTCTAAACGTTTACTTGCACCTTTAAATGTTGCAATGGCCTCATAGAAATCTTCCTGTTGTACCCCCATAAGTTGGCAAATCCAACGAGCACCCTCTAGGTTATTTAAATTATGTTTTCCAAACACTTCAATAGGCATTGGACCATCATCAGTATCAAGAAGTGTGTCACCATTTTCAACACTGTACCTAGGTGTTTGATACGGATATTTTTTAATTTGGTTTTGGGTTGCCTCCACTACTTGTTTAACCTCTATATCTTCTTGGTTGTAAACCATAGCACCACCATGAGTAATCTGGGATAGAAAAATACGAAATTGCTCGACATAGTTCTCAAAGGTTGGAAACACGTTGATGTGATCCCAGGCAATACCACTTAAGAGGGCTATATTAGGTTTATATAAATGAAATTTCGGACGTCTGTCTATGGCAGATGACAAATACTCATCTCCCTCTAGGACAATAAAATCATTCTCTTTTGTAAGATGCACCATGGTGTCAAAACCTTCTAGTTGGGCCCCTACCATGTAATCTACTTCTTTATCATGGTAATGCATTACATGCAAAATCATAGAAGTAATGGTTGTTTTTCCATGAGACCCTCCAATAACTATGCGGGTTTTGTTTTTAGATTGCTCATATAAAAACTCTGGATAACTATAAATGGTAAGCCCTAATTCTTTAGCACGAAGCAGCTCAATGTTGTCTTGTTTGGCGTGCATACCTAAGATAATCGCATCAATATCTGATGAGATATTATCTTCAAACCAACCATACTGCTCGGGCAGTAAGCCTTTGGCTGCCAATCTTGACTTAGAGGGATCAAAAATCTCGTCATCGCTTCCCGTTACGTGTTCTCCTTTATTATGTAATGCTATGGCTAAGTTGTGCATAGCACTACCACCAATGGCTATGAAATGGATTCTCATCTAAATTGAAAATTTAATATGTGTCTCTACAGAAATGTAACTCACTTACCCCAAAAATAGAAAGATAACCCTTAACATCAATTCAGAAATTAGAATTATTTTAAAGTAGCTGTATTAATATCTTTTCTTTGGCTGCCTCTTTGAATTCTGGAGCTACTCTAAGAGCTTTATCAACCCAAAAAAGGGCCTTGATTTTATCACCAGTATTTTTATACACCTGAGCCAACCTAAGATATACCCATTGTTGAGAAGTATTATCTTTTGTAGAATAGTTCTCAAGGTACCTCTTTAAAGCCTCAATCCCTAATTTACTGTCTAAAGTATAGCGTGCAACTAGCTCACCAATTTGGTAATTTAATTGGTTGTGTTGGCCATTAAGAGCCAAACTTTGTTTTAATACTTGTAATGCCTTATTTATTTGGTTGGTTTTTTTATAAAAACCCACGAGTTTAGTGGACGCCACTATAGATCCTTGTACCGCAACAGCTTTTTTGTAAAACTGCTCTGCGGCTATCGTATCTCCAGCATAATCAGCAATATAACCTTTGGCTAGATAGCCTTTTTCTGGAGATAGCTGGGCAAGCTCATCGGCATAAAAAAGAGCCGTTTGTTGACTCCCACCAATAATAGATGGCAATTGCATATACAACTCTACTAACGCCTCTCTCGCCTGTGTGTGAGTAGGGTCTAGTGTTGCGGCCTTTTTAAAATGCGTTTTAACATCACTAATATAAAAGGCAGCACTTAATTTATTTACCGACAATGCCTTCATACCTAAAACCCCGCCATATTTATAATGGTAATTAGCGTTGGCAGTGTCTTTAATTACAAGGGATTTATAATACATCATTGCAGTATCCCAATCTTTAGCATCACCGGCTACATCTCCTAAATACTCGAGGGTAGCAAGATCTGCAGGGTACTGTTTAAGGTGCTGTTCAAATAGAGTTCTGGCTTTGGCACTATTTCCTTGCAAATAATAGTTCTGGGCAAGCTCAAAATTTGTTTGGCTTAGCAAAAAAAACGGAAATAGTAGTACTAAAAGTAGCCCTCTCATAAATGATAGTAAGGAGTGTTAACAATAAAAATACACTATATTTTAGTCTATTTCTATTTTTTGAAAAATAGATTCAAGGTCAATTAATGCACACTTGTTTCATTGAGCATGGTCCAAAGAGTGTCTTTTAATTTCATTAAACCTTGTTGAGCCATGGAGCTAAAAAACAAATAAGGGATCCCGTCAAAATCTTTATCTAAGGCCTCTTTCATTTCTGCCTTAAGCTCATCATCTAGCATGTCACTTTTTGAAATGGCAACCAACTTGTCCTTATCTAATAGTTCTGGATTATAACGTTTTAATTCATCTAGAAGAATATCGTATTGTTTTCTAATATCATCTGCATCTGCAGGTATTAAAAAAAGCAAGGTCGAGTTGCGTTCTATGTGGCGCAAAAAATAATGCCCAAGCCCTTTTCCTTCTGCAGCACCCTCTATAATTCCAGGAATATCTGCCATTACAAAAGTTCTGTGATCGCGATATTCTACAATACCCAAATTAGGCTTTAGAGTTGTAAACTCATAATTGGCAATCTTTGGTTTTGCGGCAGTAATTACAGACAGTAGTGTAGATTTTCCTGCATTTGGAAACCCTACCAAACCAACATCTGCCAAAACTTTCATCTCTAGTGTGAAGGCGCCTTCCTCTCCTTCCATTCCTGGCTGAGCGTAGCGCGGGGTTTGGTTTGTAGAGGACTTAAAATGGTTATTACCAAGTCCCCCCATACCCCCTTTTGCAAGGATAAGCTCATCATCGTGCTCTAGAAGTTCTTTTAATCTTTCTCCGGTTTCTGTATTTATAACCACTGTACCTAGAGGCACCTCAATATAGATATCATCACCATCTGCCCCAGTACTTGTTTGCTTACTTCCTGCACCTCCATACCCAGCTTTGTAATGACGTTTAAATTTTAAATGGTGTAGTGTCCAAAGGTTACTATTGGCCTTTAATATGATATGTCCTCCGCGACCTCCGTCTCCACCATCTGGACCTCCCTTTGGGATAAATTTTTCACGTCGCAAATGCGCACTTCCTTGCCCTCCTTTACCAGAGGTTACATGAATTTTTACGTAGTCTACAAAATTTCCTTCAGTCATACCATTTTCTTACCAGGGTAAGAATTTTTTTTAAGCTTACGCTTGTTATAATCTATCAAACACTTCGCTCAAGCGAGCGGTAATCTCTTGAATATTTCCAACACCATTTACCCCAAAGTACCTGTCTTTAGCTTTATAAAAGTCTTTTAAAACATCTGTTTTACGATAATACTCTGCAACGCGTTCTCTAATGATAGCCTCATCTGCATCATCGGCGCGGCCACTTGTTTTACCTCTTTCTAATAACCTTCCAACCAATATCTCATCATCTACCTCAAGAGCAACCATTGCATTGATTTGACTAGATTTTTCATCCATTAAAATAGCAAGGGCCTCTGCCTGAGCCACTGTTCTTGGAAACCCATCAAAAACAAAGCCATTGGCAGCAGGATTTTTCTCTACCTCTGCCTTAAGCATTTTAATAGTTACATCATCTGGCACCAGATGACCTTTATCCATGTAAGACTTGGCTAGTGTACCTAATGCTGTTTGATTTTTTATGTTATACCTAAATACATCACCTGTAGAGATGTGTACCAATTGATATTTTACTTTTAATACCTGTGCTTGCGTTCCTTTTCCGGCTCCTGGAGGGCCAAAGAGTACGATATTTGTCATCTTTTATGTTTTCTGGAGTACAAGGTTTTACAAAACCCCGTATTTTAATAAATGTTGTACAATAATTAATCGCGGCAAAGATAGCTATTTGAAAGAACAATGTATCTTTGTGTTATGGCAAATTATTTTTCTTCAAATTTCACACTCGGGATTTTAGGCGGCGGCCAACTAGGCAAAATGATGCTTTATGAAACCCGTAAATTTGACATCACCACACACGTACTTGATCCTAGCCTTGAGGCTCCGTGCCGTATAGCCTGTAATGCATTTACCCAGGGAGATCTAATGGATTATGATACGGTGTATACCTTCGGAAAAAAAGTAGACATACTTACCTTCGAGATAGAAGGTGTAAACATAGAAGCTCTAGAGGCTTTGGAGAAAGAAGGAAAAAAAGTATATCCTAGTGCAAAAACACTGCGCAATATTCAAGACAAAGGGGTGCAAAAAAAGTTTTATACCACTCATAAAATACCCACCGCTCCATTTTCTGTTTTTGAGACTATTGCAAAAGTTAAAAAAGCAGTAGCATCTGGAGAATTAAAACTACCCTTTGTTTGGAAAAGCTGTAAAGGCGGCTATGACGGAAAGGGCGTTCAAGTAATTAAAAATTCTCACATACTAGATTTATTGCCAGACTGCCCTTGTATAGCAGAAGAGCTAGTTGCTTTTAAAAATGAACTTGCTGTAATTGTTGTAAGAAACCCAAGTGCGCAGGTAAAGACATATCCTGTTGTTGAAATGGAATTTCATCCTCAGGCAAACCAAGTTGAGTATGTTATTTGTCCTGCCCGCATTGACGACAAAGTTGCTGCAAAAGCCAGGAGTATAGCCATAGAGGTCTCCAAAGCCTTCGAACATGTAGGACTTCTTGCCGTAGAAATGTTTCAAACAAATGATGATCAAATCATTGTAAATGAAGTAGCGCCAAGACCACACAACTCCGGTCATTACAGTATTGAGGCTAGTTATACAAACCAATTTGAACAACACATCAGAGCAATTCTAGATCTACCTCTTGGTAATACCGCTAGTAAATTAGGGGGTATTATGGTAAATTTGGTAGGTGAACAAAACCACACTGGAGATGTTGCATATCAAAACATTGAAGAAATTATGGCCATGGATGGAGTAACACCACATATCTATGGAAAAAAACAAACGCGCCCTTTCAGAAAAATGGGCCATGTCACCATTGTAAACGAAAATATTGACACCGCAAGAGAGATTGCACAAAAAGTAAAGCAACGTA
Source organism: uncultured Ulvibacter sp. (assembly GCA_943789105.1). Lineage (GTDB taxonomy): Bacteria > Bacteroidota > Bacteroidia > Flavobacteriales > Flavobacteriaceae > Patiriisocius. The sequence goes on along the minus strand of CALSSW010000001.1, from coordinate 263,139 downwards.
TTAAAGTAATAAGCAAATAATTATGAAAGTAGCCATAGTAATGGGATCCACTAGTGATATGCCCGTAATGCAAGATGCCATAGATATCTTAAAAGGATTTGACATAGAAATTGAAGTAGATATCGTTTCTGCACATCGCACACCAGAAAAACTATTTGACTTTAGTAAAAATGCGCACACTCGCGGTATCAAAGTAATTATTGCAGGAGCAGGTGGCGCAGCACATTTGCCAGGTATGGTAGCTTCTTTATCTCCACTACCTGTAATTGGGGTTCCTGTAAAGTCAAGCAATAGTATTGACGGATGGGACTCTGTGTTGTCTATCTTGCAGATGCCTGGCGGGGTACCCGTTGCAACTGTTGCCTTAAACGGAGCCAAAAATGCAGGTATCTTGGCTGCGCAAATTATTAGCACTGCAGATACCTGTTTACTGGACAAAGTAATTGCTTACAAAGAGGGATTAAAAATAAAAGTTGAACAAAGCGCTAAAAACCTTTAAGGTTAATCTAAATACATAACACTTTTTTTTCAAGCAACTACCCCTGATAAGCCTATTTTATGGATAACCCATTACTACAACAGTTTGACCTAGCTCCTTTTTCTAAAATTAATAATGAGCATTATTTGCCCGCTATTACAGCGCTTATTGATGTCACAAAACAAGAGGTTGCTCTTATTACAAAAAACCAAGACACACCTACTTTTAAAAATACGGTAGAGGCGCTCGAGAATACAGGTAAGGCCCTTGACAGAGCCACAAGTATTTTTTTTAATCTCAATAGCGCAGAGACAAATGATCAAATCCAGCAAATAGCGCAAGAAGTTTCTCCACTGTTATCAAACTTCTCTAATGATTTACTGCTCAACCAGGACCTCTTTAAGAGGGTTAAAACTGTGTATGATCTTAGGCAAACACTTACCCTAAGTGACGAGCAGCAGATGTTGCTAGAAAAACAATACAAAGGATTTGCTAGAAATGGAGCCAATCTATCTGAGGAAAAAAAAATACAACTTCGTAGCATAGACACCAAGCTTTCTAAACTAGGATTACGCTTTGGAGAAAATGTACTAGCCCAGACAAACGCCTTTGAATTATTAATAAACAAGGAACAGGATCTTGAAGGCTTACCAGAGGGAGCAAAAGAAGCTGCCAAACAAGTGGCAGCAGAGAAAGGCAAGAAAGGGTGGGTTATTACCTTAGACTACCCGAGCTATGTGCCGTTTATGAAATATGCTCAAAACAGAGCATTACGTAAAAAACTAGCCCTAGCCTTTGGTGCTAGAGCCTTTAAAAACAAGCCGCAAAATAACCAGCAAAACGTTTTAGATATTGTAAAACTAAGACACCAAAGAGCCCAACTTCTGGGCTATGAAAGTCATGCACATTTTGTTTTAGAGGAGCGTATGGCGGAGTCACCTCAAAAGGTGCATGCTTTTTTAAATGAATTATTAGTAAAAGCGAGACCGGCGGCTCAAAAAGAATTTGATGAGCTAGAAGCCTTTGCAAAAAAACTTGACGGGATAGACCAGTTACAAAAATGGGACAGCGCCTATTATGCCGAAAAATTAAAACAAAAAAAATTTAGTTTAGATGATGAGTTACTTAAACCTTATTTTAAATTAGAGAATGTAATCCAAGGGGTTTTTACCCTAGCCAACAAATTGTTTGATCTTGAGTTTAAGGAAGACCCAACCATTGACACCTATCACCAAGATGTAAAAACCTATCGCGTAGTAGATACCCAAGGAGCACTTGTTGCCATTTTTTATGCAGATTTTCATCCTCGTGCAGGGAAACGTGGTGGCGCTTGGATGACAAGCTACAAACCCCAACAAATAATAGACACTCCAGATGGAAAAGGTGTTATAAATGACAGACCTCACATCTCTAATGTGTGTAATTTCACAAAACCAACTGCTACAAAACCCTCCTTATTAACTTTTAGTGAGGTAACTACTCTTTTTCATGAGTTTGGCCATGGCCTTCATGGAATGTTAGCAAACACAAAGTATAAGAGTTTGAGCGGGACCAATGTTTCATGGGATTTTGTAGAACTGCCAAGTCAAATATTAGAAAACTGGTGCTATGAAAAACAAACCCTAGAGTTATTTGCAACCCATTACAAGACTGGTGAGGTAATACCTATGGAGCTCATTGAAAAAATTAAGGCCTCTGCCACTTTTCATGAAGGTATGCAGACCCTAAGACAACTAAGCTTTGGTATGTTGGACATGGCATGGCATGGCAGTGATCCATCAAATATAAGCTCTGTAAAAGAATTTGAAAACGGCGCCTTTGGAGATACAGTGTTATACCCAGAGAACCCAAATATCTGTATGAGTACTGCATTTAGCCATATATTTCAAGGAGGATACAGTGCAGGATACTACAGCTACAAATGGGCAGAAGTGCTTGACGCAGATGCGTTTGCTTATTTTAAAAAAGAAGGTATCTTTAATAAAAAAGTAGCCAACAAATTTAAAGACTTTGTATTATCTAAGGGAGGTACCCAAGACCCTATGGAATTGTATATTAAATTTAGAGGTCAAAAACCAAATCCAGATGCTTTGTTAGAAAGAGCAGGTCTAGTTTAAGATATTTATAGCATGAACCCCATTTACATTACCTTATTTACACTCTTGTTCTTTTCTTGCAAACAAGCACCCTTGAAAGAAGGAATCACTCAACAATATTCAAAAACTATAGATACAGATAACACATCTAAAGCTAGAGTTTATAGGCAACTACAAGGGACTTGGGTAAACATACAAAGCCCTGCAAGCACTTTGACTTTTGAAGCTAAAAAAGTAGTTAATAGTTTTGATGGTATAGCAGTCAAGAAAAACTTAGGTTTTTCTATACAAGATTCTTGCGCTGGCACTAATTTTAAAGACACGCCAATAGAGAAAGACAAGTACATTGTAACTATCTCAGATACTCCAGAGTGTTATTACATTGTAACGCTTGATAAAGAAAATCTAATTCTAGGGTTTTGGGGCATAGAAGAACCCCTAAGATTTAAAAAAAAGACAGAAAACCTATAGCGCTGTTAGGCTAAAATAAAATAAGTCACCCATAGCATTATAGCCCAAAAAGAGGCAATACCCTCTACCCAAAAAGAGGCAAAATATTTTGATTGCTCTACCCCTGAGAGGTACAAACAAAAAGCTATAAGCCCACAAACAATAAACAAAGGTACTGTTATACTTAAAACAAATGGTTGTTTTAACCCCTCAAGTAATAGGGTGAAAAAAAGTAGCAATCCACCAATAAGTTTAGTTTTTTGCACACCCAATAATTGAGGAAAGGTTACCAAAATCCTCTTGTCTTGGGGTAGGTCTCTAATTTCAAAAGGAATTATTAAAGCCAATACAATAAAAAATCGCTGCGCAAAACAAAGAAATAGATCTAGGATAGCGCAAGTGGTATAATACACTGGCACTAAAACAGTAAGACTAGACCAAACTAGTGCTACTATAAACACTTTAACACCAACCATCGAGCGAAAGTTTTTATGATTTATAATTGGAATCACATACAGCAAGGTTAAAAAACCAAGCATACCAAGATATGTTATAACCACAAGGTCTAATTGGCTTAAAAAATACACCAACAAACAAAATACCATTAAAGAGAATACTTGCAAGTTTTGCAAGCTACCTATAAGACTTTTATGCTGCAGTCCTGCAATCTCAGCATATTTAATAAAATTATATCCCGTAATTGTTCCTAAAAAAGTAACCCAATACAAAGCACTGGGCAACGATATGTTAAACTCAATACTTGTAACAAATACAAGCCCTGTGACCCCTAAAGCAACATGAATACTGCTTTTTATGTAAAAAGAAAAGAGAGAGATTAGTGGTTTCACGATATAAAATTACATATTCCCTTTCTTGAAACCCCCTTAGAACAACACTTTTTAAAAAGATTGTTAGTAACATGGGTTTTTGGTTGAAAAATAAACCTTTGTAAAATGTTAAACATTTCATTTTTATTTTTTTTATGTTGTATTTTTGAGCTGTAATTTTAAGGTGGTTTTTCTATTACAATTGTCTTAAAATCATACCATACAATTGTTCAATTAATACTATTTCCTGACAAAGGAAAACACTATGAATACAGACTCTTTTGCCCTTAGACATATTGGCCCTCGTAAGAAAGACCTTCAAAAAATGCTTGACACTGTTGGTGCACAATCAATGCAGGAACTTATCAATCAAACCATACCTAATGACATTAGGCTGGATAAAGATTTAACACTGGATATGGCAATGAGCGAGCATCAGTACCTTGAACATATTGGAGAACTTGCTACAAAAAATCAAGTTTTTAAAACCTACATGGGCCTTGGGTATCACCAAGCCATCACTCCTCCGGTAATACAAAGAAATATCCTTGAAAATCCAGGTTGGTATACCGCATACACTCCCTATCAAGCAGAAATTGCACAAGGACGTCTTGAGGCGCTGCTTAATTACCAAACCATGATCACTGATCTTACAGGGATGGAACTAGCAAATGCCTCACTGCTAGATGAGAGCACAGCTGCTGCAGAGGCAATGGCATTACTTTTTGCTGTAAGAGAAAGACAACAAAAGAAGGATGGAGTAAACAAATTTTTTGTATCAGAGGATATCTTGCCTCAAACACTTTCTTTACTTCAAACAAGAGCCACACCAATTGGAATAGAACTCGTTATTGGAGATCATAAAAATTTTGACTTTAGTTCAGAGTTTTTTGCCGCCATATTACAATATCCTGGAAAAAGCGGAAAAGTGTATGACTTTAGATCTTTTGTTGCTGATGCTAATAAAAATCAAATCAAAGTAGCAGTTGCTGCAGACATACTAAGTCTAGTAAAATTAGAATCGCCGGGATCCTTTGGGGTAGACGTTGTGGTAGGTACCACACAAAGATTTGGTATTCCACTAGGTTATGGTGGGCCACATGCAGCTTATTTTGCAACAAAAGAGGCCTACAAGCGTAATATTCCAGGACGTATCATTGGAGTTACCAGAGACACAAAAGGAAACCGCGCCCTTCGCATGGCGCTTCAAACAAGGGAACAACACATTAAAAGAGATAAAGCCACCAGTAATATTTGTACCGCTCAAGTACTATTAGCGGTAATGGCTGGTATGTATGGAGTATATCATGGCCCAAAAGGCCTAACATATATTGCAAATAAAGTACACAATCATGCTGCGACACTTGCCGCTGCTTTAGAGCGTTTAGCATTAACTCAGGCAAACGAAACTTATTTTGACACCATCGCTATAAAAACAGATGCCAGCAAAATTAAATTCCTGAGTGAGGCAAAGCAAATGAATTTCTATTACCCAGACCCAGAAACTGTTTCTATATCGGTGAACGAAACCACTACCTTAAAAGACCTAAACAAAATTATAGCACTCTTCGCAGAGGCAAACCATAAAGAATCGTTTAAGATTTCAGAAATTAGTACTGGAAACGGCATTCCAAAAAGTATTGCAAGAGAAACGCCATTTTTAGAAAACAGCGTATTTAACACCTATCATAGCGAAACAGAACTCATGCGTTATATCAAGAAACTTGAACGCAAAGATTTGGCCTTAAACCACTCAATGATAGCCCTTGGAAGTTGTACTATGAAACTCAATGCTGCCGCTCAAATGCTACCGCTAAGCAATCCTATGTGGGGCAACATGCATCCATTTGTTCCTGTAGAGCAAGCAGCAGGATATCAAGCCATGCTAAAAAAGCTAGAAGAACAACTTACAGAAATTACAGGATTTGCAGGTACTTCTTTACAACCAAACAGTGGAGCCCAAGGAGAGTATGCAGGGCTAATGGTCATCAGAGCTTACCATGAATCTAGAGATGATCATCATAGAAACATATGCCTTATCCCGTCCTCTGCTCATGGAACAAACCCTGCAAGTGCAGTAATGGCAGGAATGAAAGTAGTAGTTACAAAAGCAAATGAAGAAGGAAACATTGATGTAGAAGACCTGCGCGCTAAGGCAGAAGAGCATAAAGACAACCTTGCTGCACTTATGATTACCTATCCCTCAACACATGGTGTGTATGAGAGTGCTATTAAAGAAATTACAGGTTTAATTCATGACAATGGTGGCCAAGTGTACATGGATGGTGCAAACATGAATGCGCAAGTTGCCCTCACAAACCCGGGAGCAATTGGCGCAGATGTATGCCATTTAAACTTGCATAAAACATTTGCCATACCCCACGGTGGTGGTGGTCCTGGAGTGGGGCCAATATGTGTGGCAAAACAATTGGTTGCGTTTTTACCAAGCAACCCCTTAATAGAAACCGGTGGCGAGCAAGCCATCACTGCCATCTCTGGAGCTCCCTGGGGAAGCGCATTGGCCTGTTTGATTAGCTATGCTTATATCTGCATGCTGGGAGAAAACGGACTAAAAAAATCTACACAATATGCCATTTTAAATGCAAATTATATCAAAGAGAGATTGGATGGTCATTTTGATGTGTTATACGCCGGAGAAAAAGGCCGTGCTGCGCATGAAATGATTATTGATTGCCGCCCATTTAAAGAACACGGGATAGAAGTTGTAGATATTGCAAAACGACTTATGGATTATGGGTTTCATGCTCCAACAGTATCTTTTCCAGTGGCAGGAACTATGATGATTGAACCTACAGAAAGTGAAAGCCTTCAGGAGTTAGATCGTTTCTGTGATGCAATGATCTCTATTGGCCAAGAAATTAAAGCAACAAGCAAACAAGAGCCTAATAATGTGCTTAAAAATGCACCTCACACACAGGCCCTACTTACTGCAGATATCTGGGATTTACCATACACAAGACAACAAGCAGCATTTCCACTAGCATTTGTTAATGATAATAAATTCTGGCCAAGTGTAGCACGTGTGGATGATGCTTATGGAGATAGAAATCTAATTTGTACCTGCGCACCAATAGACCAATACATGGAAGATTAACAACATGAATTAAATCAAAAATCCTCATTTTTTTTATTAGAAATGAGGATTTTTTAATACTAAATTACTTTAAATATTGATACATTTAACAGGCCACATTTAGAGAAAAATTGCTATCTATAATGCATTCTTTTTCCTACATTAGCCAAAAATTTATACCATGGGCATTACCATTACAGGGACAGGAAGCTATATCCCAAAAGAAATTACCAGTAATAAAGATTTCGAAAATCACGACTTTTACAACGAAGACGGATCAAGTTTTGCACACCAAAACGACATCATTATTGAGAAATTTAAAGCCATAACCGGTATCTCTGAAAGAAGGTATGCTCAAGAAAAGTACAGTACCTCAGACATAGCTTCTTTTGCTGCCCAAAAAGCAATAGATTATGCCAAGATTGATCAAGAAACATTAGATTATATTATCGTAGCCCATAATTACGGAGATGTTAAGTATGGTAGTAACCAAAGTGATACTGTACCCAGCTTAGCCTCTCGTGTAAAAAGTAATTTGCAGATAAAAAACCCATCGTGTATTGCTTATGATTTAATTTTTGGTTGTCCTGGTTGGCTAGAGGCAATGATACAAGCCAACGCTTTTATAAAAGCAGGTATTGCTAAAAGATGTTTGGTGATTGGTGCAGAAACATTATCTAGAGTTACAGACCCACATGATAGAGACTCCATGATATACAGTGACGGAGCTGGAGCAACAATCATTGAGCACACAGAGCATACAAAAGGTATTATCTCGCACGCTACGGCTACCCACGCTATTGAAGAGGCAAATTACATCTACTTTGGCAATAGCAATAATCTAGAAGATCAAAACCCTAGAAAGTACATAAAAATGAATGGCAGAAAAATCTATAATTTTGCCCTAACAAATGTTCCAAAGGCAATGAAAAGTTGTTTGGAGGATAGTGGATATGACATTAAAGACCTAAAGAAAATATTAATTCATCAAGCTAATGAAAAGATGGATGAAGCCATTGTAAAAAGATTCTATGGGCTTTATGATATGCAGGCACCAAAAGATATTATGCCAATGACCATAAACACCCTTGGAAACTCAAGTGTGGCAACGGTACCTACACTCTATGATCTAATAGTAAACAACAACATGGAAGGACACAGTATTAATAAAGGAGACCTTATTATGTTTGCTAGTGTTGGTGCAGGGATGAACATTAATGCAATGGTCTACAAAGCATAATCATGTACCCAGGAAACTATCCAAAAAAAAGATATAGAATCACCAAAGCTTTTTTAGAGCAAGCCATATCAAAACAAGAAAAGATTATTGATCTGGGTGTGGTAAACCCTTTTTCTGAAATTTTAAAAAAAGAAGGATACAACATTACAAATACAACCGGAGAGGATTTAGACAATGACACGCAAAGCAGTGCAGGATAACAACTATGATGTAGCAACTGCATTTGAAATATTTGAACACCTTGTCTCTCCTTACACTGTATTAAAAGACATAAAAGCTAAAAAATTAATCGCTTCTGTTCCCCTTAGATTATGGTTTGCATCAGCTTACAGAAGCAAGACGGACATCTGGGACAGACATTACCATGAATTTGAAGATTGGCAGTTTGACTGGTTGCTAGAAAAAGCTGGCTGGAAGATTAAAAAAAGTGAAAAATTCACAAACCCTGTTAAAAAATTTGGGTTTAGACCTATCTTAAGATACTTCATACCAAGATACTATCTTATCTACGCAGAACGTGTTTGAAAATAACAATCATCATACCTGTATACAATGAACAAGCACATCTAGAACATATGCTTAAGGCTTTGGTGGTACAAACTATTAAACCCACACAAGTAATTATTGTTGATGATAACTCCACAGACAACACCCCAAGTATCATTAAGAAGTTTGTTGACTCGTTTGCTTGGATTACAACTGTAAATACAAAAACAAGATCAAAACACAGCCCGGGAGCAAAAGTGATTGAAGCATTTTACAAGGGGTATGAAAAATGCAATCCAGACTCGGAGCTTATAGGCAAGTTTGATGCAGATATCGTACTACCCACAAACTATTTAGAAAAAATGGTAGCCATCTTTGCCTCAGACAAACTAATAGGAATGGCAGCAGGCAACCTGTATATTAAAAAAAGAGATACTTGGGTATTTGAAGATATTTCAGAAAAAACCAAGGTGCGAGGACCTATAAAACTTTACAAAAAAGAGTGTTTTGATGCCATTGGGGGGCTTAAAAAATCTATAGGATGGGATACCGTTGACGGTGCTATTAGCAGCGTTTCATGGCTGGAAAACAAAGACAGACCCCTTGGCACACGTAAAGCACTTAAAACCTACTGGAAATGACATACACATCTGGAGCAAAGTATTCGCAAGGAGAAGCCTTTTATAAAATGCGTTACACAAAAACCCTTGCAAGAATTGCAGCTTTAAAACTCGCAGTGACAAAAAAAGATCCGCTATTTTATTTGTACTGTATGCGAGGCTATTCTATTTCTAAAAAAACAAAAGCAAGCGTTTATAGTCACTCAACAAGAAGGTGAATTTATTAGAAATTTCCGCTGGAAAGCAATAAAAAAAAAGATACTATAACATTGTATTAATATTTAGGGGTTGAATTATGAGTACTTTTGAAAATAAAAAATTGCAATGAAAAATATAGTGAAAATTGTACTTGGTATACTTGTAATTTCGGCTGTTGGGTATCGTTTATCGTCGCCTATTAACAAACAAAAAATCAAAAAGCCAAAAAACATTATTCTACTCATAGGAGACGGTATGGGCTTAAGTGAGGTTTCTGCTAGCTATTTTTTCAAGGACAGCGTGCCAAATTTTGACCGCTTTACCACCATTGGGCTTATAAAAACATCTGCTGCAGATGCCTTAGTGTGTGACTCTGCCGCTAGTGCAACAGCCTATGCAAGTGGAGTGGCCACCTACAATGGAGCCATTGGTGTAGACATGCAAAAAAAACCGGTTCCTACTATTATAGAAAAAATAATCCCCATGAACATTAGCACTGGTATTATTTCCACCTCATCTATTATGCACGCCACACCTGCTTGTTTTTATGCCCATGCAGCATCTAGAAGTTCTTACCAGGATATTGCCGCTTTTTTACCTATTTCAAAAATAGATTTTATTGCAGGAGGAGGAACTGAGTTTCTAGACAAAAACAAACGTGAAGATACTCGGGATCTTTTTAAAGAATTTGAGGACAATGGATACGAGGTAGAAACCAATAGCCTGCCAAATACAACAACAGATAAAAAACAAGCCATATTTCTGGCTGAAGATGGGATGGACAAAATCTTGGAAGGAAGAGGTGATTTTCTGCCCAATGTTACTAAAATGGCATTGGATAAATTATCTAAAAACAAGGACGGGTTTTTTCTAATGGTTGAAGGAGCTCAAATAGATTGGGCAGGCCATGATAATGATGCAAATTATTTAATTACAGAGCTATTAGACTTTGACAAAACTATTGGCGTTGCTTTAGACTTTGCTACAAATAACGGAGAGACACTGGTTATTGTTACTGCAGATCATGAAACCGGAGGCTTCACACTCTCCAAAGATAATGGAGATTACAACAAAATAAAACCCACTTTCTCTACCACTGGACACTCTGCAACTATGGTGCCTATATTTGCCAAAGGACCTGGAGAAGAAAACTTTGGTGGCCTCTACAAAAACACGGCAGTATTTAAAAAAATGATGGACATCTTTAATTGAATAAATGGCTTTATACCCTCAGATTTAAAACACTTATCATAAATTTAGTACCTTAGCAATAGCTATATATTATGAAATACCTTATTGATATTGGATCTTACTTTTTAATGCTTAAACGCACCTTTAGTGGCTTTACAAAAGGAGCTGTTTTAAGAGACTTAATATTAAAAGAGATTGATGATCTAGTCATGAGTTCTCTGGGTATTGTGAGTTTCATTGGTTTTTTTGTAGGTGGGGTTATCACCCTACAAACGGCATTAAATTTAACAGATCCAATCATACCAAAAGAATTAGTTGCGTTTGCTACTAGACAATCTATCATCTTAGAATTTGCACCCACATTTATCTCCATAATAATGGCGGGTAAAGTAGGGTCTTTTATCACCTCTAGCATTGGTTCTATGCGCGTTACCGAACAAATAGACGCACTTGAGGTTATGGGTATTAATTCATTAAACTATCTTGTTTTTCCAAAAGTAATAGCGCTTCTTACCTATCCTTTTTTAATAGCTATTGCTATGTTTTTAGGTATTTTTGGAGGACTTATTGCTGGAGTATACGGAGGGTTTATCTCTTTGGATGAATTTATAAGGGGATTGCAAGAAGATTTTATACCATTTCATTTGGTATATGCTTTTGTTAAAACATATGTTTTTGCTTTTATATTAGCTACAGTACCTGCTTGGCATGGCTACTACATGAAAGGTGGGGCCCTAGAGGTAGGTAAGGCAAGTACCAAGAGTTTTGTCTGGACTAGTGTGCTTATTATTTTTGCAAATTACATCATCACTCAATTACTTTTAAGCTAATGATAGCCGTAGATAATCTAAAAATGCAGTTTGGTTCTGAAGAAATTTTGAAAGGAATTTCTACCGTCTTCGAGCAAGGAAAAACCAACCTGATTATTGGTCAAAGTGGGAGCGGAAAATCTGTGATGCTAAAATGTCTTATAGGTTTATTAAAACCTGTAGCAGGCACCATATCATACCACAATAAGCCAACACATCAAATGAATCTTCGAGCAGCAACGTATCCTGAGAGAAGAAATAGGAATGCTTGTTTCAAGGAGGAGCGCTTTTTGATTCTATGACTATAGAAGAGAATATTATGTTTCCCCTGCGCATGTTTTCTGAACAAAGTAGGCCAAAAATGATCTCGAGAGTAAATGAGGTGTTAAATAGAGTAAATCTTGACGGTGTAAACAATAAATTTCCTGCAGAAATATCTGGAGGAATGCAAAAAAGGGTGTCTATTGCAAGAGCTATTGTAAACAATCCTAAGTATCTGTTTTGTGATGAACCAAACTCTGGATTAGACCCAAAAACAGCTACAGTAATAGATAAACTTATCCAAAGAATTACCCATGAAAATGACATTACTACCCTAGTAGTTACCCATGATATGAATTCTGTTATGGAGATTGGAGAACGTATTAGTTTTCTTAAAGATGGAATGCTTGTATGGAAAGGAGTTCAAGAAGAAATCTTTAAAACTCAAAATAAAGATGTTACAGACTTTGTATATTCTAGCAACTTATTTAAAAAAATAAGAGATGTACAAAACAAAAGCTCTAGGTAAAGACAAATTTTATTTTGGCCTTTATTTTATATACTCAACCTCTGCATTGGGCTGAAATAGATAGATTTTACCTGTTGAAATCTCTAAACACTCATAACGCTTCACTCGCTTAGCCCCTCGTTTAAATAACTTACCGTTATAGAGCCTAAAAGTCCCTCCAGCAGGAATCTCAAAGATATAATTTTTATTATTTTCTGGATCAAACCGCTTTAATGCTAATGATAATATTGCATCTGTATCACTGCTTGCCTTAGGGTTTTTAAAATGTAGGGCCAGCAGGGGCAAAAGTTGAGATGGAAACACTTGAGGGTTTATAAAAGGCAACATGAGTTGCTGAAATGTAAATTTCCAACGTGTTCCGTGGGGTTTAATGTTTCTGCCAAACTTTTTAAAAGCTACTAAATGCGCTATTTCATGAATTAAAGTAATAAAAAAGCGGTATTTATTTAAACTTGCATTGACTGTAATTTGATGTTGCCCATCTTTTGTTTTTCTATAATCGCCATGACGTGTAACACGCTCATTAACAATTTTAAGATATACATCGTTTTGTTTAATAAGTTCAAAGGCGGGTAAGCACCGCAGCCTCCGGAATGTATTTTGACAACACTGCTATCATACACCTATGGAGTTGAACTAGAAACTTCTAATACTTTACCATTATAAAATGTGTTTCCTGTTAAAGAAAAATCAATAATATACTGTGCCATCTGCCTAGCGGTTAAAGGTGCTTTATACCCTGGAAATGCCTCTTCTAACATCTCTGTTTGTACCGCGCCCAAAGCCAAAACATTAAAGGAAGGACCCGTTTGCTTAAACTCTTCTGCCAGTAGCTCTGTAAGGGTAATTAATGCGCCTTTACTGCTACTATACGCAGCTAGTCCAGGAAACTTAGCGCTTCCCTGTACGCCTCCCATACTGCTTATATTAACCACATGACTTGATTTTTTAAAAAAGGGTAAAACGAGCTTGAGTTAGAGAGAAAACACCAAATACATTAACATCATAGCTTTGTTTGAAGTCTTCTAGGGATAGTTCCGAAAAAGGTTTATTTACTAAATATCCTGAATTATTAATAAGTACATCAACCTGCTTCCACCCTTTCTCTTTTAAAAAAAGCGGTACTTTTTTAATAGCATCGGGATCAGTAATATCACAAGAAAAGCAATGACAGTTGGTGATCTCTAGCCCAGAGACTGGCGCTACATTTCTTGAGAGAGCCAACACACTGTGTCCAGCTTGAGCAAGTATAGCAACCATTTCATAACCAATACCGCGAGAAGTACCTGTGATAATAATATTTTTCATAATTGTTTTTTAAAAGTCATGACAAACATATCTATTGTAAAAATAATACTTAAATATACAAAATCCCTGAGCCATCTATTTAAGATTTCTAAGGGATTTTAAGGATTTGAAAATTTCAGAAAAACTATACAAACATAGTTACTGGATTTTCTATATAATTACGCAGTGTTTGTAAAAATTTGGCTCCAGTGGCACCGTCAACGGTTCTGTGATCACAGGCTAGGGTTACTGTCATGGTATTACCCACAGCAAGTGCGCCGTTTTTAACAACTGGTTTTTGTATAATTGCCCCCACAGATAAAATAGCCGAGTTTGGCGCATTTATAATAGAGGTAAATTCTTTAATACCAAACATCCCAAGGTTACTAACGGTAAAGGTACTGCCATCCATCTCTTGTGGTGTGATTTTTTTGTTTCTTGCTTTGGCGGCCAACTCTTTTACATGCATACCAATTTGAGAGAAGCTCATTTGATCTGCAAATTTTAAAACAGGTACAAGTAGGCCATCATCTACAGCAACGGCTACACCAACATGAATATGCTTTGCAATACGCATTAGCCCGTCTGTCCATTGGCTATTTACTTGTGGATGTTTTCTAAGGGCCATAGCACATGCTTTTACAATCATATCATTGTAACTAATTTTAACATCTGGCGCACTGTTTATGGCAGCTCTTGATGCCATGGCGTTATCCATGTCAAGCTCAATGGTTAAATAATAATGTGGTGCAGAGAATTTTGATTCACCCAAACGCTTTGCAATTGTTTTGCGCATTTGACTGTTTTTAATTTCTTCAAAACTTTCAACTCCAACTGGAGTATATTGCGCCATAGGTGAAGCAGATGGTTGGTAATTTTCTATATCACTTTTCACGATACGACCATTTTCTCCAGACCCCTTTACAAGCTGCAAAGAAATACCCTTATCAGTTGCCATTTTTTTAGCAAGTGGAGAAGCAAATATTCTTTGTGATGAGGAATTTGTAGGTGCAACCTCTGTTACCACTTGAGTAATAGGTGCCGCTACAGGTTTCTCTTTTACTGGAGGTGTTACTGGAGCTGGCTCAGGTGTTGCAACTGTTGCAGTGTTTGTACTTTGAGAAATACCTGAAACATCTGTTCCTGCAGGCCCAACAATTGCCAACAAGGCATCAACTAGAGCTGTTTCACCTTCTTGAATTCCTATTTTTAAGAGTGTTCCTGTATAGAAAGACTCAAATTCCATAGTTGCTTTATCTGTCTCAATTTCAGCGAGAATATCACCTTCTTGGATACTGTCTCCCTCTTTCTTAAGCCATGATGCCACAGTTCCTTCTTCCATAGTATCACTAAGCCTTGGCATGGTAATAACCTCAACACCCTCTGGAATTGCTGCCGCCACAGCGGTAGGTACAACCTCCTTTATTTGTTGGGGATCTTCCTTAGATTCTACAACTGGGGCAGTTTTTGATGTGCTAGGGCTAAGGTGTATAGAAATATCCTCCCCTTTTTCACCAATGATTGCCAATAAGGCATCAACATTGGCTGTTTCGCCTTCTGCAATACCAATGTGTAAGAGTGTCCCTTCATGAAAAGATTCAAACTCCATAGTCGCTTTGTCTGTCTCAATTTCGGCAAGAATATCACCCTCACTAACGGCATCGCCAACGTTTTTAAGCCACGAGGCTACCGTTCCTTCTTCCATGGTGTCGCTTAATCGCGGCATTGTAATTATTGTTGCCATAGCTTATAATTTATGAGGTAAAAATGGATAATTTTCTTGATCATATACAACATCATACATAACATCCTTTTCTGGATATGGAGAATCTTCAGCGAATTTCTCACACTCACTAACCATCTCTTTTACTTTTTTATTAATGTTTTCAATTTCTTTTTCAGTTGCCCATTTATTTTCATAAATGTTATGAAGCACATAACTTATAGGATCTTCTTCTTGCTTTTTTGCAACTTCTGTTTTTGTACGATAGTGCTGTGCATCACTCATGGAGTGACCTCTGTAGCGGTAGGTTCTAATCTCTAAAAAGGTAGGTCCTTCTCCTCTTCTTGCACGCTCCATCGCCTCATCCATTTCTTTGGCAACAACATCTGGCTTCATTCCATCTACTGGTTTACAAGGCATCTCGTACCCTAAACCAAGTTTCCAGATATCTGAGTGGTTGGCAGCTCTCTCTACAGATGTACCCATGGCATATCCATTATTTTCACAACAAAAAACCACTGGTAATTTCCAGAGCATTGCCATATTAAAGGTTTCATGTAAAGAACCTTGACGTACTGCACCATCACCCATGTAACATAGCGTTACAGCATTATCGCCTTTGTATTTATCTGCAAAAGCAAGACCTGCTCCTAGAGGTATTTGTCCTCCTACAATACCATGACCTCCATAAAAACGATGTTCTTTAGAAAAGATATGCATAGAACCACCAAGACCTTGAGAAGTTCCAGTTGCTTTACCATACAGCTCTGCCATTACCCTTTTAGGGTCAACACCCATACCAATAGGTTGTACATGATTACGGTAAGCTGTAATCATTTTATCTTTGGTTAAGTCCATGGCGTGTAATGCACCGGCTAAAACAGCTTCTTGACCGTTATATAAATGGAGAAACCCTCGTACTTTTTGATTGATATATACTTGGGCTAATTTATCTTCAAACTTGCGCCAAAAAAGCATATTTTCATACCAAGCTAGGTAGGTTTTTTTGGTAATTTTTTTCATACGTATTTTGTGTTATTTCCTTTGTAAACTTAAATAACAAAGCAACAGCAAAAATAACACATTAAATACTTATACAAAAGCAGTAAAAGTCTTAAAAAAGGTTTGAAAAATTAAAATTTCAAGAATTTACTTCAAGAACGAGCTGTCAAAAATTAATGGCAGCAAATCTTTTACAGATTTAGCTCTCACAACTTGGCCAGTTTCACCCATAAAATAGACATTTATTGGATCTTCTTGATTGACCTCATACTCTGCCAACACTTGCCTACATGACCCGCAAGGTGGTGTTGGGACAAGCACCGTGTGATGCAAGGACCGAACCGTTATGGCAATATTTTTAATAGCCACACCTGGATAGGTAGCTCCGGCATAAAAAACAGCTACACGCTCTGCACAAAGTCCAGAGGGATAGGCGGCGTTTTCCTGGTTATTACCCTGAACAATAATACCATTGGCTAGTTCTATAGAGGATCCAACCATAAAAGAAGAGTACGGAGCATAGGCCCGATCTCTAGCCTGTTTTGCTGACTGCATTAATTTTTGTATAGTTGCAGGTAGCTCGTCAACACTGTCATAAACGTCTAAAACAATAGAAATATCAAGTTTTTTCAAAAAAAATTTCTTTTAGGTTATTCGAATATACGTTAATTGAATCTGGTTTAAAATACAAATTCCAAATTCATGATTGAATTTGGAATTTGTATGGTAATTTTTATGCGCTATTTACATTAGTACTCATCATACTGCTCACCAAAATTAAAGGTAAGTCCAAAGCGAAGGGTTCCTTCTAAGGGGCTTATCACCTGAGATGTTGAAAACAAGTAAGACAAATCAATATTAATAGAGGTGTATTTAAATCCTGCACCAAGGGTTGCAAATTTCCGCGAACCTTTTTCATCACTCTCGTTAAAGTAACCAACTCTAAAAGCAAATGAGTCTTGATAGGTATACTCGGCGCCAAGAGCCCAAGTAAATTCTTTTAACTCTTCGCTAAAGCCGTCTGGGGCATCCCCGAAAGAAGAAAACACACCACTCACAAAAGTTTCGTTGTAGTAATCATCTTGGCTATTAATAGTCCCATCCCCATTAGAGTCACTAGGTGTAGGAACCAGCAACTTGTTTACCTCTACAAGAGCAGACACCTTATTGTATGGATCTAAAATAAAATCAAAACCACCACCCAAAGCCATATTGGTAGGAAGGCTGTTTTCTTGACCTGTTTCATCATACTTTAATTTTGGACCAATGTTTGAGAAATTAAAACCAGCTCTCCAACGTCCATCAAAACTATCATAAGGAATCTCTTCACTTTGGTAATATCCAGCAATATCTACTGCAAAAGTATTGGCTGCATTTGCGTCCTCTATTGCTGTTTGAAGTTTTAAGTCACTTCTAATGTATCTACCCGCAACTGCCATGGAAAAACGCTCACTGAGTTTCAAAGAATAGGATAGATCAAATAATAGTTCATTTGGCTTTACTACCAGAGGTTCTTGATCTGCAGTTTCCCGCAGTTCTATCTCTCCGTTAGAAAAATATCTAAAAGATGCAGCAACTGCACTTCTTTCATTGATTCTATTGTAATAGGTGATGTTACCCAGAAATATATCATTAACCAATTTACTCAGATATGGCGTATAAGTTACCCCTATCCCTTGCTTATCTTTGGCAAAAGCGAACTTTGCTGGATTCCATTGTTGAGAAAAAGCATCTGGCGCGCTTGCAACACCAATATCTCCCATACCCGCAGATCTAGCATCTCCTGCAATTAACGTAAATGGAACACCAGTTGTAATAACACGTTGGTCAATATTTGATGTGTCTTCTTGAGCAAAACCCTTAAATGTTACTAAGGCTATTAATAGTACTACTAATATGTTCTTCATGTTGTGAAAAAATTTTAACAAATATAATTTTAATTTTTAAAGGATGACCAATTTTTCAAATTTTTCGGTCTGCTGGTTAGTTAACGTAGATTTTACAGTTATCTTATATACATAGACACCTTTTGCTATTTTTTGTCCAAAATCATCTAGCCCATCCCATGTAATACTTCTAGATAAAAACCCATCTGTATTTACCAATTGGTTTTGTGTCCAAACCACTTTACCTGTTACTGTAAAAACTTGCACCTGCACCTCTAGAGGTTCGAAAGGCCTATTGTGATTAAACCAAAACTCTGTGTAATTAACAAAAGGGTTTGGATAATTAAGCACCCGAGTAATCTCTAAAACATCATTACCGGCAACTCTAAAATCAATATCTTGAGTTGAGGAGTTATTATAGGTATCCCAAGCTTTTACAGTTATAGTGTGCAGCCCATCTTCAAGATCTCTTAGCTTAAAACTTGCCGTTCCTTTGGTGTAATTGTCTACATCTGCTTGGTAGTAATCATTGAGTTTAAAGGGGTTTGCCTGGTCCCCATCCAAAACAGCAATTAAATCATGCCCTATACCACTAGCGGTATTAATACCATTGGCGTCTTCAAGTTTCACTATCAAATTAGGAGCGTCATTGGTTACGCCTCCAGAGATAAAATTCTCGTCATTCATAAACAGTTCAATAACAGGACCGGTGGTGTCTGAACCAGCATTTGGGTTGAGACCCCCTACCTTAATATCTAGATTGTAGCCATTGTTGTCTCTCAGCAGGCCGTTTTGTTTGGAATAGAAACTAACCTTACCATTACCCACAGGTATTTGCACATCACGAGGCACAATAAAATCAAACTCGAATTGGCCATTGGTCACACTGGCCTGGCCGCTAAAGATAGTCTCTCCAAGGGTTGAAAAATTAAGTATCCCTAGCTCACCGCCTACTTGTGTACCATCATTACCAAGGGTTTGACGCGCTATGCGTTTATCAAATACCTTAGCCTCTAAAATCCCGTTATAATTTGTAGCCACAGATCCATCTGCGTTTAAAACTTGGCCCCCAAGGGTTACATAGCCTAGTCCTTGCAAAACATCCGATGTGCTGGATATAGCAGCGCCATTAATGGTGGTTAACCGAATATCTTTCTTTGGAAATGCCAAGGGTAATGCTGGGTCTCCAATGTAGAATACTACACGTCTGTTTTCATTACTACCAGGAAGATCGTTTTTTGCTTTTCTAAGCCCAACTGCAGGTACATCTGGAACTTCTTCTCCAATGCCAAAAATTTCGTCTGCCAACAAATCATTTAGATCTGAACCTACCTGAACGCCAATAGAACGCGTGGTTGTAATCAGTGATATAGCTCCCCCTTCTTTATTCCAAAAGGTAAGTTCTCCTGCTGTAATTCTAGAGGGTAAATCAAACTTTGTAAACTCACATGTTACCGTGACCACCATAGGTAAGGTGTTTGGATTTCTAAGAGAAGTTGCGGTCTCTTTGGTGTAAATAAACTCCTTGGCTAGGCCATCTTCTCCTCCGTGACCAAAATAGTTTACAATAAGTGCACCTACTTCAATATCATTTTTTAAAGCAGCATTTACATCTGGATACCTATTCCCTCCAGCAGATGTTTGCTGCTCATAGGCATCCATATATATTTTCTTAACATTCACAAAAGGCTTCTCTAAGGTGATCCTGTCAGACAATTCGTTTAATGTTACTTGTAGCTTATTAAACTCCCAATCTATATCAACATCGTCAGAAACCATGACAATAGTATTTCTCCAATTTCCATAAGATGCTTGCTCCTCATAATTTACAATCTTATCTATCATGGCATTGGCAAGGATTACATCGTCTGCTAGAATTCTGCCAAAAGCAACATCTACCTTCTCATTAGACCCCATAAGACCTTCATCATTTCCAGTAGCAGGATCCGCGTCCATCATACCGAAAAAATCGTCAGACATATAACTTGTCCAGGTACTAGAACTAAACAGTGTGTGAAATGTAGGAACTACCAAATTATTACCAGACAATCTGTTTTTATAATCAATAGAAGTATCACCCAAAATACCTACGTACTTTATTCTGTTCTGTGGAGCAGATGCATTTTCATAGATATAACGTACTAAATTTCTGATGGCCCCAATATCTTGCTTTCCGCTGCTAAACTCTTGGTAAATTTTATCCAGGGTAACAACCTTAACATTGAGACCCCTTTGAGCCATGTGATATTGAGCTAGCCTTTGGGCTGGTTGCAATAAAAAAGGTGCTGTAATAATTAAATAATCTATATCCTGGAAATTTCCGTCTTCGCCTTGAAAAATAGTGCCTTTAATGTTTTGATTTGATACACTAGAATCTGACACCGAAACAGGGGTGTAATAATCTGAGGAAGAAACAGCAACATACTCTCTTAACTGTCCAAGTGCTGCTTTAAAAGAGAAGGTGCTAGCGGCCTCACTATTTGCTTTTGCAGCAATAGCAGTTGTATTTGTTACATCCCATACTTGGGTTATTTGTGAGGCGTTAGTAATGCTATAGACACCTACCCCAAAATTTGTTGCAGCAAGATTATACCTAAATGAAAACTGCTCACTACCCGCAATTAACTGACGCTCTGCGCCAACACGTATATAGTCAAGATACCCAATACTAGAAGGATTACCCCCATTGTTGTAAAGCAAATTAACAGTAACGGTCTCACCACTAGCAGGCACAATATAAGGAGCAGCATTTTGGCTTGACGGCCTATAAGAAAGCAGGGTTGAACCAGAGATCGTACCAAAATTAATTGGGTCTATGGCCGTGCCGTTTAAAGAAACAGCCATTGATGTTGGGCTCTCTGATGCAGAGGCTACATTCACGTTAACCGAAACATCAGAGCCTTGCACAATGTTAGGGAACTCAAAGACATAACTTTGTTCGTCCTGGATATCAAACCTATTTCCAAACCACCTACGACCCACCTTTGCGGGACTCAAATCATCCACTTCATGAAATTGATAATCATTAAAAGTTGTAATTGCATCTCCCTGAGCAGTGGGTTCATTTAAAGGTGAAATTCTTAGGCCTGTAGCTCCCCCATGCGTAATATAATAATATGCCTGATCACTGTATGGGTTGATGTGAGTGTCATTTTCTTTATCATACCCAATGGTGCTAACACCATAAAATAAAATTTGATCTGAGGCATCAAAGGAGCCATCTTCTTCTCCAATAACCTGGATGGCGTTTTGGGGTAAATCAAAAAGGGAATTGTTTTTGGAGTTAAGCAGTGGAAGTGGCTTACCGCCATGACCATAAATTTTAATACTACGAGGATCTACAGTAGCTGTATTGATTCCTAAATTATCTAAAAACCCCTTTGTGATAAGATGCACTCCTGTTTTTTCTACTTTAAACTTGTACCAATCTCCTGAAGCCAGCACAGAATTAAAAACAGGAATAGTTAAGTTTTTTGAATTGGTATTTGGGTAGTATTTGTAAGAAAGAGAAAAAGAACGTACTTTTTTTATTTGCCCATTTAAATTCACCAAAGGTGAGATTGAAAATATGGTGTATATTTGATCTCTCCCTCTTTTACTGCTTATACTTGTTTGCAGTGTTGTGGGTATCCGTGAAACAGAAACCAGCTCTAGCTCTTTAGGAGAAACAGCATCATACTCAACATTTGATAGCTTCAAACTAGTTGGATTAGCAAAACCAGTGTCTTTCCACTGCTCAGAAAAATCTATAGCATCTTTGGTAAGGGTTAGCTTTAATCTTTCCAAGGCCATTTGTTTTGAAAATTTTTTTGTAGCTGAACTTTTCACCAAAGCAGATGTAGGCGAAACAAAAGAAGACCTGGAAATTTCATTTTCCCAAGAAATACTAATGTTTTTTTTTTGTGCATATCCAGTGATACTACACATAAATAAACCTAAAAATAAAAAAATGTGTTTCATGAGTAATTCTAACGCATCAAATATACAGTTAGTATGAAATATGACTAAAGTTTTTTTACCAAATTTAATAGTAGGTATACTAAAATAGCAACAAAATCGTTTTTCAATGGTTGGTAGAACAAAAAAGTATAAATTAACTACTAATTAAATATAAAATAATATTGGAACTTTGTCGTTAATCATTATATTGCAAACCCATACTATTCATAATTTAAACTATGAACTTGACAAAAAAAATAGCTTTTAGACTGCTTATTCTATCACTTACAACAACATTGTTTGTAAGTTGTAACAAAACAAGAAACTATAAAGATAGTTCTCGAGCTACCGGATGGTCATTAAACTCTCGAGAGGGAGGACCCCAAAAAAACAGCAAATACCAAGAGCAAGAAACAGGCCCTGGCCTTGTTTTTGTAGAAGGTGGTACCTTTACCATGGGTAAAGTACAGGATGATCCGATGCATGATTGGAATAACTCGCCAAACCAGCAACATGTTCAATCTTTTTACATGGATGAGACGGAGGTAACAAACTACATGTACCTTCAATACCTGGATTGGATAAAGGAAGTATTCCCGCCAGAAAACGAAAATTATCGTAACATCTATGAAGGTGCCCTGCCAGACACTCTGGTTTGGAGAAACCGCCTTGGATATAACGAAGTAATGACAAACAACTACCTGAGGCACCCTGCCTATGCAGAATATCCAGTTGTGGGAGTAAGTTGGATACAGGCAGTAGAGTTTAGTAACTGGAGAACAGATCGCGTAAACGAGCTTATTCTAGAAAAAGAAGGTATCACAACTAGAAATGCACGTTATAACCTAGAGGATGGTCAAACCTTTAGTACTGATACTTACCTGAAAGCACCAACACAAACCTACGGCGGCAACGACTCATTAACAAGAGGTGGAAATAGATCTAAATCTATTGAAAAAAGAAGTAAAGACAGTACCAACCTTATACATCCAAAAAAAAGATGGGCTGTTGATTGCCTGCATACAGACTCCCTACAGAGGCAGAGTGGGAGTACGCTGCTATTGGCCTAGTGAGTGTTCGAAATTTCAACACCTACAGAGGTAGAAAAAAATACCCTTGGGATGGACAATACACACGTTCAGGAAAAAGAAAAACACAAGGGGATCAACTAGCAAACTTCAAACAAGGCGATGGAGATTATGGAGGGATAGCAGGATGGAGTGATGATGGTGCAGATATTACCGCAGAAATCAAATCATACCAACCAAATGATTTTGGTTTATATGATATGTCCGGTAATGTTGCAGAATGGGTAGCAGATGTTTACAGACCAATTGTAGATGATGGCTTTAATGATTTTAATTACTACCGTGGTAATGTGTATACAAAAAATGCCATTGACGAAAACGGAAAAGTAAAAATTGTGACTGTAGATTCTATCGTATACGACACCTTAAGCACTGGTAAAGTAATTGCAAGAAACTTACCTGGAGAAATCCTTCAAGTACCGGTAGACGAAAACTGATACCTACCTAAGAACACAGTTCTCTAACAAGTGACAACCGTGACTACAGAGATGGAGATAGGAAGCCTCTACTCGCTTCTACCAATCCTTCGGTGAACAGAGAAGACGAAGTAGTGATAGACCCTGAATAAGAGAATGTACAACTCACCAGAACCACAGAAGTGGGAACTCTAGACGAGAGTGAAGGTGGTGGAATTGATCGTGAATTTGATAAGTCATCTAGTAGAACATCTATGATAAACAATGAAGTACGAGTTTACAAAGGCGGTTCTTGGAAAGACAGGGATTACTGGTTAGACCCAGCACAAAGACGTTATTTCCCTCAAGATATGGCTACAGATTTCATTGGTTTTAGATGTGCCATGTCACGCGTGGGGTCAAAAAGCACAAGAAGCCAAAAAGAGCTAGACACTAACAGCTTTATACAATACACAAAACCCTCTTTGGTACTATACTTAAGAGGGTTTTTTTATATATTTACTTTTCATGAAACTAGAAACGATATATTCTTATTTTTTAGAAAGCGCTGGTATTTGTACAGATACCAGAAACATAGAAAAAGGGTGTTTATTTGTAGCCCTAAGAGGTGATAATTTTAACGGTAATACTTTTACACAACAAGCATTAGACAAAGGGGCCTTTAAAGTTATTATTGATGATATCTCACAACATAAAAACACTGGAGAAACCATTCTTTGCAAAAATAGTCTTGTGCTACTTCAAAAACTAGCTACCTACCATAGACAAGAGCTCAATATCCCAATCATTGCACTTACAGGAAGTAATGGAAAAACCACCACTAAAGAAATCATAAACGCTGTTTTGTCAAAGAAGTTTAAGACTATCGCCACCCAAGGAAATCTTAACAATCATATTGGCGTGCCTTTAACCCTTCTGTCAATGACAAAGGAAACCCAAATTTGTGTTGTAGAAATGGGTGCAAATCATACAAAAGAAATTGAGGCCCTTTGTGAAATTGCACAACCTAATTTTGGATATATTACCAATTTTGGTAAAGCACACATTGAGGGTTTTGGTAGTATTCAAGGAGTAATTGAAGGCAAGAGTGAATTATATAAATACATTACCAAAGAAAAGGGAACGCTTTTTTTTAATGCCGATGACCCAATACAAACTAAATTACTTGGCAACTATACAGCTAAGATTGGGTTTAGTCAAGAAAAGAAAAACTTTTATACTCTAAAACAAATTGACACAACCCCCTATGTAGCGCTACAAGCAGCACAAACCAACATTACCTCTAACCTTATAGGTGCTTACAATTTCACAAATATTTCTGCTGGGGTACTTATTGGTGATTTCTTTGATATCCCTTTAAATGATATTAAACAGGCTATAGAAGAGTATTTGCCCACCAACAACAGATCTCAATTAATTACAAAAGGCAATACCCAAATTATTTTAGATGCCTATAACGCTAATCCTACAAGCATGATGGCTGCTTTGCAGCATTTCAATACCATGAGAGGGGACTCAAAAATGGTGTTTTTAGGAGACATGTTTGAGCTTGGAGAAACCGCTCAAAAAGAACATCAAAAAATAGTTGACTATCTTACTAATTCTAATATTGATGAAATTTATATTATTGGATCCTATTTCAGTAAAACAAAATCACAGGTAAAAAACATTTACCAGTTCACCTCTTTTGAAGCCCTTAAAAAGGATTTTAATAACATTGTAGCTAAGGATAGAACAATCCTTATTAAAGCATCTAGAGGCATGGCGCTAGAGCGTATTTTACCACTGCTATAAAGCCTGAAAAACAAAGATGGTTTATTGCATAAATAGACGGTATTTTTATTAAAAGCCAACCCGCTTTTAAACAGTCAATTAGAGATTTTAAGTTAAGTATTTTAACTTATTTTGAACTATTTGTTTGTGGGTTTTAAAATCTAACTTATATTTGCACTCGCTAACAAAGTTAGGGCGCATAGCTCAGTTGGTTCAGAGCACTTGGTTTACACCCAAGGGGTCGGGGGTTCGAATCCCTCTGCGCCCACCAAGACAAAGCTTGCTATACATAGTAGGCTTTTTTTTTATTCCAAAATAAATAACTATTTACATCAAATTAATAATACAAAATATTATGAAAATTACATTTTCAACACTACTATTTGCTCTAACATTGAGCGTGTCTGCACAAACAATTATGACACAGACAACCACAACTACCAACCCAACCAATAATGGTATGAATATTAACATGAATATGGGTGATGGTATGAATATCAATATGAATATGGGAAACACCCAACAACAAACTACAACACAAACCACTGTTATGACAAATACGGCTCCACAAACTCAAGTTGTTTATGTGACGGGCTACATTGGAAAAGTTGGTTGCACACCACCAGTGAGTGAGCAAAGATTTAATCAAATGATTAATTCTGTAAAAAACCAATCTTTTAGTGATGACAAGCAAAGAGTAACAAAACAAATAGTAAAGAGCAATTGCATGACTGTTGATCAACTAGTAGATTTGTTGAACGAATTTAGCTTCGATGACGGGAAATTGGATACTGCAAAATTTGCATATGATTACATCTATGATGTAGAAAACTACTTTAAAGTATTTGATGTATTTTCTTTTAGCAGTAGTGGTGAAAAACTTGAGGAATATATAAATGGTAGAAATTAGATAATTCCAGCTTAAAAAATCTCTCAACAGACAAAATACTGTTGGGAGATTTTTTTATTGATTAAGGTTTAAAAATTAGACTACTTCAGCCACAACAAAAGTACTCCCTCCAACATAAATTAAATCATTGGTAGTGGCCGCTTTTAAAGCAGCTCTTAGAGCACTCTTAACAGACCTGTATGATGTACCTGTTAGGTCAAAATCTGTCGCTTTTTGTTTTAAGGTGGTTACATGTAGCGCCCTTGGAATATTTGGGGCGCAGAAATAATACCTAGCACTTGTTGGCAACAAAGACAATATAGCATCTAGATTTTTATCACCAACAACGCCAAAAACAATATGCAGTACACCTTGATTTGTTTGTTGCAATTGTTTCATGGTAAAAAGCAAACCCTCTTTATTATGAGCTGTATCACACACCAGTTTAGGCAAGGTTTGCAATACTTGCCACCTACCTAATAATCCTGTATTAGAAACCACAGATGCAATACCTCTTTGGATATTGGTTTGAGAAACCTTATATCCCTTTGAAATTAATACCCCTAGAGCTGTTAAAGCTGTTTGCTGATTTTTTACTTGGTAATTTCCTTTCAAATCACAATCAAATAAAGATACCTGTTGTTTTTCAGCAAAAGTAATTGGGGCGCTTTTTTGGTTGGCGACTTGCTGGAAAACTTTTTTTGTATCTGGATGCAACTCCCCAATAACAACAGGTATTTTTGATTTAATTATCCCTGCCTTTTCTTTTGCAATTGCCTCCAAGGTAGTGCCCAAAAACTGGGTATGGTCTAGCCCTATGTTGGTAATAACACTAAGCTCTGGGCTTATAATATTAGTACTGTCAAGCCTACCACCAAGGCCTACTTCTATAATTGCAATATCTACATTACTTTGGGCAAAATAATCAAAGGCTAACCCTACTGTCATTTCAAAAAAAGACAGCTTGTTAGTTTTAAAAAAATCTTGGTGTTTGCCAACAAAAGAAGAGACTTTTCTCCTGGGAATCATTATACCATTAATTTTTATACGCTCTCTAAAATCTTGTAAATGTGGAGAAGTATAAAGGCCTACTTTATACCCTGCTTCTTGCAATACAGAAGCCATCATGTGGCTGGTAGAACCCTTCCCGTTTGTTCCAGCTACATGTATGCTCTTAAATTCATGTTGTGGATTTGCTAAATAATCTGCTAGTAATAATGTTTTACTCAAATCTATTTTATAGCCAGCTATGCCCACATTTTGATACATGGGGAGCTGTTTAAAAAGCCAATGGGTTGCTTGCCGGTAGGTAATAACTTATTTTTTTATGAGTTTTTTAGTTGTGCGAGTACCATTTATTTCTAGCCCAAGATAATAAAGCCCTTTAGGGAGTTCAGATACATCTAAGACAACTTTGTTTAATGTGGTTGGTAGTGTTTTGTGTATGATTTTTCTACCTAGTGCATCATATACAATTACCAAAATATTTTCTGCTTGTTGTAGAAAAGAAATCACAACGGTATCCTGCGCGGGATTGGGAAACAATGCCATACTATCTTGCAGAGTTTGGCTGTTAGAACTTAAAATATTTTCTGCAATATTTATTTTATAGCTTGATCTACCGTATGTTGCAGCATAAAGATATTCACTGGCCTGATGAATGTGCAAATCTGTAACAGGCACAGAAGGTAAATTTGCAGCCAAAACACTCCAAGAGACTCCTTGGTCTGAAGAGGCAACTACGCCAACATCTGTTGCAACAAATAAATTGCCATAACTGTCTTTAACAATATCGTTGATAGGAATATCAGGAAGCCCTCCAGAGATATCTTCCCAGGAAGCTCCGCTGTTTTCGCTTTTAAAAACATGCCCTAAATTTTCTCCAAAACGATATCCAGAGTAGGTTGCATATACCGTGTTTACATCATTGGGATCTGCAAGAACACTTGTTACCCATCTATTTGGCAGGCTAGCCGAAACATTAGACCAAAAAGCTCCTCCATTATCGGTAGTCCAGAGGTTACCATCATCTGTTCCTAGGAATATAACATTACTATCTAAGGGAGAAACACTAATGCTTATTATGGTTCCAAAGGTTAAGTTACCCTGGTAGGGTCCATCTGTTAGATCTGGACTTATTACAGACCAATTCCCAGCAGCATTTGTCGTTTTATACAAACGATTTGCCCCATAATATAGAATTTGAGAATTTGCAGGATCAAAGGCAATTGGCGTATCCCAATTTTTTCTATCACTACTTGAAATGCCACTCATGGCACTAGAGAAAGAAGCACCGTCATTTATAGACTTACCTAAATTACCTCGTTGTGATAGGGCATATATTACATTGGTGTTGTCTGGATCTACAAGTGGCTGGAAACCATCACCACCATAAATAGGATTCCAATTATCTGTATCTCCAGTGGTGGAGCGTATGGTGTTATTATCTTGTGCACCAGCGTATATCTTACTATCGTCTTGGGCATCAACATGAAATCTATACAACTGTGTAATGGGAAGTGTTGTATATTTTAAAGAAGTGTTCCCACCATTTTGACTTTCATATAAACCTC
Source organism: uncultured Ulvibacter sp. (assembly GCA_943789105.1). Taxonomy (GTDB): domain Bacteria; phylum Bacteroidota; class Bacteroidia; order Flavobacteriales; family Flavobacteriaceae; genus Patiriisocius. The sequence goes on along the minus strand of CALSSW010000001.1, from coordinate 234,284 downwards.
CATCGTTACCTAATAATATGTTTTGTGGATTATTTGGAGAGAATGCCATCGCGTGTTGATCTACGTGCACATTAGAAAAAGAAGTACTCCAACTTTGCCCTCCATCTATAGATTTTTGTACCCTAAAATCTACATTATAAATAACATCTTCATTGGTAGGATCTATATAAATACCCCGAAACCACCAGTGAAAACCAACATTTGTTAATTGGCTTGAATTACGAGTCTCCCAAGAATCTCCACCATCTGCAGAACGGTATACTCCTTGGATATTACCTGTTGCATCTACATATCTTGCGTATAAAACAGCTGGGTTAGATTCAGAAATAGAAATAGAAATACGACCCTTTTGAGTACCTTGAGTAGGCAGGCCATTTGTCATCTGTGTCCAGGTTAAGCCTCCATCTATAGACTTGTAAAGGCCAGACTCTTCACCACCGTAAATTCTATTATTTGGTCTTCGTTCTCGCTGCCAAGCGGCGGCATAAACAATAGCCGCGTTGGTAGGATGTATGGCCATGTCTATAATGCCCGTTTTATCACTTATAAATAATACTTGATTCCAAGAGGCACCTCCATCTATGGTTTTATAAACACCTCTACTGGGATCATTTTTAAATAAAGGCCCCATGGCTCCAACAAATATGGTATTGTCATCATTAGGATCTATAAGTACCTTCCCCACACTACCCACATTTGGTAATCCTCGAGACTCCCAGGACATTCCACCATCTGTTGAGCGGTATACTCCATCTCCATCATAGGCCAAAGAGCCTCCTCCAGCATTTACCTCTCCCGTTCCAACCCAAATGGTGTTTGGATTGTTTTTTGAAAGTTCCATATCACCAATAGAGAGCATTTCTTGATCATCAAAAATAGGATTGAATGTAACACCACCGTCTATAGTCTTAAATATACCACCCGAAGCTGTACCTACATAATAGGTGTTAGCATCATCTATAGGAATCTCTACATCTGTAATTCTACCACCAGTATTTAATGGACCCACAAATTCCCAGAGCTCAGCACTTGCCTTATCTTGAGATATGCTTTGCTTTTTCCATTTTAAAGCCTGGGCAAAAGCGCTTGTGTTAATTTCTCCACTGGGGTAAGCCCGCTGCATAAACATAAAGTCATGCGGCGAAGTTGTATCAGCTGCATCAACAAGAGTTTTGGTTTGGTTTGTACAGGCAAAAAACGATAGTGCAATAGCACCTAGAAGTAACTTTTCCAATAAGATATATTTTAAAGTTAAAGATACCTAAAAGTCTCTACTTTTTTTTAAAAAAAGAAAGCACAAAAACAAAACTTTTTTGAAAACGAGAAAAATCAAACGATCAAAAACACTAGAACATTTCATCTATCTAACAAGGCTAAATGTTAAAATTTAGTGTATTTAATCTAATAAATATGTATTATATCGATTTAATTGAATGTTTTATTTATATTTAAGTCCCCGAAACAACCAAATGATAATACTTACTGCACAAGCAGTTGCGGAAATTTTTAGGTGTAAATGAAACATAAAGTAAGAGATTGTAATAATATCTCCTCTAAAAAGAAACATTAACAACAAAAAATATAGCGCCAATTAGAATTTTTTGTTTTCATAAAATCAAAAAAAGCATTTTTACAAATGCTTTTTTTTATGTCTTAATTTTATAAAACAACTCGAGAAGATCTATAGTTTATCTAAAGCCCTGAAGTACCTCCTGTGAGGAGTATAAATGTTATAGAGCCTGCAGCAAAACCAATAAAGGCCAACCAAGATATTTTTTTAAGATACCAAATAAAATCGATGCGTTCCATACCCATCGCGGCTACACCAGCTGCAGAACCAATAATAAGCATACTTCCTCCTGTACCAGCAGAAAAAGCAATGAAGTGCCAAAGTAGGCTATCTGTTTCTGCTGTGTACATTCCCATGGATGCTGCAACTAGCGGAACATTATCTATAATGGCAGACAAAACACCTAGCAACATTACCACGATGTCTTGAGAGGGTATTGCTGCATTTAAAATTTCGGCTAAATAACGAAGCGTCCCTACAGGGTCGCCATTTTCTGCAACACCATACACCAAACTCTCCAGTCCTGCAACAGCCATAAGGATACCTAAGAAAAATAAAATACTTGAAATTTCAATACGGGATAATGCCTTGTGGGCAGAGTACAGATGGCGTCTTTCTTTACTAAAATCTTCTTCTGGATGTATGTATTCTGAAACTAGCCAAACAACACCCAAGGCCAGCATCATACCAATATAAGGAGGCAAATGAGTGAGTGTTTTAAAAATAGGCACAGATACAATCATACCAAGACCAAGAAAGAGCATCTTCTTACTGCTTAGAAGTCTTTCATTAGGTATCCCTTGATCTGGAGCAACTTGGATTTCTCCCCTAAAGGCGGGCAGAAAAGAGGCAATGAAAAAAGGAACTATAAAACAAATTATAGAAGGTATGACCACATACTCTATAAGCCCCAAAGCAGTTACATTTTTTGCAATCCACAACATGGTGGTAGTTACATCTCCAATAGGAGACCAAGCGCCCCCGGCATTAGCCGCTATTACAACCATGGCCACAAACCACAAACGCTCTTCGCGATGAATGATTAATTTACGCAATAGGGTAACTAGAACAATGGTAGCTGTTAGATTATCAATAATGGCAGAAAGGATAAAGGCTAAAATTCCAATAATCCATAACAACCTTTTTTTACTTTTAGTTTGTACAGCACTTTTTAAGATTTCAAAACCGCGATGCAAATCAATAATCTCAACAATGGTCATCGCACCTATTAAGAAAATTAAAATCTCTGCTGTTTTCCCTAAATGGTGTAACAGGGTATTTTCAAAACCGTGTTCGGCTTGATCACCGCCCAAGGCAAAATTAAACGCATTTTCATAGGTGTCTATAACATCAAACCAACCCGCCTGAAAACCTACTGCAAGTCCACCCCAAATAAGTGAAGCCATTAAAAGTGCAGGGACTGTTTTATCTAATTTTAAAGGATGTTCTAGGGTTATTGACAAATAACCAATTACAAATATTAATATAATGACTGATTCCATAAATTGTATACTTTGTATTGATTAAACTAATTGTTTTAAAGCAATTTCAAAAGCAGTTTTACTGATATTGGTTTTACTATTGTTAGCATTATAAGCAGCTTCCATTGCTTTTTTAATGGTGTTTGAGGTATCATCAAAAATTGCCTGGTCTGTCATTTGCACCTTTCGCTCCATGAAATAGGCAAATACACGTGCCATACCGCAGTTACTAATAAAATCTGGAATCAAAGAAACGCGATTATCTGTATACTCCATGATGCTGCCAAAAAAAATCTCTTTGTCTGCAAAAGGTACATTTGCGCCGCAAGATATTACCTGAAGCCCACTGTCAATCATACTTGAAATCTGGTCTTTGGTAATCAATCTAGAGGCTGCACAAGGCACGAAAATATCGCAATCTAATGTCCAAATCTGATCGTTAATTTGCTCAAAAGGTAGCATATTATCAGCCACTAGAGTGTTTCCGTCTTTTTGATGGTATAAGGCTGAAATTTGCTCAAAAGAGAAACCATCTGGATTAATAATACCTCCTTGGCGGTCTATAATACCAACAACTTTAGCGCCCATTTGGGCTAAGTAAAAGGCAGCCGCAGCACCTACATTTCCAAAACCTTGAACGATTGCTTTTTTCTCCTTAACATCGCCTCCATATATATCATAGTAATGACGTACTGCCTGGGCAACACCATAGCCTGTAATCAAATCGGCAACAGTGTATTTTTTTGAAATATCTGGAGAGTAATTTGAGTTTTCAATAACTTTAATTACTCCTTGACGCAGCTGTCCAATTCTGTTTATTTTATCTGCTTGTGTGGGATTAAAATGTCCGTTAAAAACTCCTTCTTGAGGATGCCAAACACCACTTTGTTCTGTAATAGGGATAACTTCATGAATTTCATCTACGTTTAAATCTCCACCAGTACCGTAGTATGATTTTAATAGGGGTGACACTGCTTTGTACCAACGCTCTAAAACTCCTTTTTTGCGAGGATCTTGTGGGTTGAAATTTATACCAGATTTGGCCCCTCCAATGGCAGGACCACTCACTGTAAACTTTACCTCCATGGTTTTGGCCAATGACAAAACTTCATTTTCATTTAATCCTTCACGCATTCTTGTTCCTCCACCAGCAGCTCCGCCACGAAGTGAATTAATAACAGTCCAGCCTTCTGCCTCTGTTTGTTGATCTTTCCAATGAAAAACAATTTCAGGATCTTTCTCTTCGTATTTTTTTAGTAATTCTTTCATAGTGGTGTATGCTTTTGACTTATTTTTATTTTATTGTCTTTTTTAAGGTACATTTCCTTTTACATACAAGAACAAACATTGAGCCAGTAAAGAAAATGTATAAGAAATAAAGCGAAGCTAAAGCTGTGTCATGAAAAAATATTTATAGATTAAATAATATAGTTAGGTACTATTTAATAGCAAAAGAGTGTTGATGGTAACTTCAATTTTACTTGGACAAAACAAACACCTTTTGTTATCCAAACAAAGATAAAAAAATGAAGAATGCTATATGTTTGTTTTTGGTAAAATTTATATTGAGTTGTAAACGAAGTTTAAACTATGATTTATACAATTTTTAATTTTCTTGTTCAATCTGTTCCCACATCTTTTCACTATTGAGTCTAAAAGTGCCTACATAATCCCAGCTGCATTCATTGGGCGCAATTAAAGACAACCAAACATCACCATTTTTTTTACGATATAAAAAATAGGTTTCTCCCAGTACAGGCTCAAAACTAAATTTGGCATTGTATATTAAATTGTTGTACTCAAATTGCTTAATCATCAAATCGTATTGTGCTTTGAGATCGTCAAATTGAGATTTAAACTGATGGTTTACTTTGTGGATATTAGCATTTTTCCAAGAAGTGATATCTTCAGGAATAATAGCAGGTGCACCTAAATTTGTTGCATAGGGCGTTAAAGAGGCACTATACTTTTGTGTTTTTTGATCAAAGACTACTTGATCTGGTTTTTTTTTTTTGGATGCGGGCATGCGCTATATATATAGTTTTTAACAAAGATACTTTGAAGAGAGAGAATTAAATTAAGATTTTGAAAACTTTAAGATATAACAACTACAATAAAAGCAAATTGAAATTTAATAAAAAAAAACTACCCCACTGCTATGGTTTTTATTTGCCCCAGTTACACTGGACAAACAATTTACCTCATCTCTTAATTTTAAAACCCCTAAAAGACCAAAAATTAAAGCCTCTTTAAATTCTATGAGTATTTTACTGGGCACTACCAAAGAAACATTAATATGGGCTTTTATTTGCTCTAATAAGAAATTATTATATGTACCCCCTCCTGTAACTAGCACCCTACTACCAGGGCTAAATTGTTGGGCTATTTGGCTTGCAAAGTGTGCAACACAGGTTCTTAGAATATCTACTTCTTTTGCGTTTGAAGCTTTTAATATAGGCATTATTTCTCTATGCACCCATTCTACACCTAAAGATTTTGGAGCAGGCAGGTTATAATAAGATAAGGCATCTAGAAGTTTTAGTACATCAGGCAATACGTTGCCAGATTTCGCTAGCTCACCACCAGGGTCATAGGGCTTTGCTAATTTTTGGGCATAGTGATTCATGACCACATTTACAGGACAAATATCATAGGCAATAGATACCCCACTGCTTACTTTAGAAATATTTGCAAACCCACCCAAATTCAGACAATAATCATATTTCGAAAAAAGCAATCGATCACCCAAAGGCACTAATGGGGCTCCTTGACCTCCATAAAGCAAATCCTGAACCCTAAAATCACAAACAACTGTTTGCTTGATAATTTTTGAAAGCTGCTCCAAATTACCAATCTGTAATGTAATCCCTTGATCGGGCCGATGTAAAACGGTATGACCGTGACTACATACAGCGTCCAAATCTTTAATGTTATTCTCTTCAATAAACGTTTTAATAATACCACCCAAATACGTGGTATACTCCAAATCAAGTTGAGTTAACTCCTCTGGAGAGAAACCAACTGCACTTTGTAATCTACTCTTCCAATGGTTTAAGTATGCAATGGTTTTTGCAAGGGGCATCTCATAGGTTATTTTTTCATGCATATTAAAATAACAAAGCGCCAAATCAACGCCATCAAGAGAGGTACCACTCATTACACCCAACACTTTAAAACGCTGTTTTTTCATATCCTAAATATCATAAAAAAAAGGCAATACATAACCAAGATTATAAAAAATATTAAGACTTTCAGAGCGTTTATAACAGCAATATTAAAACACAATTAACACCATTTATAGCATCGAGACAAAAAAGCAACAATTACACATTTAGCAACAATTGGGCTTTTGAGAATTATGTTTTTAACACTATCTTTACAAACACATCATTTTATTGAATTTTAAACAAAATACATGGATTTCAATCTATCTGAAGAACACTTAATGATACGCGAGGCAGCTCGTGATTTTGCAAAACAAGAATTACTGCCTGGTGTTGTTGAACGTGACAACAAACAAGAGTTCCCAAAAGAGCAAGTAAGAAAAATGGGGCAGCTTGGCTTTATGGGTATGATGGTAGACCCAAAATACGGCGGTGGCGGTATGGACACCCTAAGTTATGCCATTGTTGTAGAAGAATTAAGCAAGATAGATGCTTCAAGTTCTGTTATTGTTTCTGTAAATAATTCATTGGTTTGTTATGGTATTGAAAAATATGGAAATGAACAGCAAAAACAAAAATACCTAACAAAGCTTGCTACTGGAGAAGCCTTAGGAGCATTTTGTTTAAGTGAGCCAGAGGCAGGAAGTGATGCTACATCGCAAAAAACCACAGCCATAGACAAAGGAGATCATTATATTTTAAATGGCACAAAAAACTGGATCACAAACGGTGGCAGCGCAGATTACTATCTAGTTATTGCTCAAACCGACAAAGAAAAAGGACACAGAGGCATCAATGCTTTTATTGTTGAAAAAACATGGGATGGTTTTGAAATAGGACCTAAAGAAGATAAATTAGGTATTAGAGGGAGTGACACCCACACGCTAAACTTTAATGATGTAAAGGTTCCAAAAGAAAATAGAATTGGTGAAGACGGATTTGGTTTTAAATTTGCTATGAAGACACTATCTGGTGGACGTATTGGTATCGCGGCACAAGCATTAGGTATTGCTGCAGGAGCTTTTGAATTGGCTCGTGATTATTCTAAAATAAGAAAATCATTTGGCACAGAAATATGCAATCATCAAGCTATTGCATTTAAACTGGCAGACATGCACCTTGAGATTGAAGCAGCACGTTATTTGGTTTACAAATCTGCTTGGGATAAAGACAACGGTAACAACTATGATACCTCTAGCGCTATGGCAAAACTAAAGGCAAGTAAAGTTGCAATGGAAGTTTCTGTAGAGGCTGTACAAGTCCATGGAGGTAACGGTTTTGTAAAAGAATACCATGTAGAACGCATGATGCGTGATGCTAAAATCACTCAGATATATGAAGGTACTAGTGAAATTCAAAAAATCGTAATTTCAAGAAGCTTACTGAAAGACTAAGAGGTTTCTACCTTCTAACTAAAAAATCCCCAACTAGTAGTTGGGGATTTTTTGATTTATTGAAAACTTCTTTCCAAATAAATTATTTCTTTCTTATAAAAACAGTGACTGGCACTCCGTGAAAATCAAACTCTTTACGTAATTGATTTTCTAAAAAGCGTTTGTAAGGCTCTTTTACGTATTGTGGCAAGTTGGCAAAAAATGCAAAACTTGGCCAGGGTGTTGGTAATTGAGTTATGTACTTTATCTTGATATACTTCCCTTTGTACTGAGGAGGTGATGTATGCTGTATAATTGGTAACATCGTATCATTTAAGATACTTGTTTTAATTTTCTTGGTACGGTTTTCATACACCTCAACGGCTGTTTCTATGGCCTTATAAATACGCTGCTTGTTAAGTACAGACATAAAGACAATGGGCACATCTGTATAAGGCTCACATTGTTTTTTAATATACTTTTCAAAATCTTTAGCGCTTTGATTGTCTTTTTCTATTAAATCCCACTTGTTTGCCAAAATAACAACACCTTTATTATTTCTATGGGCAAGCCAAAAGATGTTTTGCACCTGTCCGTCAAAACCACGGGAGGCATCAAACACTAGTATAATAACATCACAATGCTCAATGGCTCTTACACTGCGCATTACAGAATAAAATTCTAAATCTTCTTTTACTTTACTCTTTTTACGAATACCTGCAGTATCCACCAAGTTAAACTCAAAACCAAACCGTTTGTATCTAGTATCTATGCTATCTCTTGTGGTACCCGCAATATCGGTAACGATATATCTATCTTCACCAATTAAGGAGTTGATAAAAGAAGACTTTCCTGCATTTGGACGCCCCACTACAGCAAATCTTGGCAGGGTTTGCTCATCAGCTTCAACAGCCTCTGGAAGTGCTTTTACTAGATCGTCTAGTAAATCTCCTGTTCCACCACCATTGATACTAGAAATAGCGTAAAAACGTTCAAAGCCTAATGAATAAAACTCTACAGCATCTTGGGCTCTTTTTGAGTTATCTACTTTATTTATAGCAAGAAAAACTGGTTTTTTACTTTTTCTCAGAAGTTGCGCTACATCTTCATCCATGCCCGTAACACCGCTTTCAACCTCTACCATAAAGATAATGGCATCTGCCTCATCAATGGCTAGCTCTACTTGCTTATCGATTTCGGCCTCAAAGATATCATCACTACCAACAACATATCCTCCAGTATCGATGAGCGAAAACTCTTTACCGTTCCAGTCACTCTTTCCGTAATGGCGATCTCTAGTGACACCACTTACGGCATCTACAATAGCCTCTCGGCGTTGTATTAATCTATTAAAAAATGTAGACTTCCCTACGTTTGGACGTCCTACAATAGCAACAATACTCATAGTTTCTGAAATTTTCTAGTCTGCAAAAATACTCTTTTAGATTTGATATTAGGCAGGAAGTATTGAGTCTTTATTTCTTTGGTGTTTTGTTCTTTAAAACCCCTAACCATTATAGCCAAACCTGCGTAATTGTCTATCGTTATTGCGCCAGTTTTTATTGACCTTCACATAGGTTTCTAAGTGAATTTGTTTTCCAAAAAACTTTTCTAAATCTTTTCTAGACTCAACTCCAATACGCTTTATAGCCTCTCCTTTATGACCAATGATGATACCTTTTTGAGAATCACGCTCTACCATAATAACAGCCCGAATTCTTATAATATCTTCGTCCTCAAAGAACTCTTCTGTTTCTATCTCTACGCTGTAAGGGATTTCTTTTTTGTAGTGCATTAGTATTTTCTCTCTAATGGTCTCGTTTACAAAAAAACGTTCAGGCTTATCGGTTAGTTGATCTTTTGGATAAAATGCTGGTGATTGTGGCAGTAAATCAATAATGCGTTTAAAAACCTCTGTAACTCCAAAGTTTTCTAAGGCAGAGATTGCAAAAATCTCGGCATTAGGCACTTTTTCTTGCCATAGGCCCATAGCCTCTTTTAGTAAAATCTCGTCCCCTTTATCTATCTTGTTTATAAGCAATAAGACAGGGATTTTACTATTTGTTATTTTACTGAAAAAAGCTTCATCTTTTAATTCTTTCTCGCCAAGTTCAACGATATACAACAAGACATCTGCATCGTCAAAAGCAGATTTCACAAAATCCATCATGCTTTCTTGCAGCTGATATGCCGGCTTTATGATACCAGGTGTATCACTTAGCAACATCTGGAAATCATCTCCATTTACAATCCCTAAAATTCTGTGACGTGTAGTTTGTGCCTTTGAGGTAATAATAGATAAGCGTTCTCCCACAAAAGCGTTCATAAGGGTACTCTTTCCCACATTGGGATTTCCTATGATATTTACAAAACCTGCTTTGTGTGGTGTATTTTCCATACGGCAAAGATAGCTACAAAAAAAACGAGATCTATTGTCCTATTGTTTTTCTTCCCAGTTCCAGGCAGATAACAAGGCCTGCTCTAAAGTATGCTCAGCCTTCCAACCCAGCACGCTATTTGCCTTGGTTGTGTCTGCAAAAGCCTGTATAACATCACCCTCTCGCTTGTCTACAATTTTATAGTTTAATTTTTTTCCTGTAACAGATTCAAAAGCAGTAATAACCTCTAAGACAGAAGATCCCTTTCCTGTGCCAACATTGTAAAAATCAAAGTTAGTTGCTTGACCATTTTCTAGTAATTTTTTTAGGGCTGTAACGTGAGCCTGTGCCAAATCTACCACATGAATATAATCTCTAATTGCCGTGCCATCTGGAGTTGGATAATCGTCCCCAAAGACAGATAACTGTGCTCGTTGGCCAGTTGCTGTTTGAGTTATATAGGGCACCAAATTTTGAGGAACTCCAATTGGCAGCTCTCCAATTAGCGCGCTTTGGTGAGCACCAATGGGGTTAAAGTAACGAAGTGCTGTAGCTTTAATATTTGGGCTCACCCTACAGGTATCTTGTATGATTTCTTCACCAATTTGTTTGGTGTTTCCGTAAGGAGATTCTGCTTTTTTTATAGCGGCTGTTTCTGTAATTGGCATCTGATCTGCTTGCCCATAAACCGTACAAGAAGAACTAAAAATAAAAGAAGCATGCTCTTTTTTCTGTAATTCTTGCAATAAGTACACCAGGGTGCTAATGTTGTTCTCATAATATAATAAGGGATTCTCTACACTCTCTCCAACGGCCTTAGATGCAGCAAAATGGATGACTCCTTTAATATCATCATACTTTTTGAAAAAACCAGAAACGGCAGCTTTTTCTCTTAGGTCTAACTTTTCAAAGGCTGGGGTAATACCCGTAATGGCAACAATACCGTCCAATACTTTAATATCTGAATTTGATAAATTGTCTATAATTACAACATCAAATCCTTCTTCTTGTAATCTCACCACTACATGAGAGCCAATAAAACCTAAACCACCTGTAACTAGAATTTTCATATATGTAACGTGTATTTTAACCTAAGTGCAAATATATTGATAATTATATATCAAAAGTCAAATCAAGGCCTGTGATATTGAAATAAAATTATAATGTAAGAAAGATTAAATCTTGTAAAAAAAGAGATAGGATAGGTATTTAAAATTAGGTATTTTTACCAGTAGATACGTACATTAATAGTACGTTGTTTTTGGAATAATTTAAATAGAGTATAACCTCTATCACTCCCTTAATAAAAGAAATGATCACAATAGTAGCAGCCGCTGGGCAAAACAATGAACTTGGCAAAGACAATGATTTAATTTGGCACTTACCTGATGACTTTAAACGCTTCAAGGAGTTAACAACGGGACACTATATAATTATGGGACGCAAGACCTTTGAGTCTTTTCCAAAACCCCTGCCCAACAGAACACATATAATTATCACTAGAGATAGAACCTACCTTCCAAAAGTTACTCCAGATCAAGAACAAAACATCATCGTGGTGCATTCTTTAGACCAGGCTTTACTAAAAGCTGCTTCACAGGAAACTATATTTATTATTGGAGGAGGAGAGATCTATAACCTATCTATGGAAGTGGCAGACAGAATAGAGCTCACAAGAGTACACCAGAGATTTGAAGCAGATACTTTTTTTCCAGAAATTGACACAAGCCGTTGGCAAAAAACCTCAGAAACACCCCATGAAACAGATGAGAAACATCTATACAGGTTTACCTACGAGACTTGGGATCGCATATAAATATCATAAAAAATAATAATCTTATTTTTGCAGTAATTAACAAAAAAAACAGACTATGAAAGCATATATATTTCCAGGACAAGGTGCTCAGTATACAGGAATGGGCCTTGAGCTGTACCAAAAGTCTGCGCGTGCAAAAGAGCTTTTTGAAAAGGCAAACCAAACTCTTGGCTATGAAATTACTAAAATTATGTTTGAAGGCACCGCAGAGCAGCTTAAACAGACAAAAGTAACCCAGCCAGCAATTTTCTTGCACTCAGCAATTACTGCAGAGATTATGGGAGCTAATTTTGCACCAGATATGGTAGCTGGTCATTCTTTGGGAGAAATCTCTGCACTTGTTGCCAATAAAACACTTGCCTTCACAGATGGATTACTATTGGTGTACAAAAGAGCCCTGGCAATGCAAAAGGCATGTGAGGCAGCACCCTCTACTATGGCCGCTGTACTGGGTCTAGAAAATAAAATTGTAGAAAATATTTGCGCCTTACAATCTGGGATTGTTGTAGCTGCAAACTACAACTGCCCGGGACAATTGGTTATTAGTGGCGAGATAGAGGCTGTAAATAATGCTTGTGAGGCTCTAAAAGATGCTGGCGCAAGACGTGCTTTGTTACTGCCAGTTGGTGGGGCTTTTCATAGCCCACTTATGGAGCCTGCAAGGGAAGAATTAGCCGCTGCTATAGAGGCTACCCATTTTGCAAAACCAGGCTGCCCAATTTATCAAAATGTAAGTTCAACAGCCGTTACAGAGGCAACAGAAATTCAAAAAAACTTAATTGCACAACTTACAGCTCCTGTTAAATGGACCCAAATTATGCAAAACATGATCACAGACGGAGCATCACATTTTACCGAAATAGGCCCAGGTAATGTATTACAAGGCTTGATGCGTAAAATAGACCGAAGCGTAACCACATCAAAAGGAGAAATTTAAGAATAACTACACACAAAAAGAGACTACTTTAAAGCAGTCTCTTTTTTTTAAGTATAATTGACCAAAAATTATTTTGTGACAAAATCAATCAGGGTTTTGGTAATAAAAGCAACTTGCTCATCGTCAAGCTCTGTATGCATTGGTAGAGAAACAACTTCTTTCACAAGTCTATTTGTTACGGTAAAATCTGCCTCTTTATATCTAGTATCTGCATATGCTTTTTGCAAATGTAACGGTATTGGATAGTATACACCACAAGGGATGTCGTTGGCATTTAAATGAGCAACCAAGGCATCTCTATCAATGTTTTTAACCTGTAATGTATATTGGTGAAACACATGACAATCACAAGTATCGCAAATAGAAAAGGAACTATCACAAAATCCCGTTGGGGTTATAATATTTTGGATACCGGCAAAGGCTTTTGTGTATTTTCTAGCTGTATTTCTTCGTGTTGTATTGTACTGGTCAAGCTTTGGCAATTTTGCTCTTAGTACCGCGGCTTGTATAGAATCTAATCTTGAATTAACTCCAACAACATCATGGTGGTATCTTTTGTACATACCATGGTTAACAATCCCTCTTATTATATGGGCCAAATCATCATCATCAGTAAAAATAGCTCCGCCATCTCCATAACAACCTAGGTTTTTTGAAGGAAAAAAAGAAGTAGAACCAACATGACCAATGCCACCGGTCATCTTTTTCTGACCTGTTTTTGAGGTGTAAGTAGCTCCAATACCTTGAGCATTATCCTCAATTACATAAAGGTTGTGTTTTTTTGCAAGGGCCATCACCTGATCCATATTAGCGGCCAAACCAAACAGATGTACAGGGATTATAGCTTTGGTTTTTGATGTTATTGCTTTTTCAATAGCCGCGATATCAATATTAAAATTAATAGGATCTACATCTACTAAAACAGGAGTAAGCTTTAATAAAGCAATAACCTCAACAGTGGCTGCAAAGGTAAAATCTGCAGTAATAATTTCATCGCCAGGCTGCAAATTTAAACCCATCATAGCTACTTGCAGTGCATCTGTACCATTAGCGCAAGGGATTACATGTTTTACACCAAGGTATGCCTCTAATTCTTTCTGAAACTCTTGTACCTGTGGTCCATTAATAAATGCTGTGGTGTCTATAACCTCCTGTATGGATGCGTTTACTCTTTCTTTTATTGCGGCATATTGACCCTTTAGATCAACCATTTGTATTTTTCTCATACACGATGCTTCGTATTATAGAATTAATTTAAATGTTCTCTGAAACTTCCATACCAAATAACCTTGACGAATCAGATATTTTCTCATTGTAAAAATACAAAATTGCATGATATTAAAACCAATACAACTCCCCTACTTGAGTAAATGAGCTAAAGATATTTAATATCTAAAGCACACGTATATTGTAAAACTTCAATTTTGTACTTTTACACAGATGAGTTTACTCTACAACATACTGCTTTATATCACAATAGGTATTTTATCTATTGCGCAGCTTTTTAGCAAAAAACTGAAACTATTTATGGCGGGAAGAAAACAAACCTTCCAGATAATAGCCAGTGGTATTTCCCCAGAAGACAAAACGATTTGGTTTCACTGCGCCTCCCTAGGTGAGTTTGAACAAGGAGTTCCCATAATGGAATCTCTAAGAACAACGCATCCAGATCACAAAATTGTTTTGAGCTTCTTCTCACCCTCAGGCTATGAGAATAAAAAAAATACACCTCTTGCAGATGTAGTTGTATACTTACCAATGGATACCAGAAGCAACGCAGAAAAGTTTATCGACAAGGTACATCCTTCCCTTGTGTTTTTTGTTAAATACGAATTTTGGCCAAACTATTTAGTAGAGTTGAAGCGGCAAGAAATTAGCACTCTTCTAATTTCAGGAGTATTTAGAGAAAATCAAGTGTTTTTTAAACCCTACGCAGGTTTTATGCGCAAAGCACTGGATAGCTTTGATCACTTTTTCCTGCAAAACCAAGCTTCAAAAGAGTTATTAGCAGCCATAGGCTTAAACAATACAAGTGTTAGTGGAGATACCAGATTTGACAGAGTCTCTCGTCAAATTGAAATGGACAACACCTTAGATTTTATAGATCGTTTCAAAAAAGACAACCTGTGTATTGTATGCGGGAGTACTTGGGAAGAAGATCAAGACCTGTTACTTGAGTATATAAACCAAGCACCCGAGCAGGTAAAGTTTATCATTGCACCTCATATTATAGATGCCGCTAAAATTTCAGCACTTAGGAAAAAGATTCATAAACAAACCGCCTTATATTCTCAAACTATCGCAAAAGGAAATATAGAGAACATTGAAACTGCGCAGGTTTTTATTATTGATACCATTGGCCTACTGACCAAAATATACAGCTATGCTGATATTGTATATGTTGGAGGTGCCGCTGGAGAAAAAGGCTTGCACAACATACTAGAGCCTGCGACTTTTGGGGTACCAATTGTAATTGGTAAAAATTATAGCAAATTCCCAGAAGCCATAAAATTAAGATCATTGGCTGGGTTGTTTTCTGTTAAAAATAGCACTGAGTGCAAAAGCATACTCAGTAAATTGGTTGAAGATTCTAGTTTTAGAAATAAAACAGGGATGATCTGCGGGCATTTTGTAGACAGCAATACGGGAGCAGCAAAAAAGATTGTAGCGTATCTTAAAAAGTAAGGGAGTAGTTAATTAGCTATACCGTTACAGCATTATTTAAATACCTTCTAAAAGGCAGTAATTCCAAATAAAGAGCAACTACTCTTTGGTTAAAATCTGCGGCTAGGACCTCTTGTTTTGTAAAAGTCTTTCCTACGGCAAATGACTTTCTTTTCAATAAATCGATGTACTGATGCTCCTGCGGGTATCCCTTTGGGGCATTTTTTAAGGATTCCCCTGGCAATAAATCTCCAAAAGTATTTTTAAAAGACTCCTTATTTAAAATTGCTTTTAGCTCCTGGCCGTTATAATCTATGGCCTCTCTTATACTTTTTAACACCTTTGAACTAGGATGCCAGTATCCTCCACCAATAAAGTTCTCTTTCTCGCCAATGTGTATGTAAAAATCTCCTTGTTTGCTTATTTGGTCTAAACCAGCGCCAAAATGATTTTTATACACCGGCCTTGATGGCTGAAACATCAAATTATTATTAATGCGGTTAATGGCTTTTTTACCGGGGGTATCAAAATAGTTTGAATCAATGGCGGCTAGTTCTTGATTCATAGCATCTAACCAAGCAATATAAAAGTCTCGAACTCTATGGTATTGCTTTCGGTTGGAGTTCATCCAGTCTTTGGAGTTGTTTTGCCCAAGGGCGGCAAGAAATGCGTAAAGGTGCTCAAAACTCATAGAAAGAAATCCTAAGCATTTAGGTTGTTGATTTGCCCCTTCAACTCTTCCATAGATTGTTGCAATTCTCTAAGTAAAGAGCTCTCACTTGGCTCATCAATACCAAAGGTAAGTTTACTGTTTACAAGCCATAACTCTTGAATATTTTTAACAGCAACTTCTATTGGAATGTATTCTGGGTTTAATGAAATTAACCGAACCCGATCTGGCGCGCTTGGTACTTTTTGCAACTTTTTTACCAAAACAGAGTCATGAAGCACAACAATATAAATTTTACTATCACTTGCCTCTGTAATGCTAGGTACTGCCTTTCCAAGAACCCATTCATTAGGTCTTATGTTTGGCAACATGCTATCTCCCTCAACTTGAAAGCCTCTATAAGTTGCATTTCTGTATTGGGGAAGGGGTATATTAAATGCAGGTAAGGTTTCATACCATTCTACATCTTGAACATTATGAGGATACCCTGCTGCTGCTTTTTGATTTACTAGAGCGATGGTGTCATTTTGATCTACATCAAGGGTGATTACTTTAGGACTTACATCACCTCCATTAATATTAACAATTTTGTTATAGCTTTCTCCAAACAACCACAAAGGATTTATATTAAATTGACGTAAGAGCTCCATAACTACTTTTCCAGATAATTTGGTCTTACCTCTTTCTATATCTGCTGTGGTAGCACCAATACCTAGAATTTCAGCAAAGTATTGCTGGGTATGATTTAGTTCTTCACGTACTTTTTTAAAACGTCTGGCTTCGATAGATAATTTTGCGTCCATATTCAAATATACGTTTTTTTGGAATATATCCAATATTTTATTCGGAAATATTCCGCTTAAAAGGAATATTTCCATAGTAGGTACTTCTCAAAACATGAAGTTTATACAACTAATTGAAAATAACGCTACTAAAAACTTGTATTATTAAATATTACAGTATTTTTACCTTTAAACTAAAAAAACAATATCATGAAAAAAGTAATCACAACATTTGCTGCACTAGCATTAATAGTTTCTGTAACATCTTGTAGAGAAACTACAGACAAAACTAAAGAAGCAGTTGAAACTGTAGAAGAAAAAGCAGTTGAAGCGGTCTGAAGCGGTTGAGGTCGTTACAGACTCAGTTGTAGAAGCAGTAGAAACTACAGATGAAGCAGCTGTAGAGGCTGTCGAGAGTGCTAAAGAAGAGGTGCAAGAAGAAAATTAATTTTTTAGCTTTCTTGTACTAAAAAACAGGCTACACTTGGTGTAGCCTGTTTTTTTTATTTTCTATTTTCAAGTATCCTAAATAAAGATACGCCAACCAAGGTAAGTACCACTGGCCATATTACAAAAAGATCAACCCTTAAAACATTAGCCCCATCTTCGGGCTGATAAGACAGCCACTGCTGCATATAATACTCCCAAACAACAGCTGCAACAAGCACGCAAAGGGTTATAATGTATAGTAAGATTTTTGGTTTTAATATCATAGTATAAAAATACAAAAACCACTTTCAAAAAAAAGTGGTTTTAAGAAACTTTATGAAGCTAAAAATTAATTGTCCATGGTGTGCTCTTTTTGCACATCCTGGTCTCTGTATTTACAACAAGGATGTACACTTTGATACGCCTTTTCTGTTGCTTTTATTTGTTCTGTGTCATGACCAACGGCAGCAACAGATGCATTTATAGCAGCTAAGGTTGTTTTTTCTTCATTATAAATTACTCGCAACTCTTTTGTGTCTAGATTCCAAACCGCAGACTTTACTCCTTTGGTCTTGATAGATGCTTTTTCTATACGATCTTTACACATCATACATACTCCGTCAACGGCAATGACTGCTTTTGCATTTTTATTTTGTCCAAAAACACTTGCTCCAAAAACAAGCATCAATACTAGTAATACATTTTTCATCTTCTTTAATTTTAGTTTATTTTATATCTTAATCCTGCGTAATAATTAGCTCCAAAAATTGGGCCATATACAAATGTAGTGTCAAAATTTGAACCAAAAGGGTTTTGAGCGTCCAAAATTGGGTTCTCTTGTCTTTGATCTGTAATATTCTCTGCTCCTACATATATTTCAAACTTAGAACTAAACACTTTGGTGATTTGTGCATTTAGTGTACCTAAAGAAGGAGTACTCTGTGGGAGTCTATAAGGAGCCTCATTGGTTTGAGTACTAGGGAGGCGTTGAGAGCTTAACCAGTTATAGGTTGCGTCAAATTTCCATTGCGCCTCTTTATACAGCAGTGTCTGGTAGGATAGGTTTGCAAAAAAACGATGCTCTGGAGTTAGCGCTTTAGCTAATCTTCCAATAGCATAGTCTGTTTGTACGTCATAGTATTTGTATGTTGTTCTAAAATCTAAACGCTCTAATATAGCATAGCTCAAGTCTACTTGAAGGCTATTGGCAGTAGTTGCGTTTTGTGCATTGTAAAAACGTATCTGGTTAGGATCTTCCCAATCTACAACCACTTGATTTTGAAAATCTGTTCTATAAAAATCCATACTCAACTCTGCCTTACGATCAAAAACAGTAAATCCTTGCAAAAAAGAAACCCCGTAGTTCCAGGCAATTTCTGGATCCAGTCCATAAATAGGCCCACCATTATCTGTGATAGAGATAGCCCTTGAGGTTGCAAAAAGCGACTGGTTTTCTGTAAAAATAGTGGCACTGCGTTTTCCTCTACCAAAAGAAGCTCTTAGTGCCGCTTTATTCCAAGGGGTATAACGCGCATGAAATCTTGGGGTAACAAAGGTGCCTAATAAATTATGGGTGTCTACACGAAGGCCGGTTGTCATGGTGAAATTCTCTAAATCATCAAATGAGTATTCAAAAAAGGCTCCAAGACTTTGTTCTGTTCTGTTGTAATTTGTACTCTCTACCAGTTCTTTATAATCATCATAAGCGGCTGTAATACCTGTTTTAAAAGTATGCCTAGAATCACCAATAATAGAATTAAAAATACCACTAACATAGCCACTATCATGCTGTATATTGTACTCTCGTAATCCAAAATAAGAATTTTGCTCATGTCTATTTCCGGCTACTTGTATACCAATAGATTGATAGGGTGCACTCGGGGTGACGTAGCCCAGTTTGGCAGTAAAACCAGCGCGCTGTGTATCAACCTCACCTCCCCAAAAATTAGTAGTACCACGATCCCGATTTGGCACAAAACCCGTTTGCCCAACCTGCTTATCATCTTTTAAATAATTAAGAGATATAAAACTCACAAAACCCGTTTTAGGATTTGCATATTGCCAGCGGTTCATAAAATTTATTTGTTTTGCCAGCGGGTTGTCAAGAAATCCATCTTCATTTCTGTCATTTTTTTTATCTCTTGTGTTTCCGTGAAGGTATACTCCGGTGCTCCAAGTGTCTGTAAGTTTTGTGTTTAAGTGAACATTTAATTCTTGTCTACCTCCCAAAGCGCCAAAGGCATTTACAAATATTTTATTATCTGTGCTGGGCTTTACAAGTTCTGCATTAATCTGTCCTGCAATGCTTTCAAAACTATTTACAACACTACCTGCCCCTTTGGTGATTTGGATACTCTCTACCCAAGTTCCAGGAATAAAACTAAGTCCATAGGCCTGAGAAGCCCCCCTGACAGAAGGAATGTTCTCTGTGGTGATTACCGTGTAGGGAGAAGTGAGCCCTAGCAATCTTATTTGACGAACCCCTGTAATAGCATCTGCAAAATTGACATCTATGGATGGGTTGGTTTCAAAACTTTCTGAAAGATTACAACAAGCTGCTTTCAATAATTCTGCACTAGAAATGTTAATCACGTTTTCTGCCCCAAGAAAAGACCTAGAGGTTGCTTTAATTCTTGAAGTTAGTACCACTTCATCTAAAGTTCCCTTTAGATCTTAATACATGCCTAATAGCAGTATTAGGATTTGCAACTGGTAATTGTATCTGTGGTATACCCACATAACTTACCACTAATTTTGAGTATTGAGCCGAAAACTCAATGCTGAAATTTCCGTCGATATCAGTAACAGTACCCACCTGAGAATTAAGCCAAAAAACATTGGCAAAAGGCAAGGGTACTTCTTTATTGTTTTGTAGTTCTAAAATACTACCAGATACTTTTTGTTGTGAAAAAAGCAGTGCTGGTAAAACTAGCAATAGGTATAAAATATGTTTCATTATATATAATGTGTTAATAAGATGAATGTGGCCATGAAAATCATGACGCTATTTTCAATAAATGTGGCTTGGGTCATGGGCAGTTTTAAAACCGTTCCAAGACAGGCGCATGTTATTTGTTTTTTTTGAAGTAAAACAATACAAACTCCAATGGTGGTTATACTTAACAAAATAACCGTTACAAGTAGCGCTATTGGTAGTTGGATTTTCGCTAACAACAAAAAACCAAGAATTAATTCTAAAAAAGGATATACCCGGCCGTATAAAGGTAGACGCTTTGCCAGAGGGTCATACATAGCAAATGACAAGGCAAATCCAGAGAGATCTAAAAACTTAAAAAGGCTAAAGACAAAGAAAAATAAGCCCATAAAATCGAGCATAAAATTTAAGGTAGTAAATCCTCTAAAATTTAAAGCGCTACTAATAAGTAGTAAAAATCCAAAAATCAAAAACAATGGTTTTAGTTGCTCCAGCTTTGACCCTTGAGGAGCTTTTTTATCCCTGGCAAACACATTGTTTTGTTTTACCGTTTGGGTATTATCTTCAATCAGGGTAAATTTTGAGGGCAGCAACTCTTTTATCAACTTGGTTTGAATAACAGAAGCCGAAGTTAGTAAAACTGTGCCTTTTTCAAGATCAACATGTACCTGATGAACTTCCTCTAGAGATTGAAAGGCTCTTGTTACAGAATCCTTGCAACCATTACAAGTCATTCCTTGAATATGATATGTTTGTGTCATTTTTTTAAATTTAATATATAATTACATGTGGCGCCTAAAAACAAAGTGCACACAAAAGTGTTGCTATCCAAAAAATAGCTTTTGTTGTATATTATATTAAAAAAGTGTCGAAAAGTATAGAGAAATCTTTTATTAGGGGTGGTGGATTGTAGATAGTGTATACGACCTCTTTTTGGGGTGTTAAAATTTCAGAAACACTATTAATAGCGGTGTTATTAACATCAAACAAGGGTGTTAATTGAAATTCAAGAACGGGCTGCTCAATAGTATCATCAAAAACTACTTGAGTGTAGAGATTGTTACAGCATGAGTGTGTGTCACTTTGACCAGACTCATCACAAAGATCTTTTACCAGTGCCATACCACAAGATAACCGTTCTTGCCCTATGGTTACTTTGGCCATCATCTGGTGGCCACCACAAAAATGTTGGGCGTAGGTTATACCTGTATTACTTATAAGTAATAAAAGGGTTAGTAGTATAGAGATGATTTGTTTCAAAATGTAAAATTACAACAATAGTAAAGCCGTAGTGGTAAATTTTAGTTAATTTCTTTATCTATCCTTCCGCATTTCAGCATTTTATCACCAAAAAACGGGTTTCTAATTTCTTTAGAGTTACTTAACCAATACCCGCCCATATTATTAAATGCCATTGGGCAATATTGCTTGTAGAAAACGCCTTTGGCTACATTATCTTCTAATATTTTCTCTACACCAGCAGTAACTATAACAAATTTTTCACGCTGAAATTGTATGTCACTTGAAGTTGACATCTGCTCTAAAGCAGTAACTATATTCTCATGGTTGTCTATTGAAATGACAACTTCTTTAAACATTGAAGAGACTTTAGAAGTAAGAGAAGCGTCTGTATTAACTAAAGCGTCTTTTAATTTTATGTAATAATAAAAAACTTTAGAGGCGCCTTTTGATGTAAAAGTCACTTCCTGAATTTCACCCTTACTAACTAAATCACTAGCCCCAGGTGCTGTTTTAATTTCTGGCTCATTTGCATTGGTTTGGTTTTTACAAGAAAAAAGAAATAATGACATTCCTAAAAAAAGAGTATGCAGTACGTGTTTCATGGATATGATTTAGAAAACAAAAATACGAAAAACAAAAAACAAAAACCTACTGAGAAAAAACAAGCAAAGAAATTGGATATTATAATTACTTTGAAATACTTTTGCTTAAAAAATTACTGCCATGATTTTAGATACTTTAAAACCTCAGCTTACTGCTATAATAGAGGATAAGACTGCTGCTGTAGACCATAGATTACAGAATGTTTGTAAGCTTCTTACACAACAGATATCGTATTATGACTGGGTCGGTTTTTATTTTGCAAATCATGCCACAAAAACACTCCATTTAAAAGCCTATTGTGGGGCACCCACAGAGCATACCGTTATTGAATTTGGAAAAGGTATCTGCGGCCAAGTTGCGGTGAGTAACCAAAACTTTGTGGTACCAGATGTAAAGGCGCAAGACAATTATATAGCTTGTAGCATTTCAGTAAAAGCAGAAATTGTAATACCACTATTTAAAAACGGTGTAAACATTGGGCAAATAGATATAGACTCAAACACTCCAGACCCCTTCACAAAAGCAGATGAAGATTTTCTAACCTGGCTAAATGAAAAGGTTGCCACTATTTTGTAAAAAATTACATTCCTGTTCTTATGGCCTCTACAGGATCTAATTTAGAGGCAGAAATTGCAGGCAGTATCCCTGAGATTAACCCAATAGCAGCCGAAACTCCTGTTCCAATAATCATGTTTTTTGTGGAGAGTATAAATTCAAAATCTCCAGCCATTGAAGAGGCTATCAAGGAAACAAAATACACCAGAACAAGCCCTATAACACCTCCAATAAGGGCCAGAATTATAGCTTCAAATAAAAATTGAAATAAAATAAATTTATTTTTTGCTCCAAGAGATTTTTGAATTCCAATCAAATTGGTTCGCTCCTTTACACTCACAAACATAATATTGGCAATACCAAAGCCCCCAACAAGCAAAGAAAAGAAACTAATAAATAGCCCAACCAAGTTTAAGGTGCCAATAATGTCATCAATAACATCTGCGAAGCCTTGTAATTGATTCACAAAGAAATTATCCACATCATCTGCCTTTATACCTCTTTTAATTCTTAGGCGTTGTTTTAACAGTGCTATAAACTCATCATTATCAATACCTTTTTCTGGTTTGATAACAATAAAAGGCAGCACAGCTCTATTGTTTTCTCCATAGATTCTTCTAATGAGATTGGAGGGTATAAATATAGAGGTGTCTTTAGAGCTTCCAAAGAGTGGGCTCCCTTGTTTTTCTAGAACACCAATAACGACAAATTTCATACCGTATAGGCGTATTTTTTTTCCTAGGGCAAAGGAAACATCACTAAATAGAGAGGCTGCAATTTCATCACCTAGTACAATTACAGGAGTACCACTGTTAGATTCTGCCTCATTAAAAAACCTTCCCTGTGCCAATTGCAAAGACTCAATATCATAGTAGCCCTCCGTAACTGCCCCAACCTCCACGTTGCTTACGGTTCTATCTTCATGCTTTACTGTAGCTGGCCCAACATTTAGGGTAAAAGAGGCGGCCTTTATGTTTGGAACAGCATCTTTAAGCAGTTTGTATTCTTCAAAACTCACGTTTGGAAATTGCTCTCGTTTCCATCTGGGAACTTCTGAAGGCCCAAAAGAAAATCTAGCCAAAAAAATAGTCGAGTTATCTAGAGAGCTAATACTACCCTCAATTTCATTTTTTAATGAATCTACAGCAGCCAATACAGCAATAATTGAGAAAATCCCGATGGTAACTCCAAGCAACGATAAAAAGGTTCTCAGTTTATTGTTCACCAGGGCGCTAATAGCAAAATAAAAACTTTCTTTAAGGACCCTAAGATAAATTAACATAATAGCTTTTTTAGTTTGGTAAAATCCTGGTAAGGGAGTTGTAAATGTCTGTTGTTTTAGTAAAATAAATTCTCGTTAAAACGCATACATTTTTAATTTTATAAAGTTATGAAATGCCTATTAACAAATCAAAAATACCCCGAACATACTAAACAAAGGCATAACAGGTTCTTTTATATCTAAAATAGGTGAATACAAACAAAAAGTAAGTCGCAAAGTGATTAAATTTGTTACAAACAATAGGTCTTATTATGTATTTTTACCTCTGTAAAATACGTTCAATTATACTTCAAAAAAACCACCTAAGTAATGAGTGACCTCAAAAAAATATCTTCGGCTTTAATATCTGTATTTCATAAAGACGGATTGGCCCCTATTGTTCAAAAACTAAACGACCTTGGGGTTACTTTATACTCTACCGGAGGTACCCAAAAATTTATAAATGATTTAGGCATAGACGTGGTTGCCGTGGAGAGTGTAACAGACTACCCTTCTATATTGGGTGGACGTGTTAAAACATTACATCCTAAAGTATTCGGAGGGATTTTAAACCGGGAAGACAACCCCTCAGATAGGGAGCAAATGCAGCAATATAACATCCCACAATTGGATGTTGTGATTGTAGATTTGTACCCCTTCGAAAAAACGGTTTCTAGCGGAGCCTCACAAGAAGATATTATAGAAAAAATTGATATTGGCGGCATCTCACTAATTCGTGCTGCTGCAAAAAACTTCAAAGACACCATTTGCGTATCATCCATGGAAGATTACACTGAATTTTTAGACCTCATTTCTCAAAACCAGGGTACTATTGCCTTGGCTGCTAGAAAACATTTTGCAGCAAAAGCTTTTAATGTTTCTTCTGACTATGACACCGCAATTTTTAATTATTTTAATGCAGATCAAGACATTACGGCACTTAAAATTTCACAAACAAATGCAAATGTGTTGCGATACGGAGAAAACCCGCATCAAAAAGGATTTTTCTTTGGAGATTTTGACCAGATGTTTGACAAGCTTCACGGAAAAGAATTGAGCTACAACAATCTTTTAGATGTTGATGCAGCGGTAAACCTAATGAATGAATTTACGGGAGAGCAACCTACTTTTGCAATTTTAAAACACAACAATGCTTGTGGTTTTGCTCAGCGAGATACCTTGCACAAGGCCTATATTGATGCATTGGCTGGAGATCCTGTTTCTGCCTTTGGAGGTGTTTTAATTGCTAACACACAAATTGATGCGGCTACGGCAAATGAGATTCATGGATTATTTTGCGAGGTTGTTATTGCACCCACTTTTGCCAGTGATGCTATTGAAATTTTAAAGGGGAAGAAGAACAGAATCTTGTTGACACAAAAACAAGTCACACTCTCAAAAACAACGGTTAGAACTTGCCTTAACGGAACTTTGGTACAGGACAGAAATACCATTACAGACACCCGTGAAGGATTAACACACCCAACTAGTAAAAAACCTAACACACAAGAGCTAAAAGATTTGCTTTTTGCATCCAAAATATGCAAGCATACCAAATCAAATACAATAGTGCTAGCAAAAAACGGTCAGTTATGTGCTAGTGGAACAGGACAAACCTCTCGTGTAGACGCCCTAAATCAAGCCATAGAAAAAGCAAAAAACTTTAATTTCGATCTTCAAGGAGCGGTAATGGCAAGTGATGCTTTCTTCCCTTTTCCTGATTGTGTGGAAATTGCAGACACCGCAGGAATAACTGCTGTAATACAACCAGGAGGCTCCATAAAAGATCAATTAAGTATCGATTATTGTGATGCAAATAATGTTTCAATGGTATTTACTGCAACACGTCATTTTAAGCATTAAATTTTAGTACATTTGTGTAAGAGCCTAATCAATAACGTATAATTAAAACACCACAATAACACCCATGGGATTTTTTGACTTCCTTACTGAAGAGATTGCCATTGACCTAGGTACGGCAAACACGCTTATTATTCATAACGATAAAGTAGTAGTAGATGCACCATCTATTGTTGCACGTGATCGTGAAACTGGCAAAATAATAGCCGTTGGTAGAGAAGCAGCTTTGATGCAGGGAAAAACGCATGAAAACATAAAGACAATTAGGCCTCTTAAGGATGGGGTAATTGCAGATTTTGATGCCAGTGAACAGATGATAAATGTTTTTATCAAAGATATTCCAGCCTTAAAGAAAAAATGGATTACACCTTCCCTGAGAATGGTAATCTGTATCCCAAGTGGTATTACAGAAGTGGAGATGCGTGCCGTAAAAGAAAGTGCAGAAAGAGTTAACGGGAAAGAAGTGTACCTAATCCATGAACCAATGGCAGCAGCCATAGGCATTGGCGTAGATATCATGCAACCCAAAGGAAACATGGTAGTAGATATAGGAGGTGGTACCACAGAAATTGCAGTTATAGCACTTGGAGGTATTGTTTGTGATAAATCTGTAAAAGTTGCTGGAGATGTATTTACCAATGATATTGTGTATTATATGCGTACTCAGCACAATTTATATGTTGGAGATAGAACCGCAGAGAAAATTAAAATACAAATTGGTGCCGCCACAGAAGATCTAGAACTTCCTCCAGAAGAGATGGCAGTTCAAGGTCGGGATTTGTTGACAGGAAAACCAAAACAAGTGATGACTGGGTATCGTGAAATTGCAAAGGCGTTAGATAAGTCTATCCTGCGTATTGAAGATGCTGTAATGGAAACCCTATCACAAACCCCTCCAGAATTGGCTGCAGATATTTACAACACTGGTATTTATCTTGCCGGTGGAGGATCTATGCTAAGAGGACTTGACAAGCGTTTATCTCAAAAAACAGACCTGCCGGTATACATTGCAGAAGACCCACTAAGAGCCGTGGTTCGTGGAACGGGTATTACCCTAAAAAACATTGCTAAATACAAGAGTGTTTTAATTGGTAAAGGCTAGGGCATTAAAATTAAACCGGCCAGTCTTTTTGGAACAAACAGTTAACTAAAATAAGATCTCTTGACACAATAAATTCATGCAGCAAATTATTTATTTCTTTATAAAGAACAAAAATTTTCTGTTGTTTGCATTATTGTTTATAATTTCCTTTATCCTAACACTTGAGTCTCACTCCTACCACAACAGTAAACTGATAAGTTCTACTAACTTTTTTAGCGCAAAAGTGTACGCTGTAACATCAAATATTACCGAGTATTTTGATCTTAAAGAGCAAAACAAAATCCTTTTAGAGCAAAATAATATGCTTTTAAAGTACCAGGCAAATACCAATGCCTCTATCTCTCAAAATCCTCTAGATAGTATTCTATCAAAAAACTTTGAATTTACAGGCGCCAGGGTGATTAATAATGTATACAGTAAGACCAACAACAACATCACTATAGATAAAGGCTACAATGACTCCCTAGAGGTTGATATGGGTGTTATCACTTCCAAAGGCATTGTGGGTATTATAAATAAAACAAGTGGTAAATACGCAAGGATACAATCTGTGTTAAACACCAAGAGTCAGGTTAATGCACAACTCAAAAAATCAAAACATTTTGGATTTTTAACCTGGAACACAAAAAATCCAAATACTGTACAACTCACCGAGATTCCTAAACTAGCACCTATTGCTATTGGAGATACTATTATCACAGGTGGAAACTCAGCTATCTTCCCAAAAGGAATATTAGTGGGCAGAGTTGCAAACTACACCATAGAAAACAATGATAGTTATACTGTTGATGTGAGCTTATTTAATGACATGACTAACCTTAGCCATGTCTTTGTAATTAAAAACCAAAATAAGCAAGAGATTATTCAACTTCAATCCAGTAAAGATGCAGAATAATCAAATCATTACAAATATAGTTCGCTTTATTGTCTTGATGCTGATACAGGTCATTGTGTTAAACCATATTAATTTTATAGGGTATGTAAATCCATATGCATATCTAATTTTTATTCTACTATTTCCCTTTGACGCAAGCAAGACACTGCTCATTTTTTTAAGCTTCTTATTAGGGCTTAGTATAGATTTATTTTCAGATTCTGGAGGAGTACATGCGGCGGCTTGTGTGCTTGTTGGGTTTTTACGTCCTGGCATATTGAAATTCTCTTTTGGTGTGAGCTATCAATACAATGCTATAAAACTAAATAAGGTTACCTTTAAAGAACGTTTATTATATATTACATTAATGGTGATTATACATCACTTTGTGTTGTTTAGTCTAGAGATATTTAGCCCATCTCACATTGTTTTAATACTAAAGTCAACGCTATTTTCTGGAATATTCAGTATGCTACTTATTTTGTGCATACTACTTTTGTTCAAAACAAAAGAAAACTAAAAGGCAAAACTAAAGTGTACTACTGAAATACTAAATGAGAAAGTTTTTATTGCTTTTTATTGTTCTTGTCACTGCCCTTGTATTTACAGGGAGGCTGTTTTATTTGCAAATTTATGACACTTCTTTTGCAAAGCTTTCTGAGAATAATGCTGTGAAAACGGTCTATGATTTCCCGCAAAGAGGATATATATTTGACAGAAATGGCACCTTATTGGTGCAAAATCAGCCATCCTATGATGTTATGGTTATTCCAAGAGAGGTTAAAGATTTGGACACCGTAGCGTTTTGTGAACTGCTTCATATTTCAAAAGAAAAATTTCTAAAAAAGCTTGCCATTGCAAAGCGCTATTCTCCTCGTTTGGCCTCGCCGATAATACCTCAACTCACTAAAGAAGAATACGCCTCACTCTCTGAAAAGATACACAAGTATCGTGGTTTTTTTATTCAAAAAAGATCCTTGAGAGACTATGAAGTATCACATTCTGCAAATGTCCTTGGGTATATTAGAGAAGTAGATCAAAATATTATTGACAGAAACCCTGCCTATGAATTGGGAGAAATAATAGGGATGACTGGTATTGAAAAACAATACGAACAAATATTACGAGGCACAAAAGGGGTAAAATACATTCAAAAAGATAGATTCAATAGAGATATCGGCACCTACAAAGGCGGGATTTTTGATACACTCCCAAAACGCGGAAAAGACATCACCCTCACTATTGATGCTACACTTCAGGCCTACGGAGAAAAACTATTTACAAACAAACGAGGTGGTATTGTTGCCATAGAACCTTCTTCAGGAGAGATTTTATCCTTGGTAACAGCACCCAACTATGATCCGGGCTTACTTGTGGGCAGAGAACGTTCTGAAAACTTTACCAAACTGTATTATGACACCATAGCCATCCCACTATTTGATAGAGGTCTTAAAGCAGAGTACCCGCCAGGTTCCCCATTTAAAACCCTAACAGCGCTTATTGCTATGCAAGAAAATGTAGTGCGCCTTGATGAGAAGATTGAATGTCGGGGAGGATATTATTACGGAAAAAGAGGACGTAAATTAGGATGTCATGAACACAAGAGCCCTATTAATTTACAGGGAGGAATTGCCAAATCTTGTAACACCTATTTTTGTAACGTTTACAAACGTGTGATTGAAAAATACAATACCCCTCAAAAGGGAATTGATAATTGGAAAAATCATTTAACTAGTTTTGGCCTTGGAAATTACCTTGGTTATGATTTGCCCGTTGGTAGTAAAGGTAAAATACCTAGTTCAAAAACCTATGATGCCAAATATCCAAACAACAACTGGTACGCAACAGCCACTATCTCAAATGCCATTGGCCAAGGAGAGGTATTATTAACACCTATACAGATGGCAAACTTTACGGCAGCCATTGCAAATAGAGGTTGGTGGGTGCGCCCTCACATGATAAAAAACATACAAGATCATGACACCATCGCTAAAAAATTTAAACACATCAACAAAACAAGTATAGACTCCAAGTACTTTGAACCCATTATAGAAGGAATGCATGATGTATATCGAGATGGAACAGCTTCTTTTCTAAAAATACCTGATATAGAAATTTGTGGTAAAACTGGAACTGCAGAAAACTTTAAAAAAATTGACGGCAGTGTAAAACAGCTCACAGACCACTCTGTCTTTGTTGCCTTTGCCCCAAAAGACAACCCTAAAATTGCCATTGCTGTTTTTGTTGAAAATGGATATTGGGGGGCGCGTTGGGCAGGAAGAATTGCCAGCCTTATGATAGAAAAATACATTAAAGGAGAAATTACCAGAACAGATATGGAAGCATTTGTTTTAAACGGATCTTTGGAAGATGAGTACAACAAACCTTATGCTGGAAAGCCATTTAAAATCAATCAATAATGGCTACGACAAAAAACACATTAAAGTTTGATTGGATTATCATCCTGCTATTTTTAGCCTTGATAAGCATTGGGTGGGTAAACATCTATTCTGCATCATACACGCAAGCTGGAGGTACCTTTTTTGACTTTAGCAATATGTACACCAAGCAACTGCTTTGGATTTTTCTTAGTTTTATACTTATTGTATTTATTTTAGCGCTGGAGGCAAAGTTTTATGAGCGGTTTTCGAGTATAATTTACCTTGTTTCATTACTCACACTTCTAGGACTATATAGCTTTGGAAACACTATAAATGGAGCTACATCTTGGTATTTAATTGGACCCGCAAGCATACAACCTAGTGAGTTTGCAAAGGCAGCAACAGCCCTAGCACTTGCTAAATATGTGAGTGACATACAAACCAACATGAATGCCTTTAAAGATCAACTCAAAGCATTTCTTATTCTGGCGCTACCTGCTATATTTATTATTCCGCAGCCAGATCCGGGAAGTGCCTTAATTTATGTTGCTTTTATTTTCCCTTTGTACAGAGAGGGTCTCCATTTTGTCTATTTATTGCTTGGTTTTTTTGCTGCCGCACTATTTGTTGGAACCCTTGTTGTGGGTGCCCCTTGGATTGGGTTTTTAGTGGCACTCATTACCATTGGTATCTTTCTTAAAAACAAAAAGCAAAAGCTAAAACCATCTGTTTTTAAATATGCAACCATTGCCATTGCGTGTGTTAGTTTTGCCTTTTCTGTAAGCTATATTTTTAATAATGTGTTCGAGCAGCGCCACAGAGATAGATTTAACATTGTGCTGGGTAAAGAAATAGACACCAAAGGGATAGGATATAACACCAACCAAAGTGAAATTGCCATTGGCAGTGGTGGATGGTTTGGTAAAGGATGGACACAAGGAACACAAACTAAAGGTAATTTTGTTCCAGAACAGCACACAGATTATATTTTTAGTACCGTGGGTGAAGAGTGGGGTTTTATTGGTAGCCTAGGGGTGGTGATTTTATTTATTTTCTTAATAATAAGGGTACTTGTTCTAGCAGAGCAACAAAAGAGCCAATTTGCACGTATATATGGCTATAGTGTAGGTGCTATCCTTTTTTTTCACTTTTTTATAAATGTGGGGATGGTTACTGGATTATTTCCTACCGTAGGGATTCCGCTACCTTTCTTTAGCTATGGAGGCTCTGGCTTATGGGGCTTTACTATTTTACTCTTTATTTTTGTAAGACTTGATGCCTCAAACTATTACTACACATAAAAAAGCATTAATTTTTCACATCTAATGCATCTCTTAGGGCATTACCAACCAACATAAATGCAGTTACCAAACTCATAATGGCAAGCCCTGGAATGACTGCCAAATAAGGCTTACCTAGAACAATATAACTGTAATGATCTTTAATAATACCTCCCCAACTAGGCATTGGGGGCTGGGCTCCAATACCCAAAAAGCTAAGGCCACTCTCTATAAGTATCGCACCTGCAAAATTAGCAGCACTAATGATGATAACTGGCGCCATAATATTGGGCAGTATGTGCTTTGTAATAATTCTATAATCTGTAAAACCAAGTGATCTTGCTGCAGTTACATATTGCATTTGTTTCACGCTCAACACCTGCCCTCTAACCACTCTAGCAACTTCTACCCACATAGTAAGCCCTACGGCTATAAAAACCTGCCAAAAACCCTTTCCAAGAGCCAAGGTAATGGCAATGACTAATAAAAGGGTTGGAATAGACCATGTCACATTAATAATCCACATTATAATGGCATCTACTTTGCCGCCAAAATAACCTGCAATAGCACCCATAAAAACACCTATTAGTAGTGATATAAAAACAGCTACAAAACCAATAGCTAAAGAAATACGTATGCCAATTAACATTCTGCTAAGCAGATCCCTGCCGTATTTATCTGTGCCTAACAAAAACGTTTGTTCTTTAATATAATTAGTAGGAATCTGGCTTGATAAAGCAAGATTTGTAAACCGATCAAGTGAAAAATATTTTGTAGGGCCAGAGCCGTCCTCAGTATACAGGGAGATAGAAATTCCATTTTCTAAAACATTGTAGCCACTTATTGGAATTTCTGTAGTAGCATTTTCATTGCCAAAGAAAAAAGTATAAAAATTATTTTTCTGTGCAAGCGCAACAGGCAAAACGAGCATTTTAACTGTAAATCCTGGCGCTTTAGAATGAATAGACAAATGCATTTGATTTGCATTTTCACTACTATCTGGCGCCAAGCCATAGGCGAAAATTGCAACCATAACGGCTAAGGTTAAAAAAGCAACACTTAGCATTCCCCAAAAATTTTTACAAAACTTTTGAAAGGCTAATTGTGATAATGATGTTGCTTTTTTCACAAGGTAAATGTAGCAAAACTTAGCCACTTATAAAGCAAAAAAAAACTGCTATAATTGTTGAATCATAGCAGGTTTTATAGAATATAATGAATTTTTAATTTTTCAGTTTTGGTGCATTCCCGTTTTTAATAGTAGCCAGCTTTAAATCTTGCAGAACACTAATTGCCTCCTCAAGGTATACATCTTTAGTCAGGTTTTTATGCCATCTTTTGCGTTTCTCAACCAAAGTGGTGTCTTCACGCATCAAAACTAGCTCATCTGGGAGGGAACGGTAACTTAACTGATTATCATAAGTGTCTAAAGAATCAAATTTATTTACAGCCTGCTTATTTTCATCTATTTGGGTAGTGTATCCAGTTAAATTGAGTGTTATATTCATTTGGTCACGACGCTCTTTAATGTACATAGCGTTTTGCTCAATAAGCCTTAATTGATTGTTTTGAGCAATTCTAGTTTTACTTTTATCTATGGTTGTCTGGTAGTCTATGTATCCTTCCCAAAGCTCATAGGATGCCGGGGATATTTTATCATACTGTAATGGGTTGTCATAATCTCGCTCTCCAACATCAAAATAACTATACCGATCTGGCATCACCACATCACTTTTAACTCCTTCTAATTGAGTAGACCCTCCGTTAACTCTATAAAACTTTTGAGTGGTAAGCTTCAAAGCGCCCATATCTCCTTGATCATTTTTACGCAACCATCTATTTAAATCTACCACATTTTGAACCGTACCTTTACCATAGGTTTGTTTGCTTCCAATAATAATAGCTCTTTTATAATCTTGCATGGCTGCTGCCAAAATTTCTGAAGCAGATGCAGAAAGCTCGTTTACTAAAATAACAAGAGGGCCGTCCCAAATAATTGTGGCATCTTTATCTTCTAGAACATCTTTAGTGCCATCACTGCTTGCAACTTGAACAACAGGACCTTCTTTAATGAACAGCCCTGCAATTTCTACTGCCGTTCTTAGAGAACCTCCTCCATTGTTTCTTAAATCTAGTACCAAGCCCTCTACCCCCTCTTTTTTGAGGCTAAGAATTTCTTTCTTAATATCTGTGGCCGCATTACGCTCTTTATAGTTTTGCATGTTAAAATAAAATGCCGGCAAATTAATTAAACCATAGGTGTTGTCTTGTTTGCCAACTATAGTTGATTTCGCATAGGTTTCTTCTAGTTCTACAACATCACGTGTAATTATTTCTTCTCGTATAGATCCATCTACTCCTTTTACAGTAAGTATTACCTTTGATCCCTTTGGCCCTTTAATTAGTTTTACAGCATCATCAATTCTCATCCCAACAATACTTACCGGTTCAAGCTCATCTTCTTGTCTAACTTTCAATAAAACATCTCCTACCTCGATGTGCTCACCCCGCCAAGCAGGACCACCACTAATAACCTCTATTACGTTTATATAGTCTTTCTTTTTTTGAAGCCGGGCTCCAACACCCTCAAGTTTTCCAGACATACGCTGGTCAAAACGATCTCTATCTGGAGGGGCCATATAGTTTGTGTGTGGGTCAAACTGTTCCACAATTGTGGTTAAAAAAATGGCAAAATAATCTTTGCGTTGCAGATCATCTGTAAAATCATAATACTCCTCTAAGCTAGTTTGTGTAGAAGCTCTAGATTTTTCTTCTAATTGTGTATCTGTTAGGTCTTCATTTCCCGTGGCAATGTATTGTTTGGATTGTTTAAGAGCCTCAGCCTTTCTTTTTTCTACGGTTTGTTTTTCTTCTAGAAAATCATAATAGGTGGAGATGGTAGAAAACTTTAATTGTTTTCTCCAACGGGACTGCAACTCCTTTTTTGTGCTTGCATAGCTAGAGGCGTCATAATCTACATTGATGGTTTCATCTTTTGTATAATCAAAAGGAGTGCTTAATGCGTTTTGATACATTTTTTTTGACTCCTCCATACGCAGTACTAGGCGATCGTAAACCAAATTAAAGAAAGATAGATCTTTCGTTCTTAATTGATCATCAATCTGGAGTTTATACTGCTCAAATTCTTGAATATCCTGCGCTAAAAAATAGCGCTTAATTGGGTCAACCCCATCAATAAACTTGGCGTAGACAGCCATTAGAAAAAACATCATCTATGGGCGGGGCATCATAGTGCCATTTTTCAAGAACATAGGTTACCAAATCTATTAAGAGCTTGTCTTTCTCTGGAGCTATCAAAGCTTTTGGTGGTAAAGCTGCAAGATGCTGCCGCTACAAAAACAGCCAATAAGAGTACTTTAAAATTCTTTTTCATCAGTTGCATAAACTATCTTTTTAAGTCAGGTTAAAAATATATAAAAAACCATGCCAAGCCTCTTTATAATTCCTATTTTTTTGTTAATAGATGGCTAAAAATTGTTATTTTCCTCCATGGTTATACATACAATTAATAACTGTATTTTTGTAGGACAAACACAGTATCAATGAACGCAAAAAAACCATTAATTTTAGTTACTAATGACGATGGCATTACGGCCCCTGGAATTAGAGCACTCATTGAAGTAGCAACTACTTTTGGAGATGTTGTGGTGGTAGCTCCAGATGCACCCCAAAGTGCAATGGGTCATGCCATAACTATTAACGACACGATATACTGCAATAGTATACTAATTGAGAAAGATGCGCCTCAAAACGAATATAGTTGTAGTGGCACTCCCGTGGATTGTGTGAAAATTGCCATTAACGAAATACTGGACAGAAAACCAGATTTATGCCTAAGTGGCGTAAACCATGGCAGTAATTCTTCTATTAATGTAATATATAGCGGTACCATGAGCGCAGCTGTTGAGGCAGGAACCGTTGGTATTCCATCTATTGGGTTTTCTTTACTAGACTACTCTCTAGAGGCAGATTTTGAACCTGCAAAAAAATACATCAAGCTAATGGTTGAAAAATGTCTTGCCCAGGGGCTCCCCTCTGGAGTTGTACTTAATGTAAACATCCCTAAACTTCCGCAAGAGAAAATTAAAGGTGTAAAAGTGTGCAGACAAGCAGATGCGTATTGGCAAGAAAAATTTGACAAAAGAACAAGCCCACTGGGCAGAGATTATTACTGGCTCACAGGAGCGTTTATAAATAAAGACAAAGGCGAAGACACTGACGAATGGGCACTTGCCAATGGATACGTATCTGTGGTTCCAGTACAATTTGATTTAACAGCTCACCACGCCATAAAAGACATTAATACCTGGGATTTATAGATGAAAAAACAAATAATAATAGGCTTTCTAACCGGGATCATTGCAAATGCAACAGGAGTTGGCATGTGTATAGTCATCATATCCTTTTTAAAAGGAACGAGCGTTTCAGAAGTTTTTGATTTTTACTTAAAAACTGGAAATGCATGGGCAGTATTAACATTGGGGGCTTTACCAAACCTGGTATTGTTTTTTGGTTTTTTAAAGTTTGATAGAGATTACAGAGCTAGAGGTGTTGTAATGGCTACATTTATTGACAGCTATTACAGCATATGTACTATATTTTAATTAATTTTTGTTTCTGAAATTTTAGAACAACATACTATATGAAGTATTATATCATTGCAGGAGAGGCCTCAGGAGATTTGCACGGTGCAAACCTAATCAAATCAATAAAGGCTAAAGATTCAAAAGCTAGTTTTAGGTTTTGGGGTGGAGATTTAATGCAACAACAAACCCAAGGTCTGGTAAAACATTACAGAGATCTTGCCTTTATGGGTTTTATTGAAGTTCTATTTAACCTAAGAACTATTTTTAAAAATATTTCTATTTGCAAAAAAGACATTACAGCCTTCCAGCCAGATGTAATTATCTTTATAGACTATCCTGGATTTAATTTACGTATTGCCAAATGGGCAAAGAAAGAAGGTTTCAAAACACATTATTATATCTCCCCTCAAATATGGGCCTGGAAAGAAGGAAGAATTAAAGACATAAAAGCAGATGTGGATGCCATGTATGTTATCCTTCCCTTTGAGAAAGACTTCTACCAAGACAAACATAATTTTCCGGTACATTTTGTTGGACACCCCCTTATTGACGCCATTAACAATAGAGAACAGACAAACAAAGAAGCATTTGCCAAACTCCATGGACTAGACCAAAGACCTATTATTGCGCTGCTGCCAGGAAGCAGAAAGCAAGAGATATCAAAAATGCTGCGTATTATGCTATCTATTACAGATACCTTTGAAGACTACCAATTTGTGATAGCGGGAGCCCCAAGTCAAGACGCATCATTTTATGCGCCTTTTTTAAACAAGCAAAACATACATTTACTGTTAAACAAAACCTATGATTTACTTTCGGTATCTCATGCTGCAATTGTTACCTCAGGAACAGCTACCCTAGAAACAGCTCTCTTTAAAGTACCGCAAGTTGTTTGTTACAAAGGAAACGCAATATCTGTGGCCATTGCAAGACAGGTTGTTAAGCTTAAATACATTTCTCTAGTAAACCTTATTCTAGACAAAGAAGTGGTTACAGAGCTCATCCAGGGAGATTTCAACACCCAGCGTTTAATTAAAGAACTCACCAAAATTCTAGACAAAGACAATAGAGCATCATTGCTTAAGTCTTACGATGCCTTAGAGCAAAAATTAGGAGGAATAGGCGCCAGTGATGCAACGGGACAGCTAATCGTTGATGCGCTAAAATAAAGGGCTGCAATCTTCCTAAAAACAAATTTGCGCAACCCAAAACAAAGTAATGTAGAGATTTTTAGTACTTTTAAAAAAACTCCCAAGGTTATAGGTTTTTCGCGCCTATAGATTGAAACACTCCAACCCGTTTATAATTACAACCGCCTTAGCATTTGCTATAGGTATTGGTATTGGTTTTTTTAAAGCCGACTCCCTCCCTCTGCTACTACCAGTAGTTTGTTTGCTATTTGTGGTACTAGCTGTTTTTTGGTTTACAAGTAGAAATAGTTTTTACAACAGCCCTTGGTTTGGCGGGGTACTATGTCTATTTTTTATAGCCTTGGGTTGTTATAAGTACCAAATCACAGTTCCTACAATTTCAGCAACAGCATTACATACATGCCCTAACCCAGCAAAGACCTCTTGTACAACTACAGATTAAAGAAATCTTAAAGCCAGACACCTATAATTACAAATACAGGGCGGCCACACAAGCCCTAGACGGAGTTTCGTGCAAAGGGGATATAGTTTTCCTAATTACCAAAGACAGTCTAGCAAAACCACTTGCTATTGGTGACAGAGTTATATTAAATGAAAAATTAACTCCTGTAGTTGGGCCAAAAAACCCTTATCAATTTAACTATGCAGCTTATTTAAAAAATCAAGGCATATACCATGAAATTCGTAGCAGCTATTGTGAGATTTTAAAACTAGAGCCAGCTGCATCTTCTTTAAAAGGATATGCAGAAAAATTTAGAAACTACTGCATTTACAAACTAGCACAAACAAGCATTTCTCAAAAAGAACTAGCCGTCATACAGGCATTAATTTTAGGGCAAAAAAAAGCCTTAGACAAACAACTATACCAGAGATATGCGGCTGCAGGAGCCGTACACATATTAGCAGTTTCTGGATTACACGTAGG
This sequence comes from uncultured Ulvibacter sp., assembly GCA_943789105.1. Classification (GTDB taxonomy): domain Bacteria; phylum Bacteroidota; class Bacteroidia; order Flavobacteriales; family Flavobacteriaceae; genus Patiriisocius. The sequence goes on along the minus strand of CALSSW010000001.1, from coordinate 196,244 downwards.
CATACTATATGCTATATTACTGATGCTACTAGCTCCCGTAACTAGACTTGAAAAAGGAGAAATTATTCGTAGTATTTCTATTGTTTTGAGCTTGTGGTGTTACGCCCTTGTTACAGGATTATCTGCCTCAGTGTGCAGAGCTGTTACCATGTTTAGTTTTTTTGCTATTGCGCAAGCTTTGGGTAGAAAAACCAGTACTATAAATACCCTGAGTTTATCATTTATATGTTTACTAATGTACAATCCTTTGTATGTACTCCAAGTTGGGTTTCAATTAAGCTACCTAGCAGTTTTGTCAATTATTACAATACAACCGAAACTTGCAAGCTATTACACACCTAGTAATACACTAACCAAATTACTATGGAATACCACGACCGTTACCATTGCTGCGCAAATTGGCCTTGGCCCATTGAGTATCTATTATTTTAATCAATTTCCAGGTTTATTTTTCATTACCAATATCATTGTATTGCCTTTACTTGGGGCGGTATTAAGTGTTGGTTTTGTGGTAGTAATTCTTGGATGTCTTAATATCCTGCCAGATAGTATGGCAAAAATATATGGAGGCATGATAGCCATACTCAATGATTTTATTACCTGGGTAGCCGCGCAAGATGCTTTTTTATTTAAAGAAATTTCTTTCCCTAAGACATTTTTATTTATAAGCTATGGTGTTATTATCTGCCTATTGTTGGTATGCAAAAAATGGAATTTCAAAAACCTGATGTCTTTCCTGGGATCTTGCGGGATTGCCTTGGGAGTTTTAACCATAATGAAAGTGTATCCAACACCGGGGCACCTTATTGTATTTCACAAATACAAACAAACACTCCTTGGGGTTAAACAAAAACACCAAGTTACTTTGTTTGTTCCAGATAGTATAACTCCCGCTTTGGCTAGTCTTATTTCAAGTTACAAAACAGCAAATTACAACAGCAGTAGTGCACAAGAAAAATTACCTAAGGTGTTTACCTATAAAGAGACACCTATTTTAATTTTGGATAGTGTTGGAGTGTTTCCAGAAGCCTTACAAGAACCAGTTGTTGTATTAACTCAAAACACGCAAATACATCTTGCGCGTTTTATAGATAGTGTATCGCCCGTGCGTATTATAGCAGATGGAAGTAATTACAAAAGCTACGTAGATCGTTGGAGGCAAACATGCATTGAAAAAAAAATCCCTTTTCATAGCACCTATGAAAAGGGGGCTTTTATATGGCAATAAGTATTACCTAGATTTAAAAGTACCTTTAAAATTTTTTTGATACATATCCCACTGTGCTCTGGTGGTAACCTCCTTGTATTGATCTGTAGCAATCATTTTTAAATACAGCTCTAACTCTTGAGGAGTTTGATACCCAACTATAGACTGGATTAATGTCCCGTCACTCTCAAAAAATGCCAAACTAGGATACCCTTGAAGCCTTAAAGCATCTGCAAAAAAATGAGTAGCATTTCTACCTCGTTTAGCCTCTCTGTAATTTGGGTTTGTGTAGGTAAACCCTTTATATGTGATTGGGTCTTTACCCTCTGCATTAAACTTTACAGGGTAAAAGTGCTTGCTTATATAGGCAATCACATCTGGATTACTAAAGGTGTTTTTATCAAGTAGTTTACAAGGGCCACACCAGATGGTGTAGACATCCATAAATATTTTTTTGGGCGTTTGTTGTTGGGCAAGCAGCGCCTGGTCCATTGACATCCATGCTATTTCTTGAGCTGTTAAGGCTACCGTAGAAATTAAAAAAACGAGTACTAAAAGTGCTTTTTTCATAAACTATAATAAACAAAAAACGTTCCATACATGGAACGTTTTTTATGAGTGTAAATTGTACTGTTAGCGAATTCCATGCATTTTTTTCAAAAGCATTTTGTTTAACATTAACATTACAACTCCTGCAGAAATAGGAATTAAAGTAAATATCATAAAGAAATAAGAAAGCCCTTTTTCTTCAAGAATTGGATCCATATAACTACCTGTAATACCTGCCGCAGTATTTGCAATAAAATTGGCTACAAACCAAACTCCAAACATTAATCCAATAAGTTTCGCTGGTGCAAGTTTACTTACGTAAGATAAACCAACCGGAGAAATACACAACTCACCAAGAGTATGCAATAAATAAGCTAAGATTAAGAAAATCATACTCACAGAAGCGGTTTTAGCTCCAAGAGGAATCTCTAAAGAACCATAGGCTAATACACCAAATCCAAGACCGAGCAATATCAATCCAAGAGCAAACTTTACTGGCCCTGTAGGATTTAATTTACTGGCCCATATTTTAGAAAATATTGGTGCAAAAGCAATTATAAAGAAAGAGTTAAGGATTCCAAACCAAGAAGCCGGAACTTCTGCAGACTCAGACACCCATTCTCTTTGTAACATCCAAATTACAATTCCCCAAATAATAACAAAACTAGCTCCTAGTAAAATATTAGATAGTGAGTATTTTGCAAAGGTTTGTTTAAACAACATTGATAATACCCAGGTAATAATAATCATAGGTATGATTGTCAATAGTGTGTTAAATATCTTAAAGGTTGCTGCACCATCGCCTGTCAACATACGATCTGTATAATCATTAGCGAAAATTGTCATAGAACCTCCTGCTTGCTCAAAAGCCCACCAAAAGAAAATAGTGAAAAAGGCTAAAATACCAATCACAACCAACCTGTCTTTGGTTACTTTATTAGCATTTGATTCATCTACCGCAACAGTTTCCTGTTTGGCAGCTTCTACAGCAGCCTCTTTAGCCGCCTCTATACTTTCAGGGTTCTTTGGCGAAAGACCAATTTTCCCAAAAATAGTTTGAGCAAAGTAGAACTGTAACATTCCAAAAAGCATAAAGATTCCTGCTAGACCAAAACCAAAGTGCCATCCAATTTTCTCGCCAATGTATCCACAAAGTAAAATACCTAGAAAAGCACCAGCATTAATACCCATATAGAAAATGGTATATCCTGCATCTTTTTGGTCTCCTTCTCCTTTATATAGTTGCCCTACCATGGATGAAATATTCGGCTTAAACAATCCATTTCCAACAATAAGTAAACCTAGACCTAGGTAGAAAAATGGATCTGCAACTCCCTCTAGAGCCATAGAACCATGCCCTAAAGTCATTAGCAATGCTCCCAAAATAATTGCATTACGGTACCCCATAATTTTATCCGCAATTAACCCTCCAAAAATAGGTGTGATGTAAACTAGCCCAGTGTACCAAGCATATAAGACCAATGCCTCAGAGCGGTCCCAACCCCAGCCTTCATCAAGTACTGAAGATATTAAGAAAAGCACCAATAGTGCTCGCATACCATAGTAAGAAAAACGCTCCCACATCTCTGTGAAGAATAGTACAAACAAACCAGATGGATGTCCTAGTACTGTTTTTTGGTTCGTTTGTGAACCCCCAAATTTAAATTCCATATTAGTGATTATTAGTTATTTATTAATTATTGATTATAAGTTCTGTTTTATAAAATTGGTCATTTTAGTGTATAAGTGTAGGCGTGTAGTACCTCCATAAATACCGTGATTTTTGTCTGGATAAATAGCCCAGTCAAACTGTTTATTGGCCTGCACGAGTGCCTCCACCAAACGGGTGGTATTTTGCACATGTACATTGTCATCTGCACTACCGTGCACTAGTAAGAACTTTCCTTTTAAGCCATCTACATGATACATCGGTGAGTTGGTATCATAACCACTAGGGTTTTGTTGAGGTGTAGACATATAACGCTCTGTATAAATAGTATCATAAAATCTCCAACTACTTACCGGAGCTACTGCAATAGCCATAGAGAAGGTCTCTGGACCTTGAAACAAACAGTTACTTGACATAAAACCACCATAACTCCAACCCCAAATACCAATTCTATTGGCATCTATATACGGTAGAGTTCCCAATATATTTGCTGCAGTAATTTGATCCTGCACCTCATATTTTCCGAGCTCTAATTGTGTTACTTTCTTAAAATCTCTTCCTTTTAAACCAGTCCCTCTTCCATCTATACACACTACAATATACCCTTGTTGTGCTAACATCTGGTGCCAATAATCATTACTGCCGTTCCATTTATTGGCTACATTTTGAGAACCAGGGCCCGAGTATTGATACATAAAAAGGGGATATTTTTTGGAAGGGTCAAAATCCAAAGGCTTAATGGTATACATGTTTAAATCATTCCCGTTTACAGAGATGGTAGAAAATTCTTTTTCAGACATTTTATAGCCCGCCACTTTGCTGGCTAAATCTGTATTGTCTTTTAGTTGTTTAAGTACTGCTGCTGTTTTGGCATCATGCAGGGTAAAGACACTTGGAGTGGTAGCGCTTTGAAATGTATTGATATAGTATGAGTAATCTGCACTAAAGGCGGCGCTGTTGGTTCCAGTGGCTACAGATAGCTCTTTCTTGTTTTTACCTTTTGCGTTGAAGTACTATACACACCACGGTTAATACTTCCGTTTTCTGTACTTTGGTAAAACACGGTATTACTTTTTGGGTCATACCCGTAATAGTTAGTAACTTCCCAGGCACCTTTGAGTGATTTGATTTTTAAGATCTCCACTTTTATTAAAATGGTAGATGTGATTCCAACCATCACGCTCGCTGGTCCAAATAAAACTATTGTCTTTGAAAAAAGTTAGGTTATCTGTGACATCAACATAGGCATCATCTTTTTCTTGTAACACAAGAGAGGTTTGGTTTTTATTGGCATCAACAAAAATAAGATCTATGGTGTTTTGTTTTCTATTTGTGGTCTGGACACTAAGTACGTTGGTATCTTGGGTCCATTTAATTCTTGGGATGTAATAATTATTGTACCCAGACAAATCTACATTACTTGTTTTTTCACTCTCAAGATCATAAAGGTGCAATGAAACTTGTGCATTGGGATCTCCAGCTTTAGGATATTTAAAAACTTGTTGGGTTGGGTATAATCCTGTCCCGTACACATCCATAGAAAAACGCGGCACACTGGTTTCATCAAACTTAATATATCCTATTTTAGACCCGTCTTTATTCCACTCAAAAGCTCTTACAAAAGCAAACTCTTCTTCATACACCCAGTCTGTAATACCATTAATAATGCTGTTTTTAAGACCGTCTTTGGTGATTTGAGTAGTAACACCAGTGCTTAGGTTTTTAATAAAAATATTATTATCATACCCATAGGCCACTTTGGTTCCGGCAGGATTTAATAATGGTTCTTGTATTTTATTTTCTGAAACAAGCATCATTTTTTTAGTACCCACGTCATACACGTAATAGGTGCCTAGGGTAGAGCGTCTATAGATTTGTTGTAAATCTGTTGCTAATAAAACTTTAGTTTCATCTTCGCTAAGGGTGTATGTATAAAAATAATTCGCATCCTTTATTTGAGATGAAGACACAATTGTGTTTACTTTTTTTCCGGTTATGTAATCATACACATCTACAGAAGATCCGCCAGAGAGCCTGTTGTAGTTAAGCACTGCATATTGTTTGCCGTTTTTAAGAGAACGCAATTCATCAAGGCCTTGGGTTCTAAAAGTCACCGCTCCATATTTCTTCAAGACTGATTTGTTTTTGTTGCCCTGTTGCAACACTAAAACTTATAATAAAAAGGAGCAAAAAGCCTAGGCGCATAATTGTATTTAATGTGTTAATTTTATGGTATCACAAGTTTAATAAAATTATATGAAACAAGGCCCTTTTTTGGAGTTAAAAACAAGGATAGCAAGGCGCCAGTAAAAATAGTAAGCTCCTAAAAAAAATATTATTTCAAGGTGCTTTGATTTTAAGCAACATTATATGCTTTGTAGTATCTTTGACTTTTAAAACTAAAATGTATGTCAAATCCAATCTCAGGATTTTCAAAACTTTCAAAGGCTCAAAAAATAGAGTGGCTTACCAAGACCTATTTTAAAGCAAACGAGCAAGCAATAGATGTGTTAAAGAGGTATTGGAACTCAGACAACGAGTTACAAAAACTGCATGACGATTTTATAGAAAATACAATATCTAATTATTACCTGCCTATAGGTATTGCGCCAAATTTCTTGGTTAACCAAGATTTATATGCAATTCCAATGGTTATTGAAGAAAGCTCTGTGGTGGCTGCTGCAAGTAATGCTGCAAAATTCTGGCTAGACAAAGGCGGCTTTACAACCCAGGTTGTTAGTACTATTAAAAACGGACAGGTTCATCTTAATTTCTTCGGAAATACTGCAGACATGATTGCTTTTTTCGGTGTTATAAAACCCAAACTAATTGCGAGTATTTCGCAGGTTGAAACAAACATGAAAAAACGTGGCGGTGGGCTACTTGATATCCAGCTCATAGATAGTACAAATACTTTAGATGGTTTTTTTCAGCTTCATTGTACTTTTGAAACATTGGATGCCATGGGTGCCAATTTTATAAACACCTGCTTAGAAACCTTTGCACAAACCCTTGAAAGAGAAGCCAAAACTTATAAAGCATTTAACACCTCACAAACCTATCCAGAGGTTGTCATGAGTATTTTGTCTAACTACACCCCAGAATGTTTGGTTAGAGCCTCTGTGTCCTGTCATGTTGATCTTTTAAAACAAAAAGACCTTGATGGCCGCCTGTTTGCTCAAAAGATAGTTAGAGCCATATCAATTGCAAAAGCAACTCCAAGAAGAGCCGTTACACACAACAAAGGAATCATGAACGGTATTGACGCCGTTATACTAGCAACCGGTAATGACTTTAGAGCAGTAGAGGCAGCAGTGCATGCATATGCTTGTAAAGACGGTCAGTACAGTAGCCTAACACACGCTAGTGTAGAGAACGATATTTTTAAAATGTGGATTGAACTCCCACTTGCTCTTGGAACCGTTGGTGGTTTAACATCACTACACCCTTTAGTTGGTTTTGCTTTTGATTTATTACAAAAGCCAAATGCTAAAAAACTAATGCAGTTAGTAGCTGTTGCCGGCTTGGCACAAAACTTTGCCGCTCTTCGCTCTTTGGTGACTACTGGAATCCAAAAAGGACACATGAAAATGCATTTAATGAATATTTTAAATGGGGTTCAAGCAACAGATGCAGAAAAAACGTTGGCGGTAACACATTTTACATCCCATCAAGTATCTCACAGGGCAGTGATCGCTTTTATAGAACAACTAAGAGCATAAAGTGAGTAAACAAACTACATATAAAAGCAATGGTAAACTTCTAATTATGGGAGAATATGTTGTTTTGGATGGGGCCACTGCTCTAGCCATACCTACCATGTATGGACAATCTCTCACTGTTACAGATAATAATGAGCAGACGCTTCACTGGGTGAGCAAAGATCATACTGGGAACATTTGGTTTGAAACACATATAGATCTTACAAGTCTTACCTGTACTAATAAATCTCAGATAGCCAAAACACTATGTACTATTTTACAAACGGCTAGAATACACAACACATCATTTTTAAAACAAAGTAAAGGTCTGGCAGTACTAACACAATTAGATTTCCCGAGAGATTGGGGGCTAGGAACTTCCTCTACCCTTATTAACAACATAGCACAGTGGGCCCAAATAGACCCCTTTACGCTCTTACAAGAAAGTTTTGGAGGTAGTGGGTATGATATTGCTGCAGCTCAGCACAATACCCCTATTTTTTATACCTTAAAAGATAACAAGCCACAGGTGCAACCCTGCACGCTTACTTGGAGCTTTACAGAGCATTTGTTTTTTATACACCTTAATCAAAAACAAGATAGCAAGAAAGCTATAACTACTTACAAGAAAATAGAGAAAGACCCTAGGATACTTGAGGCCATTACAGATTTAAGCAAAAAAGCGCTTGTTTGTTACACCCTTGGAGATTTAGAAAGAATTCTAAATGCACATGAAAAGAAAATAGCTTCAATGCTGGGGCAAGCTACTATAAAGGAATTAGTATTTCCAGACTACCCAAAGACTATTAAAAGCCTTGGCGCCTGGGGAGGAGACTTTGTCTTGGCCACAGGAAATAAAGAAGATATGGCTTATTTTAAAGCTAAAGGGTACACCACTATCATTGCCTTTGATGATATGATGGCATAAAAAGCTAAGGTATGAAACACCCTCCCTTGGGTTAAAAATAAAGCAAAAAAAAAGCGCAACCCTAAGGTTGCGCTAATTTGTAATAATATGTTTGTGTAACTTAAGCTGTTTTCTTAACTGCTAAAGAGTAAATAACAAGTCCAAATCCAATTTTGTTAATTGCATCAGCGATGTTGTACAATACTTGCATGTCAAGTTCCATTCCAAAGAATAAACCTGCATCACCATACCATCCTGCAGTTCCTGCCATGTAACCGATTGGGTAAATTGCCCAACCAACAAGCACGAACCAACAAAGTATCTTGTGAGCATGTAATACATCTCCACCAGCTTCTTTTGCTAGTTTTGCGGCTCCACCTAACCATATTTCGTAAACGATTACGAAATAAGCTAAACCAGATATTGTTCCCCAAACTACAGCGTCACCACCAGATTCTCCCATATATCCCGTAACTAACATAATCACAGAAAGGAAAATTAAACGCCACATTAAAGACTTTTTGGCTCCAGCTACTTTTAAGATTAAGTAGAATTCAACGCACATCAGCGGAACAGTTAAGATCCAATCCACATATCTAAATGCGGTAATGTTCATTACATCTCCAGCCATAGCTGCGTCACGCATGTACATGTAGTGCACTGCTGCAATAAAAGTAATCAAACCAGACACTAAAACAGAAGTTCTCCATTTTTTGTCAAATTGATTTAACGATAAGAAAAAGAAAGCAGAAGCTGCCATCATTGCCATACATCCTATAAAGAATGTGAAATTCACTGGGCTATTTACATCTCCCAAAAGAATTAGTAAAGTAGAATTTGTCATGTTTTATTAATTTTGTTTATTGTTAATAGGTATAAATAAAACAAAAAAAAACACAACAACCAAACACTTTTTAAAGTAATTTGACAAAAGTGAATAAATAATATTATTAATTCGATAAATTTAGCCCATGAATATTAGTAATATCTTGATTACCACAACCTTTTTCTGCCTCTGGCTTACTAGCCAAATCCCAGAAAACGCACAATACATCATCGGTTTGTTTTTTATTTTCACATTAGGGATCCTTCATGGATCTAATGACCTCTCTATTGTAAGTAAAATAAAACAAGTGACTACCCTAAAAAGGTTAGGTCTATTTTTGTCTGGATATATCTTAGTGGTTTTAGTGGCAGCGCTTGTATTTTACGTGGCACCCAAAATTGCTATGTTATTTTTCATTTTATTTAGTGGGTATCATTTTGGAGAGCAACACTTTCATAAAAGTATAAAGGAAAGTTCTCTTACAAGTGCTATATTATACATGAGCTATGGTTTGGTCGTATTATTTTTAATACTTGCCTTAAATTTAGCAGAGGTTTCAAACATTATAAAAGACATCATTGGCAATACCATTGATAGTAGTATATATTACTACTGCCTGCTTGGGTCCTTTATTGTCTTTATTTTGGTAGGCATTAAATACTACCTAGACCATACCTTTGGTCTCAAAACAATAGCCTATGAGCTTTTTTTGCTACTAGTTTTCTTTATTGTCTTTAGTAGCTCAAACCTTATATGGAGCTTTGCTATTTACTTTATTCTTTGGCATAGCATCCCATCAATTATTGAGCAGTTAGATTACCTATATAAAGAAATTTCCTGGAAATCGTTTTTAAAGTACATTCAAAAATCATTTCTAGTATGGCTCATCTCTATTTTAGCCATTGGCAGTTTATTGTATTTCTTCAAAGACGACAAGCAAATTTTTCTGCCTATTATTTTTTCTTTTTTAGGAGCAATTACCTTTGCACATTCTTTTGTGATTACAAAAATGTTCAAAAAAAATCCGCCTACTTTAAAAAAGTAAGCGGATTACATTAAAATAATCTTTTAAGCGCTATTAGAAGAAATTAGCTCTATTGTCTTCAATCTCTGCAGCATTTTTAAGTGCTTGGTAGACCTTTGTATTTACAGCCGGTGTGGCTGCGCTATTTAATTGGTTTGCATAGGACGCATAATTTTCTAAAACCGGCGCATTATTGACCGCCGTTACACGTACTTTAAACACCCCTTTTTCTCCAGCTATTAAACTAGTAGTTTCTCCAGCAGCTTTTGCAAATGCAGCTCCTACTACTTCAGGTTCTGCGCCAGCTCCTGGTATGGTTGGTGCAGCCATGGTAATGGCAGTAGCATTTTGCACTGTAATGCCTTGACTTGAGGCAATAGCATTTAAATCATCACCAGAAATGGTAGCCATGATTTGTTTGGCTTTGTAAGCGTTTCTAAGTTTTGGCATTACCAAAGAAGATGCCTCAGCAATACTCATAAGCCCTTTTGGACTCTTTCTAGTAAGTTGCACAACAACATAGCCATCTAGTATACTAAAACGTTTTACATCGCCTACAGATACATCCTCTTCAAAGGCCCAGTTTACAATACTACGATTGTTTCCAACTCCTGGAATGGTAGCGTCTAAGGCTCCAATTTTATTTACTGGCTTTAATGCAAGTTCTTGCTCCTTTGCAATCTGAGAGAAATCACCTTTTTGAGCAGCTAGCTCAAATCTAGAAGCATTTGCAAACACTTCATTAAGTGTTTTTTCTGAGGCTTCTATTTCTTTAGAAAGTGTTGCAAACTTCATCGCTTTTTGTTTGTTCTTTTGTTCTTGAACCTCAACAACATGAAAGCCAAACTCTGTTTCAACAACACCAAGAACACCTGTTTTGTTGTCAAAAATAAAGTCATTAAATTCTTTGGTCATTTTTCCTGGACCTACATACCCTAAATCACCTCCTGTATCACTGTTTGATTTATCGTCAGACAATGTTTTGGCTAGGGCTTCAAATTTATTTTTATTTCTTTTTAAAACTCTTGTAATACTGTCTGCCATAGACTTTGCATCTTCTTTGCTACGCGTGATAGCATCAGAGGCTCTAAAAGAACCTTGGTATCTTATCAAGATATGCCTTGACTGCACAGAGTCTGGCATTTGTGTAATACCAATCACTTTTGAAATATTATTATTATTTCCCAGTTTGTAAGGACCGTAAATACCATTTAAAGGGGTTGCAAAAAGATCTTCTGCGATAGCCTCAGGAATATCACTTTTAAAAAAATACCTGTCCTGGAAAGGAACATCACTATTGTCATTTATAAAGTTTTGGTAATCCTGGGTATTTTCTAGGCCTTTTAAAATCTCTGTAGCTTTTATATTGGAGTTGTAAACCTCACGGTCTTTTAAAAGACTTGTGATAGCTGTTTCTGCGTCTGCAATATCTTCATCTGAAGGTGCTTCAGAAAAAGACACAAACTGGACATCAACCTGAGGAGTTTGCTCATAATCTGCAGCATTTTTTTTAATGTATGCTTCAATTTCTGAATCTGTAACACTTACATCTGTATCTGGGATAGAGGTGAAAGGTACATATACATACTGCATATTGATTTTATCATTCTGGTAACGATACTCTTGTTCACCTTCACTAAGAGTGCTTCTCATACCTGCTTTAATCATGTTGTAATAGGTAGTTTGCAAAGCGCCGCTCTTTAAATTATTTTCATAATCTAACCACTGCTGGTATGCCGTTGGGTTGGTTGCCTTAACATTTGCAATATATTCCTGCACTTTTAAAGCGCTAAAAACACCATCGGCGTCTTGAAAGGTTGGATTTGAGGCTAGCCCCATACGCAGTGACTCTTCTAGTTGCTGTTTTTGAGCCGTAAGACCCAAAGCATCGTATTGCTGTTGTTGTAAGACATTGCGAAGTTCACGATCCCAAACCATATTCATTGCCTGAGCAGTAGTTCCATTTTCTCCCAAGTTACGTTGGGTCAACTCTACTTGCTTCATAAAGATGTCACGGGTAAGTGTTTCTCCGTTTATGGTAGCTACTGTAGTCAATGATTTTTCTGAAGAAAATCCACCGTTACGAATTACATCTGCCAGGATGAATGAAAATAATGCTAATGCTATAATGATAATAAGGAAAACTCCTCTTTTTCTAATGCTGTTTAATATTGCCATCTGTCATTTTTAATTTAAGAACACTCTACCTATAGTGTTCACATTAATTTAGTGGGCGAAAATACCATTTTCCCTGCATTAATAAAATAGTTTTGGTGAAAAGTTACAGCTAAAAGCCACATGAAATTCTAAAGAGAAACAACTAGCTATAAATTTTGATTAACCCACTGCAAAATTGCTTAGGTATCTGGATTGCACATTTTAACGCAAACAAGGTCAATTTTGGTGTTAGAAACTTCTATGATTTCTATCTGGTAATTTCCTATTACAAGGGTTTCTCCAGCTTGTGGTATGCCTTGTGTGAAATTAACAATCATGCCTCCAAGGGTTTCATAATGCTCATCATCTGGCAGAGAAAGTTTGTAGTTTTCATTTAAATAATCGACCTCTAAGCGCGCCGAAAAACGATAGTAGTTTTCTTCAATAACCTCTTCTATAAGTTCTGTATTATCATGCTCATCTTCTATTTCTCCGAAGAGTTCCTCAATAATATCCTCTACCGTGATAACCCCACTGGTGCCTCCATATTCGTCCACAACAACGGCAATGCTCTTGTGTTTTTTACTTAAAATATTGAGCACATCTTTAGCCAACATGGTTTCTGGAACAAACACTACAGGCATAATCACACCCTGGAGCGTCTCTGGTTTTTTAAACAAATCAAAAGAATGAACATAGCCAACGACATCATCAATATTGTCTTTATAAACTATTATTTTGGAAAGTCCTGTTTCAGTAAACTGCAGGCTCAGCTCATCAATTAAAGTGCTAATATCAACGGCAATTATTTCGGTCCTGGGTATCATGACCTCGCGAGATTTTATCTCTGAGAAATCTAACGCGTTTTGGAATATTTGAATTTCAGAATCCACCTCATCTTCTGTCTCAATAGCCTGCATTTGTTCGCTAATGTAATTTCCTAGCTCAATTTTACTAAAACTAAGCCTTACCTTATCTCCATCTGTTTTAAAGATGTATTTTAAAACCAGGTCTGAAATCCATAAAATAAATTCAGACACCAAGGAAAAGACAATGTAGAAAAAGTACGCCGGGACAGCGAAAAACTTCACTAGATCATTGGCATATATCTGAAAAAATACTTTGGGCAAAAACTCTGCTGTGAGCAAAATCAATAAGGTAGAGACAATGGTCTGCACCAAAAGACCAGAGGGCCCTTGTATGGGTAAATATTGCATCAATATATCTCCCATAAAAAATCCATATACCACCAAAGCAATATTATTACCAATAAGCATGGTGGCTATAAACTTGGAGGGTCTTTCGGTGATTTTTTTGAGAATCCCTGCTAAAAAACTCTGTTGTTTTTTTTCAATCTCAATGTAAATCTTGTTGGAGGAAACGTAAGCAAGCTCCATTCCAGAAAAAAAAGCGGAGCATATAAGTGCCAATAAAATAATAATAATTTGATATTCCAACAGGATGTTATAAATGATTAGGTGGGCTACAAATATAGTAAATGATCAACAAGGGTTGAAATACTTAGAAAATAGCCTTGTTATTTTTTATTTAAATCTTTATTTCGCTGCTGGGTCATTTTTCTAAACTTTCTTTTGAAGAAAAACATAAACACAGCCAAAATAGCAAAAAAGATAAACATATAGGCGCGCCCTCTATTATCTGCCCAATGTGTTGTAACTAGGTATAGCGAAAAAGCAGCCATAACAATATATGCGTATTCGAAAAGTCTGTAGATTTTATTTTGCATCTTCTTGAGTTTCTTGTGGTTCTATAAGTTGTACCCCTGTGTTTTTTCTTGATATAAACTCCGTGAAATCCTGGCTAGAATCAAAGCGAGAGCCATCATTATAAGAGCCGTCTTTAAATTTTATTTGATAGGGCTGGTCTGTAAATACCCATTGTTTTGTTTGATACCAATACAATTGATCTGCCTTTAAGATTAAACTATCACTTGTAATTAACACTACATTTTCTCGCAAATCTATCATACCTGTACCACCGTAGCGAATCGCATAATCTGAGGTAACAGTACTTTTCTTGCCATCTTCCCAAAAATGAACCTCAACTCCTTGGGGAAACTCTTGGTAGGGAAAGTCATAGTTAGAATAGTCTAGCAAACTCTTTGATATTAAATTAGAAACCACCTTGCCGCTATCTGTATATTTTAGGTTGATTTGCTTGCCAATGGCCAGGGGCTGATCATCTTTTAAAGTTAATTTTTGTTTGTCTTTATAATTTGCATCACAGGCAAAAAGCGTAATGACCACAAGAAGGGACATCACGCTTTGTATGCTGTATGATTTAATAGTCATATTATAAATTTGGTACCCTTACACTACCGCCAACCCAACAGTTAAGGGTAATGAGTTTTCCGGCCATGCCGGCAGAGAAAATATCTGTTTTTTGCGGAGCACGAGCTCTGTAACTATTTGCTGCAGCCCTTGCGTTTGATGCAATAGAAGGATCTACTCTTGCTGCTTTTTCTGCATACTCTGCAGCTTTCCAATTTACAGCTCTTTTTTCAAAGGGTGTACCTCCGCAATCACTAGAACTTTTTGCAATCATAGCAGCAATTTTAAGGTAAGATCTACCATCATTTGGCTTTACATTTAATACTTTATTGTAGTATGTTCTTGCCGAGTTATATCTTCCTGTTTTGCGTTTTTCTTCTGCGATTTTATAATAAATTCTAGCCTGCTTGTTAGGGTCTGTTTGCATAGTTGCAGACTGCTCATAATAAACCAATGCTTTTGAAGCGTTACCACTCTGCGCCTCAAGTTGCCCTAAGTACATTTTTGTATCTGCACTTGGTTCTAGTCTATCAAGCTGCTCAACTAATTTAATAAAAAGTGGATCTTCTGTACAGTCTTTGCCAGACAAACGTCCTGCCGCATTTCTAATCCAAGAAATATCATCTTTCATGGCCTCAAAATCTTTGTTATATAAAATAACAAGGTTAGGACAATCTGCAACGTTTCCTAGCTTTGTGTCTACACTACCTTTTACTTTTCCAAAAATACGCAGGTTTTTCTCATAGGCGCTCAATCTCTTTTTTTCTTTGCTAGACAACCCTTGACCGGCATCTTCTTTGTCAATAAGAGCTGTGAGTAGTTTTGCCAGCTTACCTTCTTCTACCTCCATTTTATTTTTCACCACATCGTAGAGGTTAAAAACTTCTTGCAAGTCTTTCTCGCCATCTATATAAAGATCTTTTGCTAAAGAGAAATACGTATATAAAGCTTTTGGGCTTTTAAAATTTGTTTCATCTTTTTTAAATGCCGCATCAAAATAAGAGAATTGTTCTTTCTTTGAGCCAATACCATTATCAAAACGAACTTGAGCCAATTTACTTAATACAGCCCCTTGTTTTGTTTTTGATGGATAGTACTGCATCCTTAATTGGTAGGATTTTTCTAAATCAGAAATTTTAGCGGTATCTCCATTGGTGATAAAGTCTCCAAACATCTTGGCCGCATATTGATATACCGCCATAGTAGTTTGAGGGCATTTTGTAATAACATTGTCATAATGCTTGTAAGCTTCTTGATAATTTTTTGCTTTTGCTGGCTCTGTAAATAGTGACACCATCGCTATACACTCTTGAGCGTCTTGAGCTTTACCCGAAGTTGTTATAAGGGCAAGGGCAAGTGTCATTCCAGTTAAAAAGGTTTTCATTTTCATTGTAATAATCTTCATGTGTTAATCTAAATATCTTTTATCAAACCACCTATCGTTAAACGATAGACTAATAAATGTGTTAAAAAAGTTTTCTTGTATTAAGCCAAAGTCTGTAGTTCCTCTTTTTCCAATCTCAAAACCAATATTTACATTAGAGAATAATCTTCCAACAGGTATTCCAACTCCAAAAGATATGCCAAACTCATTAATGTCTTGTCCGTTTAGGTTTATTCCTGTTTCTTCAAAACGTATTCCAGCTCTGTAAACAATTCGTTTGTAGTAACTTGTGAGTGAGTTGTACTTTGGAATATAAAATCCTCCTAGTTTATATTTTGTAGCATCTGTATAGGTAATGTTCTCCAATTCAAAGGTACGATTGGTCAAGTTACTAATTTTTTGATTTACATACTCAAGACCAATAAACCAATTTTTTGGTTTTCCGATACCTGCTCCTATACTTAGTTGAGAGGGAAATGTAAAGTCTGTATCTGCTACAGCAACTTCAATTTCTTCACGCACCACTTGTGATCCAGATGGAAGCACAAAAACAGTGGCTCTCTGACGTGAGTTCTCAGCCTTAAAGTTAGTCTCAGGAGTATAGGCAACTGCTGTTTGTATCTGTAAATTTCTAGAGATTTTAGCTTTGTAACGAGCACCAAAATTAAAACTAAATCCAAGCAGGTCTGATCTGTTTTGCTCTCTAGCACCTAACTCAATATCCTCCTGCTGGCTAAATGCTGTGTTCTCTATATTTCCGAAGTTATAATTAGTGTCTATACCAAAACTAAAATTTGGTGATACTCTGTAGGCAAATGTCAAAAAAGCTTTGTTAAGACCTCCCTGACCGGTATATCTTGTTGTTACATCACCATCAACATTTTGTGTGTCATAGCCAACAGATGAGTAGGGTAATAATCCAAAACTAGAAACTAGTTTGCCCATTGGAATTGCAACAGCAAAATAATCAAAAGAAGTAGTAGATTGTTGTTGATTTTGCGAAATTGTTTTTTGAGTATTTTCTTTGTGGCTAATACCAACTGCGTAATTAATTAACTCAAGATCTGCAATTGAGGCAGGGTTTTGAACCCCTAAATGAATACTATCTGAGTATACGCTAATACCTCCCATTGTTCTGTTCTCAACGGTTCCTTTAAAATTAAGGGAACCTATGCCATAAAACGAATAGGGAGATGAAGTCCCGTTTTGAGCCATCGTAACAGTAGAAATGAGTAAGAAAACTCCAATAATTATTCGCATCAGCATCAATCTTTATTAAGTTCTAAAATATAATTTAAGCCCTCTAACAGAAAATTTGAGTTGGCAAAGATGTCATTTTTTAATCTATCTCGCAAAAAATGAGTGTCTCCACCTGTTAAAATAATTGTTAAATCAGGGTATTGTTTTTTATATTGGTGTATCACACCATCAATTTCAAATGTAATTCCTTGTATAACACCACAATGAATAGCTGTTTCTGTGCTATTGCCAATCATAGCAATGGCGGCTGTTTTTTCCAGCAAAGGTAATTTTGCTGTAAAGCTGTGTAAGGATTTGTAACGCATGGCAATCCCGGGAGCAATACTGCCTCCAAGATACTGGTTATTTGCAGATAAAAAATCATAGGTGATGGCACTACCCCCATCTATTACAAGCACATCTTGTTTTGGAAATTTCATGGCTGAAGCTGCAACAAGTGCAATTCTATCTGGACCCAATGTTTCTGGAGTTTTATAGGTGCTTGTAAAAGGAAGCTTACTGAGATAGGATAGCACATGTACACTACTGAAATCTTCAAGAAGTGTGATTGCCTCAGAAGGCAAACTAACCACCGAAGATACAATACAGTGTGTAATTTCAGGATAGCTTACAAAAAGCTTTTTAATGTGTTGTAAAACCCGTTGTTTTTCACACCCTTGTGTTTCCACAAGCGTATTGCCATTAAAAATAGCAAACTTGTATAGGGTGTTTCCAACATCTACTGTAAGATTCATATCGTTGCAAAGACGACAAAAATACATAGTTATTTCAACAGCAAAGAACAAAAAGGGCATTGAATTGATTCTTAGTCAAAAAAGGGGCCAAAAAAACAAAAATGCATGACAGACATTGCATATGTTAGAGAGTTTTAAGACCCATATTTAAATAAAGATATTTTTCAAAAAATTGTTTTGCTGCAATTAAAATACCATTATATTTGCAGCCGCTAAGTTAATTATTTGACATAGCAAATGGTGCCTTAGCTCAGTTGGTAGAGCAATGGACTGAAAATCCATGTGTCCCTGGTTCGATTCCTGGAGGCACCACCAAAAACCCACTCAATGAGTGGGTTTTTTTTAATATACTTTCTCTCTACCTCCAAGCAATATAAAAAATGTCAACACAAAGCAGCGCTGTATACTTTTGCCTTTATACTATTGCTTATATTTACTTTTTAAATCAGACACGTGTTGCTTCTTTTGCTTCACTTATACAAAACTAATTATGGCAAACAATTATTACGACCCTGCAGACCTTAGAAAATTTGGTAACATTACACAATGGAGTGAAGAACTTGGCAACAAGTTTTTTGATTATTATGGCAAAGTCTTTGAAGAGGGCGCCTTAACAGCTCGCGAAAAATCATTAATTGCCCTGGCAGTATCTCACACAGAACAATGCCCCTATTGTATAGATGCCTATACCAAAGACTCTCTTGAGCGCGGTGTAACCAAAGAACAAATGATGGAAGCCATTCATGTAGGAGCAGCCATTAAAAGTGGGGCAACTCTTGTGCATGGTACCATGATGATGAACAAAGTAAACAAGCTAGAAATGTAATACTAAAAGAGTAAAAAATACGCACAAGAAAAATGCAACAGCATTCACAAAAATGCTGCGATTTATATCGCAATTAAAAAACCAAACTATTACTCTGAAACACTTGTATGTCAAAACTAAAACAACAATCCCTTCATAAAAGAGAAAACCAATTGGCAAACCCAAACCGCCAATTAGAAATTTTAAATGGTGGTATTTTCGAAAATGGAGAACTACCCACTTTTGCAAAAAAAATAACACAGACAAACCAGTTCCCACTTCGTCCAAAAAAGTTGGAAATCCTTCAAATAAATCTTGGTTATATGTGTAACCAAGTGTGTGAACACTGCCATGTTGATGCAGGGCCAGACAGAAAAGAGATCATGACTTGGGAAACTATGCAAAAGTGTCTTGAAATCATAAAGAACACTGGAGCTCATACCCTAGACCTTACAGGTGGCGCCCCAGAGATGAACCCTAACTTTATACGTTTTGTAGAAAGGGCGAGCCAGGCAGGTATTAAAGATTTTATAGTAAGAAGCAACCTTACCATCATAAGAGCCAATAAAAAATACCATGATTTACCACAGTTCTTTAAAAAATACAATGTTCATGTGGTTAGCTCAATGCCCCACTGGACAAAAGGTAAAACAGATAAACAACGTGGAGAAGGAGTCTTTGATAAATCTATCACTGCACTTAAGCAATTAAATGCAGTAGGTTATGGAATGCCTGGCAGTAGTTTAAAACTAGATTTAGTCTACAATCCAAACGGAGCCTACTTACCAGGAAATCAAGCCAGCATGGAAAAGGAGTTTAAAAGTGCCATGCTAGCAGATTTTAATATACAATTTCACAATCTTTTTGCCATTACCAATCTTCCTATTTCAAGATTTCTTGACTATCTCATTGCCAGTGAAAACTATGAAGATTATATGTACCAACTTGTAGAGGCATACAATCCAAAGGCTGTTAAAAGCGTTATGTGTAACAATACAATTTCTATTTCATGGGACGGGTATTTGTATGACTGTGATTTCAATCAAATGTTAGGGCTCAAAGTTGCTAGTAAAGTCACCCATATAAACCAGTATAATGAATCTATTTTAAACAATAGAGATATTGTTATTTCCCAGCACTGTTATGGCTGTACCGCTGGAGCAGGAAGCAGCTGTCAGGGAGTAGTTACAACATAAATAACATGAAAACACTTTGCTACATAGTACTTTTTTTTGAGGCAACAACCAGCCTTGCCCAGCAAACATTAGAGCAGGTTTTATTAAAATACAACAAACAAAGTATCCCTTATGTTTCTGCTAAAATGCTTGTAGAGGTTCAAAATGACCCCACTGTGGTACTACTAGATACTAGAGAAAAAAAGGAATATAAAGTAAGCCACATTAAAGGAGCTGTGCATGCAGGTTATGAAGATTTTGATTTACAAAAAGTTTCAAAAAACATTAAAAGCAAAGACGCCCAAATTATTGTGTACTGCTCTTTAGGGGTTAGAAGTGAAGATATAGCAGAGACACTTCAAAAGGCAGGGTACACAAATATCAAAAACCTATACGGAGGTATCTTTAACTGGAAAAACAATAATTTACCAGTAGTGAATAGGCAGCAAAAACCCACAGACAGCGTACACGTGTACTCAAAACAATGGGGGAAATGGCTCACCAAAGGCATTAAAGTATCCAATAAATAATACCTTATCCCAAAATACTATGGCAATTTTAGGAGTTAAAACAAATCTTGGTAATCAGCAATCAAAAAAAGTGTTTCATCTGCCAAGTTCAAAAAGTGCTCTTATCGTTTTTACAAGAAACCCAGAACTGGGCAAATGCAAAACACGACTTGCAGCCACAATTGGAGATCAAAGCGCCCTTGATGTGTATCGGTTTTTATTAGACCACACAGTAAAAATAACAACTCCCCTTGCAGCAGATGTGTATGTGTATTATTCTGAAAAAATTAAAGATGTTGATATTTGGGATACTTCTATTTTTAGGAAAAAACAACAACAAGGTCATGATTTAGGCCATAAGATGCAACACGCATTTACAGAGGTATTTAATATGGGTTATCAAAGGGCTATCATTATTGGTAGTGACTTGTATGATCTCACTACCCAAGAGCTGGAGGATGCTTTTTTAAAACTAGAAGACAAAGAGTTTGTAATAGGCCCTGCACAAGATGGAGGCTATTACCTACTTGGCATGAAACACCTAAAGCCTCCCCTTTTTAAAAATAAAAAATGGGGGACACAACGTGTTTTAAATGACACATTACAAGATTTAGAATTAGGAAAACCTAGCAATCTTGGCAGAGAAAAATGACGTAGATCACTATGAAGATATCAAAGACATTGCCGTGTTTAAAAAATTCTTCCCTCACATGAAAGACTAAGCTTTTAGAAATACGTATTTTTGAACAGCTAGCCAACCAGGAGGTAGTTAAGACAGAATTTCAATACCAGATATCACAATACAACTTGCTCTTGATACTTGGTTTTTTAAAACCCCAAAAAGCAACAAAAAAATAGTTTAGCATATGATAAAACACATACAAGAGGCTGTAGAATTTTTACAAAGCAGAGGTTTTGGAACCCCAGATATAGGTATTATTCTTAGGAACTGGCTTAGGGAAAATTATTGATCACGTAGCTGTTGAGGCAGAAATGAGCTACAACCATATTCCTAATTTTCCAACAGCTACTGTTGAGTTTCATAAAGGAAAATTAATATACGGAGAACTAGCAGGGAAAAAAGTAGTGTTAATGCAAGGTCGTTTTCATTTATATGAAGGGTATTCCCTGCTTGATGTCACCTTTCCAGTTCGTGTTATGAAAGGACTAGGAATAACAAGATTATTTGTAAGTAACGCCTCTGGTGCTATAAATTTAAACTTTAAAAAAGGAGAAATTATGCTTATTGATGATCACATCAATTTGCAAGGTGGATCACCTTTAGCCTTTAAAGGTGTTGAAAAACTAGGAGAGCGTTTTGTAGACTTAAACCAACCCTATGATGCAAAAATGAACGCCAAAATAGAAGAAATTGCAGCCGCACACAACATAAATCTGCACAAGGGTGTATACGCAAGTGTTGTAGGACCTCAACTAGAAACAAGAGCAGAATATAGATACCTAAAAATTATTGGCGCAGATGCGGTAGGAATGAGTACCGTGCCAGAAATTATTGTTGCCAATCATCTACAAATACCGGTTATAGCCCTCTCTGTATTAACAGATGAGTGTGATCCAGATAATTTAAAACCTGTTGACATTACAGATATTATTGCGCAAGCTGGAAAAGCAGAACCTGCTATGATTACCCTATTTACAGAACTGATACAATCGCTTTAGAAAACACCAAAAAAAAGAATGAGCTACTTAGATACCACACATGATGTTTATAAACAAGGCAGCACTTACTCCAGATGTTGGGCTTTGCTGCACCACCAATCCTATTTGGGAACTCCCCGGCTTAAAGATTCCTAAAATAATGCAAGAGATGAATTACGGCTGTGGAAGCACCGTACATGCGCGAGATCTATCAAACAATCCCAAAATGCTCTATGTGGGAGTTGGAGGCGGCATGGAATTATTACAGTTCTCATATTTTAATCGTCAAAGGGGCGGAGTTGTTGGGGTTGATGTTGTAGACGAAATGTTAGAGGCCTCTGCCGCAAATTTTAAAATTGCCGAAGCGCAAAACCCTTGGTTTAAATCTGAGTTTGTTACTCTTAAAAAAGGAGACGCTCTACACCTTCCCGTTGATGACAATAGCATTGATGTAGCTGCACAAAACTGTTTGTTTAATATCTTTAAAGCAGAAGACTTAAAACGGGCCATAGAAGAAATGTACCGCGTATTAACACCCCACGGAAAACTAGTAATGAGTGATCCAACATGTGAGCAGCAGATGAATGACACCCTAAGAAACGATGCGCGTTTGCGTGCGCTTTGTTTAAGTGGTAGTTTGCCAATAAAAGACTATGTAAAGGCACTCACAGATGTAGGATTTGGAACCATAGAAATTAGAGCCCGAAAACCCTACAGAATTTTAGACCCGAAAAACTACCCTACTGAAGAATTAATTTACATTGAATCTATTGAGGTTGCGGCCATCAAAGATCCTATGCCAGAGGATGGCCCTTGTATATTTACAGGCAAAGCTGCAATTTATTATGGCGGCGAGGATTTCTTTGACGATAACAAAGGACATATTTTACTGAAAAATCAACCCTTAGCCATTTGCGATAAAACTGCAAAGGCCCTAAAAGCACTAGATAGAGATGACATCTATTTTAGCGAATCTACTTACCATTATGATGGTGGTGGTTGCTGTTAATACAATTCAAAAAAGATGAAAAACTACCTTTATATAGCAACAATTACAGCAATCATTTTGGCAAGTGTTGGAATGGTAACAGCTTATCCTACAACAAATCAAGATGCTTTACCATCTTTTGTTTTAAAAACAAAGATTGCCAAAGACTCTATACACAAGGAGGTTTTTGACCACTCTGGATTTAACGCCCTATTGCAAAAAAATGTTAGCGCAGAAGGGAAGGTAAACTACAAAGCGTTTAAAAAAGACAGGACTGTACTGCGCATGTACTTGCATGCACTTGGCAGAAAAACACCTACAGAGAATTGGAGCAAACAGGAGAAACTAGCCTACTGGATCAATGCATATAATGCAATGACCATAGATTTAATTATCAGAAACCAACCCATTGGCAGTATTAAAGACATAGACAATCCTTGGAAACAGACTTTATGGAAACTGGGGGGCGCCATGTACAACCTAGATACAATAGAGCATCAAATTTTAAGAAAAATGGAGGATCCACGAATCCACTTTGCCATTAATTGCGCTTCTTTTTCATGCCCAGTTTTATTAAATGAAGCCTTTACTGCCCATAGCGTAGATACCCAACTTGAAGCCTTGACTGTACGATTTATAAATGACATGCAGCGAAATACAATCACTCCACAGGCCATTACTATCTCAAAAATATTTAAGTGGTTCTCTAAAGATTTCAAGAAAAACCAAAGCTTAATTGAATTTCTAAACACCTATTCTACGATAAAAATACAGCGTAATGCTAACATAAACTACTTGGATTATAACTGGGAATTAAACAAGTAAAACCCTATGCCAATAGCTGCAAACAGTATTAGTATTATCATTCCGGTTCTCAATGAAGCAGAAAATGTTAAGGGCCTGTTAGCCTATCTTATTGAAAAACAAGCGGGAGGTTATATTTCAGAAATTATTGTGGTAGACGGCCATAGCCAGGACAATACTGTTGCTTTGATCCAAGAGTTTTCTATAAACTGCCAGTATTGACATTAAAATAATTGTATCAAAAAGAGGTCGTGCCAAACAAATGAACGCTGGGGCAAACCTCAGCAAAAGTTCAATTTTATATTTTTTACACGCAGATTCATACCCTCCAAAAGGTTTTGATACATGTATTATATCTGAAATTAAAAAACAACGCCTAGCAGGATGTTTTAAGATGAGATTTGACAGCAATCATTGGTGGTTAGCCCTGGTGAGTTGGGCAACACGCTTTAATTGGAAAATATGCCGTGGTGGTGATCAAAGTCTTTTTATCACCAAAGCTCTTTTTAATGAAATAGGAGGTTTTGACCAGAAGTATACGATCTATGAAGACCAAATACTCACCAACCAACTCTACAAAAAAAAACAATTTGTTGTAATCCAACATTGGATTATCACCTCTGCCCGATTGTATGAAAAAAAAGGGGTTTGGCACTTGCAATATCACTTTTTGATGATATACCTAAAAAAATGGTTGGGAGCGTCTGCAGAGGAGATTTACACGTATTATAAAAAACATATTTAGTAACTTTGAGTAATCTTAAATAAAACATCATGACTCAAGAAAAAAAACCAAATTTAATTAAGTGGAGCTTAAAGTACTCTATTAGCGCTGCAATTGCAGGTATTTTGTGTTGTGTTGCACCTGCCATTTTATTTATGTTTGGTCTAATGAGTGGTGTGTATGCCATATCCTTTGCTGATTTTTTTTACAAAGATGACGGAAGCTCTGGTACGGGAGCATGGGTGTTAAAAGGGATCGCACTTTGTATAGGTATCTATGGTGTGTATTCTTTTAGAAAAAAACAAAATCAATGCGCAATTGATAAAAAAAGTAAACGAAAAAATTTAATGCTACTAATTATTATAACCCTCTTTGTAGGTGTGGGTCTATTTTTATCAATAGAAAAATGGTCTTCTTGGTATTTTGATGAACACATTGTACCTGCCCAACAAAAAGAACTCAACATTCCTATAAAAGACAATTGAGCACTATAATTAAGGTCATCATTCCCGCCTTCAATGAAGAAAACTCCATAGGTAAAGTCATTCAAGACATACCGCCTATTGTTGATGAAATTATAGTAGTTAATAACAACTCTACAGATGCCACAGAAAGGGTTGCCAAAACTGCTGGAGCTACGGTTATCAATGAGCTTAAAAGAGGCTATGGCCATGCCTGTCTAAAAGCCATGAGCTATATATCATTACAAAAAACCAAGCCAGATATCATTGTCTTTTTAGACGGTGATTATAGTGACTATCCCCAGCAGCTAACCCAGCTCATATCCCCAATTATAGAAAAAGACATAGACCTTGTTATAGGAGCAAGAGTAAAGGCATTGAGGGAAGATGGCGCCATGACCTACCCTCAGGAATTTGGAAACTGGTTGGCAACATCTTTAATGAAGCTTTTTTTTGGTGCCCGTTTTACAGATCTTGGTCCTTTTAGGGCTATAAAATATTCTAAGCTACTTGCACTAGAAATGCAAGACAAAACCTACGGCTGGACCGTTGAAATGCAATTAAAAGCACTGAAAAAAAGCTACACCTATACACAGGTCCCGATGAGATACCGCAATAGAATTGGAGTATCGAAAGTGTCAGGGACACTAAAAGGTGCTATCTTTGCTGGTGTTAAAATCTTAACTTGGATTTTTAAATATTCTATTAAAAAATGATACTGCAAACCATTATCATGGTTGTTTACACCGGCTCGCTCTTACTTATACTCATGTATGCTTTAGCGCAATTAAACCTGCTTATTAACTACCTAAGTGCCAAGAAAAAAACAGCACATTGCCCCGTGTTTGATTTTGAAAACCCAGAAGAAATTCCAGCGGTGACCATCCAGCTTCCTGTGTATAATGAAATGTATGTAATGCAGCGGCTTCTTGATAACATAGCAAAAATTGACTACCCAAGAGAGAAGCTTGAAATACAAGTATTGGATGATTCTACAGATGAATCCCTTAAAACAACGGCCTTAAAAATAAAGCAGCTACAGGCAACAGGACTGGACATAAAACACATTACCCGCAGCAACAGATCTGGTTTTAAAGCAGGGGCATTAAAGCAAGGATTGGAAATAGCAAAAGGAGAGTATATTGCAATTTTTGATGCAGATTTTTTACCTCAACACAACTGGCTATATAAAACCATACCCTATTTTAAAGACTTAGAAATAGGCGTGGTGCAAACACGCTGGGGACATATTAATAAAAACTACTCCCTGCTAACTAAAGTACAAGCCTTTGCGCTTGATGCCCACTTTACCCTAGAGCAAGTAGGAAGAAACAGCAAAGGACATTTCATCAACTTTAACGGTACCGCTGGTGTTTGGAGACGCGCCTGTATATTGGATGCCGGAAACTGGGAGGGAGACACCCTTACAGAAGATCTGGACCTTAGTTACAGAGCACAGCTAAAAAGCTGGAAGTTTAAATACTTAGAAGATGTAGAAACACCTGCAGAACTCCCTGTTGTAATTAGCGCAGCACGCTCACAACAATTTAGGTGGAATAAAGGAGGCGCAGAGAACTTTCAAAAAATGTCTAGGCGTGTCTTGAAAAGTAACCATGTGTCTTCAAAAACCAAAATACATAGCTTACTTCACTTACTAAATAGTACTATGTTTTTAAATATTTTTTTAGTAGCTATTTTAAGCATCCCCATGCTGTATATTAAAAATGAAAATTTGTATTTAAAAGGCTATTTCATCGTGATGAGTTTCTTTGTGGTGAGCACTGCTATTTTCTTTGTTTGTTACTGGTATACCTTCAAATCTATATATGGTGGAGGTGTAAAACAATTTATAAAATACATAGGGATGTTCTTTGCTTTTTTCTCTGTTGCTATGGGCTTTTCTCTACACAATACCATTGCAGTTATTGAAGGGCATATGGGGAAAAAAAGTGACTTTGTACGAACTCCAAAATTTAACATTAACACCCTAAAAGATAAATGGAAAGGAAACAAATACTTAAAAAAAAACATTTCAGTACATGTTATTTTTGAAGGTATGTTAATGTGCTACTTCGGCTTTGGTATGTATGCGGCTTTTGTGGTGGGTGACCAAGGAGGTGATTTTGGATTGTTTCCATTCCACCTAATGCTTTGTATAGGTTTTGGCTTTGTGTTCTTTAAAAGTCTCACAAACAAAGATTAATATAAAGGCAATACTATCTGTAATATAAATCATCACAAACTATTAAACATCTGCTCCCATATAAACCGTTTCTAATCCCTGGTATTGGGAGCATGTTACTGTATTTTCTTTTTGCCTATTTTCTAGAACGGAGTGACTTTTTAAACCTACTACTTTTATACAGTGGTTTGTTTTACGCAGCCTGGAGAATTATTCAACGCACAAAATTTAATTTTTGGACCTGGGCGGTTATCGGTATAACAGCAAGAGTGTTATTTTTACCTGCAATCCCGAATCTTTCTCAGGACTTTTATCGCTTTATTTGGGACGGAAGGCTCCTTGTTTTAGGAATAAATCCTTATATTTTTTCTCCACAACAACTATCAAATGGAGTACTTAATACTACAGGGCTAACTTCTCTAGAGGCTATCTCAAATGCCAAGGTACTTATCCAAGGCATGGGGAGTCTAAACGCAAGCCATTATAGCAACTACCCTCCAATCAACCAACTGTGTTTTACCTTGGCAGCCCTGTTTGCAAAAAAATCGATCCTTGGGTCTGTGGTTGTGCTGCGTATTATAATCATTGGGGCAGATTTGGGCATATTATATTTCGCAAAAAAACTATTAGAAAGACTCAAGCTGCCTGTAAAAAATATTTTTTGGTATTTCTTAAACCCCTTTATCATTATAGAACTTACTGGAAATTTGCACTTTGAAGCAGTGATGCTCTTTTTTGTTATTTGGGCTTTGTACTTGCTAGATAAAAAAAGATGGGTATTGGCAGCAATACTTCTTGGCATCTCTGTTTCTGTAAAGTTATTGCCTTTACTTTTTCTGCCACTATTTTATAAATATCTAGCGCCAGAGGGTCTATTTAAGAAAGGATTTTGGAAAATGAAAAAATTTTATTGGGTAATCCTTGCCATCACAGCACTATGTTTTGCGCCCTTTGTCTCCAAGACCTTTATTTCTAATTTTAGTGCAACTATTAGCTTATGGTTTCAAAGCTTTGAATTTAACGCAAGTGTTTACTACATCATACGTTGGATAGGATTTCAAACTATTGGTTGGAACATCATAGCCACAGTTGGCCTCATTTTGCCAATGGTGGTTTTTATTTGTATTATGTTGCTTGCTGTATTTAAAAAATACAATACCACACAAAAACTCATCACTGGGATGTTACTGGCGATTTCAATTTACTTTTTATTGGCCACTACAGTTCACCCGTGGTACATAGCAACACCCGTATTGCTTAGCGTGTTTACCAAATATAAATTCCCACTGCTGTGGAGCTTTATGATTTGTTTTAGTTATGCAGGATATGGGGCAAATGGATTTAATGAAAACCTACTGCTAGTTGCCATAGAATATTGTGTGGTAATAGGTTTCGCACTTTGGGAAATATTCATTAAAAAACTCCCTAAAAAGGGAGTTCTACAATAATTTTATAAAAATGTTTTTTCTAGGTTCTAGAGCATAGAAAACAATTCTAATTCTTCTTTAGTAAGAGTTTTCCAGCGTCCTCTTGGAAGGTCTTTTTTGGTTAAATGTGCTAAAGTAACACAGTCTAGACGCAAAATATTGTATCCTAAGTGATCGAAAATTTGACGAATCACACTATTGCCCATATGCTTTATTTTTAGGCCAACTTCCCTTTTAGGTTTATTATCAACGTAGCTTATTTCTTCGATTTGTATTTTCTTTGGCCCTATTTGAATTCCTTCAGAAATTTCCTTTAAATCTGCAGCTTTTAGGTTTTTATCGAGCTCTACATGAAATAATCGTTCCATTCCTTTTTTGCTAAGTTTTTCTTTGAGTTTATCATCATTGGTAAAAAACAGTAGGCCAGTAGCATTTCTACCCAATCTACCAATGGGAGTAATACGCCCAGAAGATGCATTAGCTACTAAATCCATAACAGTATTACCCTTGCTATCACTTGTGGTGGTGGCAAATCCTTTTGGCTTGTTTAACAGCACATATGACATAGGTTCTGGATTGAGACGACGCCCATCAAAACGGACATCATCTTCAAGTTTTACCTTATAGCCCATTTCATTAATAATTTTACCATTCACGGTAACCAATCCAGTAGCTATATAGGTGTCTGCCTCTCTTCGAGAACAAATACCACTGTTTGAAATGTATTTATTTAAACGAATACCATCAACAACATCGTGTTTCCTCTTAGCTGGTTTTGGGGTAATACCCCCTGGCTTTACCTCACCCGCTCTAGATTTTCCAACCCTTGGCTTAGACACTGAATTGCGATCATTGCTTTTAAACTTCGCGTTTTTACCTTGCCCTTTGCTGGCTCCCTTTCTTTTGTTATCGTTTCTACTCATGATGTAAATTCCTGAAATCCAGGTGATTTTAAATTGGGCGCAAAGATACGCTTTAATTT
This sequence comes from uncultured Ulvibacter sp., assembly GCA_943789105.1. Taxonomy (GTDB): domain Bacteria; phylum Bacteroidota; class Bacteroidia; order Flavobacteriales; family Flavobacteriaceae; genus Patiriisocius. Next base: position 166,819 of record CALSSW010000001.1, on the reverse strand, counting down.
AATAATTTCGTTGATTGGTTAACGCTCATACTTGAAACAAAAATGGCGCAAAGAAAAGGTATAGCAAGCAAAGCCAATAGCTATAACTGCTCTTTAGAATCAACAAGACTGATGGTAGATTGCCGCTCTGTATTTATAGTTAATTTGGTTACATCTGGACGAGAATAATGCCCTGCAGGATCAAAATTTTGGCGTTCTTGATAGACTTTATTAAAATCAAGGGTATGGTAGATGTTTCCATCTGTATGGATGTCTGGCTCCAAAATCCACTCGCCATCTGGCCCAGCAATGCAACTACCGCCATTAGCTAATATGTCTGGGCAATTTTCTGTGATTTTTGAATAGTGTGGAGTGTTTAAAGGAAAATGAGTTTTAGACATTAAGGCAGATACAGAGAGCACAAAACTGCGAGACTCTCTTGCTATAAATCTAGTAATATCTTTGGTGTTATGATCACTCCCTGGCCAGACGGCAACATGCAAATTCTCGCCTTGCCCATATAATGCTGCTCTTGGCAATGGCATCCAGTTTTCCCAGCAGTTTAGGCCTCCCACTGTAAATTTTTTGAGAGGGTGTACTTGCAGGCCATTTCCATCTCCGGGGGCCCAAGCTAGACGCTCATCATAGGTGGGTTGTAATTTACGGTGTACAGATTGAATTTCTCCTTTTTGATTAACATAAACCAAGGAGGCGTAAACACTATGGCCGCCTCTATCTAATGGACGCTCAATAATACCCAAGTAGATTGCCATGTGGTGTTTTTTTGCCAAAGCGCATAGGGGGTCTAAATCACCATTTTCTATGGTGATAGAATTACGAAGATAGTGTGCATACAGCTCTTTATTTAGGGAAGTATTCCAGAGTGCTCCATCTGCTAAGGCAAGCCAAAATGGATAGCCGGGTAGCAATCCCTCACCAAAGACAATAAGCTCTGTTTGCTTTGCTGCTGCTTGTTGTATTTGAGTATATATTTTTTGCAGCGTAGCCTCTTTATCTAACCATACAGGAGCAATTTGAGATAAGGCAACATTGAGTAAATTTTCTTTTTGCATGGCACTAAGTTAGTAATTTTATTGCATCAAGGCCAATAATAGCAGCTTAAAAAACCTTGCTCAAAACTAGATTGACATTTATCAAAACAATACTAAACACACCCACAACAATGATTAATTTCAATATATTATGTAAGGTAAGAAAGTGGCTCCTTTTACTGGATTTCCAGAGAAAAACATCAAAAAATACTAGAGCTATACTACTACCGTAAAAATAATAATCCATGTACCCTATTGAAAAATACAGCAGTAGTAATACAGCAGGGATTAACGTGGCAATACTAAGGGCGGTAAGCATCGTTTTTGCTACATCAACTCCATATACAACCGGGATGGTTTTGTAATTTTGGGCTAAATCACCTTTGATGTTCTCTAAATCTTTGGTAAGCTCTTTCATGGCAATGAGCAAAAACAAAAAAGTAGCATGTACAAAAATTACATTGTTAAAGTTTTGATAGTAAATAAACACTGCAAAAAACGGAATGACCGCTAAAATTGCAGCAGTAAGATTTCCTATAAATAAAAATTTTTTGAGTTTGTGAGAGTAAAACCAAATTGTAAAAATGTAGACTAAAAAGAAAAGCACTGTTCTAAAAGAGACATAGCTTGCAAACACAAGAGAAAGGCAATTCAGAATAAAGTATCCAGACAGCTTTGTGTTTTGGCTCACCAATCTATCCAAAATTGTTTTAGTTGGCCTATTGATAAGGTCTTTATCACTGTCATAAAAACTATTGATGATATATCCAGCGGCAATTGCTGCTGCTGACGATAGGACTAACATCAGTAGATTAACATCAAGGAGGACATCACCAAGAGGTAGGTTGGGAGCCAAAATGTAAATTGAGGTAAGGTATTGGGCAAGAATAATAACCAAAATATTATACCCTCTTACTACAGAGAACAAGCTAAAAAACTTTAACATAATGTGTTTTTGTTTTCTGCTTAACATAAAGATGAAATGAATTGAGCGTTATCTAGAAATTATAAACCACTTCTAAAGTGTGTCCCTTGAGCGCTGTTCGAGCCTTATCAATGTCTTCGGTAAAACCTAACATATAACCGCCTCCTCCAGAGCCGCAAAGTTTGAGATAATAGGTATTGGTTTCAATTCCTTTTTTCCAAACAGATTGAAATGCTTTAGGAATCATAGGTGAAAAATTATCCAAAACTACTTTAGAGAGTTGTTTGACGTTTGAGAAAAGAGAATTAACATCTCCTTTTAAAAAATCATGCACACAAGCATCTGTATGTTTTACAAATTGATTTTTTAACATATTTCTAAAACCTTCTTGTTTCATTTTCTCCATAAAGATATGTACCATAGGAGCTGTTTCTCCAATAATACCTGTGTCCAACAAAAACACTGCGCCTTTACCATCTATGGTTTGAGAGGGGATGTTTGCGCTTTCTATGTCTTCAGTGCTATTAATAAGTATCGGTAAGCTTAAATAACTGTTTAATGGATCAAGACCGGAAGATTTACCGTGAAAGAAAGATTCCATGGCTGCAAATATTTTCTTTAATGCCAGTAGTTTTTCGCGTGTTAAGTTTTCAAGTATTGTGATTTTTTGTGTTGCGTATTTATCATAAATAGCTGCAACTAGTGCGCCACTACTTCCAACACCATATCCTTGAGGAATACTGCTGTCAAAATACATCCCTTTATCAATGTCATTTTGTAATGCTTGTATATTAAAGGCGACAAGCTCAGGATTGTCTTGTTGAAGCTGTTTTAAATATCCTGCAAAGTGATTCAGATTCTCATTGGAACTTGCGGTAAGATCAGTTAATTGCTTGTCTGTTTTTAAGGCACCTTTAAAAAAATTGTAAGGGATAGAGAGTCCTTTTGAGTCTTTGATAATACCATACTCTCCGAAGAGTAATATTTTTGAATAAAAAAGAGGACCTTTCATAAATGTTTGTATTGCACCACTAAAGGTACATAATAATTACAAAGATACTCTAAAAGAGCAAATATATTGTTATGGAAATCCTAAAAACAAAAGTAAAGATACACTGTCAATACTAGCCTACAAGTTATTAAACAACACTACATTATAGAGGCTCCCACTCCTACAATATCATCAATGTAAGTACCGTCTTTACAGTACTTAGAAAGCTCATTTTTTATAAATTGTTGCACCTTCTTTTTTTCACTCGATGGATATAATACATGTACATTAGCCCCTGCATCTAGTGTAAAACAGACCTTGCTATTTGTTGTTTTTCTGTAGTTCCAAATACAATCAAGAATCTCTAGAGTGTTTGGTTTCATTAAAATAAAATAGGGGGAACTGGCCATCATCATGGCATGTAATTGCAAGGCTTCACTCTCTACCAGGGCAATAAAAGAATCTAAATCTCCAGATTCGAAAATAGAAACAAGTTGCTCTAAATTGCTATTTGCTTTCTCAAAACGCTGGGTGGCATAAGGATTATTGTGCATCAAATCATGACCCACAGTACTACTTACCTGCTTCTGTGCTTTATCTACTAATAAAATAGTGTCGTGATACTTACTGAAATTTTCATGTACTTTATAAGGATATGGTGTCCCAAAAAGGTTGCTACTACCCTTTATCTTTGAGTGTGCACCCCAAACAACTAGCGGCCCATTAATACTTCTAGCTGCACTCCCCGAACCTAAACGAGCGAGAAAAGATGCTTTCTGTAACTGGAAGGTTTTGTTTTGTGTTGATGTGGTATTGGTTTTGTTTAGTTTAGCCTCTAGGGATACTAGACACATTGCAAGGGCGCTCATTCCACTTGCAGAACTAGCAATACCACTGCTGTGAGGAAAGGTGTTTTGTGTTTTAATCAAAAAACGATACTCATCAATAAAAGGAAGGTACTGCTCAACGCGTTGAAAAAATTTATGGATTTTAGGCTCAAAACCTTCCTCACGTACTCCATCAAGATAGACCTTAAAATCATACCCGCCTTTGGATTTTTTTTCATAGTGCAGAGTAGTTTCCGTTCTACACTTACTTAGTGTGAAGCTTATAGAGGCATTTTGAGGAAGTTGCTCGCCGTACTTTCCCCAGTATTTCACCAAAGCTATATTACTAGGAGATTGATAAGACACACTTGCTTTTTGGGCAATTTCTGTATAAGGCTGTGGAATAAAATCTTCAATGGTCATATATGGGCCTAAATTAGTGGGCAAAGGTTTAAACCGTAAAGATACGCAAATAGCTTTCTTTTAAAAATGAAGAAATGGTACTATTTGTCTACTGCTTTAACTCTTTAGAAATTGCCTTTGATACAATATAGGCGCTAGTCCAAGCATTTTGAAAGTTAAAACCTCCAGTGATAGCATCAACATTAATAACCTCTCCGGCAAAATATAAAGTAGGATGTATTTTACTCTCAAAGGTTTTAAAATTAACCTCCTCCAAAGCCACACCTCCGGCAGTAACAAACTCCTCTTTGAAGGTGCTTTTACCAGATACCTCAAAATAAGATTGTGTAAGCTGCTGTGCTAGGTTTTGTAGTTTGCTCTTAGGTATGTCTGCCCAAATCTCTGTGGTGGTAATACCACTTGTTTTTACAATACTTTGCCACAACCGCTTTGGGATATCAAATTGAGGATACTTGGCTATGGTTTGTTTTGGGTTTTTTAATTTAAGTTGCAGCAAATCCTCCAACACATCTTGTTGGTTGTTATACAACAACCAATTAACAACAATAGTAAATGTATAATCTAAGGCCTCTAAAATCCTTGCACCCCAGGCAGATAGTTTTAAAATAGCAGGCCCACTCATCCCCCAATGCGTTATAAGCAAAGGCCCTTCACTGTGCAAAACAACCTTATCTTTTTGGCCCATTACCTTTATACTAACTTGGGCAGAGACACCCGGGAGGTCTTTAATTCTTTGGTCTTTAATATTGAAAGTAAACAAAGATGCGACAGGAGCAACAATGGTATGTTGCAGGGCACTTAAAATATTCCATATTTTTGGATTAGACCCTGTAGCAACAACAATCTTTTGGGCTAAAAATGTTTCCTTGCTTGTAGTAATACTCCATGAGCTATCTAGTTTATGAATTTCTTTAACAGGTTGCTCTTTTAAAAGAGCAACGCCAAGGGTAGAAATTTCATTTAAAAAACAGTCTATAATAGTTTGGGAGGTATTTGAGGTAGGAAACATTCTTCCATCTTCTTCCATTTTTAAAGTAACACCTCTTTGCTCAAACCATGCCAGGGTATCTCCCGTCATAAAAGTATGAAAAGGCCCTAACAATTCTTTTTCTCCTCTTGGGTAATTTTTGGAAAGCTCACTGGGTGTAAACTCCCCATGGGTAACATTACATCTTCCACCTCCAGAAATTTTAACCTTTGTAAGCACTTGGCTTCCTCTCTCTAGAATAGCAACTTTAAGATTTGGAGATTCGGTTTTAAGATTGATTGCAGCAAAAAATCCTGCCGCACCACCACCAATTACTATAACATCAAATGTTTTTGTATTCACAGGTTAAAAATACGTATAATTGAGTTGATTTTTTGATCTTCAGCCCACGACATTTTAAATGAAAGATCTTAAAACAAAAAAAGGCAACTAACCAATTATAGAGAAATAAAATCTTTGAGATAATAAGGTTCAAAATAAGCAACATCTTGGATCTGGTTAGCGCTAAGCATGTGAGCTGCAGCCCCAGCCATTTGGGAGGCAGATGGCAATGCATTTGTAATAAAAACGGCATTTGGGTGGGTACATACCGCTTCAAATTTCTCTACCCCATCACCAATAAAGGTTACCTGGCCTCTATCAAGGTAGGTTTTAAAAGAATCTTGGGTTATAATTTGGGCCTGTATTTCTCTAATTTGTTCCATCCCAGTTGAAAAAACAGCACTGTATACCTCCATCCTTCTTGCATCTAACATAGGCACTACCAAAGATCCTGTAACCTGTCTTGCTAATGAGTGTAGTGTAGAAATGGCAAGTAAGGGAATATCTAATGCGAAACAAAGTCCTTTTGCAGTAGAAACACCAATTCTAAGGCCCGTGTAAGACCCTGGACCTTTGCTCACGGCAATGGCGTCCAGATCATTTTTTGAAATATTAGCTTGGGTTAATACCTGGGTGATGTAAACTTGTAATTTTTCTGCATGAGAAAAATGCGTTTCAGGTTCATTTTTTGGATTGTCTTCCTGTAAAGAAATAACATTTCCATTCACACAAAGCGCTACAGAACAATTTTTAGTGGCCGTTTCTATGCAAAGTATTGTTGCCATTATTCTAGCTCGTCTTCCTCTTGTTTGATATCTATTAAATCATCGCACTTTAATGATTTTGTAACGGTATTGTAGGGACCCGTTATTACTTCATCTCCTGCAATAAGCCCAGACAAAACCTCAATATTACTATCATCTTGGATTCCAGTTTTAATTACTCTAAGGGCTGCTTTTTCTCCATTTTTAACAAAAACCACCTCATACTTTTCTTGTTTTTCTGAGCTAATTTTCTTTTTGATTATTTCTTCTTTAGTGCACGTTGTATCGTTTTTTATAACCACGGCACTAATAGGTACACCAATAATTTGAGTTCTCTTATTTGTTATAATATCTACGGTGGCTGTCATGCCAGGACGAAATGGGGAATAACTCTCTAGCTTGCCCTGGGTTAGATCTGAATATGACTCTGGCAAAATACGAACCTTTACCTTAAAGTTTGTTACCTGATCTGCAGATAATGCTGTGAGGGCTGAGTTTGCAATCTCTGTAACCTCACCTCTAAATTCTCTTTTTAAATAGGCATCTACCTCCACAATGGTTTTATCTCCAACATTCACTTTTACGATGTCATTTTCATTTACATCTACCTCAACCTCCATGTTTGTGAGGTCTGCAACACGTACTATTTCTGTTCCAGCCATTTGTGCAGTTCCTACCACGCGTTCCCCTAGCTCTACGGCCAATCTTGAAATCGTACCAGACATTGGAGCGTAGATAGCCGTTCTAGATAAATTATCTTTAGCCTGTTTTAAACTTGCCGCTGCACTTTTTACACTATAAAATGCAGATTCTACATTGGCCTGTGCGCCCTCATACTCTGCAACAGAGCGGTCCCAATCTAGTTTTGAAATCACACCCTTGTCAAAGAGGGTTTTGTTTCTTTGATAGTTCGCTTTTGCATTTCTAGCTGAGGCCTCGGCTTGGGCTAATTGAGCTTTGATGTTTTGAAGTCCAGCTTGGCTTTGACTCACCGCTGCTTGTATTAAATCTGGATTAATTTTTACAAGTAACTCCCCTTTTTTAATCTCTTGTCCTTCTTTTATTGGAAGTGAGATAATTTCTCCAGAAACTTCAGAGGAAAGAGCTACTTCCACCTCTGGTTGAATTTTTCCTGTAGCAGCTACAGTTTCAATGATATCTATAGGAGTGATTTTTGCTGTTTCAACCTCTTTTCCTCTTTTGGTTTTACCAAACATTCCTGCTTTTTTACCACCAACAAGAACAACTAAAACAACTAAAACAATACCTAAAACCCAAAAAAGTGTTTTTTTCTTCATATTAAAATTTTAACTCGGTTGCTGGAATACCGAAATATAACTCCAACACCTTGATTTTAAAAATATAATCGTACTTACTTCTATTTAACTCTACCTGTGCATTATCATAACGAAGCTTGGATTGACTGAAATCAAAAGCATTTGTAGCACCTGCGTCATATCTGTCTTTTGCATATTGATATGCTAACTCTTGAGATGCTACAGATTTTTGAGCTGCCTGATAGGCCTTTCTAGAGCCTTCTGCATCAACATATGCCTGATAGACATTTGATTCTAAATCTAAGGCTGCTTGCTGTAATTGAAGTTTACTTCTTTCTAAAGAAATTTTACTTCGCCTTACATTCGCCCTTACAGAGAACGCGTTAAAAACAGGAATGTTTAATTGCAAGCCATAACTAATTCCATCATTCTCATAGGCCTGGTCTACAAAAGGATCTGCCTTAACTTCTCTACTAATAGTGTTTGGAAATTGACCAACTACAGATTGTCCCGTTTGTTCTACAATACCAATTTCTTGAGTAATAAAAGGATTGTCTGGATCTAGATCTTGAGTAAAGGAGCCAGCATTGGTGTAACGCGAGTTATATCCAAAAAAAGCACTTAAAGTAGGTAAGCTTGCTCCCTTTGCAATTTGTAAATCTTTCTCTGAAATAGTTACATTTTGCTCGGCAATTTTTACCTCTGAGCGCGTCTGTTTTGCACCCTCTATAAGCTCATCTACAGATTTTAAAGCAATCGCATTGTTTACTACTTGATAGTCCTCATCTACAATATCAAAGTTTTCGTAGTCTTTTATAAGTAGTAATTGCGCCAAACCAATTAAAGAAATTTTAACCGCATTTTCTGCCACTGCAATACGCTGCTGCTCTGAGGCGTCTGTGGCATCAATCTCTAATAAATCACCTCTTGGCAATACGCCTGCGTCTATAAGTTTTTTGGTGCGCTCTATCTGCTCTTTGGTTACTTGGTTTTGGGCAACTACTGCAGCTGCGTTTGCTTTATTTAATAATACTTGCAAGTATCCATTTGCAACAAATAAAGAAATATCATCTTTCATTTTGGCCAATCTATACTGGCTAGAGAGTTGAGATAATGCTGCCCGCTGCACTCTTCTATAATTTCTTAAACCATCAAAAAGGGTATACCCAACATTTACAGACCCATTTACAGACAAAAACGTTGTAGTCTCGGCATTGTTTGTTAGCGGGTTAAAACTCAAGCCCGTATTCTCTGAGGTATTGGTACTGAAATTTAATGAAGGTAAAAATGCTCCAGTGGCAGACATTTTTTCAATATCTGTGGCTGCTAAATCTAATTCGCTTTGCTTTACCGATATGTTGTTGTCTAAGGCGTATTGTACACACTCTGAGAGAGTCCATTTCTTTACCTGGGCATTAGCCCAAGTTGATATGGTTAAGACAAATAATAAAATTCCTAACTTTTTCATACGTTGATTGTAGTTGTTGTGTAAGTCTTTAGCTTGCTTAAATTGTTACACTATTTGTTAAAATAATACATTAATTTCTACCAAGCCTTTCCAGCTCCAGCAGGTTTTAATTGATTCCAAACCTTGATATTGTCTTGTTGGGTTACCCCCTCAAGTACCTCAACAAAAAGACCATCACTCACCCCTAGGCTAATTTCTTTGCGCTGAAATTCTTGAGTACCAATTGCAATCTCTACATATGGCTTTTTCGTTTTTGGATCATACTGTACCAATGCCTCTTTAATACTTAATACATTTTCTGCCCTTGCAAGAATAATTGAAGCGTTGGCACTCAGCCCTGCTCTAATAAAAGTGGCATTTTGATTATTAAGGGTTCCTTTTATTTCAAACTGTATCGCTCCATTTTCACTTACCCCCTTTGGTGCAATAAAATCTAAAACTGCGTTAAACTTTTTATTTTCAATAGCACCTACAGTAATTTCTAAAGGTAAGTTTTCTGTTATTTTTCCAACCTCACTCTCATCTACCTTTCCTTCAAAAATCATTTTTTCGACATCGGCAATAGTAGCAATGGTAGTACCATCATTAAAGTTATTTGATTCTATGACCTGGTTACCCACTTTTACTGGTATATCTAAAATCATACCTGAAACCGTAGCTCTAATTTCTGTATTGGCAGCAGCACCTAATCCTTTTGCTGTACCTGTCTTTACAATATCAAAAGTTTGTTTTGCCGCAGTTAGTAATACATTTTCTTGATTGTAACGTTGCTGGGCTTGGTTGTAACTTAGAAGTGCTTGATCAAATTCATTGGCAGAAACCACCTGATTTATCAAACAACTCTTTTTGGCGCAAGTATATGCTTTTTTGACTCTCTAAGAGCCAATCGTGCTGTTTCTACCTGAGTTTTCGCACTATTTATATTGTTTTTAGCGCTGTTAAGAGAGTTTATGTTAGGGACTACTTTCACCTTAGCAATCAAATCTCCAGCAAGAACAACATCTCCGGCTACAACAAATATCTCATCTATAATTCCAGAAATATTAGGCTTGATTAACACCTCTTCTTTTGGCACAATATTACCTGTAGCTACCGTCTTTTTAACGATAGTCTTTATACTTGCTGTTTCTGTTTGAAACACCACAGGATTTGTTTTATCTTTTGAATAGATATACCAAATACCTGCAGAAAATGCGATTACTATAACCAGTAATGTGATGATTGTTCCTGTTCTTTTCATTTCTATGACCCTTAAAATAAGGTTGTTTTTAGTTAAACGTTTATATAATTTGTGAAATAATACAATTTCACAGGTTTTCTAATCTACTCTTAGCGCGTCAACGGGTTTCATTTGTGTGGCTCTTGTTGCAGGTATTAAACCTGCCAAAAGGCCCGAGACAATTAAAATTAATAAGGCCACCCCAATCACCTGAATATTCACAGATGGATTGGCAAAATTTTCTACTGGACCACTCAGGGACAAGACATAGTTCATTATCCAAATACCTCCAGCAGAGAACGCGACTCCTACCATTCCAGAGAGTATGGTTAGCACTAATGACTCTTGTAATACCTGTGCTCTAATATCCCAGGGGGTTGCACCCAAAGCGCGACGCACTCCAATTTCTTTGGTGCGTTCTTTTACAACAATTAACATTATATTACTAATTCCAATTACCCCAGACAACAATACCAGTGCTCCTACAAAAAAGCCTACAAATTTTAAAATATCAAACAGGCCAGTAATTTTCTCGAATGATTCTGCTAGGTCTCGATTACCTATAGCCCTTTGATCATTGGGATGAATGGTGCGCTGCTGTCGCATAATCTCCAATACTCTTGGTTTTAGGGTGGTGATACTCACATTGTCTTGGGCTGTAATAGCAAAATACCTTACATTATCTGCATTATTAAACACCTGATTAAAGGTGGTAAAAGGAACATAAACGGTATTGGCTAGCTCTTCGTTATCACCCCCAGTGCTTGGCGCTTTAAAGGTTCCAACGACCAGAAAATTGACGCCATTAATTTTTATGTAATCTCCAATAGGATTTTCCCCTATGTCAAATAAACTCTCCACTACACCTTTGCCTATAACCACGGCTTTGCGCTTATCGTTGATATCTGAATAACTTATAAAACGCCCCGCAAGTATATCCATGGGCTGCTGCAGTATAAACTCAGGATAGTCTCCACACACTTTAAAGGCGCCTGTTTTTTCTTTTCTTGTAACATTATTAGTGCCTTGATAGCCGCCCAATTGGTTTCTTGGAGATACAATTTTTAATTCTGGTATTTTCTCTTTTAAAATCTCACCATCAATCATTTTAAATTGTACACGTCTTCCCTTGGGTAAGCCTTTATAGGGCTTTGAAGTTCCTTGCCCCCATACAAACATAGAATTGGTGGCAAAATCTCCAAAATCTTTACTCACTCCATTTCTTAAACCTGTAACTAGAGCTAGCAATAAAACCAAAATAAAAATACCCCAAAACACGCCAAAGGCGGTGAGCATTGTTCTAAATCTATTGGCATTGAGTGCCTCAAGTATTTCGTTCCAGCGATCTTTATTAAACATTCTATTTTCTTCTATATTATAATTTAAAAAAACTACTCATCTCGTAGGGCATCTACGGGTTTAATATTGGCAGCTCTTCTTGCGGGAAAATAGCCTGCAAGGGCGCCAGAAAAAATTAAAATAAGCACCGTTGTAATGGCTGTGTTAAAATCTACCTGTGGAGATTTAATAAAATCATTATCTATCATAGGGCTTATTATTTGCAATAACCCTACTCCTAGAAAAAGTCCTATAAATCCTGCAATAGAGGTAATAAATATCGACTCTTGCAAAATAAGCCCAATGATAGAACTTGGCAAAGCGCCAATAGCTTTACGTATACCTATTTCTTTAGTGCGTTCTTTTACAATAATAAGCATGATATTACTCACCCCTACAACACCTGCAATAATGGTCCCAATACCTATAAACCAAAACACATTGCGTATTATATCTATAAGACTGTATATTTTCTTTGCCTCTTCTAGGGTGTTATCTACCCGTACTGCGCTTCTATCATCTGGAGCAATAATATATTTTGATTGAAGGTCCTGTTTTATGTTTTGTGAAAGCGCAGTACTGAGAGCTACGGCCTGATCAAAATCATCATGCATCTTTACCGTGTAAGCTAATGATCTAACTCTATCACCTCCATTAAATGCAATTTGTGCTGTTGGAAGTGGTACAAAAACGCGTCCTTCTTCTCTTTCTCCCCCTGGGTCTGTATAAACCCCTATTACTTTAAAATTTACGTCAAATATAGAGATGATTTCTCCAACAGGGCTTTTCTCTTTAAACAAGTCTTGTTTAATGATATTACCAATAACAGCTACTTTTCGGGTTTCATCCATATCGTCTTGACTTAAAAAACGTCCAACGACAAGGCTTGCGTTTTCAATGAATTGTTGGTCTGGATTGGCACCCTCTAATCTATAATTTCCAGTTTCACCATTATAAGTTACTTGACTTGACCACATATTATAGATGGCTGTTTTGTATTCAAGCTGGTTATCATAGGTGGTATTGATTTGAGAGAAATCATCATTATGGAGCTGAATTCTACGTCCAGGATTCAACCCTTTGTATTCTTTGGTTGTAACGCGAGTTCTTACAGAAACACGGTTTACGGCGTCCTGCTCAAATTGTGTCTTTACTCCTTTTTGAATCCCACTACTGAAACCCAAAAGGATAACTAAAATAAAAATACCTGAAGCAACAGATAGGCCCGTTAAAAAAGTACGGAGTTTGTTTTTCCCTATCGCTTCAAATATTTCTTGCCAACGATCTATATCAAACATTACTTTGTGATTTACCAAGGGCATCAAGTGCTCTAACTTGAGGTACTTGCGTATCGTCTATAATTAAACCATCTTTTAGTTTAACAATACGTTTGGTCATGTGGGCAATATCATCTTCATGGGTCACTAAAAGTATGGTTTTACCCTCATCATTAATTTGCTGAATAAGCTCCATAACCTCGCAAGAGGTTTGTGTGTCTAAAGCTCCCGTTGGCTCATCTGCCAAGAGCACCTTAGGATTACTGGCCAATGCACGGGCAATTGCAACACGTTGTTTTTGCCCTCCAGAGAGTTCGCTTGGTAAATGCGTAGCCCAATTTGCCAATCCAACTTTTTCTAGATAATGGTGGGCTTTTTCCATGCGCTGGGCACGTTTCACGCCCTGATAATACAATGGCATAGCTACATTGTCTAATGCTGTTTTGTAATTAATTAAATTAAATGACTGAAATACAAACCCTAAAAATTGATTTCTATACTTGGCAGCAACTTTTTCGTTTAAGTTTTTAATGTGTCTTCCATCAAGTGTGTAAGAACCTAAATCTGCCTCGTCTAGCATCCCTAAAATATTCAATAAAGTAGATTTGCCAGATCCCGAAGACCCCATAATAGAAACCATCTCACCTTCTTTTACAGAAAAATCAATACCCTTTAAAACATGCAGAGAGTTGCTACCCATATGGTATGATTTATGTAAATCTTTTATTTCAATCATGCTGTATTATATTGAGTTACAAAGTAACACCCTTTGGGGTGTTATTGTGTGAAATTCTTGTTAAGACTTTTTGGTGTATCTATTAATTAAATGTCTCTTGTAAGACACTAATTAACATTTTTTATTACGTTTTTTTCAAGTAAAAAAACAACTAATTACCGTACTATTTTCTGGCGATTTCTGTAGACTAAATAACCAACAGTTCCAACAAGTAAATAAGGAAAAACCATTAGGTACATAATTCCGTTGTTTATTCCCTTGGCAGCTGTGCCGCTTTGCTCACTTTCAAGTACAGCCCGGCACATAGCGCACTGAGCCTCTGCTGGAAGAGTACAAATAACAAGTAACAATAAAAACAAGCCCGCTTTCATACTACAGGGGATAATAAGGTGAAATCATTAAATACACAATAACACCTGTTACAGCCACATACAACCACAGGGGAAATGTAACTCTAGCTATTTTTTTATGCATTTTAAAATCTCCATTAATTGCCCTAACGTAAGTAACCAACACAAAAGGGATTACCGTTACAGACAATAAAATATGAGAAAATAAAATGAAGTAGTACACATATTTTATAGCACCTATAGCGCTTGACTCTGCACCGGAGAGTAGTCCATCTCCATTTGTGTCTCCAAACTTTGTGGAGTCTGAACTCATGTGATAGGCTACATACATCAGTAAAAATAAAACAGAGAGACCTATGGCAAGTTTCATAAAACGCTCGTGTGTTTTTCTATTGCCTTTTTTAATTTGAAATAGCGCCATAATTAAAACAAGGGCCGTAAGGGCATTCACAGATGCATAAATGGGAGGCAGAAAACCCATGCGTTCTACACCAGGTATCCTGATAGTAAATAATATAGCAACCACTACAGGAATGGCAATAGAAACGATCCATATCCAGATGTTGTACTTGTTTTTTGGTACTGCTTGGTTTGTATTCATTATAAAAGTTTTTTAATGTCTTGGATTAACATATCAATACCTTCTTGTTCAAGACCATTGTAATAAAAAAGAGGATTGCCGTGGGTATCTTTTCTTGAGCGCACTATCCCGTTTTGATCTATCAAGGCAAATAAACCAGAATGAGAAAAACCATCTATCTCGTCTTTGTCTTGAGCAGCAAATAGCTTAAAGCCCTCATTAGAGAGTGTGTGGGTAGTATCTTTATCTCCTGTTAAAAAATGCCAGTTTGGATGTGTTGCATTATATTTACTTGCATAGGCCTTTAGCACCTGTGGAGTATCAAAAGAGGGGTCTATGGAAATAGAAGCAATTCCAAAATTTTCTTGATTTGCAAACTCCTTGGAAACCTGCAACATATTTCTATTCATGATAGGACATATGGTGGTGCAACTAGAAAAGAAAAACTCCACAACATACACTTTTCCTTTATAGAAATCATTGCTTATCCCCTGACTGTCTTGGTTTATAAAATCAAAAGATGGCACCTGTTGCAAGGCCAATAAGGTTTTTGAGGTATCAACAACCACATCAGCCTCTTGACTTTTTGACGTGCTCATTCTAGTATTATCTACAACGGTATTATTTACAATACGATCATGTATTTTTGGGATAAAAATGATCCCAAAAATTAAAATAACAGCAAAAAGACCTATATACTTTGCTTTCATTATTGTTGTTTTACTAGAATTTGATTTCTTCTACTATTTTCTTTTGTTTCTTTTCTATATTCTGCCAAAACAACTTTAACATCATCACTCATTCTGTTATTGATATCTCCAATATCTGCAGAGTTATACCCATATACTAAACCATCTGGCATGTCCTGGTCATCATTTCTACCTCGCAAATGGGCATCCTTGTCTATGATAAACACAAAACTACTAGCCAATGAGCTATCAAGAGAATAACCACTATTAAGAGAAGCAAATACCTCTTGTATATCTTGGGGAGTTCCGAAGGCATATTTCCAAGCGGTTGTAGGTGCAATCTCAGAAATCTTATTTGTTAAAATCTTTGCGCCGTTTCTTGCCTTTTCGGGTAATAAAACCAAAAACTGAAACTCTTTATATTCATGGTTCTTTTTATAAATCTTGTGTGCAAGGTTGTAGGTATAGGCTTTGGTTTGTAGTGGCGTATCTCCAAAAAAACCAAGAATGGTAATTTTATTATCTAAGGTAACAGGGGCGCCGTTAAGATCCTTGAAATTTGAGACACTTACCACATCCTGTGATAGCACCGGTAACTTCCCAAAATTATTAACTCCAGTGGCAAAAAACATATAAATGGCAATGGGAAGTAAGAACAATACCCCAAGTACTATTTTCTTTTTGATGCTGTTTTGTGGCGTTTCCAAGCGTTTGATTTAGTTTGCAAAAATACACCACAAAAAAATGTTAACCAAAAAGCATATAGTTAATATTCAATTAAAAATGACCCTATAAAAAAATCCTACCAAGTTGGTAGGATTTAAAGATTATTTTAATGTCGGGTTATGTATTAGAAATCAAACTTAACATAGTTGCTTTTGTATACTTCGAAAATGTAATCTCCTTCAACAAGTAGAATTAAAATCAAGTAGCAGATCAAGAAAATAGCCGTCCAAACAACCATACGTCTTAAGGCTTTTGTCTCATCACGCATGTGCATGAAATCCCAGGTAATGTAATATGCCTTTACGATGGTAAGGACTATAAATATTAAATTTAAGGGTTTCATAAAGATAAAGGGTGACAAGAAGATATTTGCCATTGTTGCCATAAACCCACCTTCAAAAGCAGACATGAAAGGAACCATTAAAGCCTCTGGCTTTATAATTCCAAATATAACCTCAACTATTGTGATGATAGATAGGAAAGTGAAAACTCCCCAAATTTTTTGTTCGATTGACTTGAACTTAAGCCTTCCTCTAAAGATTGCTAAACTGTGCTCGTGATGTCCCATTATATAAGCTAAAAATATTATTATTAAACAAGGTAAAAGAAGGTAAATACAAATACCCAAACCAGATCGACAAAGTGCCAGTACAATCCTACTTTCTCTACCATTTCATAACTCTTTCTACGCTCATAGGTACCTATAACAACATTAAAGAAAATAATGATGTTAATTAGTACTCCAGAGAAAACGTGAAAACCGTGAAATCCTGTAATAAAGAAAAAGAAATCTGCAAATAAGGGATGGCCATACTCATTGCGCTTTAGGTTTGCACCCTCAACAACTAGTTTACCGTCTTTCTGAATTTTTGCAACAGATGCCTCTCTTGAGAGAACCGTTGGATGCCCATTTTCATCTAAGTACTGGGTGCGTATCAACAAATTATCATTCGCTAAAAACCCAGCTTTTACTTCTTCAAAGTTGTAAGAGGTTTGATCGTTTCCGCTCATAAACCAAATGCCATTACTTGGCTCGTGCTCGGTGGCTTCGCTATGCATAGATTCGGCAAAACTACCAATGGCCACACGATTTCCTTCTGTGTCTAAAAACTGTAGTATTTTACCCCCTTTTGTTTCTACGGCTCCGTATTCTCCTTTTATAAAAGTTGCCCATTCCCAGGCTTGAGAACCAACAAATACCGCTCCACCAATGATGGTTAAAAACATGTACATGGCCACTTTACTTTGCTTCATTTTATGTCCTGCATCTACGGCCAATACCATGGTCACAGAAGAGAAAATAAGGATAAAGGTCATGAAGGCTACATAAAACATAGGTGCTGGCACTCCATGTAAAAACGGAAAGTGAGTAAACACCTCATCGGCGATAGGCCAAGCGTCTACAAATTTAAATCTTGAAAAGCCGTAAGCAGCTAAAAATCCAGAGAAGGTTAAAGCATCAGAGACGATGAAAAACCACATCATCATCTTACCATAACTAGCTCTTAAAGGTTGGTTTCCACCTCCCCAAACATCGCCTTGAGACGCCGTTGTTGCAACAGTTGTTTCCATAAATAGAAATCAATTTTTAATTTGGTTCAAAAATACATTATTTTTTTATCTCACGAAATATAAAAACAAAAACAGATACACCCACAGGACGTCTACAAAGTGCCAAAAAGTAGTAGCAAGTTCAATTCCAAGGGTTTTTCCGTTCGTGTATTTTAATTTGTAATGATTATAAATTACTACTAAGACACAAATTAGGCCAGCAATAATATGAGCAAGGTGCAATAACACCACTAAATAAATAAATGAGGTGGTAATACTACTTTCACTACCAGTGAAAAAATAGCCATTTTCTATAATTTGAGAAAAGCCAAGAAACTGTAAATACACAAAAACAACTCCTAGTATAAACGTTGTTATTAATAACACCATTGCTTTGGATTTCTGCTCTTTTTTTACCGCATTTTTGGCTATTATAAATGTAAAACTACTTGCTATGATAACAGCAAGACTGATAAAAAAAGCTTCTGGTATTTCAAAATCTGTTAACCAGTCTACGCGCTCTTTACTTATTATGTATGCGCTAGTAAGACCTGCAAAACTCATCCCTAGACTTATCATACCAAAAAGAAGCATGTTCTTTTTAGCGCGTGCTATTTTATCATTTTCTGTGCCTTGTGTGTAGTCCATATTTTAATATTTTTAATAGCTTTACTTATCTAATAAATTTATCTGCCACATATATTATTTGTAGTAGGGTAATATAACTTACACTCACCAACATAAGTTGTTTTGCAGATTTGTCTGTTTTTTGTTTGTACAATCGCAAGCCGTAATACACAAACCAGATTCCAAGCCCGCCAATAATTACTGCCGAAATTGGAGTGATGTAAAACGCTCCTGTTACTCCAAAGGCAGGAATCAATGAAGACAACACCGTACACACGCTATAGAAAACAACTTGCACCGCTGTGGTACGGTCTCTTTTTCCTGTAGGCAACATAAAAAAGCCTCCTTTTTTATAATCATCAAATAAAAACCAACCTATGGCCCAAAAATGAGGAAATTGCCAAAAAAACTGTATCATAAATAAGGTCCCTGGTTCTATACCAAAATCATTGGTAGCAGCAACCCATCCTAACATAAAGGGAATAGCTCCAGGAAAAGCGCCAACAAAAACAGATAAGGGTGTTTTGGTTTTTAAAGGCGTGTATAAAAAAACGTATATAAAGATGGAAATCGCACCAAACATTGCTGTTTGTGGATTTATACTATACAATACAGAAATACCAACAATAGTTAAAATAACAGCTATTGAGAGCGCAGCAGCAATACTCATTCTGCCAGCTGGAATAGGCCTATTTTTTGTTCTATCCATCAAAGAGTCTAAATCACGCTCCATGATTTGGTTGTAAACATTACTGGCTCCTACCATACAATATCCTCCAATACACAAAAGCAATAAGATCATAAAATCTACCTCTGCAGCGCCAAGTAAATACCCTGCAACCGAAGAAAACACAACACTTACAGACAACCTAAGTTTGGTTATTTCTGTAAAGTTTTTAACCCATGAGGTGGGAAGCACCTGTGTTTGTGTTACTGACAATAGAATCTGTTTAAATTTTACCTTGTGTTTTGAGTGTGCAAAGATACGGTACAACTCTAATTCTAACCAATTTATAACACATTATCTATGTTAAAAATAAGCCTAAAAAAACACTACAGGATAAGAGAACGTAAACCAAAAAAATCCCATTCAAAAAAACAAGTGAATGAACTTGTAATAAGAACCCAGTAAAAAAAGCGCTGCAGAATTATCTACAGCGCTTTTTTTATGTATGATTATTTAAATTTATCGTACCATTCTAATTTCAGATGTTTCAAAATAATCTACTCCATCTTCTGTGTACGCATCACTAAATGAAAGTCTAAGCTCATTTGTATTAAAAAGTGTTACATCAAAAAGAGTTTCGTCGAGAAGAAGCTGCATAGTATTGTTGTTGGGACTGTAGGTGCCTTCCTCGTTGTCAATGTCTACAATAAAAGTTGATTGCTCTACAGTCTCACCCGCAACTGTAACAAGGGTGTTGATGACGTATTGACCATCTAAAACATAAGTTCCATTTCCAAAAAAATCAACAGTGAGTTGAAATGTTTCACCTATGGATGAGGCTTCTGTAATTATATCAAGACCGTTTATGTTTATGGTTTCTGTATTGTTTGATGCTAGGTAGGTAACCTCATAAGTGCCAGCACTTAAATTTTCGGTGTTAAGTTGATAGGCAGGTGGATCATCGCTAGTACAACTGGCTAATGATACAACAACAATAAATGCAAATATGTGTCTAAATAATTTCATAATCAGTGTGTTTTAGTTTTCTATCTGAAATCTAATTGGAAGGGAATACAATACCCCTACCGCTTGACCACGTTGCTTTCCTGGTGTCATCTTTGGCAAAGCTTTGATGGTTTTAATTGCTTCTTGTTTTAATTTTGGGTGCGGCGCTCGTGCCTGAACATTGGTAATGTTACCCGTTCTGTCAATTTTAAATTGCACATATATTTGCTGAATTCCTTCCAACCCTAAATCACTTGCCAGATCTGTGTTGAATTTCTTTTGTACAAATTTCTGAATTTTACTAGACATGCACTTCTTCTTAGCAGCATTGTTACCTGCACTTTCACAACCAGGGTATATTGGCACATTCTCAATTACAGCGAAGGGAACATCATCAATGATTTCTCCAGCTTCATCGATCTCTTCAATCTCTACAATTTCTTCTTCTTGACTAATCTCTGTAGATTCGATAATTGTTTCTTCCACGTCTGCCTCATCCTCGATTACCTCAATAACCTCTGGAGCTGGTGGCGGGGTGGCGGTGGTGGCGGTGGCGTGTTAACAGCTCTGTGATCGGAATATCTTCATCAAGATCATCACCCACATTTAAAGTGTCTAGTGAGAGATCTCTATCATAAGATTTCCACTCTACTGCTTGCCAAGACAAAAACAACATAAAAGCAAGGCCTGCTAGAAAAGTAGACTCCACTCCATTGTTTTAAATCTGCTTTTGGATTTTTTTTAGGTTCCATAATTGAATTTAAATTATCGGCTGATAAAAATATAGAAAATCTATTGTATTGTAAAACAATAGCGCTGTAATATTAGTAAATAAATTTCTTTGACAGTCTTAACTGCAAAAGAACCGAGAATCAAGCCACAAACATTTGCTACTACATCAAAAAAGTCTGCCCCTCTTGTGGGTATGAAACTCCCTTGTATCACTTCAATAAGTATGCCGTAAAGCAAGGTGCAAACAAATAACAGGGGTAATGTGTAGGTCTTTGTAGTCTTGGTATTGGTCTTGCCAGAGAAAACATAACTTGCCCAAACCACAAAAAGTCCTGCATTAATAATAAGATGCACCATCTTATCTGCAAAAGGAATTTCTATTTTTGGGGCGCCTGTTATAGGAGTCAATAAAGCCGCAGTAACAAGCAGCGTATAGGCAATGGCAATCCCCAGAAGGAGTTTAGGCCCCAACAAGTTCTTTATACCCTGTCTCATCTAATAAGTTTTCAATTTCATCTGGATTAGAAATTTTAATCTTTATCATCCAGCCTTCTCCATAAGGGTCATTGTTTACTTTTTCAGGATCAGACTCTAGGGAGTCATTAAATGCTATAATTTCACCAGAGAGTGGTAAAAATAAGTCTGACACTGTTTTAACAGCCTCTACAGATCCAAATACCTCATCGGCATCCATAGTTTCATCAAGTGTTTCAACCTCAACATATACAATATCTCCAAGCTCACCTTGTGCAAAATCTGTAATTCCTACTGTAGCGGTATCGCCATCAATAG
Source organism: uncultured Ulvibacter sp. (assembly GCA_943789105.1). Lineage (GTDB taxonomy): Bacteria > Bacteroidota > Bacteroidia > Flavobacteriales > Flavobacteriaceae > Patiriisocius. The sequence goes on along the minus strand of CALSSW010000001.1, from coordinate 145,515 downwards.
CAACCCATTCGTGGTCTTTAGTGTACTTTAAATTTGATGGAATGTTCATAGTTACGTGCTTTTTTTATGTGTTTTTATTTTAATTACCGAAATTATATCTTAAAGTCAGACCACTGCGTATGGTTGTTTGCGGGAAGGCAGTTGATATTGCATACTCAGAGAAAGTATGGTCATAATAAAAGGCTGCAGTTAAGTTTTTACTTAAGGCATAGTCTACCAATAACTGAGCGCCATAAATGGTTTGCCCTGCCGTGGTTTGATTATTCTCAATATCTAAATAGCGTATAATAGTCCTGTTATCTCTTCTTGAAAGGTCTAGCTTAAAGTTTAAGTCACTTTTTAATATTTGTTTTTTTCCTCCAAAATTAGTTCCAATACGCAGGTCTTTTATTCTATACCCAAGGCCAATAATAATTTCATCTCCTTTTATTTCAGTTAAAAGATTGTTGGCAAAACTAAGACCTAGTGCTCTGTCCTTTCTGTATTCTGCACTTACTTTAATAGAGTTTTTCATCTCAAGATCAATTTTTAATAAAGGTGAAAATTGCTCGGTGAGGTTAACATTTGTTAAAAACTGTTCACTTTTAAAGTCTCCAGCTTGATTTGTAGAGGCTGTTACAGGATTGCCATCTCTAGAGCGGTTGTAATCTAAATTGGTTTGAAATTGGTTCACGGTATACCCGGCAGTGTATCCATGCTGGAGTGAGAATCTTTTAAAGTGTTTTTTAAACCATCCCAAGCGCATAAAGCCAGTGTATTTTATATCCCAATTTGGCAAAGGAATATCTCTTAATATACCTTTTTTCTCACTCTGCACATCAGCGCCTTTATAGGCAGCAATAAAAGATGGCAACAATACATCTTGGCTTGTAGGGCCAAATCCAACAGGATATCCTGTTTCTGGATCTACAGGAAAGGTGTCTGTGCCATAAAATTCTGAGGCCAAGCTATTGGCAACAATAAGTCTATTGCTTCTAAAGGCATCAAAGGGTTCAGACAGCGCATCTGTAGTACTTTGAAAAGCCGTTGCAATTAGTAGGGTTGAAATATTAAAGTTTCCAGAGGTAACTGGTGTTAAAGAATTATAAAGACCATCTTCAATGATATAATTCTCTGAGTAATTCTCTGAGTAAATTCTACTGGCATTAATATCGATTTTAAGATCTCTAATGGGTTCAAGATTAACTTGAACATCTAACTGGTTGGTTTCATTCTCTGTGTATTGTTCATTGTATTCTGGATACAGTGTTAACCAACCGTTTCTTGCCGCCTGATCTCTAACCTCAGCCTGGCTTCCAAAGGTAAAACCTGCCGTTGGTTTTAAAGTACCTACAAAACCAATTGATCGCTTATATCCAGGCAAGAAAATACCGTTGGTTTCTTGGTAATTAAATTGCACTTTTTTAATCATGGTAGCCAAACCAATAAGTGTGTTTACTGCTTTATCTCCACCACTTAAACCATTTCCAAAACCACCTCCAGAATTAGCTGCGTTACCAGAAGAATTCTTACCACCTTTGGCTGCAAAGCCTTGGGCATCGTTCTTGGAACTTGCTTTAGAGTCTTTACCGCCTTTACCTGCAACACCTTTTGGGCTAAAGCCCCCTCCATTTCTTGATGTGCTATTTCTAGTATTCCCTGTATTTCTACTGGCTTTCTTTTTAGAAAGACCAATATACCTATAAAAAGCACTGAAATCGAAGGTTGAATTAATACGATGTGTACTTGCGTTTTGTATAGAATTTCCTAAATCATAGGTTTGAACAGAACCGTCAGATAATTCAATATCAATATTATTAAACAAATCACTGCCGTCTTGCCATTGGAAATCACCAGTGTATGAATAGGTGGCTCGAATCCACTTCAAGAACGGAAATTTGGCAGTAGGTAAATCATAATTTAACTGCAATGATTGAAAGTGCTGGTTGGGATCTCCAATATCAAACAGACCATCAAAGACCCCAATTTGATTGTTGGCAACACCATCGTCATCAATATAATTGGTGACAATTCTATTGTTTGAAGTTGTAAAATTGAAACGGAACGACTTTGTTAGGTTATAATTAATTGCATAATCCCAGTCAAATAAATAATTTCTTTGGTAGAGCACCGGCAAACCTATATTACCATCTTCTAGGTTTAATTCTCTAAATTTTTGCTCATTGTGCTGACGCAAAATATTTGAGTTTACTGATATACTTGTTGGTAAATAATTTAAGTTAATGTCTTTTAAAAACTGCCAATATTTTCCTGTAAAAATAGAATCATTCTTTTTAAATGGTTCAAATGTTTTTGGTGTAAAGTTATAAGCATACGTCCCGCCCAAACGCACGTTTTGATCTAGAGCGTCTTGAATTTCAAAATCGTTGTGATCTATTTGATTGTATGAGGCAGAAAGTGTAAGGTTTTCTATATCATATGCCTTTGGCTTACCCTCTGAGGTACGTTCTTTTCGAACCCCAATAAAATTAATGCTTTGTCTTTTTGTATAATCTACAGATTGTCCTAAAATCTCATCTCTTCTTTGAGCATTTCCCTCGTTATCTAATCTAGTTTGTAATTCTACATCTTGATACTCTGGATCAAATTGAGGTGTAATTAGTTTTTCTGACCTACCATAATTAAATGGCAACTGAATACCCCATTTCTTTGGTAGCATCTGCCCTAAGTTAAAATTGGTAACCAAATTATATTCTTCTACATCTTCTCTACTACGATCATTTGGACCTTGCTCTAAAGAACCAAAACCTATGGTACTTACTCTACCTGTTGCACTTAGATTAGCAAAATCTGCAAAGTTCGCATCCATTGCGGCAACAGCTGCCCAACCCCCTTGATTTTGCAACTCAGATAGGCGTAATTCGTTAAACCAAACCTCACCACACAACTCTGTATTAGTTTCGTTACGAACACCAATCATTGCAATGCGTACATCTCCAAAACTAGGGTTTCCTTTCATTCCTACTCGTAATATGTTTGATGGTAATCCATCAATTTGACCCTCTTCAAAGAAATGTAATTGATTAGGAGCATAGGAAGCAGGATCTCCAAGTATCGTAGATTTTAAATCTTGTAATAAACTAAGAGGCAGGTCCAGTCTATTCTCTACTGGCCAAATTTCTTCAGCGCTAGTGGTATTGAAAGCTGTGGGTTTTAATGACACCTGTACCTCGTAGAAACTTTCGGTCAAATCATTACCCATTCTAATAAATGCAACCAAATCACCATCTGCCAAAGCTGTTTGATTGACAATAGATTCTGCATGAATAAACATTTCTAGATTTTTATATTGACGCATATCCACGCTAAAGTTTTTATACACCCCTCGAGCATCATTTGGCTCTAGACCACAAACACGTAGGGCAAGAGATTGCTCATCTTGTCTTATAATGTTGTTGTTATTGTTGAGTTGCTCTCTAACGACTCCAGGAGGTAATGTATAAGGTATGGGTTGCCTGTTCTCATTATCAATAATATTTACAGCCTCCACTTCAAAAACAGTGTCATCCAACTCAGGGTCTTCTTGTGTTACATTATCAAGAGTCTGCAGGTATCTTCTATAATCTCCTCTAACTAGCTCCAGAGTTCCTAAACGAAGTGTCGTTGGCTGCTCAAAACCAGAGAGATACATACGCATAAAACGTATAGATCTAAAGTCTGAAATGCCATTTACTGCCCTGTCATAATCTGCAACAGGAACTTTAAACTGAACCCACCTAACATCCAAAGAACTATTGTCTTGGAGGGTAATGGTACTCTCACGTACATCAGTTACAAAATCATTGGTAGCTGGAGTAAGAGCATCACGAGAAATAGGAATATTATATTCATAATAACTATCTACGGTATTCATAGAGTTGTCACGGTTAATATCTTCTACATCTGGCTGTGTGGTAGAACCACGATTTGTATTTGTAACCTCAACGGGAGAATTTCCCTCTGTACCATTGTATAATTTGTAACGACTTCTTATATCTCCAGAGGCTTGCAAAAAGTATTGATAGTTGTCATTTGCAGGATCGGCAAGTCCACTAAAATTTGTGAACATTTCGCTTTCCTGGGCATTGTTTAAACCATCATATCCAACATCTTGGTTGATGCGCTGCTCCCCTTCAGTATCAAAAGTATATACTAAAGATTGGTTGGTAGGCACCTTACCCCAAACTGTTGGCGTTGTGTTTTGTGAACCGCCATCTTGAGGCAAACCGTTCTCGTATTGCTTTCTACCATCCTTTAAAACATCTTCAGAAATGTTTCCTAAGTTAAAACTTAGAGTTCCTCCATTATTGGTATTATTTTCTTCGTATATAAATGGATCCATTACCCAAAACTGGATAAATTCTACATTGCTTCTCTCAAAATCTGTAGTGGTTAACTGCCTAGAAATCCCTCCAAAATTAGCTGCTGGATTTGGCAAATCATTGGTCCCTGCGGCAGCTGGATTAAAGTTATACTCTCCACGCTCGCTAGGGTAAAAAGAAAGGTCTAAAGAGAATAGCGCTTGTGTTTGTCCTTGAATAATATCTTGCGCTGGAAATATTTCATCTCTAAAGATACGCCTTGTAAATGGGGAGGATAAGTCTTGATCTGTGATTCCATCAGGTCTTTGGCTACTGTAAAAGATAGGATCAATGGTATACCAGTTTAAACGGGCACGTTTGTAGTTATAACCCAAAACACTGTTGGGCTCTTCTCCCCCAAAACCATCTGGAGATGAAGACAATCGCCAAGATGTTGGAGCGCTAATGTCAAACTCTGTTTGTGAAGATTCAAAATCATCGATATATACCGTAGTTCTTCCCCCAAAGTCTGAAACCTCTGGAGCACTTGGTAATAAATAGGCAAATTCACCACGTATAGAAAAGTTTGACTCCACATCTGTATCAATATTTGGAAGCTTATTTACAAGGCGCGTAAAGAAAGGAACCTGGGTAGCATAATTTAAATTAATACCAAATATTTGATTGTTAATTGGCTCTACATCGTAGCTAGATTTTTGCGTAAGAGGGCGCTCGTTTAACTTCAAATAGGTACCCCCTATGATAAAATTATCATTAAATTTATGTTCAATATTTAAACCCGTGAAACGCTTTGTTTGTTGCCCAAACATTGTGTTGTTTTCTACTGTTATATTTACAGGAGTATTTGAGGCTAGTAAAGATGGATCTAAAATTTGAACCGTTCCTGCTTGATAATTAACCGTATAATCCACACCTTCAGATAGGGTTCTTCCACCAGCAGTAACCACCACAGAACCCTGCGGTACATTGAAGGCCCCGATAGGTATTCCGTTTCCACCACTGGATTTGTACCTTCCTGTTAACTGAAATTTATTCTTATCACTATCCTCTTGTTCTGCCTGAGTTTTGGTGGATCTATACAAAGATCTAAATACGTATTTGTCTTGATTGGCATTGTAGGTAGAAGGCACACTATATAAAGAAGAGCCTGCAGTTGTGTCATCTAGTTTATTAAACAGGTATTCTCCAAATGGCTCGACACTTGTAAATATAATACGCCCATTTTGCTGATCTACGGTAAGTCCTGGTATAAAATCGAAAAAACCATCTCCCCCTTGTTGAGGATCATTATTGAAATTTAACCTGTCTAGATTAAAAACCCTTAACAAGGTTTTATTATCAATATCTTCAGGCAGAGCAATGGCAGGGTTTGTAATAGTCCCTTCAGCAGCAATTATATAGTTTAGTGGTGCTGGATCTCTGTATTGAATGTCTAACCTAAAGTCTTCCTGCTCTAGCTGAAATGCCCCTAGACTGTATATATTTTTCATCATCAAGTCCCAGATAGGCTCTGTTACATTGGTGATGTTACTTTTTAATAATTTAACAATAAGGTTTTGAGGGATACCTTCTATGTCATCCATTCCTGGATTACCAGGCTCACCTGGTCTTACAAGGCCTCCGGTGGCATCTACACCATCTGTAGAAAACTCACCAACTTGGTATACTTTTCCGTTAACGGTATATTGAAAGGAAACGGCAATAACTTCGTCATTATTTAATCGTTGGTTTAATGAAATATATCCTAGCTGAGAGTTAATAGTAAATTCACTGGCTCTTAATTTTCTTGCGTTTTCTAGGGTTAAAAAGTCTGAGCCGTCTTGTACTTGTAAACCACCAAACCCTTGTTGTACAGTGGCTATATCTCTTATTTGTTCATTTAAGATTCCTTGTGCACTAGGGTCATCAATACCAAATGGATTAAAATCATTGTTGCCATTATCTGGAAAAGAAGTAGCTGGTTTATTTAAAAATCCACCTGGAATATTATTTAGACCAATATTTGATATGTCTGACTCCCCAACATCCTGAAGGGCTACAATGTTACGCACATCTTGAGTTTGGTTACCCCTATTGGTTATCCAGGCCTCTACTCTGGTGATCTGAACGTTGGACCGGATAAAAGGATATTGCTGCAAGGCTCTATCATAAGTGTCTCTAAAATAATGAGCTAAGAAAAAGTGACGGTTTTCATCATAGTCTAGGGCATAGATATCAAAATCTGTAATGGTACCTCCACCTTCTGTGGTTACGTTTCTAGTTTCAGATTGCTGCTCAGAGAACACGCCAGTAATTGTTGTTTTCCCAAATTGTAATTCTGTTTTTACACCAAATAAGCTTTGAGCACCGGGTATTAAAGTACTGTTAAGGGGCATGCTCACGTTACCTACCTCTATGGATCTAATGATGTCATCCTCGGTGGGCGTGAATTCTAGTTTTACTTGATTTTGAAAATCAAAGGTTGATTGGGTGTCATAATTTGCAGTAACCTGCAAACGCTCTCCTACTTTTCCAAGTAAGCTTAAACTAATACGTTGGTCAAAATCAAAAGAGAAGTTACTTCTGTTTCTTGGAGAAAATGCTGGGTTGTCTTGCTTGGTGTACAATAGTCCAAGATCCATCTCTACAGTACCTTGGGGTATTACCTCAATGGTATTGCCTCCAAATACGGATTCAAAAAAGCTAGAATTGACATAAAATTTGGGTAGTAAATTTTTCTGGGCATCATCAGAGCCATCTTTTCTTCCGTCGGCAGCATCAATTTTTTCTTTGAAATAATCGCGCATCTGCTCTTTTAAAATTAGATCACGATACTCCTGTGGGCTTAACACTAGGGGAAGACCCACATTAAAATCACCCAACATTTCACTGTAGTAATAGCTATCTGTAACAGGATCATAGGTGTATAGATTCTCTATAGTAGAGGATGGGGGCAGCTCAATACGCCCCATAGAAGAACCTGTTGCGGTAGAATCCTGTGCATTTGTAACAGAGAGAGACCCCAAAATGATACTTAAAAATACGAATTGTTTAAAAAAGTTATTTTTAAACTTGGTGAAATTTGTACCCAATACTTATAATTTTTTTAAAGCCTGTTTTATAATTTCCTCAATGGATGCCTGCGGATATTGCTTAATCACAGCATCACAAACCTTTTCAGCTTGTTTGCGTGTAAAACCTAAAGTATCCAGAGCAGATAACGCTTCGTTTTTATTGGTATTGCTTGAAACCATAGAAACATCGTCTAAGCCATACACCTTTACTATTTTATCTTTCAAATCCAACAACACGCGTTGGGCTGTTTTAGCTCCAATTCCTTTCACAGATTGTATGGTTGCCACATCACTTGATGCAATGGCCTCAGTCACTTGCTTTGGAGATAACGAAGACAGCATTGTTCTGGCTGTACTTGCTCCAACTCCCGAAACCGAGATTAATAACCTAAATATCTCTCGCTCTACCACACTAGAAAAACCATACAAAATATGTGCGTCTTCACGAACTTGTAAATGCGTGTATAGCTTAACATTTTCTGATGAAGGTAATTGTGCAAAAGTATGCAATGAAATGTTCACAAAATACCCTACACCATGACAGTCTATAACTACATCTGTAGGTGATTTTTCAACAAGTCTTCCCTGTAATTGGGTTATCATACGTTTTTCTTATGTTATTGCTGCCAAATATAGTATATTTTATTGGCTTATCTGAAGGGTTAAAACCTAAATTTATTACTGAAACATTACTGCTGCTGGGCTGTTTCCTCTCGTTTTTCTTTTTGCTGAGCATCAACCACAGACACCGCTGCCATGTTTACAATTTCTTCTACACTAGCACCTAGTTGAAGAATGTGAACTGGCTTTCGCATTCCAAGCATAATAGGCCCTACAGAGTCAACGCCATTGATCTCCTTTAATAATTTATAATTACTGTTGGCAGCATCTAAATTTGGAAATATAAGCGCGTTTACTTTTTTTCCTGCAAGCTTAGAAAACGGAAATTTACTCTGCAACATTTCTGGATTTAAAGCAAAGTCTGTTTGCAACTCACCATCTATATGCATGTCTGGATTGGTTCTATGCAAATAGGCCACGGCATCACGCACCTTTGTAGCATGCGGGTCTTTTGAAGAACCAAAATTAGCATAACTTATCATCGCAATTACTGGCGTGAGTCCAAATAGCTTCATGGTATAATTAGTCATCTGGGCAATTTTGGCCAGTTCTTTAGCAGTAGGATCAATATTTATAGAGGTGTCACTTATAAAAATAGGCCCTCTTTTAGTGAGCATCATATTGGTTGTTGCCACTTTACTTACCCCATCAAAACGACCTACAACCTCTAACACAGGACGCAACACAGAAGGATAGGCTCTAGAATAGCCAGAAATCATTGCATCTGCATCTCCCTGGTTAAGCATCATGGCTGCAAAGTAATTGCGCTCTCGCATTAATTTTTCTGCATCAAATAGAGTTACACCATTTCTATGTCTATTTTCAAATAACTTCTGAGCGTATCTTGTCAAGTTTTCGGCTTGATCATCTGCCTTGGGGTCCATTATCTTTATGTCTGCATCAAATTCAATTTGCTCCATAAGCTCCTGAATTACAGCTTTTCTGCCCAACAAAATAGGGATCCCTATTCCTTCTTCATAGACAATCTGAGCTGCTTTTAATACGTTTAGGTGATCTGCCTCTGCAAAGACAATGCGTTTTGGGTTTTGCTTTGCACGGCTTAGCAACATGCGAATGATTTTATTATCTCCACCCATGCGCTGGTTTAACTCATCTTTGTACTTTTTCCAGTTGTTAATTGGCGCAGTGGCCACGCCACTTTCCATAGCCGCTTTTGCAACAGCCGGAGGGATATGGTCTATGAGTCTTGGATCAAAGGGTTTTGGGATGATATAATCTCTTCCAAAAATAAGTTTGGTCTCTCCATAGGCAATATTAACTTGTTCTGGCACAGATTCTTTGGCTAGTGCAGCCAAGGCTTTTACAGCAGCCATTTTCATGGCCTCGTTTATCTTGGTGGCACGAACATCTAGCGCTCCTCTAAAAATAAAAGGAAAGCCTAATACATTATTTACTTGATTAGGATGATCACTCCTGCCTGTTGCCATGATAATATCCTCTCGGGTTTTACAGGCGAGCTTATATTCAATCTCAGGATTTGGATTTGCCATAGCAAAAACAATAGGATCTGCAGCCATAGACTTAAGCATACTTGGGGTTACAATATCTGCAATAGAAAGCCCAACAAAAACATCTGCATCAACCATAGCCTCATCTAAGGAGTCTATCTTTCTGTGGGTTGCAAATTCTGATTTCTCCGGTGACAGCTCAGAGCGGTCATCCCTAATTACTCCTTTACTGTCTAACATGACAATATTTGTCCCAACTGCGCCAAAGGCTTTATAGAGTCTTGTGCAAGATACTGCAGCAGCACCAGCACCGCTTATAACAATTTTTACTTCATTAATTTTTTTATGTGTTAACTCAAGTGCATTTAAAAGTGCTGCAGAAGAAATAATTGCCGTACCATGTTGGTCATCATGCATAACGGGTATGTCCAACTCTTCCTTTAACCTTCTTTCAATCTCAAAAGCCTCTGGAGCTTTAATATCTTCTAGATTAATTCCACCAAATGTGGGTGCAATATTTTTTACTGTTTCAACAAAAGCATCAACATCTTCGGTGTCTATTTCGATATCAAAAACATCAATATCTGCAAATATCTTAAACAATAATCCTTTTCCTTCCATGACAGGTTTAGAGGCCTCAGGACCTATGTTTCCGAGTCCTAACACCGCTGTACCATTAGTTATAACCGCCACCAAATTCCCTTTAGCGGTATATTTATATACATTCTCAACATCTTTGGCTATCTCAAGGCAAGGCTCTGCCACACCAGGAGAGTATGCTAGGGATAAATCTCTTTGTGTTGCATATTTTGTGGTAGGCAAAACTTGAATCTTACCGGGTCTTGGCTTAGAGTGATATAAAAGGGCTTCTTTGCGTTTACTTTGTTTACTCATAACAACAGATTGTTTTTTATGGTATACTACAAATGTAACAGAGTGAAGTTAAAACAGAGTCTAAATTATAGAATAATTATTGGCTTTAAACACTAGTTAATAGCTTGGTAGTTCATTATAGTATCACGGCTTTAAGAATTCTATGTTTCTGCGCAATCCCTCAAACTTAGTGCGCTTTAAAGGACTTTTTTTGAAAATTTCTGAAAATACTTCTTGTGTAATTTCTTCCCAATCTTTCTTTGAGTTGGACAATATATCTGGATGAGGATCAAACAAAGGTTCTTTATGGGCTTTGCTAAATCTATTCCAAGGACACACATCTTGGCAAACATCACATCCAAACATCCAATGATCAAACTGACCACTAACACTTGAAGGGATTTCATTTTTAAGTTCAATGGTGAAATAACTAATGCATTTACTGCCGTCTACTTTATAGGGCTCCACAATAGCCTGAGTTGGGCAAGCGTCTATACAGGCGGTGCAGCTCCCACAATGATCTGTAACGGGGGTATCATAGTCTAGATCTAGATCCACAATAAGCTCTGCTATAAAATAAAAAGAACCTGCTTGCTTGGAGAGTAAATTACTATGTTTACCAATCCAACCCAAACCACTTTTTGCGGCCCAAGCTTTGTCCAAAACCGGAGCGCTATCAACAAAAGCGCGTCCATGAACATCACCTACTTGCTCTTGAATACAGTACAGCAGCTCTTTTAATTTGTCTTTAATAACAAAGTGGTAGTCTGTACCGTAGGCATATTTAGATATTTTATAACTATCCTCTCTTTGGTGGTGCTCAGGGTAGTAATTTAACAGTAAAGAAATAACACTTTTAGAGCCCTCTACAAGCTTTGTTGGATCAAGGCGTTTGTCAAAATGATTTTCCATGTACTGCATCTGACCATGCCTATTTTGGTTTAGCCAAGCCTCAAGTCTTGGAGCTTCTTGTTCCAAAAACCCTGCTTTACTAATACCACATGACATAAACCCAAGGCGCTTGGCCTGGTCTTTAATAAAAGCAGTATGTTGGTATTTTGAGTTAATAGTTGTGGTGTTTTACATAGTAGCCCAACCAAATAAAAAAATGAAGGATATCTTTATTAAAACAAGCCTCCTTGTGAGGCATCCTTTACTTTTCCTAAATGGTTGTAGGCCGCCTGAGTTACCTCACGCCCTCTTGGTGTGCGCATAATAAATCCTTGCTGAATCAAAAATGGCTCATAGACCTCTTCTATGGTTTCTGGACTTTCTGAAACCGCAGTTGCAATGGTGGTAATCCCCACAGGGCCTCCTTTAAATTTATCGATAATGGTATTTAGTATTTTATTATCCATTTCATCCAGTCCATGGGCGTCTACACTCAGAGCCTCCAATGAAAATTTAGCGATAGATATGTCTATAGAGCCATTCCCTTTAATTTGGGCAAAATCACGCACTCTACGTAAAAGAGCATTTGCAATTCTTGGGGTACCTCTACTTCTACCTGCAATTTCAATAGCAGCTTCCATAGATATAGGGACTTCTAAAATACCAGCACTTCGCTGCAAGATAGTTGTCAAAAGTTCTGTGGTATAATATTGTAATCTAGATGTAATCCCAAAACGCGCTCTCATAGGAGCGGTTAATAGACCTGATCGTGTTGTAGCGCCCACCAAAGTAAATGGGGCTAAGTGTATTTGAACAGAACGAGCATTAGGCCCAGATTCTATCATGATATCAATCTTATAATCTTCCATAGCAGAGTATAAATACTCCTCAACTACGGGGCTTAATCTATGAATCTCATCAATAAACAACACATCACGCTCCTCAAGATTTGTGAGCAGTCCTGCTAAATCTCCAGGCTTGTCCAAAACAGGACCAGAGGTAACTTTTATACCCACTTCTAGCTCATTGGCTAAAATGTGTGCTAAGGTGGTTTTACCCAGCCCAGGAGGTCCATGAAAAAGTGTGTGATCTAGAGCCTCGTCTCTTTGATTGGCAGCTTGAACAAATATCTGCAGGTTTTCTAAGGCTTTGTCTTGCCCTGTAAAGTCATCAAAACTTAGGGGTCTTAACTTCTTTTCGATTTCTGTATCTTTTGGTGTTAAGTGCTCTTGAGATGGATCCAGATGTTCGTTCATATAACAAATATACAAAGGGATTCATTACAAAGAGAAGCCTATAAAACTAAGATATAAACAAAATGATTTAAAGAAACTACAACAAGTAATTAAAGGCTATCAGTATTCGTTTTATAATGCATATTTTTACAAATCATTCTTTTAAGATTTTCAATAAAACCATAATGCCTACACAACCAAAACTTACCCGATTTAATCAAAATGTATTGTCAAAATATCAAATATACAACAGTATATTTATGACCCTGCCCTTTGACACCATTACCAAAACCGGAGCACTTTTGCCTCTTTTTCATGAAACCTGCCAGAAAGGTTTTGAAAAAGAGCAAGACCCGACTACTATTGTTGAGACATTTTTTAAAAAATATCAAGATAGACGCTCCAAGGAGAGCCAGATTAATTTACTGTTCAGATTTATTCAATACATAGAACGGCAAGTGGTTTTGTTTGACGCCATTGAAGATGCAAGTTTTCCTATTGTGAATAACATGGATGGAATTGGCACATTACGTTCTTTAAAGGAAAGTGCAACTGCTGAAAAGAAACTAGAAACCCTAAAAAAATATCTTGAAGAATTTAAAGTGCGTATTGTACTTACAGCCCACCCAACTCAGTTTTACCCCGGCACAGTATTAGGAATTATCACAGATTTAACTCAGGCCATCCGTGAAAATGATTTGCTTCGCATTAATGAATTATTGGCACAATTAGGTAAAACGCCTTTTTTCAAACATAAAAAACCTACTCCCTACGATGAAGCTGTAAGTTTAATTTGGTATTTAGAGAATGTATTTTATACATCCTTCGGAACAATCTATGACTACATACAGCAAAACATCTTTGATGGAAAACACATAGAAAATGACATCATTGATATAGGGTTTTGGCCCGGCGGAGACAGAGACGGGAATCCATTTGTCACTCCAGAAATAACCTTAAAAGTTGCCGCTAGATTGCGCGAAACAATCATTAAAAACTACCACAGAGATATTAGAGAATTAAGAAGAAAATTAACCTTTAGTGGTGTAGAGCAGCGTATCATTAAACTAGAAACAGAACTTTATAACAGTATCTCACATCAAAAATCTTCTCTTACCTTAGAGTCTTTTACCCAAGAACTAAAAGAAATAAAACAGCTTATTATTGACCAGCATCAATCGCTGTATGTCTCTCAAATAAACAGTTTGTTGAATAAAGTTCATCTCTTTGGTTTTCATTTTGCAAATCTTGATATTAGGCAAGATAGCCGTAAACATGCTCAGTTTTTCATCACCTTAGTTACCGCCTTAATAAAAAGTGGTAGCACTATATTTCCGGAGAACTATTTTGATTTACAAGAAGACCAACAAATACAAATACTCTCTAAGGTGCAGGGAAAGGTTGACTTATCTTTAATTAAAGATGAAGAAACGCTTAAGGCCTTACATACAATGAAGGCAATAAAAACCATTCAATCAACAAATGGGCAGGCCGCTGCAAACAGATATATCATAAGCAATAATCAAAGTACCCTGCATGTCATGCAACTCTTTGCAATGTTAAAAATCGTTGCATTTGATGACGCTCTAACTGTTGATATTGGGCCATTATTTGAAACCATTACAGATTTAGAAAATGCGCCAAAGGTCATGGAGGAGTTGTACACAAACCCTTACTATGCTGCACATTTAAAAACTAGAGCAAACAAACAGACCATTATGTTAGGGTTTAGCGATGGCACAAAAGATGGAGGGTATTTAATGGCAAATTGGGCCATCTATAAAGCAAAAGAAAACCTAACTAGAATATCACGACAATACGGTATTACCGTTATTTTCTTTGATGGTCGTGGAGGACCGCCAGCCCGTGGTGGTGGAAAAACACATAATTTTTATGCCTCTTTAGGACCAACAATTGAAGATAAGGAAGTGCAATTAACCATTCAAGGGCAAACCATTTCTTCAAATTTCGGAACCCTAGAATCATCACAATACAACTTAGAACAATTAATCACCTCTGGTATTAGCAATAGCTTGCTTGATAAAGAGTTGAACATGACCAAGGCAAATACGGAGGTCATGACAGATTTGGCCCAACGAAGCTATAAAGCATATTCAAGTTTTAAATCGCATCCTAAATTTATACCCTATTTAGAGCACATGAGTACCTTAAAGTATTATGCTAAAACAAATATAGGAAGCCGCCCTTCTAAACGCGGAAAAGCAGAAGGTCTAGTCTTTGAAGATTTAAGGGCTATTCCATTTGTAGGTTCGTGGAGTCAATTAAAGCAAAATGTTCCTGGATTTTTTGGTGTTGGAACTGCTTTGAAACATTATGAAGATACCAATGAATTTGAAAAAGTACAGCATTTGTTTAAAACATCTGAGTTCTTTAAAACACTTATAGAAAATAGTATGATGTCTTTGACTAAATCATTTTTAGGACTCACAAAATACATGAGCCAGGATGATGAGTATGGGGAGTTTTGGAATGTTATTTACACAGAGTATAAGACATCAAAACGCCTTCTTTTAAAACTTACTGGATACGCGCAACTCATGGAGGAAGAACCTGCAGGGAATGCCTCTATTGCCGTTAGGGAGTCTATTGTGTTGCCCTTGTTAACCATACAGCAATTTGCATTAAAGAAAATTCAGCAGCTAGAAAAAGAACCCGTTAAAGATGTCGCTAAAATTGCTATTTACCAGAAGTTGGTGATGCGCTCTTTATTTGGAAACATTAATGCAAGTAGAAATTCTGCATAAGGTCTGCAAAGTTTTTTTAAAATCTTTATGGTCCAAAAAAAAGCCCTTTCTAAATAGAGAGGGCTTTTTTATAGTCTATTATTTAATGATGCAACTCTTCTTCGTTTTCCATCATTGGAACGTCCTGTGGTATAAAATCCTGACCCGCAATCATGTAATCTGTATCGTCGCTATTAGGCTTACTATAATCGTAAGGCCAACGATGTACCTCTGGAAGAGGACCATCCCAATTTCCATGAATGTGTTTTACCTCTGCAGTCCATTCAAGGGTTGTGGCCTTCCAAGGATTCTTAGGACCTTTCTTTCCGTAGTACATAGAATGAATAAAGTTGTATAAAAATACAATTTGTGCTGCTGCTGTAATGATTGCAAAAATGGTTATTACAACGTTCACATCTGCTAGATCGTCAAAATATGGAAATGCAGTGTTTGTGTAGTAACGTCTAGGTAGTCCTGCCATACCTATAAAGTGCATTGGGAAGAATACACCATATGCGCCAATAACGGTAATCCAGAAATGAACAAAACCTAAGTTTTTGTTCAGCATACGCCCCTCAAACATTTTCGGGAACCAATGGTATACTCCAGCAAACAAACCATATAGTGCAGATATACCCATTACTAAATGAAAGTGAGCCACTACAAAATAAGTATCATGAACATTAATATCTAGTGCACTATCTCCTAAGATAATACCTGTTAATCCTCCAGTGATAAATGTTGATACAAAACCAATAGAAAATAACATGGCAGGGTTCATCTGCAAATTCCCCCTCCAGAGAGTTGTAATCCAGTTAAAAGATTTTACCGCAGATGGTATGGCAATAAGTAGGGTTGTAAAAGTAAATACAGATCCTAAAAATGGATTCATGCCAGAGATAAACATATGGTGACCCCATACGATGGTTGATAGAAATGCAATGGCTAGAATGGAAGCAACCATCGCTCTGTAACCAAACACTGGCTTACGAGAATTTGTAGCTAATATTTCTGAAACCATACCCATGGCAGGTAGTATAACAATATACACCTCAGGGTGACCTAAGAACCAAAATAAGTGTTCAAACAAAACTGGTGACCCTCCTTGATTATGCAAAACCTCTCCGGCAATAAAAATGTCTGACAAGAAGAAAGAAGTACCAAAACTTCTATCCATAATAAGCATAAGTGCTGCAGATAAAAGTACAGGGAAAGATACAATACCAATAATAGCTGTTACAAAAAACGCCCATATAGTAAGAGGAAGACGTGTCATACGCATTCCTTTTGTTCTTAAGTTTATAACCGTTACCACGTAATTTAATGATCCAAGTAAAGAAGATGCAATAAAAATAGCCATAGAGACAAGCCAAAGCGTCATCCCTGCACCAGAACCGGGAATTGCCTGAGGCAATGCACTAAGGGGTGGGTAGATAGTCCAACCTGCAGAAGCTGGTCCAGCTTCAACAAATAATGACATAATCATAATTAAACTTGATAAGAAAAATAACCAATAAGAAACCATGTTTAAAAAACCTGATGCCATATCTCTTGCGCCAATTTGCAAGGGAATTAATAAGTTACTGAAGGTACCACTAAGACCAGCGGTTAACACAAAGAAGACCATGATCGTTCCATGTATGGTAACCAGTGCAAGATATACACTTGGGTCCATAACACCACCTTCTGCCCATTTACCAAGTAGCAATTCGAATACTACAAATGGCTCTTCTGGCCATGCAAGCTGCATTCTCATTAAAATAGACATTGCGATACCAATAATACCCATAAACAATCCTGTAATAAGGTATTGCTTAGAAATCATTTTATGGTCTGTACTAAAAATATATTTAGTTACAAATGTCTCTTTATGATGATGACCGTGATCATCTACTGCGTGTTCTTGTGCGTGTGCTGACATATCTTAGCTCGTTTTTTTATTTATTTAGGGATGTAGCAATGGTTGCTTGTTGTGCAATCCAAGCGTCATACTGTTCTTGAGTTTCAACTATAATTTTCATCTGCATATTGTAGTGATTGGTTCCACAAATCTTGTTGCAAAGCAACAAGTAATCAAACTCGTAAGGCTCTAATGCCTCTTCGCCTTTGGCCATTAATTCAATAGAATTTTTTCTTCGAATGGAGTTAATTCTGCTCACTTTACCCATAACTTCTTCATCCAATCTCATTTGTTCTGTGGTTACAGAGGGCGTGAATGCAAATTGGGTAATCATACCAGGAACACAATTCATTTGAGCTCTAAAGTGCGGCATGTACGCAGAGTGAAGCACATCCTGAGATCGCATTTTAAATAATATTTTTCTGCCCAGTGGCAAGTGTAGTTCATTAACAACTATATCATCTTGTGCGTTAGGATCTGAGGTGTCTACACCCAATTGGTTTGCCCCTTCAATTAAGCGCACATTGGCCTCACCCAATGTGTTATCTTCACCGCTGTAACGAGCTCTCCAATCAAACTGATATGCATACAATTCAACAATCATTGGATCTTCATCTTCACTAACGTTCATGATATCTGTCCAGGTAAATAGCCCGTAGATAATAAGTCCTGCTAAAACAATTACAGGAATTACAGTCCAGATAAATTCTAACTTATCGTTGTCTGCAAAGTACAACGCACGGTTGTTTTTATTTCCCCTGTACTTAAAAGCGAAATAGCTTAACAACCAAAGTGTAATAAACCCTACAAAGAAAATAAGCACCATGGAGATCAACCATAAATCGTCAATTCCTTGTCCATGCTCTGAGGCGGCTTTAGGTAATAAAACCTCGCCCCATTTCCAGAATGAAACAATTAATATAGCATAGGTGACAAACACAAACATGAGCATCAACCATCCGTTAATATTGTTGTCTTTGTCTGAAGCAATCTCTGAAGATTCACCTAATTGTTCGGGTGTTTTTGACATACCAAAAATCTTCGCCATCTGCAACACAGTGATTCCGAAAAGAATAATTACTAATACAATTAAAAATGCGGTCATCGTTATTTGTCTTCTAAATAATTAATAATGATAATTTTTACTTTCTTTCATAAATGGGTTGTTTTTCAACAACAGTGGCGCTTTTGTTAATGCTGTAAAAACAACAAGAATAAAAAGTCCAAGGAAGAATAATACAGACCCTATTTCTGGTATTCCTATAAACCAGCTTTTACCAACTGTTCCAGGCATTACCATCACAAAAATATCTATATAATGTCCAACTAGAATAACAATACCTGTTAGTACCACAAACCAATTAACACGCTTGTAATCACTGTTCATTAACAGTAATAATGGGAATACAAAGTTCATTGCCAACATGCCAAAGAATGGTAAGTTAAAGTCTTCTATACGTGTCATGAAATAGGTAACCTCTTCAGGTATGTTTGCATACCAAATCAACATGAACTGAGAGAACCACAAGTAGGTCCAGAAAATACTAAATCCAAACATAAACTTAGCCAAGTCATGGATGTGACTGTCGTTCACTATTTCTAGATATCCTTGAGATTTTAAAAATATTGTAATCAGAGCAATTGTTGTAATGGCACACACCATCATACCAGCAAGAACGTACCAACCAAATAGCGTTGAAAACCAATGCGGATCAAAACTCATAATCCAATCCCAAGACATCATAGACTCGGTGTATAAAAAGAATACTAAAAATCCAGCTGAAATTCTGAAGGTCTTTTTAAAGTTACTATAGTCATTTTCTTTTGCGATGTCTCCTGCACGAGAAAACTTAACTGCGAAGTGGCGATAGGTAATCCAACCCCCTAAAAATATAGCTGCCCTTATAAGCATCCATGTTCCGTTGAGCCATCCAGCTTTTCCTTGAAGAAGTACATCATGTGCAACAACCTCTGGATCTGCCCATACAAATAGATGGTTGATGTGGAATCCTGATAATCCTAATAAAACAAACATAATGATTCCTCCGGGCACTAAGTATGCGGTGATTGCTTCCATTACCCTAAAGAGTACTGGAGACCAACCGGCCTGAGCAGCAAAATTTACTGCATAAAAAGCCAAGGCCCCTAGTGCAATCATAAAGAAAAAGAAACAAGCAACATACAAGGCAGACCAAGGCCTGTTTTGTAGTTGATGCAAGGTGTGTTCTAAATGTTTCTGTTCGTCTGAGGCGTCATGAGAGGCGCTATGAGCTGTATCACCATGGCTGTCTTTAGCTGTATGGTGGCTCTGTGTTGAGGCCTCACCGTGATCATCACCATGTGCTGCCATCATTTCCTTCACCTCTGCAGTAGATCCTGGAGCAGACAAAAATCCTGCACCAATACCAACAGCACCAAGTACCATCAATATGATAGCGAATAATTTAAGTTTACTAGGTAGCGTATAATTCATATCTAAGCTATTCTATTGTTCTTTTGTTTAATGTTTTTGTTAATCATTTGATTGATTAGAGCCAGCAACTTCTTCAAGTTCTGGAACAAGCAGTGGTGTCCCTTCTAATGTAGCTTTGAGATTCATAACATGTTGTGTTATTTGCCAACGCTCCAACTCATTGGTTTGAGAGGCATAGGATCCCATAGAGTTAAGCCCATACATCTGGACATGATACACACCCCCTTGAGTAATTAATCTTCCCGGGGCAGCATAACTTGGTATCCCAAGAATCTTCTCCCGTTGCATTAAAATTCCATTTCCGTCTCCTTTATCTCCGTGACAAACAGCACAATATATGGTATATAATTCTTTACCTGCGTCCAAGTTTTTTTGAGTAACCTCTAATGGGTTTTTCAACTCTTTCTTGGCAGCATCTGAGCCTTTTGTTGTATCTGGGTACTCATAAGGAGTGTATCCTCTTGGCACGGTTCCTAAAACAGGTAACATTGCTTCTTGCTGGTTTGGAAAAACCTCGTATTCACCATAGGTTTCATATCCTACAGGCTGGTACATATTTGGCATATATTGGAAGCTAGGTTTGGTGTCACCTCCGCAAGAAACCAATCCTATCAATGCTACAAGAGCAATACTTAGTTGGAGTATCTTTTTCATATTAATGATCATCATCAGATTCTACTATACTAATTTCAACAGCTCCTGTATCTTGCAAGAACTTAGACATTTTGTCTATATCATGATGTGCGGTATCAACAGCCATTAGAAAATGGTCGTCAGTTGTTCTTACATCAGGATTTTCAGCTTTTTTGAATGGCCATAGTTTACTTCTCATATAAAAAGTAATTACCATTAAATGGGCTGCAAAAAACACAGTCATTTCGAACATAATTGGCACAAAAGCAGGCATATTTTCGATGTAGCTAAAACTTGGCTTACCACCAATATCTTGAGGCCAATCTTCAATCATAATGAAATTCATCATTGTAATTGCAACACATAGCCCTACAATACCATACATAAATGATGTTATGGCAATACGAGTTGGCTCAAGACCCATTACTTTATCTAGACCGTGCACCGGAAAAGGTGTGTAGACTTCTTCGATATGATAGTGAGCTGCACGAGTTTGTTTAACCGCATGCATTAAAATATCATCGTCGTTATAAATTGCATGTATCACTTTGGAAGCCATACTAGTTGTTTTTAAGTTTAGAGGCTTGTCCTGCCCAGTCATCACGTTTTGCTCTTCCTGGTAACTCGCCTAATATTTCATCGAATAAATCGTACTCTGGATTGGTCATATTACTTATCTGCTGAAAAGTAAATAATCCAATCGCATTTAATTTCTTTTGTAATACTGGACCCACACCTGTAATTTTCTTAAGATCATCAGGGGTCTGAGTAGCAGCGTCAAAAGTTCCTAGGGTTTTTAGTAAGGTCTTTAATTTAGTTTGATCGTAGGTGCTTTTTGTTGATTTTGCTGGTACTACAACATCATAGTGTTTTACATCATCTCCATGCTTTTCTCGTAAAGACTTGAATTTTGATCCAGAGCTCTTTAAGATAGACTTCACCTCTGCCTGAGCAATTACAGGAAAGGTTCTAGCATAGAGTAAAAACAACACAAAGAAAAATCCTATGGTTCCTATAAAAATACCTATATCAACAAAAGTTGGTGAGAACATGGTCCAAGAAGATGGCAAATAATCACGATGTAATGAGGTAACAATAATTACAAAGCGCTCAAACCACATTCCGATGTTTACTACAATAGAAATAAAGAAAGAGAACATAATACTTGTGCGTAATTTTTTAAACCACATAAACTGTGGAGAGAACACATTACAAGTCATCATAGCCCAATAGGCCCACCAGTAGGGTCCAGTAGCTCTGTTTAAAAATGCATACTGTTCGTACTCTACACCAGAGTACCATGCAATAAACAGCTCTGTGATGTATGCAACACCAACTATAGAACCTGTAAGCATAATAACAATATTCATCAGCTCAATGTGCTGAATGGTAATATAATCTTCCAGTTTAGACACCTTTCTCATGATGATCAAAAGTGTGTTTACCATTGCAAAACCAGAGAAAATTGCTCCAGCCACAAAATATGGAGGAAAAATAGTAGTATGCCATCCCGGTATAACTGAAGTAGCAAAATCAAAAGATACAATGGTGTGTACAGAAAGTACAAGTGGTGTAGCCAAACCAGCCAATACCAGAGATACCTCCTCAAAGCGCTGCCAGTCTTTTGCACGTCCACTCCAACCAAAAGACAAAATACCGTAAATCTTTTTTGTAAAAGGTGTTACTGCTCTATCACGAATCATGGCAAAATCTGGTAGTAGTCCTGTCCACCAGAAAACTAGAGATACAGAAAGATAGGTAGAAATTGCAAATACATCCCACAACAAAGGAGAGTTAAAGTTAACCCACAAAGACCCAAATTGATTTGGAATTGGCAATACCCAGTAGGCAAGCCATGGACGCCCCATGTGTATAATTGGGAACAAACCTGCTTGTATTACAGAGAAGATTGTCATCGCCTCTGCTGATCGGTTAATTGCCATTCTCCACTTCTGACGGAAAAGTAACAGTACTGCAGAAATCAAGGTTCCTGCGTGACCAATACCTACCCACCATACAAAGTTGGTTATATCCCAAGCCCAACCTACGGTCTTGTTTAATCCCCAAACTCCAATACCGGTAGATACGGTGTAAATAATACAACCTAATCCCCATCCAAATGCAACAAGAGCAATAGTGAATACAATCCACCATGATTTGTTGGCTTTACCTTCAACAGGAGCGGCTACATCGATGGTAACATCGTGGTAGTTCTTATCTCCTATAACTAAGGGTCTTCTAATAGGTGCTTCGTAATGCGACGCCATATTTTATATACTATTTCTTAGTTAGTTACGCTTTTTTTGAATTTCTCACCTTTGTTTGATAGAATACGTTAGGTTGAGTTCCAACGGCTTCTAATAAGTGATACATTCGCTTATCTTTTTTCTCTTTATAAACTTCACTATCATGATCATTGATGTCTCCAAATACCATAGCTCCACTTATCACAAGCTGAAGAACAAGCTGTCTGAAATTCTGCATCTTTTACTGGACGCCCATCACGTTTTGCCTCAAGGATTGATAATTGTGTTTTTTGAATACACATAGAACATTTCTCCATAACCCCTCTAGAACGAACATTCACATCTGGGTTAAGGACCATTCTTCCTAAATCATTATTCATGTGGTAGTCAAACTCATCATTCTCATTGTACAAGAACCAGTTAAAACGACGTACTTTATAAGGACAGTTGTTTGCACAGTATCTAGTACCTACACAACGATTATACGCCATGTGGTTTTGACCTTGTCTACTATGAGTGGTTGCCGCTACTGGACAAACCGTCTCACATGGAGCATGATTACAGTGTTGACACATAACCGGCTGAAATGCTACCTGTGGGTTTGCAGATGGATCTTCCAATTCTGCAAATTGAGATAGTGACTCACCCAGGCCAGACATGTTTATTTTCTTAGACGTCATCTCCATCAAAACTTTCTTCTGATGAGTAATATCTATCGATACGCAACCAGTGCATATCACGACTCTTACGCATTTCTTGCTTTCCAACAACTGGAACATTGTTTTCTGCATGACATGCAATTACACAAGCTCCACAACCCGTACAGGCGTTTAAGTCTATGGATAAATTAAAATGATGCCCAACAGAGCGATCAAAAGATGTCCATAAATCTGCCTCTGGAGAGGTTACTGGAATTTCTTCGTGATCTCTAGAAACCTTCAATACAGGATTCCAAGCATACTCACCATCTCTATTTGCTTTGGTGGTATTAAATACCTCTAATGTTGTCTCACGAATAATATCTCTACCCATCATCGTGTTGTGCAACTGTACACATGCAAATTCATGCATTCCAGCTGCTTTCTCTAAAGAAACACGTTGTACAGATGAGAATTCGTTATATAATGCATAGGCATTTACACCTGTTTGCATTTCTTGTTGAATAGCGGCTGTTTTTCCATAACCAAGTGCTAAACCTAACAGAACCTTTTGCTTGTCCTGGCTGAATTAAAACCGGTACGTTTTGAATCACAACACCATTCATGTTGATGTTTACATAACTTCCGTTTAAACCGCCATTGGCTACATTTTCATTAACAAGACCCATGTTTGCTGCATCTGCCTTTGAAACAGTTACATAGTTATCCCAAGTAGTTCTTGTGATAGGGTCTGGCATTTCTTGCAGCCAAGGGTTATTGGCTTGTTGCCCATCACCCAAACTTGTTTTTGTATATAATGTAAGCTCTAAATCACCTTGATTTGAATCAGCGTCTAAACTTGCAGTTTGATACGCTAGTATCAATAGATATCTTTTGTGTGGAAAGGGCTTCGTTTGAAACATTTACAGAAGAGGCAACAACTCCTGCTTCCAATGCTTTATTCCAAGAAGTACCTGCCAACACTCCAGACCAAGTCTGCTTAATATATTGGTTATATGCTTTAGAATTTCCTGTCCATACAAGTAAACAATCTTGGAACTGTCTTGTATTAAACAAAGGACGAATGGTAGGCTGTGTTAAACTAAAAGAACCTTTTTTGATTTGTGCATCTCCCCAAGATTCTAGATAATGAGGGGTTGCAGCAACCATTTGTGCTAAAGATGCCGTAGCATCTTTCTTCATTGAAAATGCCAAAGACATTTCTAATTTCTTATATGCTGTCGTAAATTGCTCATTGTTTGGCAATGAATATACAGGATCAACACCTACTGTAATCAATCCTTTTATACTTGCATCTATAACACCCTGCATAACACCAGCAACTTGAGAGGCGCTACCTTGTCGTATCATTTTTGGAGAAACAGCATCCATTACAACGCTATTTGCATTTGCTTCAAGGGCCATTTTTTGTGCCGCTACACTTGGTAATCCTGTAACGATAACACCTTTATTTCCAGCTGCTGCTAACTCAGCTTTTGCGCTGGCAACTGCAGTTGCAATACCCTGTGGTAAACCAGAGGAACTACCACCAGTAAGGGCCTTTAAAACTTGTAATTGTTGAGATGGTGTTGCAGGCACACGAGTATCTGCATTGGCTCCAGTTAATGACATATTAGCTTCAAACTGAACATGACGAGACATTTTACCATTGGTTGGCACATGTCCTTTTGCGTAACCAGCATCATATCCTCCGCCTTGCCAATCTCCCAAGAAATCTGCACCTACAGACACAATCACCTCAGCTTTGCTAAAGTCATAATCTGCCATTGCTCTTGTACCGTACACGGCCTGAAATGCATCTAGGGCTTCAGAAGAAGAAACTGTATCATAAACTACATGACGTACGTTTGGAAATTTGCTAGTAAATTCTTTAATTAATTTTGATGTGGATGGACTCGCAAAAGTTTGTGTTAATAAAACAACATCTTTGCCCTGCATCTGGTTTAGTTTTCCTGCAACAGCTGCATCAAAATCTGTCCAAGAAACATCTTTGCCTCCAAGTTGTGGTGCTTTTAATCTATTGTTATCGTACAATGACAACACAGAAGCATGTACTCTTGCGTTTACACTACCACTGTTGTTAGCTAAATCGTTTCGCTCTATTTTGATAGGACGACCTTCACGGGTTTTAACCAGTACGTTTGCAAAATCAAAACCATCTGCAATGGTACTTGCATAATAATTTGCTACACCTGGAACGATCTCATCTGGAGCAACAACGTAAGGAATTGATTTAATTACGGGTCCTTCACAAGCTGCCAATGAAGCTGCAGCAGTTGTAAAACCAACGTACTTTAAGAAATCACGACGCGTGGTTGAAGAATCCTCTAAGGTTTCTTTATCACCCAAAAACGCATCTGTTGGTATGTCTGTAACAAATTCATTTTGCTGTAACGCCTCAACAATAGTGCTGTTTTCATCTAGCTCCTCAACACTTTTCCAGTATTTCTTGTTTGATGCCATATTATATAATTTCGATATGCGAGCTACGCTTCTTATTGAGAAATACTAAACTTCAATCTAGAACCGTTTTTCGTTTTTAAAATTTTTATTTTATTATTATCCTAGTTCTTTACTACTGTCTTTAAAGTTTCCGAAGAAACTCTTTGTATTAGTAGTGACACTTACCACATTCCAGTCCACCCATTTGCGCAGCTGTTAACTGCTCTACCCCATATTTCTTAGATAGCTCTTCGTGAATTTTATTGTAGTAGTCATTGCCTTGAACCTTTACGTTTGTTTCACGGTGACAATCAATACACCAACCCATTGTTAAGGGCGAATATTGATACATAATCTCCATCTCTTCTACAGGGCCGTGACATTTCTGACAATCTACACCAGCAACAGTTACGTGTTGTGAGTGATTGAAATAAGCAAAGTCTGGCAGGTTGTGAATACGAACCCATTTCACTGGCTCTGTCTCACCTGTATACTTTTGGTCCTCTTCATCCCAACCAACAGCCTTGTATAGTTTTTGAATTTCTTTGTTGTAATCTACTCCATACTCAGCAAGACCTTCTGCTTGAACACCTTCTGCAACCTCACCAATACTCTTGTGACAGTTCATACAAACGTTAAGGGAGGGGATACCAGAATGTTTACTCTTTCTTGCAGATGAGTGACAGTAATTACAATCAATCTCATTAGAACCCGCATGAATTCTGTGCGAGTAATGAATGGGTTGAACAGGAGCATAGCCCTGATCTATACCAACACTCATAAGACCGCCGTATATAAAATATGCAGAGCCTAATAAAAATATAACAGCTGTTACTAAAAGTAAAAACTGGTTTTCTATAAATGATTTCCAGATAGGCTTGCTGTGCTCTCTAACGGGAAGAGCAACTTCGTTGGCAACCGCAAATTTGTTTAATGTTTTTGTTACTAAAAATAGTATGGTAACCAGAAGTAAAAACACCAAGGTAAGTATCCCTAGTATAATGTTGTTTGAAACGCCACTTCCAGAACCTGCCGCTGCTGTGCCTGGCAAAGCAGCTGTAACAGCTGGGACTTTTTTCTCTGTATAGGTGTAGGCTACAATATCATCAATGTCTTTGTCGCTAAGACCCGGAAAGACATTCATTACAGATTTGTTGTACTCTTCAAAAATAGCATTGGCACGAGAATCGCCAGAGGCAATTAACGCACCACTGTTTTTGATCCAACTATACAACCACTCTTTCTCATACTTATCTCCAACACCATACAAAGCAGGGCCAGTTGCTTTTTTGTATAGTTTGTGACAAGCGGCACAATTTGCCTTAAATAATTTTTCCCCCAGGGCGGCATCACCACCATTGGCAGAAACTGCAGCAGTATCATCTGCGGGAGTAGCTTGAGCCAGTACATTTGTAGATAACAATAACACAAGGGCTAAGGTTACTACTGACAAAATTGAGGAAAGTCTTCTTAAATTCACCTTTTGCATACTAATGTTAATTTTCGTCAATAGTTTGGCACGTAATTGGTTAGTAATTTATCTTACAAATTAGGCTATTTACGATGCCATAAATAACTGTGCAAAAATACCACATAAAGACGATATTTAAAATCTAATTATTTTGTATAATCTTAATTTATAATTGTTCTAAATAACAAATTTAGTCTTCAACAACAGAAACTCTTGTACATTTGTAATAACAACTATATTCTATGAAAAAGCGCAACACATTTAACCTATTTATTCTCAGTATTTTACTTGTTTTTTTAACACAATTTTCTATTGCCCAACCTGGCACAGTTACCATAAATGCTGATGCTCAAATAAATGAATTACTCACCATAAAAAAGAGCTTAGAGAGCGAAAATAAAATGGATGGGGGATATACCATCCAGTTATTTTATGGAGACCGTGAAATGGCAAATACTACCTTAAAGAAATACAGAAACACCTATGGAACTTGGCCTGCATCCATAGAATATGAAACACCAAATTACAAGGTGTGGGCAGGAAATTTTGCCACAAGAATTCAGGCAGACAGAGCATTAATTGAGATCAAGAGAGGGTTTTCTGGGGCTTTTATCCTAGAAAAAAAATAGAACACTCTTCAATAAAAAATCGCTAGACCTAAGCTTAAGTCTAGCGATTTTTTATTCAAATTATGTTAGTGCTCTTTACTATTTAAGTTTTTTCTTCACGGCTACTTCGTGGAAACTTTCTATAACATCACCTTCTTTGATATCATTGTAGTTCTTCACTTGCATACCACAATCATATCCTTTGGCAACTTCTTTAGCATCGTCTTTAAATCGTTTAAGACTGTCTAACTCTCCGGTGTATATTACAACCCCTTCACGAATTAAACGTATCCCCGCGTTGCGAATAATTTTACCTGTCAATACCATACAACCTGCAATAGTACCAACTTTAGAAATCTTAAATGTTTCACGTATTTCTGCAGTACCTGTAATCTCCTCTTTCATCTCTGGAGACAACATTCCTTCCATGGCATCTTTAAGGTCATTGATTGCTGCGTATATGATACTATAGGTACGGATATCGATTTCTTCTTTATCAGCAATTTGTCTAGCATTACCCATTGGCCTTACGTTAAACCCAATAATAATAGCATCTGAGGCCGAGGCTAATAATACATCACTCTCTGTGATAGGACCCACAGCTTTATGTATAATATTTACCTGTATCTCTTCGGTAGATAATTTCTGTAAACTATCTGTTAATGCCTCTACAGATCCATCAACATCACCCTTCAAGATAATATTGAGTTCTTTAAAGTCTCCAAGTGCGATACGACGTCCAATCTCATCTAAAGTGATATGACGCTGTGTACGAACAGATTGTTCGCGTTGTAATTGAGTACGACGGCTTGCAATATCTTTTGCTTCACGCTCGTCTTCAAATACATTAAATTTATCTCCTGCTTGTGGCGCTCCTGTTAAACCTAAAATAGAAACTGGCGTTGAAGGTCCTGCCTGATTTACTTTCTTACCTCTCTCATCATGCATGGCTTTCACCTTTCCACTGTGCTGTCCTGCCAGTACGTAATCTCCAATTTTGAGGGTACCTCCTTGCACTAAGATGGTGGATACATATCCTCGCCCTTTGTCTAAGAATGCCTCTACAATAGTACCATTTGCAGTTTTATCTGGATTGGCTTTTAGCTCTAAAAGTTCTGCCTCTAACAATACTTTTTCAAGTAATTCTGGCACACCTGCTCCGGTTTTTGCTGAAATATCATGAGATTGTATCTTACCACCCCAATCCTCAACAAGAAGATTCATTTGTGCTAATTGTTCTTTAATCTTTTCTGGATTAGCATCTGGCTTATCTATTTTATTGATTGCAAAAACAATTGGTACTCCTGCTGCTTGAGCGTGACTAATTGCCTCCTTTGTTTGTGGCATAATAGCATCATCTGCCGCCACCACAATAATAGCTAAATCTGTTACTTGAGCACCTCTTGCTCGCATGGCTGTAAAAGCCTCGTGACCTGGTGTGTCAAGAAAAGCTATTTTTTGACCATCTTTTAATTCTACACCGTAAGCACCAATATGCTGGGTAATACCCCCAGATTCTCCTGCAATTACATTCTCTTCACGGATGTAATCAAGTAAGGATGTTTTACCATGATCAACATGACCCATTACCGTTACAATAGGAGCTCTTACTTGCAAATCTTCTGGAGCATCTTCAACTTCTTGAATAGACTCTTCAATATCTGCGGTGATAAATTCTACTTCATATCCAAACTCTTCTGCAACAATAGAAATTGTTTCTGCATCCAAACGTTGGTTCATTGTTACCATCATACCCAAAGACATACATGCAGATATAATACCTGTAACAGGTGTATCCATCATGGTAGCTACTTCACTAGCAGTAACAAACTCAGTCACTTTTAAGACCTTGTTATCTATTGCTTGCTGTGCTAATTCATCTTCTGTTTTTTGACGATGAATATCACGTTTCTCTCTTCTATATTTAACCCCTTTTCCTTTAGAAGATTTTCCTTTAAGTTTCTCTAAAGTTTCTCTTACTTGCTTTTGGATATCTTCCTCAGTGGGCTCTACTTTAGGGACATTGGCTCGTTGAACCACTCTACGAGCAGGCCCACCTCTTTTCTCTCGTGCATTTGCCGGCGAACCAGTTTTTGGAGCTTCTTTAGTGATACGGCGTCTACGTCCTTTTTTCTCTCCCGCTGCTCCTGGAGCAGGTTTTTTCTTTTCTGGTTTTTTAAATTGAGCTAAATCAATTTTCTGCCCTGTAAAATTAGGCCCATTTAATTTTTTATATTGAGTAGTCACAGATTCGTCTGAAACAGGAGCTTCTGGCTCAATGTCGTTAGTAGCTGGAGCCTCTTTTTTTGTTTTTACAGCCTTTGCAGCTTCTTTATCTAGTGGAGTTGCACTCTTTTTAGCGGTTTCTTTTTTGACACTATTCTCTGAACCAACAACTGGCGTATCTACGTTGGCACCCTGAGTCTCTTTTTCTTGCTCCAAGGACTGTGCTTTGGGAGCTTGTTTTTCTTCTACCTTTACATTACCCTTGGTATCAAGGGCAACTTTTCCAACTTTCTTTGGGCCTTTTAGAGTCGCTTTTGCTTCTATCACTTTTTGAGCAGTAGCAGCTTTTTCTTCAGCTAGAGCCTCTGCGGCAATTTTTGCGGCAGCGTCTGCATCAGCTTTGCGCTTCTCTTGCTCTTCACGCTCACGCTCAAGATCATTAAAGAGCTCTTCTTTCTCTTTCCGTTTTTCTTCGCCTACTTCTTTGGACTCTACTTTTTTCTCTTTGTCCTTTGCAAATTCCTCTGACAAGAGTTTGTATTCTGTGTCAGAAATTTTTGCAGTTGGGCGCGCCTCTATCTCTACACTTTTAGATTTTAAAAAATCTACTGCGCGATCTAGAGAGATATTAAACTCCTTAAGTACCTTATTGAGTCGTATCGATTTTACTTCAGCCATAAAAATGCTTGTCTGTTCTTTTTAACTTCTTTAAATCTTGATGATAAAAATACTAATATGTATCCTACTCGTCAAATTCTTCTTTCAATATATTGATAACCTCCTGGATTGTTTCCTCCTCAAGGTCGGTACGTTTCACTAGGTCATTAAAATCATAATCTAATACACTCTTGGCTGTATCAAGGCCTATCTTGTGAAATTCTGCGATGATCCACTCATCGATTTCATCACTAAACTCTCTTAATTCTACATCTTCTTCTGCTCCTTCACGTAACACATCAATTTCATATCCAGTTAATTGACCTGCAAGCCTAATGTTGTGACCGCCTCGACCAATAGCCTTACTTACCTCCTCAGGACGCAAAATAACCTCAGCACGTTTGGTTTCTTCATTAATTTTGATAGAAGTTACCTTCGCAGGGCTAAGGGCGCGTGTTATAAATAAGTTTAAATTAGTGGTGTAATTAATTACATCAATGTTTTCATTGCCTAATTCACGGACAATACCATGTATTCTTGAACCTTTCATGCCCACACAGGCACCAACAGGATCGATACGATCGTCATAGCTTTCTACGGCAACTTTCGCCTTTTCACCAGGAATACGCACCACCTTTTTTACGGTAATTAAACCGTCAAAAACTTCTGGAATTTCTTGTTCAAATAATTTCTCCAAAAACACAGGATTTGAGCGTGACATAACAATGGCCGGCTTGTTACCTTTCAACTCAACACTCTCGATAATTCCGCGAACGTTATCTCCTTTTCTAAAGAAGTCTGAAGGGATTTGCTTGTCTTTTGGCAAGATAATCTCATTTCCTTCATCATCCAACAATATAACCGCTCTGTGACGAATGTGATGTACCTCTGCCGTATAGATTTCACCTTCTAAGTCTTTAAATTGCTTATAGATAATGGTGTTATCATGCTCATGTATTTTTGAAATCAAGTTTTGTCTTAATGCTAAAATAGAACGACGTCCTAGCTGCATTAGCTTCACTTCCTCAGAAACATCCTCGCCAACTTCAAAATCATCTTCGATTTTTCTTGCCTCTGTCAATGATATCTCCTCGTTGGGATCCATCACATCTTGATCTGCAACAACTACCCTATTTCTCCAAATCTCTAAATCTCCTTTGTCGGGATTTACAATAATGTCAAAATTATCATCACTCCCGTATTTTTTCTTTAGAGCATTTCTAAAAACATCTTCAAGTATCGCCATCAGGGTTACTCTATCAATTTGTTTATCGTCTTTAAATTCTGAAAACGAATCAATTAACGCTAAATTTTCCATATCATTTTAATTAAATGTTACCATAACTTTTGCTTCTACAATATCTGTGTAAGAAAGTACCGCTTGTTTTTGAACCGTTACTTTTCCTTTTCCAACAGGTTTGGGCTCTCGAGTTTTCCACTCTAGAGTTACCTGAGTATCTGTTGTGTGTGTAATTTTACCTTCTATGGTTTGGCCCTGTGTTGTTTTTACTTGCAGGTTTCTACCTAAATTTTTCTTGAACTGCCTTGGCATAGTAAGAGGTCTTGAAACCCCCGCAGAAAAAACATCTAAAGAAAAATCTTCTTCTTCTCTATCTAAATTATGCTCTATAGCCCTGCTTATTGCAATACAATCTTCAACTCTTACCCCTTTATCGCCATCTATAATAACAGCAATTTTATTATCTGCAGCAATTTCCATATCAATTAAGAACAAATGGGTGTGTTCTTTTAATGCTTCATTTAATAATTGGGTAACTTTTTCTCTCATTAAATTTTGCTTATAAAAAGAGGGGACTAGCTGTCCCCTCCTTTTCTTGTCATAAATTCTGTGCAAATATAGTACTTTATTTGATATTAAAAAACCTTAGCGGGGCACATTATTTTTTTGTATCTTCATGTAAGAATTTTATTAATCTTAATATACAGCCTATGAAACGCATCCTTGTTCCAACAGATTTTTCATCACAAGCAGAAAATGCATTAAAAGTAGCTGTAGAGATTGCTACCAAGCACAATAGTGAAATTTACCTCTTACACTCCCTGGACATGCCCTCTCAAATTCGAGGGGTGCAAAACAATGCTAGCATGCCAGAGTCTTTATATTTTATTAAACTGGCAGAAAAAAGCTTTGAGGCGCTTTTAAAAAAAGACTATCTAGGCCCAATTGAGATACATGAAGCAATTGGGCATGACCAAATATACAGTGATATCAACAGAACTGTTGAAGAAAAAGACATTGACCTTATTGTGATGGGCTCTCATGGGGTTAACGGCTTTAAAGAACTATTTATTGGTAGTAATACAGAAAAAGTAGTACGTACTGCAAGTATACCTGTTTTGGTAATTAAAAACGAGCATACAGATTTTAACATTAAAGACTTTGTTTTTGCTACAGATTTTGGAGAAGAGAGTCGTTGGAGTTTTACTCAGGCTCAAATATTTGCTAAAGCCATGGATGCAAAAATGCATTTACTATACGTTAATACTCCTGCAGGATTTAAAACTACAGAGCAGGCAAATAAACTCATGCAAGATTTTGTAAAAGACTCAAAAGGTGAGAATCATACAATTAACATACACAATGCCTACTCTGTTGAGGATGGTATTTTACAATTTGCAAAAATGAAAGGTGCAAAACTAATAGGAACAAGCACCCATGGACGTAGGGGACTTTCTCACTTTTTTAACGGTAGCATAAGCGAAGATTTAGTAAACCATGCCAACATGCCTGTAATTACCTTTAGAATACAATAACAACAGAAGTACAGCAGGCATAAAAAAAAGAACCTCTCCTATAACATATAAAAGCATAAAAAAACCCAGATAGAAATTCTATCTGGGGTTTTTAAATTGTATTGTATGCTACTTAATTGTTGTGCAAAGTAACAGTCCCGTAGGTACCAATATCAACTTTTGGGACAGAAGCATTATAGGTTGTGTTAATTACATCAATAATTGTATTTGCAGTAAAAGCATATCCTCTTGGAGTTGGATGTACTCCATCCAGAGAAAAGGCGCCACCTGAAACATAGGTTGATGTTAATACTCCACCATTATAAAAGGCTCCATTTGCAGCAACATCTGCCAAAGCAGACTTCATGTCTCCATATCCAAGCTCATTAGCAGCTGCTAATCCTTCAATAACAGCATTATATGCTGCTCCAGCTGCAGCTACACGAGCTTGCTCTGTAGTTGTAAGTAGCCATTGGTTTTCTAGAGGTATAGAAACTCCAACAACACCTAATGGGTTTGAGGGATCTGGCACTGATCCAAGCACTGAAGATGCTGGTAGCACAATTAAATCATCACTTGTAGCTTGACGTAATTGGCCTAATAAGTTTGCTAATTCTTCAGGTAAATTTCCTGGAGGACCTTGAAGCACTTGACTTACATCTGTTAAATCATTATCTACAATTATAGGATAGTTAATTCCTTCAACAAAATTAACAACTCGGCTATCTGCCTCTTCTTGCGTTATTACTCCAAACTGTACTAAAAGAGGTAAAATTTGATCATTATACTGAGCAAACTGAGCATTAACGGCTCCCGCTGTTGCGGCATCTAAAGGTATAGATTGTGCTGGCACAGTTGTAAAGTAAGGAATAGATGTTACATCTGGGATGTTCAATAAAACTCCTTTAGCGCCACCAGCTACAAGCGCATCTACTTGAGCACTGTATGCCGCTGCAAATACATTAGGGTCTGTAATATCATTACCTCCATAAGTACTTGGGTCTAGGTTTCCTGCTTGGTCAACACCAGATCCGCCAGAGGTAGCATATCCTAATATATCATTGTTTCCAATCCACAAACTAAAAAAGGTTGGATTCAAAGAAACTGCATCTGCAAGAACAGTAGAAGACTCACTGGTTGCAAATCTTGCATACCAAGGATTTGCTGTACCGTTCGCAACACCAGCAACAGATCCATAACCTGGAGTTACTAGATGAAAGCTTGTTGCTCCCGGTACTCCCATATTATTGAAAGGTCCTGAAGCGCTAGTTAAAACATCTGTGGTTGGAGCCCCATCAAGGGTTGCAGGAAAAGGATTTCCATTCTCATCTGCAGATAGAACCAATCTGTTTCCAGTGATTTGAACACCACCTAATAATAGACCTCCTAAATTATCTGAGGTAAGTGGCTGGGTAAAATCTCCACCGCCAACAAAACTAAATTGCTGGGCCATAATATTAGGATAAGAATCTTCTTGTCCAGACACAAATAATGCACTATCGGCATATCCTGCTGTTAAAGAATTTCCTAGGGCTACATAGTTTGAGAAATCTGCATCTCCAGCATCGTAGAAACCTTCATCGGTAACTGCATTTTCAAATTCTGGCTCACAACTTACCAAACCAATGGCAAGTAAACCAATCATAAATTTTATAGTATTTTTCATCTTAATTAGAATTTTATAGATTAAAGTTTGTAAGTGATACCTAAACCTGGTACAAATACACTTGATTTATAGGTTCCTCCAAAACTTGAGTACTGATTAATTAGGTTGGCAGGGCCTCCAGATCCTTCAACGAAGTAGTCATAAGAAGCGTCTACTTCATTAAATTGCAGATACAAGAAAGAAGCGTCAATTTCTAGGCGATCACCTACCTTAAATGTTAAACCAGCAGTATATCCGTTACTATCGTTACGAGGTGTCTCTGGCGCAAAGTAACCTGATTGTACGGGAGATTCATCAAAGTAATATCCACCTCTTAGGGTGAAAGACTCTGAAGCCTCATACTGCACACCAAATCTGTAGGTAGATGCATCTTTGTAATTTCTAAGAAGTGTTGTGTCTGTAATTAACTCATCAGCAAAATCAACAGATAAAGACTCATATACACTCCAGTACGTCATGTTGTAATCAAAGGCAAACAAGAAATCGTTATGCTTGTATGAGAGACCCATTGTAAGTTCTGCAGGAAGTGGCAGATCTGCATTAAAAGTAGTATCTGCAAATGGAGTTAGTGGAGAGTTTGGAATGTTCTCGAAGGTAGCATCTCCATCTTCTGCGCTTAAAATTATTTCTGAACGGTAATTTACACCAACAGTTAAACTCTCAGAAGCTTTTAACATAGCACTTGCGGTCCAACCCCAGTTTGAAATTCCTGTTTGATCAAGAGTTACCTCAGATCTGTTCCCGTCAAGGTCTGCAAGAGTTCTAGTTAGGTTTTTATTAAAATTAACAGCTCCTGTTGCGTAGATGGGTCCACCACCAACACTGAATTTGTCAGTAATTTTAATAGACACACTTGGTTGTACAAAAATAGCCTGAAGCGCTATGTTATTGACAAGGTGAGATCCACCCCAGTCATCCTCATAGGCAACAGTACTTCCGTAAGGAGTATAAATCCCTAAACCAAATGCAAGCCAATCTGTAGCTTGGTATGATACATATGCATAAAATGGTGTACTAAGGCCAGCCTCTGTCATTGCAGTATCACCTGTTGCAGAGTTTTGGTAAGAAACATCTGCAAGGACACCGTGAGCACCAACAGATACACTTAATTTGTTTTCTAGGTACACTAATCCAGCAGGATTAAAAAATACAAGTTCACTGCTGTTAATTACAGCAACCCCTGTATGACCCATTGCCAAGGCTTTGTTTCCTTGAAGACTCACCCTATACCCACCAGCATATGTTACAGCTGAAGCAAGAAATAGCACCGTGAGGAGTAATACTTTTTTCATAATTTTTTACGTTTAGTTAAAGATTAATTTTTATAAATATAGCTTATATAACACTCAAATTTTACCAATTATGCAATTATTAGGTGTTTGTAACATTTTATATTGCAATGTTATAAAAAATCCACAACAATTTGATGAAATTGTTGAGGATTTTCTGCATGTAACCAATGGCCAGCGCCCAAAATGGTCTTTATTTGGCTTTTAGGAAACTGTTTTTGTATAGAAGTTTCATCTAAAAGAGTTATGTATCCAGAGTTTTCTCCACGAACAAACAAGGTTTCCTTATCAAAAACAGCGGTAATAGCAAGAGCTTTACCTACTTGAGAAATCTCTTTGGTAACCACAGGTAAATTAACCCTCAAGGCTAATTGTTTTTTTTCAATCCAGTAGAGGTTTTTAAGTAAAAAAAGCCGCACACCTGGCTCTTTTATATGGTTAGCTAAAACCGTATCGGCTTTGGCCCTAGAATTAATGATAGAAAAATCTAATACCCCAAGACCATTTAATATATCTTGATGTTGCTCATCATAATGCCTAGGGGCTATATCTGCAATTATTAATTTCGAAACCCTTTCTGGGTTTTTTACAGCAAACTCCATAGCTGTTTTACCTCCCATGGAGTGACCAAGTAAAACCACTTGGTCTAGCTTGTGATGCTCACAATACAGCAGCAAATCTTCA
Organism: uncultured Ulvibacter sp.; assembly: GCA_943789105.1. Classification (GTDB taxonomy): domain Bacteria; phylum Bacteroidota; class Bacteroidia; order Flavobacteriales; family Flavobacteriaceae; genus Patiriisocius. The sequence goes on along the minus strand of CALSSW010000001.1, from coordinate 108,620 downwards.
GCCATAGCCTGATAAGTAAAAACAGAATCATGAAAACTTCTTCCATGATTTCGTTGATCAATAAGGTGCATTTGGTATCCTTGAGCGGCAAATTTCTTTCCGAGGCTTTTCCAATTATCACTCATTCCCAAAAACCCGTGAAGAATTACAAAGGGTGTTCCGGTTCCTATAATCTGTGAATGCAATACCATGCCTTATATTAGTTTAGATAGGTAAGCCTCAATGGTAGGCTGCAAGCCCTTATAAATTGCCTCAGAGATAAGCGCATGACCAATACTAACCTCTGCTAGATGAGAAACGTTTTTAGCAAAAAATGCAATATTATCTAGAGATAAATCATGACCAGCATTTACACCCATCCCTAATTGATGTGCTAGTTTAGCACATCCATCATATGGCAATACGGCCTCAAAATCTCCCAAAGAATATTGCTTTGCAAAGGCCTCTGTGTATAGCTCTATTCTGTCTGCACCAACATTGGCGGCTCCCTCTACCCTTTTAAGAGAGGGGTCTACAAATATCGATGTGCGAATACCGCTGCTTTTAAATTCTGAAATTACTTCACTCAAAAAATCTCTATGTTTAATGGTATCCCATCCTGCATTTGAAGTAATAGCATCTATACTATCTGGCACCAAGGTAACCTGAGTCGGTTTTATTTTCAGGACCATATCCATAAATTTAACAATAGGATTTCCTTCTATATTGTACTCTGTAGACACGGCCTGTTTTAAATCATAGGCGTCTTGGTACCTTATATGACGCTCATCTGGCCGGGGGTGTATGGTTACCCCATGGGCGCCAAACAACTGTACATCTTTTGCAACTTGCACTACACTGGGGTAATTACCACCACGAGCGTTACGTAATGTTGCAATTTTATTAATATTTACACTTAACTTTGTCATCATTATATATTTGAAACAAAAATACAATGCTTAAGCACAGTTTTGAAACTATATTTTAAGTATTTTGCATAAAAAACCTTTGCTGTGAATACACAACAATATATCATAAATGACATTACGCCTTTTGACCTAACCACCAAAGTAAGTGAGGTTCAAAACGCTTTCAATCAACTCACCTACACGCACATTCCTGTGACCAAAGATGGGGTTTTTGAAGGTGCAATTTCAGAAAATGACATTCATTGCTATGACGCAGATAAAACACTTGAGGCATATCAATATTCTTTAGAGAAGTTTCATGTAAAACAGCATACAAATTGGCTAGACATACTTGAGGCCTTTGCCCTGAACAACAGCACTATTATGCCTGTGCTGACAGACAGCTACAAATACTTAGGGTATTATGAGCTCAGTGACATAATGAATATCTTTAACGACACCCCTTTTCTAGGAGAGGCGGGAGGTATTATTGTTATTGAAAAAGGCACAACAGATTATTCTTTTTCTGAAATTAGTCAAATTATTGAGAGTAATGATGCAAAAATTTTAGGGGTCTTTGTCTCAAAAACGGAAAATGACATCACTCAAATAACCATCAAAGTTGGGCACACAGACATCAATGCAATTGTTCAAACTTTTAGAAGATACAGCTACAATGTGGTGTCTAATCATCAAGAAGATCGATTTATTGACGACCTGAAAAAAAGATCTCAATACCTTGACAAATACCTAAAGATGTAGTTATGAAAATAGGGATCTACGGCCAATTTTACCACAAAAACTCTGAAACGCACATACAGGCAATTCTCAATGCATTGCAAAGTAAAGGGGTACAAATTGTCGTCGAAAAAAACTTTTTAGCGCTTATGAGAGAGAACCAATCTTTTCATACAGACCTATCTAAGCTTTCAAGCTTTACAAAACTAGACACAAGCTATGATCTGTTTTTTAGCATTGGAGGAGATGGCACTATTTTAAAATCTATCACATTTGTGCGAGATCTTGACATTCCAATTGTTGGAGTAAACACAGGAAGACTTGGCTTTTTAGCTACCATACAAAAACAAGATATAACCTCTAATATAACAGAAATACTCGAGGGCAATTATTACATCTCTGAGCGTTCTTTATTATCTATAGAAACAAATCCCTCAAACAAGGAAATCACTCCCTTAAATTTTGCACTCAACGAGGTTGCCGTAAACAGAAAAAACACTACCTCTATGATCAAGGTAGAAACCTCTATTAACCAGGAGTATTTGACTTCCTACTGGTCTGACGGGTTAATAGTCTCTACCCCAACAGGATCAACAGGATATTCACTTAGCTGCGGCGGCCCTGTTATTGATCCTAACAATGAGAGCATAGTCCTTACTCCTATTGCACCTCACAACTTAAATGTTAGGCCTCTTATTGTTCCAGACAACAGTGTGATAACTCTTAAGGTATCGGGTAGAGAAGACACCCATCTACTATCTTTAGACTCTAGAATTGTAACCCTTAAAAACGAGACATTGATCACCATCAAAAAAGCCGCCTTCACTATTAAATTTGTTCAACCCATAGAAGAAAGTTTTATAAAAACACTTCGAAAAAAGTTACTTTGGGGAGAAGACAAAAGAAATTAAGCAATAAAAAACCCTAAAATTTGTTTATCAATCTAGACTATAGCTGTAATGGTGGGGTAGTGCCAAGTTTATTGTTATATTTGCGAACTTTTTAAAACTTATGAGGTATTTAACGGTAGTTTTTTTAGTACTTTTTTCTTTACATAAAGGAGCTTCACAGACATTTGAGCTGGGTGGTTTTGTTGGTGGTGCAAATGTAATTGGAGATGTGGGCAGTACAACCTACGTTAACCCAAATACACTAGCTTTTGGTGGTATTTTTAAATGGAATAGAAGTGAGCGGCATTCATTCCGTTTTTCGGCCATTCTAGCCAAAGCAGAAGGAAATGATGCAGACAGTAAAGAAAGCAGAAGAAAACAAAGAGGCTACTCTTTTCAAAACAATATTAAAGAATTTTCTGCAGGGCTAGAATATACCTTTTGGGAGTTCAATTTAAACTCTGGAGCTCCTACATCGGCGCCCTATCTGTATACTGGAATCACCTATTTTTTATATAAGGCTTCTTATATTTCTGGTTCAGGAGTTTATACAGAGTATGACCAAGCAGGTGCATTTGCAATACCAATGGTGCTTGGATACAAAGCAACTCTAAGCACAAAATTAATTGGAGCTTTTGAAATTGGAGCCAGGTATAGTTTTACTGATGATATTGACGCAAGCAATCCTGTGCTTGGGTATCAGGACACTGAAGATTTAAAATTTGGAAACCAAAATAATAATGATTGGTATGTCTTTACGGGCATTACTTTTTCATTTACTTTTGGGAGAGAACCCTGTTATTGTAATTTTTGAAGAAATGAGTCGTCTCTTAGAGCAAATAAATAAAGATGCCATTCCCCAACACTTGGCTATTATCATGGATGGTAACGGACGTTGGGCAAAAGCCAAGGGTATGTTTAGGTCTATGGGTCATGAAAATGGCACAAAAGCAGTTCGTGAAATCACAGAGGCTTGTGTAGAGATTAACGTCCCTTACCTAACGCTTTATGCTTTTTCTACAGAAAATTGGAATCGTCCAAAAATCGAGGTAGAATTACTGATGGGACTATTGGTTTCCTCATTAAAAAAAGAAATTAAGTTGCTTGACAAGCACAACATAAGATTAAATGCTATTGGAAATCTTGATGCGCTACCAAGTAAAGCGCAAAAAGAGCTTGAAGGTGTGATACAAAAAACTAAAAACAACACAAAAATGACCTTGACACTTGCACTAAGTTATGGGTCTAGAGAAGAAATCACAAAAACAATTCAAGAGATTAGTCTTAAAGTTAAAAAAGGATTAATTTCGCCTGAAAATATTGATGAAAAACTGATTAACAATCACCTTTACACCCAAGACCTGCCAGATGTAGATTTGTTAATTCGTACCAGTGGTGAGCAACGTATAAGCAACTTTTTGTTGTGGCAACTAGCATATGCAGAATTATATTTTACAGATGTTCTTTGGCCAGATTATACCAAAAACCATCTTTTTGAGGCAATATTAAATTATCAAAACAGAGAACGAAGATTTGGAAAGACAAGTGAGCAATTATAATTCGCATTATATTTTTAGTATGTACAGAAAGATCTTTTGTTTTGTAGCCATTACATTGTTTTGGTCATCCACAATACAGGCACAGCAAAAAGAATTGGACGCAGGTATAAAATATGAGATAAACACCATTACAGTTGCAGGAGCACAAAGCTACAATGATCAAACTGTTATTGCCTTTACAGGTCTTAAAAAAGGAGAACGCATTTTCATCCCAGGAGAACGCCTGAGTGAGGTCACAAAAAAATTATGGGAACAAAACCTATTTAGTGATATTGCTATTTACGTAACCAAAATAGATGGAGACCTCGCAGACCTAGAAATCTATATTGTAGAACTACCAAAATTAGATGAAATTACCATTGTTGGCGATGGGATTCGCAAAGCGATGACCAAAGAGATTATAAAAGAAACAGAATTAAAGTCTGGACTAAAAATCACCAAAAACTTAATTACTACCACGAAAAATTTTATACGTAATAAATTTGTCGAAAAAGGATTCTACAATACAGATGTTATTATCAGCACCCCTGCAAAACTAGACTCTACAGGTGTTGAAGTTGCCAAAGACATGAAAATCGTTATTAACAAAAACAACAGGATTAAAATTTCTCCTCTTGAGTTTGAAGGCAATGATAATTTACAAGATGGAACCCTAAGGCGTTCCATGAAAAACATTAAAAGAAGAAACCCTATTCGTATCTGGAAAATGTCAAAATTTACAGATACCGGTTACCAGGAAGACAAGGCATCTATCATTCAGACTTACAAAGAGAATGGATATAGAGATGCAAAAATCGTAACTGATAGTGTATACAATACAAATGACAGAAGTGTTGGGGTTGCCATCAAAATAGAAGAAGGTAAAAAATACTACTTTGGAAACATTCGCTTTCTGGGTAATAGCGTTTACACAAACAGTCAATTAAGCCAAACACTTGGTATAAAAAAAGGAGACGTTTACAATGGAACCCTAATGGCAGAAAGAATTGAAGACAACACAAATCCAGAGGCCTTTGACCTTACAAACAAATACCAAAACAATGGGTATCTTTTCTCTACAATCAATGCAGTAGAGGTTGCCGTAAGACAAGATACCATTGATTACGAGATTAGAATTAGAGAGGGAAAACAGGCCTATTTTGATCACATCACAGTGGTTGGAAACACCAAGACAAATGACCATGTAATTTATAGAGAATTACGCACCAGACCTGGCCAAAAGTACAGTAAAAAAAATGTGGTTAGAACCATTAGAGAGCTGAGCAATTTAGGCTTTTTTGATCCAGAACAAATTTCACCAAACTTTAAAAATGTGGACCCAAACAACGGAACTCTGGACATGGAGTACTCTGTTGTAGAAAAAGGAGCCAGCCAGATTGAGCTTCAAGGTGGTTATGGTGGAGGAGGTTTTGTGGGTACACTTGGGCTTTCTTTTAACAACTTTTCTCTTAGAAATATCTTTAATGCTGATGCCTACAAGCCCCTACCTATGGGTGATGGTCAAAAATTTTCTTTAAGAGCACAGGCTTCTACAAACTACCAAACCTACAGTGCGTCTATCACAGAACCTTGGCTTGGCGGAAAACGTCCAGTGCAGTTTAGTGCTTCTTTTTCTCATACCATACAATATCGTTTTAATTTTCAGACAAGAGAAGTAGATAAAGATCAACGCTTTTTAATCACTGGAGGATCCTTGGGTCTCGCAAAAAGATTGACTTGGCCAGATGATAACTTTACATTCTCTAATGCCATAAGTTTTCAGCATTATAATTTAAAAAATTACAACACGGGGTTATTTACCTTTGGAGATGGTTTTTCAAATAACCTAGCTTACACTATTGGTCTTACAAGAAGTAATGTGGGTAATAATCCTATTTATCCTAAATTTGGTGCTGAATTTAAAGTTACTGCCAAAGTAACACTCCCTTATTCATTGTTTAATGGGGTAGATTATGGTGAGCTTGCACAAGAACGTGAAGGTTTGGTAGACTTTCTAATAGATAACCAAACAGATGTTGATACACAAGAGCGCATCTCTGCAATTGATCAGGAACGTTTTAATTGGCTAGAGTATTATAAAATTAAATTTGAGGGCACGTGGTACAACAAAATTGTTGGAGACTTGGTGTTGCGCTCTAAAACAGAATTTGGATTCTTGGGGTCTTATAATAATGACAGAGGCGCTGTTCCATTTGAGAGGTTCTTTGTTGGAGGAGATGGCCTTGGTGCTTTTAGTTTGGACGGAAGAGAGGTAGTGCAATTGCGCGGTTATCCAAACCAATCTTTATCTCCACAAGATGGAAATACGATTTATAATAAATTCTCGTTAGAAATGAGACACCCAATTACATTGAAGCAATTAGCATCTATATATGTATTGGCATTTATGGAAGCAGGAAACTCTTATGATGGCTTTAGGGAATACAATCCTTTTAATCTTAAGAGGTCTGCTGGCGCAGGATTACGTATATTTATGCCAGCTTTCGGGTTATTAGGCATCGATTTTGCTTATGGATTTGATTCAACATTGTCAGGAAACACCCCTAATGGCTGGGAAACCCACTTTATAATAGGACAACAATTTTAATTTGGCACGATATTTTCTTAACATTAACCTTTACTATGAAAACTAAACAAATTCTTTTAGTAGCGATTGCATTTATTTGCATATCATTTTCAGCAAATGCACAAAGAGGTGTGCGTATTGGATACATTGACATGGAATACATACTTGAAAATGTACCTGAGTATATAGAAGCATCTACACAGTTGGACGGAAAAGTACAACGCTGGAAAGCAGACATCGACAAAAAACAACAAGAGATTGACTTAATGAAATTAACTCTCACAAATGAGCGTGTTTTATTAACCAAAGAACTTATTGAAGAGAGAGAAGAAGACATCAAGATCAAAGAAGATGAAATGATTGCCTATCAGCAAAATCGTTTCGGCTCTGGTGGAGATCTAGTAATACAAAGAAGACAATTAGTACAGCCCATACAAGATCAAGTCTTTAATATTGTACAAGAAGTTGCAGAGGCCAAAAAATATGATTTTATTTTTGATAAGTCTGCAGATGTAGTAATGCTTTTTGCTGCCAAAAGAAATGACATTAGCGATATTGTACTCAGAAGTATCAATAGAGTAGAGAAAAGAAAAGAAGCCGGCAGTAAAAGAGAGCGTAAAGAAATCGAGAAAAGAGATGATTTATCTCTTGAAGAAGATAAAGAAGTTTCCCAGCGGGAGCAGGAAAATGAGGCAAAGCAGGATGCGCGTGAGCAAATCATGAAAGACAGAAAAAAAGAGCGTGATTCTATTAGAGCTGCAAAAAAAATAGCTTATGATTTAAAAAGAGCTGAACTGCTTAAAGCCAGACAAAGAACTAGAGACTCTATACAAGCAATTAGAAATGGCACGCCTTGGCCACCTGTATCTTTAAAAAATGAGGAGCAAAAAGATAAGAGCGAAACGCAATTAAAAGAAGAGGTTATCCAAGAAAAAGAAACTTCAAAATCTGAGCAAGTAAATAATCAGAAAACAGACACACGAGAACAAATTATGCTAGATAGAAAAAGGAAAAGAGATTCTATTAGAGATGCAAAAAAAATAGCTTATGATTTAAAAAGAGCTGAACTGCTTAAAGCCAGACAAAGAACTAGAGACTCTATACAAGCAATTAGAAATGGCACGCCTTGGCCACCCAAAAATAAAGATCAAAATCAAGAGGCAACCCCCCCTAAGCAAGGTGACACAAACGGGAAATAATTAGTATACTTAAAAATTCAAATAACACTTAACTACAATTAAAATGAAAACAATGAAGAATTTAATGATAGCAGTAGCCTTATTTATGGGAGCTACAACTTTTACAAATGCACAATCAAAAACAGCACATGTAGACACTCAAGCTTTGGTTGAGTCTATGCCAGAGATGAAGGCTGCACAAAGCCAGTTAGAAAAATTGCAAAAAACATATGATACTGCTATCAAGGACATGGCAAAAGAGTTTGAAGCAAAAGTAAAGCAATACGGCGCTGAAGAAACTACAAAAACACAAGAAGAAAATGCAAAACGTGTTGAAGAGGTTCAAGGTATGGAGCGTAATATTTCTGCCTACAGACAACAAGCACTTCAAGATTTACAAAAGAAAGAAGTTGATGTTTATCAACCAATTCTAGAAAAAGCACGTGCGGCTATCCAAAAAGTTGCTAGAGCAAAAGGATATCAATATGTTCTTGACTCTGCTACAGGAAACGGGGTAATACTTGCAGACGGTTATGACCTTTTAATGGATGTTAAAAAAGAATTAGGAATCTAATTTCTACTTTATATACAAAACAAAAAAACCTGCTTCTTAGCAGGCTTTTTTGTTTTAAGCTTTATGCAATAAAAATATAGTTGATATTAGTACCTTTATCATATGAACAATAAGGCACCTATAGGTATTTTTGATTCAGGAGTGGGCGGGACCTCTATTTGGAAGGAAATTCACAAACAACTACCCAATGAGGCAACTGTATATCTTGCAGATAGTGTAAATGCACCCTATGGAAATAAAACAAAAGAGGAAATTCTTTCACTGTGTATTAAAAACACAGAACACCTTATCTCCCTTGGCTGTAAAATTATAATAATAGCTTGTAATACCGCAACTACAAATGCCATCACCTATTTAAGAAACCAATACCAGATCCCGTTCATAGGCATAGAACCAGCCATTAAACCAGCTGCATTAATGTCTAAGACAAGTAGTATTGGTATTTTAGCTACTAAGGGTACACTTAGCAGCGAATTATTTCACAAGACCTCTAAGGCATTAGCATTAGACATTAAAATTACAGAAGTTGTAGGAGAGGGATTGGTAACCCTTATAGAAAATGGCGAGATTGCCTCCCCACAAACCACAATTTTGCTTAAAAAATATTTAGAACCTATGTTAGTGGCTAACATAGATTATCTGGTATTGGGTTGTAGTCATTATCCATACCTTATAGAGCAGTTAAAAAAACTACTGCCTAGCAACATAAAAATAATAGATAGTGGGCAAGCAGTGGCAAAACAGACACAGCTTGTATTGAGCGATAAAGATCTTTTAAGCACTGCTATTACAAAACCAAAACTTGAATTTTATACAAACTCAAAGACCAAGACTCTTAGGTGTTTATTAGTAGAATATAAAAACAGTATTGATATCTCAGAAAAGATCTTCTAAAACAATATTTTTGATAGAAGCTAAAAAAGCCTGCTTATAGCAGGCTTATATATTAGTTAATTGCTGGGCAATTACAATCATAAGGTTCAGGTCTATTTCCTAAGAAATCATAGCCCAATGTGATTTGATGAAAACCACCCCCATTATTAAATTGAACATCACCCATTTGAAGACCATAAGTGTATGCAAATAAAAAGTTATTATAATTTACCCCTAAAACAGGTGTGATTAATTGTTGTTGTTGTGAGTCGATAACACCTCCCTGCAAGTACTCTGCGCCATCTAGAGACCTTCTGTATGATAATGCTGCCCATATCTTACCAAAATCCATGCTCCTAAATATTTTAAAATTCACATCTACAGAACTCTCTGTGGTACCCTCAGAGTATTGAAACAAAACAGAGGGTTCATAGCTCCAATCTGAGCCGTAACTACCCATCGCGTAACCAGCAGAAACCAAATATCTGCGCTGGTTATTAGATTCATTTCTTGGATCATAAAGATCTCTGTTTTGTAATATTAAATTCTTTACAGTAACATGTGAAGAGAAATTTAAAAAATTATAAGACAAACTAGCGTCTATATTAAAATAGGATGCAGATTGTGTTCCGCCAAAAATTGCGGGGTCAAAACTATCATTGGTTGGGTATGAAAGCAAAAAGGTACTTTCATTTAGGTTAGATTGAGAAAAACCTGCGCTAAGACCAAATGATAATTGATTTAAATCTGTGGCTGTTCTGGAAAACATTAAATGGTATGCGTAGGTGATATAGCCCCCAGATTGAGAATGAAAACCATTTTTATCGTTATACACAATGGCACCAAAACCAGATTTCTCACCAAGTCTTGCATTAAAACTTACTGTCTGCAAGTTTGGAGCTTCTAGTTCTCCAAACCATTGTTGACGGGCCGTTAATCTTACTTGATTGTGCGATGCTGCTCCTGCCATAGACGGGTGCAATAAATACAAATTATCACTCAAGTAATCGTGATAAACAGGAATACCATCCTGTGAAAATGAAAATTGGGTTACTAATAAAAGTAAAACAAAGTAGGTTTTTTTAAAATCCATAATTTTTATTGTCGTCTAATTTTTTATCTCTTTAGGGTAAAATGCCCTCTAATCTCTTTCTGTATTCCTTGATCTGTGTACTCCACTCTAAACCAGTAATCACTCGATGGTAATGCAGTACCGTTATAGGTTCCATCCCATCCTGTGCTTAATGGACTAATTTGCTTTAACAGTTTCCCATAACGATCAAATATATAAATATTTGCCGTAGCATCGAAATCTGCGATGCCTATTATATTCCAAGTATCGTGATACCCATCATTATTGGGTGTAAAGTAATTTGGATAATCCACAACACCTATATCAAAGCTAACCTGGCCACAACCATTGGCATCCTTAATCGTTATTGTATGCACCCCTGGGGCTACATTACTAAACACATTACTCTCCTGGAAGGGTCCGTCATCTATGCGATACACATACTCACCAAGACCCTGGGCCAATATCTCTACGGTGTGATTATCTGCAAAAGCCCCGTTGGTTAAATTAAAACTCCACTCAACCGGAGCCTGTGATACCGTTACTGTACTACTGACCACGGTCTGGCAACCACTTGATAATTGGGTAATAGTAACTTGGTACACCCCGCCCGTTGTGGCTATAATACTAGCGCCCGTCTCTCCTACTTGAACAACACCATCTATACTCCACTCAAAACTATACAAGGTAGCATCTAATCCCGTATCTATAACTGGAGGTGATGCCGCTCCCTCTTCAGAGGCAATAGGTAATCCATTTTGATCTACACACAACCTATAACTATTCGCTAGGGTAATTACTGGTAATTGATTTACCTTTAAGATAACCTCTACAACATCATAACAGCCAGAGGCCGCGTTCTCTACCCTTGCATAAATAATCTGAGGATTGATAATATTGGTATAACTAGCTCCCAAAGGATTCTCTGCGTCCATTGCATTGGCTAGCGTCTGGTGGAAGGTCAATAGGTAATCTAATGGATCTTGACCATTTAAAATCTCATCCAATAAACTCTGAAGGGTTAAATCAAAACTTGTAAAACCATCGTTCTCCCCTTCGATGTCACACAAAGTATACGGAAGTGCTGGAGCGGTAGCAGTAACTCCTGGCTTAACCTCTATGTTAAAAAACTGAACACCGCCTACATAACAGCCCGTAGCCGTATTAGTAATACCTACATAAATAGCCTGAGGATTAGTGATGTTTTGGTACGTGGTAGGTATTGGAATAGGATTTACACCTGCTGTAGCATCTGCCGGGGTGACATAAAAACTAACCACGTTGTTAACCATGTCTTGACCCAACAATATCTCTGGAATCTTTGTCGTTAAATCAAAAATAGAGATACCATCAAATGGAAGCTCACAGATCTCATAATCATCCAATAAAATGCCATCATCTGGAAGCGTGTTTACAGATATCGTTAAAACAACAATCTCAAAACACAAAGCATCTGAGCCAGGGTTGGTAACACGTATGTAAATATCCTGAGGATTACTCGTATTGGTATACGCCGTAGGATCTAAAATCTCTGTGCCTGGCGCGCCATCTATAGCTAATAGCTCTGTCTCGTAGTATAATAAATCATAGGTCTCACCATCTAATATCTGTGCAGCTCTGATAGTTAAATCAAACACCTGCTGCCCATCACCATCTGTATCACAAAGCGCAATAGGATCTGGCTGTTCTGGAGCAGGGTTTGGCAATACTCTTAGGGTAAGGGTAACACTGGTATCTACACATAAACTATTACCATCGGTAACACGAACATAAATCGTTTGCAAGTTTACCTGGTTTACATACGCCGTGGCAGGGTTGATAGCATCAATATCGCCCTGCGCGTTGGCAAGGGTCTCATAATACTGTACTCCTATAGAAGCGGCGCCACCTGTAATGATAGCATCCTGAGTTGTTAAATCAAAGGTCGTAATACCATCAAAGGGCTCTCCTAAATCATCACACTTGTTAAACGCGTTGGGCTGTACAACCTCGGGCCCATCAACAACCTGGATATCAAAACTACCCAACTTAAAACAGCCACTGTCTATATTCTCCAAACGGATCCAAATAGTTTGTAGTGGAGTTATCGTATTGGTAAAAGTGTTTGGACTTGCAATAGCTGGAGTACCTGCTGTGGCAGCTACCTCACTTACATAATAACTTAATACATACTGGCTTACATCTTGTGTACCGTAAATATCAGAAGCACGTTGGGTGAGATCAAACACCTCAAAACCATCCATATCTGGATCACAGGCTATAATAGGCTCTAAATCTATAGGTACAATAGGTGTTGGGTTTACAACAAGCTCCAGCTTGACAACACGCCAGCATCCTGTACCTAACGCAGGAGGAACATCATCATAGGTAGCACGTGCATAAACAAACTGTAAATCAGCAACTATATTTTGGTAAGGACTCCCTATTGGGAATATGTTATTCTGAGCATCACTCAAGGTCTCATGGTAGCTAACAATAACTCCTGGCTCACCGCCAATAATCTCAATATCTTTATCGGTCAAGGTAAATAAGCCAAAACCATCATTGTCTATATCACAAATCTCTAAAGGTGTTGGTAGTATTGGAGAAGGAAGTGGATTTACAATCAAATCTAAGGTCACTACGCCTGTGTCTACAACACAAGAGGTGTTTACATCCTGAGCGCGTATCCATATAGTCTGAGGGTTTTGAACAACACCGCCAATTATATTTTGATACGCTGTTGGATCTGCAATAGCATTGGTGTTACCTTGCAAATCTGCAAAACTCTCAAAGAAGCTAACAGATACACTTATATCTCCGCCTGTAATCTCTGCAATCCTACTGGTTAAATCAAAAATCTCCAGCTCATCATCCGGACCTAGAATATCGGTCTGGTCACAAAGCTCCAGTGGTGTTGGATTAACAAGAAGCGGCGGTATCTCAACACGTAACTCTAAGGTCGTGAAACTCTCACAATCATTATTGGTATCACTAACACTTACATATATCGTCTGAGGGTTCACACTATTGCTGAAACTAAAAGGGTTTACAATAGCACTGGTCATGGCTATGTCTGTAAAGTAAGAAACAACATAAGGACCGCCCGTTAAGCCTTGAAGCATATCAGGCTCCGCAGACGTTAAATTAAAAACAGCAATACCATCTCCATCTGTATCACAAACAACCAAAGGCTGTGGATCGGTAATGGCTGGACGCTCCGCTACTAGTAAATGCAGAATCGTGGTGTTATAACATCCCGAAGCAATATCAAACAATCGAACATAGATAATCTGATCAAAAGGAACCTCATTATCATAAGGACTAACTAAAGGCAATACCCCGTTTATAGCATCAGATAATGTAACATGGTAGCTAACAACTAGGTTACCCGCTGGGTTACCTCCCACTACCTGCTCATCGGCATCCGTTAATATAAAAGTACCAAAACCATCGTTGTCATCATCACAGTATATAAGTGGCAAGGGCTCAAATATCTCCGGACGGGGAACAACTACCAAAGAACTCATGAAAATACCATAACAACCACTTACATCACTAACGCGAACCCAAATATCTTCAGGGTTAGTAGTGTTGGTATAAAATACAGGCAAGGCAGGAAAACCAGCTTGAGCAAACTCCTGGGTGGCATGATACGTGACAGTAACATCTGGATTACCACCAGTGATAATGGCGTTGTAACTGTTTAAATCAAACTCAGTAATACCATCGGCAATCTCATCATCACAGGCCTCAATCTCTGGAATAATATTAAATGTAGGAGTCTCTCCTAAAATCAAATCAAACTGTCCTATAGTAACACACAAAGCATCATTAGAAACATCACCATCCTCATAATTTACAGCACGTACCCATATAGTAGCAGATGGACTTACATAACTCGTGGCAGGAGTAATAGGAAACAACCCAGCATCTGCATCTGCAAAACTCTCATGGTAGGTTAGGGTAACATCTACCAAAGAATTTAAAATCTCATCATCCTTGCTCGTTAAATCAAAAGTCTCAATACCGTTACCATCCAAATCACACACAAAATAATCTGTAATTGGATCTGTGATAGCAGGCGCGTCATTAACCTGCAACTCTAAGGGTACAATGTTAAAACAGTCTGTGGCGTTTATATTATCTACCCTTGCATATACAACTTGGAAACCTTGTACCGTATTAATAAATGCATTTGCAGGAACAATAGCAGGTGTTCCTGCAAGAGCCTGAGCAAAAGTAATATAGTATGAAACAACCGCATCTGGGTTGCCACCAGTAATCTCTAAATCTTTAGTCGTTAAATCAAAAAGACCAAAACCATCGTTGGGTAACGAGTCACAAATGTTATACTTGGTTGGAATGGTGGCGGTAGCCGCTACATAAATAGTAATATCAAAGCTTCCTGTATCAAAACAAAGCTGGTCAAAAACACTTTCTATACGCGCAAAAATAGTCTCAACAGGTCCCGTTACATTGTAAATTCCTGGGAGTGGGTTTGTATCTGTGTTTGCATCAATGAGGGTGTTGTGGTAGGTAATTTCATAAAGCAGAGGATCAAGACCATTTAGAACCTCTGTATCTTTTAAATCTGGTAAATTAACGGCAACTACACCGCTGGAGTCACCATCACAAAATCCTTCATCGGTAAGCTCAGCTACAAAAGGCTGAGAATAATTAATTGTAAAATCTTCTAAAGCAAAACATAGTCCTCCAAGATCCTCTATTCGCACAAAAATTGTTTGTAATGGTGGTGTGGAAATTAGAAAGGCATTGGGCGTTAAAATTTCATTTACACCTGCTTGAGAGTCTGTGAAATCTTCGTAATATTTTACAACAAACAACCCAGGGTCTTGAGCGCCCAAAACAAGCGCATCATTAATGGTGAGATCAAAAACACCCATTTGAGATCCATCATCACACTGAAATATGTTGCTTGGTTGGTTAGCTATTGGTAGTGGGGCAAACTCAACTACAATGTCATCGGTTCCAGAGCAGCCAGAATCATCATTGGTAACTTCTATTTGATAGGTTCCAGATACTGTGACATCTAGCGTGGCATTAGTTTCTCCTGGAATGATGTCAAAAACCAACGTAACAGGATTTAAAATAAACCATTGGTAAGTACTTCCGTCTTGAGGACCCCCAAGACCAGACAACCCTATCTCTAATGTTTCACCTTCACACAAAGCAGTTCCTAGTTCAATGGTAACGTCTGGACCAAGGTTTACTCCTATATTAAAAGAGCCCCCTTCAAGAAATACGGCAGCATCAAAGGCAGAATCTGTCTCATCTGCAATAACTAGTTTTATGTTGTAGCCATTTCCCGGAATTACATTTCCTATAGCAGTTAGAGGGACTGTTTGGCCATTGAAGTATATGGGAGAGTCTGCGGCATTTATAGAAGGCAAACCTGGAACATCAAAATTATATTGTTGAAAATATTCTGTATTTATATCCTCACACTGCCCTGGGATACCATACCTAACATTTGTAACCTCTATTGGAGTTGTTGTACCTGGTAAGACCGCAAGATTTTGAACAATACCCGTTACTTGGTCTGTAAGTATAAATGCAAAGGCATCGGAAAAAGAACATTCAAAATTTCTGTTGTATTCTTCAGAGGCTAAAATAAAATTAAAGTTTATTTGAGCAATTTGTGGTACAAAATTGAACTGAATGGCAGAGGCGTTATTGGTTGCTGTTGCAGTGGTGTTTGCTTCTAAGTCTGGATCTCCGGGCCAGGATGCATCACCACCACTTAGGGTTACTCCGGTATTATTAGGCCCTGGCGCCTGTGAAACGTCACCTGTCATTAAAACAATCCCGTCAGAAAAAGGAAAACCTGAGCCATTTGCATTAAAATATCCAATACCGTTTACGTTTCCAAAATCTGTACCCGTCCGTTGTCCAACATTAGTAACCTCTGCACATGGAGAATCAATAAGAATATCTTGAATTAATTCTTGAGCGGTAAACGTTTCATCTATCGTAATTTGACTAATACCCACAGAACAATAGAGCGCAAATATAAAGGGTACTATTTTTTTCATTGACATTTCAATATGAGGTCAAATATATTCATTACAATGATTTTCTTTCGGTATTTTTGCAAAAAAAAATCACACAAAATTCACACAATGGACCAACTTAACATATCTGTACAACCAACAAATAACAAAAATATTGTGAAGTTTGTCACAAATTCATTTTTAACACAGGCTAAAAGTTATGAGTTCTCAAACATAGACCAAGCAAAGCCAAGCCCTTTAGCTCAAGAATTGTTTTACCTTCCTTTTGTGAAAACAGTCTATATTTCTCAAAATTTTATTGCTATTGAAAAGTTCAATATTGTTGATTGGCCATCTGTACAGGAGGAAGTGGCACAATCTATTGCAGACTATTTAAATAGTGACAAAGAAGTAATCACAGCAGAAGAAACATTAAAAAAAGTACCCGTAACAGTCTATGCAGAAAGCACGCCAAATCCTGGGGTAATGAAATATGTTGCCAACAAACCGCTAGCTGATGGGGTTTTTGAATTTAAATCTATAGAAGACGCAATAGAGGCACCACTAGCGAAAGCACTCTTCTCTTTTGCTTTTGTTAAAGAAGTTTTTATTAGTGCAAATTATGTCTCTGTAACAAAATACAATGTTGTTGAATGGATGGAAGTTTCTAATGAACTTCGCTCATTTATAAGAACTTTCATAGAAGAGGGTAACGCTGTTTTTAATGATGCGTTTTTACAAAGCAAGAAAGAGGTTACGCCAGCAAATTACCAAAACAAAACAGCTGTTTCTCAAGAAAAAAAAGACAAGGCATACACCTCCATTGAGCAGGAGATTGTCGATATTCTTGATGAGTACATTAGACCTGCAGTAGCAAGTGATGGTGGACACATTGCATTTGATTCCTATCAAAAAGACACTAAAACAGTTCATGTCATCCTGCAAGGTGCCTGCAGTGGTTGTCCTTCTGCAACAGTTACATTAAAAAATGGTATTCAAACCATGCTTAAAGAAATGATGCCTGACCGTGTGGAAACTGTAGCGGCAGTAAATGGCTAATATTGTGTATCCTGAAAACGCAATGGATATAACACAACATCGTTTTAAAATTTCAAGCAACTCTTTTTGAAATTTCAAAAAGTGTATTTTTGTTATTAAGATTTACTAAACCAAAGTGTAGATGAAGCAATTTTATTTGATTTTATTTTGTTCGATTTTATTTTTTTCTTGTAATACTTCAAAAAAAGACGCCGTGGATACACACCAATACACCAACTTACTTGCTCAAGAAACAAGTCCTTATTTATTGCAACACGCTCATAACCCTGTAGAGTGGAGAGCTTGGAATGACCAAACATTGGAAGTTGCAAAACAGGAAAAAAAACTCATGATTGTTAGCATAGGATATGCTGCCTGTCATTGGTGCCATGTAATGGAGCGAGAGAGCTTTGAGGACAGTGCAGTTGCCGCTGTAATGAATAAAAATTACATTAATGTTAAAGTAGATAGAGAAGAGCGTCCAGATGTAGATCAAATATACATAAATGCTGTACAGCTGTTAACAGGCAGCGCAGGGTGGCCACTTAATGTAATAACACTCCCAGATGGAAGACCTGTTTGGGGAGGTACCTATTTTAAAAAAGAGGATTGGGTAAATGCTTTAGAGCAAATGCAAAAAATATACACCCAAAACCCTGAAAGGTTATTTGAAGTTGCAAATAACTTAGAAGAAGGTATAAAAAGCATGGACCTTCTCCCTTTAAATCAGGAAAATGTAAATTTAAAAAAGTACAATACCGATGAAATTTTAAGCCAGTGGCAAGAATCTTTTGACAATACATTTGGGGGGCCAAACAGAGCTCCTAAATTTATGATGCCAAATACTATTTCTTATCTTCTTAGAAAGGGAAATCAAAGCCAAGACAAGGCTCTTCTTCAATATGTTACCACTACCTTAGATAAAATGGCCTATGGCGGAATATACGATCATATTGGTGGTGGTTTTTCAAGGTATAGTGTAGATAAAAAATGGCATGTTCCCCACTTTGAAAAAATGTTGTATGACAATGGCCAGATGGTGAGTTTGTATAGCAACGCCTATTTAGCCACTAAAGACAATTTATACAAAGAAGTGGTAACTCAAACTCTTGCATTTATTGCTAGAGAATGTACAAATAGTGAAGGCGCATTTTACTCATCCTTTGATGCAGACAGCCTTACACAGGATGGAGTCCTTGAAGAAGGTGCTTATTATGTGTTTACCAAAGAGGAGCTTACAAAAGAACTTGGAGAAGATGTTGAATTATTCTCAACCTACTACAACATTAATTCTTTCGGACTTTGGGAGAACAATCATTATGTGTTAATCCGCTCTAAAAGTGACCAAGTGGTGTGCGCAGAATTCGGTATTACCAATCAAGAATTACAAAACAAAAAAGAGACTTGGAGAAAAGTACTGCTTGAGTATAGAAATAAACGTGATAAACCAAGACTAGATGATAAAATACTAACTTCTTGGAATGGGCTTATGCTAAAAGGATATGTTGATGCTTATAAAGCATTTCAAGAGCCGGCATACTTGGAGGCTGCTTTAAAAAACGCACATTTTATAAAGTCTAAACAATGGCAAACTTCTGGCGCTTTGTTTCATAGCTATAAGGACGGAAAAAGCACTATTAATGGATATCTAGAAGATTATGCAGCCGTAATAGATGCCTTTATTGGTTTGCATGAAATTACCTTGGATGACCAATGGCTCTCCATTGCTGCTGAATTAACAAGCTATACCTACGCGCATTTCTTTGATTCAGAAAAACAACTGTTTTATTTTACCAGTGACCAAGATCCATCTTTAATCACTAGAAGTTTTGAATACAGAGACAATGTCATTCCAGCCTCCAACTCTATGATGGCAAAAAACTTATATGTGTTATCACACCATTTTGACAATCAAACATATGCCACTACCGCTTCTCAAATGCTTAAAAATGTTCTCCCAGAGATAGAAAAATACCCTTCAGGGTTTTCTAACTGGCTAGACCTTTTGGCTAATTTTCAAAATAGCTTTTATGAAATTGTTATTGTAGGAGAAGATGCGCAACAGAAAGTGAAAAAAATTCATCAGTACTATTTGCCAAATAAACTTATTGCAGGCAGTACAGCAGAGGGTAATAGCCCGCTTTTAGAGCAGCGCTTTGTAGAAAATGAGACCTTTGTATATGTTTGCGTGAATAACGCTTGTAAAATGCCCGAGACAGAAGTTACAAAAGCTATGGATTTAATTGAGCGTTAAAAAGGCAATAGATTATAAAATTATCTCACAAAAAACGCACAAAGTGAACTCCCGCTTTGCAAGTTTTGTTTTTTTGCAAGCAATCGGAAATTTAAATCAAGTACTCTTAAACAATAACAATAATTTAACAAAATTAAAAACTTGAAAGAGTAGATTTGAGCTTGTTTTTTAAAAATAAAATACCTCGTTAATGAAAAATAATTTTCTAGTATTAGCAACCCTTTTTGTGTCTTTGAATATGTTTTCTCAAAGTATGACTAATGACCATACAACAGACACCAATTATTTATCTACAAAAACAACTCCGGTTTTCAAAGGACATAAAAATACCATGGGTTCTATATACGCAAACAAAGAGTTTCAAACAGGATCTGTATATAAAAACGGGAAAGTAGTGGATAGTAATGTTGCACTAAGGTACAATGTCCAGGCAGAAGAAATAGAATTAAAAACAAATACTAGCGCCTCAGCTACTGTTGCCAATGTTATTCAAGCAAGTCAAAATATATCTGTCCGTATTTTAAACGATGATTTTGTGTACCTTGTCTCTCCAGATAAAAATCAAAAAGCAGGCTACTTTATGGTGATATCTCAAGGAGACAAGCTTACTGTTTACAAAAAAATCATTAAAGATTTTGTGGAGGGCAAAGAGTCTGCAAACTCATATTCTAGAGATGTTCCAGACACCTTCAAAGAAAAAGAACAGTTGTACATTGTAAGTAACACAGGAAGTCTTACAAAACTTCCAAAAGGGAAAGCAAAAAGAGAGAAGTTGTTGGTTTCAAAGGAAAACCAGATGAGCTTGTATATTCAAACCAATAACTTAAACCTTCGTAGAGAGAAAGATTTCAACCTAGCGTTAGACTATTTTAACGCACTTTAATCTTGGCAAAGTTTTTGATAATAAGTAGTAAGTTAAAACCATACCAATGAAAAAAATTATAATAACTGTTGTTTTGAGTGTGTTAACACTTAACACAACTACTGCACAATTTGACGCTGCAATGTTTGTCTCAGATGCTTTTCTTTTAGACACGTACATAAAAAGACAAAATAAGGATGTTAACTTTAAAGACACAAAATCTTACAAAGGAACTCCTTACAACCATCCAAACTTTTTGCTAGGAAACATTTATAAAGAAGGAACACTTCTTGCAAATAATATAGCCATAAGATACAATGCCGTTGCAGATGAAATGGAGGTAAAACAAACCCTAACCACAGTTGATGATAACGCAAGAGTCTTAACAAAGTCTCAGAACATCTATGTAAAGATTATAGATGATATATATGTATTTGTACCCTACCAAGGAGGTATTGAAAATGGAGGTTATTTTCAAGTTATCTTTGAAGGAGATGAAATAGCGCTGTATAAAAAACACGTTAAAAATTTCATCCCAGAAAAAAAGGCCACATCTTCCATCACAAAAACACTTCCTGCTGTTTTTAAAGACAAACCTGTTTTTTACTTAGTGACTAAAAGTGGTACGTTTTATCAAATGCCTAAGTCTAAAAGCAAAAAATTAAAGGTTTTTGGAGAAAAACAAACTCAAATGAAAGCCTTTACAAAGAAATATGATTTAGATCTTAACAAACAAAAAGATTTACTTACGGCGGTAAAGTACTACGATAGCCTTTAAAATAATACTCATAGCGCAGTGCCTATATTCCTTTTGCACAAAGAATACTAAAAAGCCCTATACCAAAAAGCATGGGGCTTTTTTATTGCTGTATATTCTATTGATATTTTGTATTGGCTTTTGGTTAAACTCTCTGGTGTTTTTTCTATTTTTGGATATCATAGTATTGTTTTGTACAATACTTAAAAACACGATAACTTTAAAAACTTAATTCCCTTGGGCTAAACCCAAAAAGATAAAGCAACGATGTCACAACCAAAAAAACGTTTATTCCTTATTGATGCATTTGCTTTAATCTTTAGAGGGTATTACGCACTTATTAAAAACCCCCGTATTAATAGTAAAGGAATGGACACCTCTGCTATTTTAGGGTTTATGAATTCGTTTATTGACGTTATTAAAAGAGAACGACCAGAGTATATAGCTGTTTGTTTTGACAAAGGAGGCAGCCAGGCAAGAAACGAACTATTTCCAGAGTATAAAGCCAATAGAGATGAAACGCCAGATGGCATTAAAATAGCAGTACCGTATATTCAAAAAATACTGACTGCCATGCACATACCCATCATGGTAAAAGAAGGTTTTGAGGCAGATGATGTGATAGGAACCTTGGCAAAAAAAGCAGAAAAAGAAGGATACCAAACTTTTATGGTTACTCCAGATAAGGATTTTGCTCAGTTGGTTTCAGATAATATTTTTATGTATCGTCCCGTTTTTGGAGGTGGGTATGAAACCTGGGGAATTCCTGAGGTACAAAAGAAATTTGAAGTAACAGACCCCTTACAAGTTATTGATTATTTAGGAATGATGGGCGATAGTGCAGATAACATTCCTGGCCTTCCAGGAGTTGGAGATAAAACTGCCAAAAAATTCATTAGCCAATTTGGCTCTATGGAGGGGCTACTTGCCAGTACAGACCAGCTCAAAGGGAAAATGAAAGAAAAAATTGAGGCCAATAAAGACCTTGGTATTCTAAGCAAAGAACTTGCTACCATAATGCTAGATGTACCCGTAGATTTTAATGAAGAAAATTTTCAGATGAGTGCTCCAAATGTTGGCGCCGTTACTGAAATTTTTGAAGAATTAGAGTTTCGGCGTCTCACCACTAGTTTTGCCAATACATTCTCTGCACAGGCCATGGTTACGAAAGGATCTAGCAATCAACCAAAGGCAACTGATTCAAAAAAGATTCCTCCAACACCCGCTAGCCCTGGTGCTGGAGAAGGACAGTTTTCACTCTTTGGTGGAGACAATGAGCCCACGGCACAAGCACAGCCATACAGTAGTAGAAAAACCATTAAAGACACTAAGCATTTCTATCAAACCTTACAACCTGGTATGGGAACTAGCTTGTTTATTGAAAATTTAATGAAACAAGCCAGCGTTTGTTTTGACACAGAAACAACAGGACTAAACCCGCTAACCGCAACACTTGTTGGAATTGCTTTTTCTTGGGAAAAGGGCAAAGGATTTTACCTTCCCTTTCCTGAAGACAAAGATGCTAGCCAGCAAATCATAGAACAATTACGTCCCTTTTTCGAATCCACAGAAATTGAAAAAGTTGGGCAAAATTTAAAATATGACATTAAGGTTTTGCGCAAATATAATATTTCGGTACGTGGAAAATTATTTGACACCATGCTGGCCCATTACCTGATCAATCCAGACATGAGACACAACATGGATATATTGGCTGAGACCTATTTAAATTATACGCCTGTATCAATTACAGAGCTCATTGGTAAAAAAGGGAAAAACCAAAAATCTATGCGCGATGTGCCTATAGACCAGCAAACACAATACGCTGTAGAAGATGCAGATATTACATTTCAGCTTAAAGAGCACTTTGCCAAAGAGCTTAAAGACAGTAATCTTCAAAAATTATTTGATGATATTGAGGTGCCACTTTTACGAGTACTTGCAACTATGGAAGCAGAAGGCATTAATCTAGATAAAGAATTTTTACAGTCACTCTCTGGAGATTTAGACCACGATATTCTTACCTTAGAGGCTAACATTTATAAAGAGGCTGGAGAAAAATTTAACATTGCATCTCCAAAACAATTGGGAGAAATTCTTTTCGGTAAAATGAAACTTGTTGCCAAGCCTAAAAAAACAAAAACTGGGCAATATTCTACCGCAGAAGACGTGCTTTCTTTCCTGGCAAAAGACCATCAAATTATTGCAGATGTGCTTGAGTACCGTGGGCTAGCCAAATTAAAATCTACCTATGTAGATGCCTTGCCTTTACAAATAGAGCAGGCCACCGGAAGGGTCCATACAGATTACATGCAAACAGTAGCTGCCACAGGGCGCCTTAGCAGCAATAACCCTAACCTGCAAAACATCCCAATACGCACTCAGCGAGGGAGACAGGTGAGAAAAGCCTTTGTTCCAAGAAATCAGGAGTATGTATTGGTGGCTGCAGATTATTCTCAAATAGAACTTCGTATCATTGCCGCGTTAAGTGAGGAGCAAACCATGATGCAGGCCTTCAAAGATGGGCAGGATATTCATGCATCTACAGCAGCCAAAGTATTTAATGTGCCCCTAGAGCAGGTAACCCGGGAGCAGCGAAGCAATGCTAAAACAGTAAACTTTGGTATTATTTATGGCGTTTCTGCCTTTGGTCTAAGCAACCAAACAGATCTTTCAAGAGGTGAGGCAAAAGAACTCATTGACACCTATTATAAAACCTACCCAAAATTGCGTAATTACATGAGCGAATTGGTTGACTTTGCAAGAGACAATGGCTATGTGCAAACAGTGCTAGGTAGACGCAGATACTTAAAAGACATTAATGGCTCTAATGCTATTGTGCGAGGGGCAGCAGAGCGTAATGCCGTAAATGCCCCTATTCAAGGAAGCGCGGCAGATATTATTAAAATTGCCATGATTAACATTCATGAAAAATTAGAAAAAGGTGGTTATAAAACAAAGATGCTCCTGCAGGTACACGATGAACTAGTCTTTGATGTATATAAACCAGAACTTTCTGCAATGAAAGCACTCATTAAAACTGAAATGGAAAACGCTCATATCCTTTCTGTTCCCTTAGATGTTGAACTAGGCATGGGAGAAAATTGGCTTCAGGCACATTAACAAACTGTAAACAAAAAAAACTTTTGTATTTTGTGGAAAAAAATAAGCTATGAGAACACTATCTATAAAAGCAGGTATTTTAGTGCTTTTTTTCTCTCAACTGCGGGACCATGTTCTCCCAGTGCGAGGATGTCACCCTAGGGAGCCTAAGCAACCCTGGGATTTATAATGTTGCTACCCTCACAGAGGCAGACGGACTTCGTAATGGCCCTGCCTATTTTGGAGCTACGGTTTATTATCCAACAAATGCCACACCTCCTTTTGCTGGTATCGCTATTGTGCCAGGTTTTACCGCATCTCCAGATAGTGTTGAGCAATGGGGGCCATTTTATGCCTCTCATGGTATTGTAACTATTATCATTGGTACAAATTCTATTTTTGATTTTCCAGAAGCCAGAGCAGAAGCTTTACTAGACGCCCTAGAAACACTACGCGAAGAAAACACCAGAAATGCCTCACCACTACTTGGGGCTATAGATGAAGACAAGTTTGCCGTTAGTGGGCACTCTATGGGAGGTGGAGGTGCACAACGTGCTGCTGTTTTAGACAATAGCATTAAAGGTGTTGTTGCGCTATGTCCTTGGCTACCCATTCCAAATCTAGATCACAACAGCGCTGTGGTAATTTTTAGTGGGCAAGATGATACCGTAGCGCCTCCAGGGAATCATGCCAACATACACTATGATAACACCCCAAATAGCACAAATAAACTTCTATTTGAAATAGAAAATGGTAATCATGGTGTTGCAAATACACCACAGGGAGGCAACTCAAGTGTTGGTAAAATTGCACTATCATGGTTTAAATTGTATGTAGATCAAAACGATTGCTATTGTTCTTTACTGACAGATTACGTTCAAGACAATCCACTTGCATCAAACATAGAAAGTAGTTTTGAGTGCGAAGTTTTAGATACACAAGAGAACATAAGTCAAACACTTTTATACCCTAACCCAACTAGAGGTGTTGTAAACATATCTTTACAACAGGACGCCTTTTACCAGGTGTATTCTGTGCTAGGTCAATTAATGCTCTCTGGAGAATTAAAGGGCAACTTAAAACAAATTGACCTTTCTTCACTATCTGGAAATATGTTTTATGTGCGTATTAATGATGAAACGTTTAAAATAGCAAAAACGCGCTAAATATTTATACTCAAATTCCTATACAGGTGTGAAGTAAAATTAGCAGAAGAGTAACACAAGATTTATAAATTGAGATGCCCCTTTAAACAAGGGGTTTATCTTTAGGGTTTTATTTCAAAAAAATAAACGAAAATGTATCTTTTACTATTTGTTATTCAAATAAATAACAGTATTTTTGCCGTCCGATAATACGGGACAGAAATAATTTATTAATAATTAGACAAAGAACTATAATGGATACATTAAGTTACAAAACAGTATCTGCTAATAAAGCCACTGTAACAAAAGAGTGGTTAATAGTAGATGCGGACGGGCAAACACTAGGTCGTCTTGCGAGTGAAGTTGCAAAATTACTTCGCGGTAAACACAAGCCAAGCTTTACACCTCATGTAGATTGTGGAGATAATGTGATTATCATAAACGCAAGCAACGTCCAATTAACAGGAAACAAGTGGACAGAGAAGTCTTACATACGCCACACGGGGTACCCAGGTGGACAAAAAAGCCTTACTGCCACAGAATTGAAAGACAAGAATCCAGCACGCGTTGTTGAGAAGGCGGTTAAAGGAATGCTACCTAAAAACAAATTAGGTTCAGTACTTTTTAGAAACTTGAAAGTGTATGCAGATGCAAATCACGGTCAAGAAGCACAAAAACCAAGAGCTATTAAAATTAATACCGCAACTAAGTAATGGAGACTATACACAAAATCGGAAGAAGAAAAACCGCTGTTGCCCGTGTTTACTTATCTAAAGGAAAAGGAAACATCACTATCAACAAGCGTGAGTTTGATAATTATTTTACAACCCCAACATTACGATACAAAGTAATGCAACCTCTTATGATGACAGATAACGAGAAAACGTTTGATATCAAAGTAAATGTATTTGGTGGTGGTATCACAGGACAGGCAGAAGCAATTCGCTTGGCTATATCTCGTGCAATGTGCACATTAAATGACGACAATAGAGGAATCTTAAAACCAGAGGGTCTGTTAACTAGAGATCCAAGAATGGTAGAGAGAAAGAAATTCGGACAGAAAAAAGCCCGTAAAAAATTCCAATTCTCGAAACGTTAATTTTTCACCCAATAGCATTGGGTATCTCTTTCGATTATTGATTTTTTATACTCGAAATAAGTTCATACAAATACAATTATATTAATTAAGCTGTTAGTCCCGCTCTGCCGGGTGGGACAATTAGTTTAGCATCTAAATTACTTCCGTACCTAGTCCCTTAGGGCAACTTGGCATAAAAAAAGTAATTGACATCTAAACACACAGAACGTAAACTAAAAACAAAATGGCAAAAGACAACAACAAAGAAGTTAAAGAACTTCTAAATGCAGGTGTACACTTTGGACACCTAACAAGAAAATGGAATCCAAACATGGCTCCTTACATCTACATGGAGCGTAATGGGATTCACATCATCAACCTTTACAAAACTGCTGCAAAAATTCAGGAAGCTGGAGAAGCGCTAAAAAAAATAGCAGCTTCTGGTAGAAAAATACTTTTTGTAGCTACCAAAAAACAAGCAAAAGATATCGTTGCTGAAAAAGCAAAATCTGTAAACATGCCTTACATCACAGAAAGATGGCCTGGCGGAATGTTAACAAATTTTGTGACGATCAGAAAAGCCGTTAAAAAAATGGCAACAATTGATAGAATGAAGCAAGATGGAACTTTTATGACACTTTCTAAAAAAGAGCGTTTACAAGTAGACCGTTTGCGTGCTAAATTAGAAAAAAACCTAGGTTCTATTGGAGAAATGAGTCGTTTGCCTGCAGCTCTATTTGTTGTTGATACAACACGTGAGCACATTGCAGTAGCAGAGGCTATAAAATTAAATATCCCAATTTTTGCCATGGTAGACACAAACTGTGACCCAAGAGTGATCGATTACATCATCCCATCAAATGATGACGCATCTAAGTCTATAGACAAGATTATGACCGCTGTTGCAGAGGCTGTTAAAGAAGGTCTTTCGGAGCGTAAAGCTGGAAAAGAAAGTGCTGAAAAAGCAAAAGCTGAAAAACAAGCTCCTGTTGAAACTAAAGAAACTGAAGAGGCGGCTCCTGAAAAAGAAGCTCCTGTTGAAGCTAAAGAAGCAGAAGAGGCGGCTCCTGCAAAAAGAAGCAGCCCCAGCTAAAGAAGAGACAGCAGCCTGCAAAAAAAGCACCTGCAAAAAAAGCACCTGCAAAAAAGACTGTAAAAAAGACTGTAAAAAAGACCGTAAAGAAAGAAGAAGCTACTAAAGAAGAAGAGTAGGTCTCGATTCAATTAAGATATAGAGTCGTTTAATTTTTTTTCTTCTAGAAATTCTATTAAGCGACTTTTTAAGTTCACTAAATACAATAATTAAATTTTCGATCATTCGGAAATAATAAAAAACCCAATACGATGGTAAAAATAACCGCCGCACAAGTAAACGAATTAAGAAAGAAAACCGGAGCCGGAATGATGGACTGTAAAAAAGCCCTTGTTGAAGCAGAAGGAAACATAGAAGAAGCTATTGGAATTCTAAGAAAAAAAGGACAGAAAATTGCAGAAAAAAGAGCAGACCGTGACTCTAGTGAAGGAGCTGTTGTTTCTCAAATTAATGATGCGAAAACAAGAGGTGTTATTGTGTCTTTAAACTGTGAGACAGATTTTGTTGCAAACAATGACTCATATTCTGCAATGGCCAAAGAAATGGCTGCCATTGCAATTAATTATGATACCAAAGAAGATTTTTTAGCTGCAGCTTTTAACTCAGAGATGACTGTCGCTGAAAAACTAATTGAGCAAACAGGTGTTATTGGTGAAAAACTAGAAATAGGTGGTTTTGAAATACTAGAAGCTCCTTTTGTTGGCACTTATATCCACGGAAAGAAAATTGGCGCTCTTGTTGGTTTATCTAAAGATAGTGACAGCGCTGCAGAGGTTAGTAAAAGTGTTTCAATGCAAGTAGCTTCTATGGGAGCCACTACATTATCTTATAAAGATTTTACCCCTGAGTTTGTTGCAAATGAAACACAGGCAAGAATTGCCGTTATTGAGAAAGACAATATTGAGTTAGGACGTTTAGGGAAGACCCTTAAAAATATTCCTCAATACATTTCAATGTCTCAATTAACCCCAGATGTTCTTGAAGCTGCTGAGCAGGCTGCAAAAGCAGAATTAAAAGCAGAAGGAAAGCCAGAACAAATCTGGGATAGAATTCTTCCTGGAAAAATGGAGCGTTTTATTTCTGATAATACTTCTCTAGACCAAGAGAAATGTTTATTAGATCAAAACTTCATTATGGACGAAAAGAAAAACGTTGCACAGTACGTTGCCAGTAAAGGAGATGCAGCTGTAGTAGGTTTTAAAAGAGTTACTTTAGTATAAATCTAAAGCACGTATACTTATAAAATCCGTTTTCAACCCCTGTGTTGAAAACGGATTTTTCTTTTTTACATGCTTAGGTAGAAACATCTTTTATAATTTCACTATTTTTGTAACTAACAAAACACCACTATGCACTATAAAAGAATCCTTTTGAAACTCTCAGGAGAAGCCTTAATGGGAAGCCTGCAATACGGTATTGATCCAGAAAGACTTAAAGAATATGCCCAAGATATAAAAGCAATTATTGCCACTGGAGTACAAGTTGCTATTGTTATTGGGGGCGGAAATATTTTTAGAGGTGTTGCGGGAGCCAGTAAAGGAATGGACCGCGTACAAGGAGACCATATGGGCATGCTTGCTACAGTAATTAACGGCCTTGCTCTCCAAGGAGCCCTTGAAGACCAAGGCATCCCAACAAGACTGCAAAGCGCTATAAAAATAAACGAGGTTGCAGAACCTTTTATTAAAAGAAGAGCTGTACGCCATCTTGAAAAAGGACGCGTGGTTATTTTTGGAGGAGGAACGGGAAACCCATATTTTACTACAGACAGTGCAGCCGTTTTAAGAGCTATAGAGATTAACGCAGACGTTATATTAAAAGGTACCCGAGTAGATGGTATTTACTCTAGTGATCCAGAAAAAAACGCAGATGCAATTAAATTTGAATTTATTTCTTTTGAAGATGTGCTAAAAAAAGGGCTCAAGGTAATGGATACCACTGCGTTTACCCTAAGCCAAGAAAACGAACTACCTATCATTGTTTTTGATATGAATACTCGTGGAAACCTAATGAAGGTGATCTCTGGAGAGAAAATTGGAACCAAAGTAAATCTTTAAAACTAGCATTATAGAAAACACTAATAAATACTCATTTTAGGGATATATAAATGGAAGAAGAAATAGAATTTATCATAGACAGTGCAAAAGAAGCCATGGATAACGCCGTGAGTCACTTACATAAAAAATTTGTAAATATTCGTGCAGGAAAGGCATCTCCTGCCATGGTGGGAAGTGTTATGGTAAACTACTACGGAAGTCAAACGCCATTATCACAAGTTGCCAATGTTGCAACACCAGATGGTATGACCATTACAATTACTCCTTGGGAAAAAGGATTAATTCCAGAAATAGAAAAAGGAATTCATCTTGCAAATATTGGGTTTAACCCAATGAATAATGGAGATAGCGTCATTATAAATGTTCCACCCCTGACAGAGGAACGCAGAAGAGAATTGGCAAAACAGGCCAAAGCAGAAGCAGAAGACAGCAAAGTTGGAGTGCGAAACGATCGTAAAAATGCTATGAATAGCATTAAAGAATTGGAAGGCGCAAGTGATGATTTAAAGAAAAGTCTAGAAGAAGATATCCAGAAAATGACAGATATTAGTATCACCAAAATTGACAGTCTTCTTGGGGTTAAAGAAAAAGAAATTATGACTGTATAACTCCTGGGTTATAACATAATAAAAAAAGCCTCCTGTTGTTATTAGTTTTTTCTAATACTAAGGGGGCTCTTTTTTGAAGAACTGTTTTCTAAAAAAGAAACATCAACCAAAACGGCAGTAATCCCATATTACAGCAAAAATGAAGCGGGCCTTGCAATATCTATTTCATTTTAATCAATTCTCTACATATTTTATAAAATCGAGGGGGCATAATTTTAATTGCCCTGAATAGATTTCTTACCTTTACAAAACAACAAAACATCTATCATTGAATAAACTTTTTAGCATCGGATTTTGGAGTGCCACAGCGCGTTTTATATTGCGCAACCGGGTATTTATTTTAGTTGTTATTGCTTGCTTTACCGTCTTTCTTGGAATGCAATCGAAACATATGCGTTTTACCTACACAGAGGCAAATATGCTTCCCGATGATCACAAGGTGAATACTGCCTATAATACGTTTTTAGACACCTTTGGAGAAGAAGGAAACCTCATCATATATGGCGTAAAAGATAGCTTATTATTTACACCAGAAAAATTCAATGCCTGGAACTCCTTATCCAAAGAACTTGGGCAAGCCCCTGAGATTGATCTTAGTTTATCTGTAGGAGATCTGCAAAAATTAAAAAAACGCACAGATAGTATCGGGTTTAAAATGGTTCCGCTTGTAACGGATTCTATTTTAAGTAAAAAACAACTAAAAAAACTACAATATGAGCTTTTTGAAAAGCTTCCTTTTTATAGTGGACTTGTATACTCTCCAGATAAAAAATCTGTAAGAACTGCCTTGTATCTTAAAAAAGATATTGTAAACACCCCTGCCAGGAAAATATTTATTGAAAAGGTGCTTATTCCTAAAATAGTAGCCTTTGAAAAAGAAACTGGCATGAAAGTCTACACCTCTGGCATGCCCTATATCAGAACGTTAAACTCTCAAAACATTATTGATGAAATAGGGATGTTTATTGTTGCAGCTGTTCTTGTTACCTCAATTATTTTCTTCTTTTTCTTTAGATCCTACAGAGCAACTTTTATATCAATGATTACAGTTATTATTGGTGTATTATGGGCCTTTGGAATACTTGGGTTGCTTAAATATGAAATTACCGTCTTAACCGCTTTAATTCCTCCACTTATAATTGTAATTGGAATCCCTAATTGTATTTTCTTGATTAACAAATACCATCAAGAAATAAAACAGCACGGTAATCAAGCAAAATCTCTCCAGCGCGTTATTGCTAAAGTTGGAAATGCAACCTTAATGACCAATGTTACAACAGCCTCAGGTTTTGCTACATTCATTTTAACAAATAGCCAACTACTCAAAGAATTTGGAATTGTTGCTTCTATCTGCATTCTTGCCATATTCTTACTTTGCCTGCTTATTATTCCCATACTATACAGCTTTATGGCGGTGCCAAAAAACAAGCATCTAAACCATTTAAACAAACGTTGGATCAACCGTTTTGTGGACTGGATGGAAAACAAAGTAAAACACAACCGTATTGCTATTTATATTATTTCTATTGGGCTATTATGCCTCAGTATCATTGGAATTTACAATATAAAAATCTCTGGCTCACTGGTTGAAGACATGCCAAAGAAGGCTGAGTTTTTTAAATCTATTAGGTTCTTCGAGAAAGAGTATAAAGGGATTATGCCTCTTGAAATTTTAGTAGATACTAAAAGAAAAAAAGGCGTAATGAAGCTAGCGACTCTAAAGCGCATGAATGAGCTTCAAGAGTATATAGAGGAGTTCCCAGAGTTTTCACAATCACTTTCTGTGGTAGATCTAGTTAAATATAGCAAACAAGCCTATTATAATGGCAATCCTGAGTACTATCAATTGCCCAATAGCCAAGAGAGGAGCTTTATTTTGAGGTATGCAAAAAGCAGTGCAAAGGATACTAATTTACTAAAAAGCTACGTAGATAGTACAGGACAGTTTGCCCGTATTACTACTTTTATGAAAGATACGGGTACCGAGCGATTTGACAGAATTGAGGAGGACCTTAAAGCCAAAGCACTTAAAATTTTTCCACAAGATAGGTACAACGTAAGTTTTACTGGGAAAGCATTACTATTTCAAAAAGGAACTAAGTATTTGGTTAAAAATCTAATTATTAGTCTCTCACTTGCTATTTTACTAATTGCACTTTTTATGGCTTGGATGTTTAGAAGCTTTAGGATGATACTGGTGTCTCTGATACCTAACCTATTACCCTTAATTATAACAGCAGGGTTGATGGGCTTTTTGGGAGTCCCCATAAAACCTTCTACCATTTTAGTGTTTAGTATCGCATTTGGTATCTCTGTGGATGACACCATTCATTTTTTAGCAAAATATCGCCAAGAACTTATTGCCAATAACTGGAAGATTAAAAAATCTGTTTACGCTGCCTTGCGTGAAACAGGAGTAAGTATGTTTTACACCTCTATTGTGCTTTTCTTTGGGTTTTCTGTGTTCACAATCTCGAGTTTTGGTGGAACTGTAGCCCTTGGAGCATTAGTCTCGGTTACCTTAGTATTTGCAATGCTAGCAAATTTATTATTACTCCCCTCTCTACTACTTTCTCTTGAAAAAAGTATCGCCAATAAACAAACCCTTAAAAAACCGGCCCTAGGTATTTTACCAGAAAACATGGAAGAAGAACAGGAGCAGTTAAAATAATTAATACTCATTTCTATTATCTGAATTATATCCTATCTTTATCGCTTGATTTTTTGACTATGAAACACACAGAAATAGTACACGTTTTACAAACAGAGCCTACCATCAATGAACTTACAATAAAAGGTTGGGTTCGTTCCTTTAGAAGCAACCGCTTTATTTCGGTAAATGATGGCTCTACTATTAAAAATTTGCAATGTGTTATTGATTTTGAAAATTTTGACCAAGACACACTTAAATATATAACTACCGGAGCTTGTGTAGAAATTACCGGAGTACTGGTAAAAAGCCAAGGGCTAGGACAAACGCTAGAGGTGCAAGTCTCTGGCATTGTTATTTTAGGTACCGCAGACCCAGAACAGGTAAAACTAACCATTCTCTCTCCAAAGCGTCATAGTCTAGAAAAGTTGCGCGAGCAAGCACATTTACGTGTACGCACTAATACCTTTGGATCAGTGATGCGTTTGCGATCAAAACTATCTTTTGCAGTGCACGAGTATTTTCAGAAAAATGGATTTAATTATATGCATACTCCAATTATCACAGGAAGTGATGCAGAGGGTGCAGGAGAAATGTTTAAGGTAAGTGCACTGGATCCAAAAAACCCGCCTTTAGATGATAAGGGAAATGTAAATTATAAAGAAGACTTTTTTGCAAAAGAAACCAACCTTACGGTAAGTGGCCAATTAGAGGCAGAAACCTTTGCCATGGGGCTGGGAAAAGTATATACTTTCGGGCCTACCTTTAGGGCTGAAAACAGCAATACTTCTCGCCATTTAGCAGAATTCTGGATGATTGAACCAGAGGTTGCCTTTAACGATTTGGCAGACAATATGGATCTGGCCGAGGATTTCATAAAATATGTAATCACCTACGCGCTAGAAAACTGCCAGGATGATTTAGCCTTTTTGGAGCAAAGACTCATCCAGGAAGACAAAAGCAAACCTGCTATAGAGCGTCAAGAAATGACATTGCGTGAGAAATTACATTTTGTAATAGACAATAATTTTAAACGTGTAAGCTATACAGAGGCAATTGATATTTTAAAGAATTGCAAGCCCAACAAGAAGAAAAAATTTAAGTACCCTATAAACCAGTGGGGCGCAGATTTGCAAAGTGAACACGAACGGTTTTTAGTAGAAAAACACTTTAAGTGTCCTGTAATCTTGTTTGACTATCCCGCTACCATTAAGGCGTTTTATATGCGCTTAAATGAAGATGAAAAAACGGTTCGCGCCATGGATGTCTTATTCCCAGGTATTGGAGAAATAGTTGGTGGCTCTCAACGTGAGGAGCGGTATGATGTTTTAAAACAAAAGATGAAAGCCATGGATATTAGCGAAAAAGAATTATACTGGTATCTAGACCTTAGAAAGTTTGGCACTTGCACCCACAGTGGCTTTGGATTAGGTTTTGAGCGCCTTGTGCTCTTTGTAACTGGCATGGGAAACATTAGAGATGTAATTCCTTACCCAAGAACACCCGGTAACGCAGAGTTTTAAAGCTGTAAAATAATACACATCCTGCATATTAAAACCAGCGTCGTACCGTTTTGTATATAGCTGGTTTTTTTTAACTTTATAGTTCACATCATTTTTAAATGCTAAAACAATTTCTAAATTTTAAATTATCTCAGAAATTATCTCCACAACAAATACAGTTGATGAAGTTAATTCAATTGCCAACGCAGGCTTTTGAGCAACGTATTTCTCAAGAGATGAACGAAAATCCTGCACTAGAAGGAGGAAAAGAAGAGCCAGAGAATTTTGACCAAGACATTAATGATGACTACCAAGACACCACAGACCAAGCGCCTGAAATAAATATAGATGAGTATCTAAGTGATGATGAAACCCCTAGTTATAAGTTAAATGCAAATAACTATAGTGCAGATGACCAACAAACCCATATACCCTATGCCGCAGGTCAATCCTTCACCCAACACCTAATGCAGCAATTAAATACCTATAGGCTTGAGGAAAGTGAAAAAGAAATTGCAAAATTCTTGGTTGGAAGCGTTGATGAAAGCGGTTATATTCGCAGAGAAATTGCAGACATTGTTGATGATTTAGCCTTTACTCAAAATGTGTACACCACAGATACTGCTGTGGAAAACGTTCTTGAAAAAGTGCAAGAACTAGACCCTGCAGGGGTTGGAGCCAGAGATTTACAGGAATGTCTATTACTGCAGCTAAAAAGAAAGCAGCAAAACCCAAAGGTTGTTTTAGCATCTGGTATTATAAAAGAAACCTTTGATCATTTTTCAAAAAAACATTATAAAAAATTACTTCAAAAGTTTAGTATCTCAGAAGACGAGCTGAGGGAGGCAATTGCTGAAATTGAAAGTTTAAACCCCAAGCCGGGAGGGTCTATTTCAAGCAATACCAGAATGATAGAGCATGTTGTACCAGATTTTGCTATTACCATTGTTGAGGGCAGCTTAGAATTAACCCTCAATGGAAGAAATGCGCCAGAGTTGCACGTATCAAGAGAATATGCTAATATGCTCAAAGGATATAAAGAATCTAACGATAAATCAAAATCACAAAAGGAAGCGGTACTTTTTATCAAACAAAAATTAGACGCTGCAAAGTGGTTTATTGATGCTATTAAACAAAGGCAACAAACACTTTTTGTAACCATGAATGCCATCATGCACCAACAAGAAGCCTACTTTCTATCTGGAGATCAACGCAAGTTAAGACCTATGATTTTAAAGGATATTGCAGATAAAATTGGCATGGATATTTCTACGGTCTCTAGGGTTGCAAATAGTAAATATGTAGATACCCCCTATGGCACAAAACTCATAAAAGAGTTTTTTAGTGAATCCATGAAAAACGATCAAGGAGAAGATGTGTCTACCAAAGAAATTAAAAAAATTCTTGAAATTACCATTGGGGAGGAAGATAAAAGAAAACCTCTTACCGATGATAAACTGGCTCAAATTCTAAAAGAAAAAGGATATCCTATTGCCAGACGCACTGTTGCCAAATATAGAGAACAGTTAGAGCTATCTGTGGCACGCCTTAGAAAAGAGCTTTGATGAATCAAATTTTACGTATTTCAGGCTATATTTTTCACCCCTTATTAATGCCGCTTTTGGGTGTGGTTTGTTATTATGCAATTACCCCACGGTTTGTAGAGCCCCAGCGTATGTTGGCCAATGTATATGCTATTGCTACCCTGACTAGTTTTACACCCATTATTACATTTTTATTATTAAAAAACATTGGAGTGGTCTCCAGCATACACCTTTATGAGGTAAGAGAGAGAAAGTATCCACTAATGATACAAGTATTGTTGGTCTTACTGATTATCAAACTAATCTTTAAACCCTATGAAGATATAGAATTGTATTATTTTTTTGTGGGTATTTTAGCCACTTCGCTAACGGCCCTTTTTCTAGTGTTATTTAAATTTAAAATGAGTCTTCACCAAATGGCAATTGCCGGGGTTACTATCTTTTTAATTGGGGTTAGCATTCATTTTAACATAAACATGCTAGCCAGCATATCGATTTTATGTATTACAAATGGATTGGTTGCAAGCTCTAGGCTTCATACAAAGTCTCACACTCTGTTAGAATTGTGCTTTGGGTTTTTAATTGGAGCACTACCACAGTTTTTACTGTTTGGTTTTTGGGTCTAAAAAAACCCGACGAGGTTTTATTTAGAGAAAGAAAAACAAAAGCCCTAGCTTTAAAGTGCTCATATCTATTGGCGTACCATTGGTTGTAATTGCATTATCAAATAAAGGGGTAATGCCATAATAGGCGTAAAAATTTACTGTATTGTATCCAACACTTAGGGTGGATCCAAGGCGCATGTTATTAAACTCAGGAATGTCTGTTTGTATCACGGTATTGCCATCTTGTTTAAAAGAAGATTTATACCAATACGCATATCCTAGCCGCAAACCAGCATAAAAACGCCAAAACTTATAGTTTTGTGCACTAGAGGAGCGCCATCGAAATTCTAGAGGAATTTCTATACTTGAGCTGCTAAATCTATTGACATCATAAGTAACATTATTATCACTTAAGGAGGTGAATATAGTTTGATTTGCTTGATCTTCTCCTATAAAGAGTGTTGAGCCATACTCATCAAAAGAGGCACCAAGACCAATGGCTAGAGATAGGTTTCTGCGCCTATTGATAGGCATATCTCTCATAAAACCAAGGTGTACAGAAGCGGTTAGGCCACGAGAGTCAACCATCTCTGGTGTATCAACAAGGGCATTGTATGTTATACCAAAATAAAATTGATCTTCTCTATATTTTGTATCCAAAGAATCTGAGGTAATTTCGTTTTGGGCAAAGAGTGCGCTCACACAAAAAAAACAACAGATAAAATAGCACTTATAACCCATAGGCTAAATATAATCGAATTTTAGAAGCCTTTAAAATAAAAAAACGCCTATTCTATTTTTAGAAAAGGCGTTTATACTAGTATTGTGATAATTAGTTACTGTTGCACGTCGTTACCTGGTGCGGTGATGTAAATAATTTTAACCATATTTAGATCTCGTAGTTTTTCTTTTACATCTTGAAGCAACCCAACGTTGGTTTGCTCATCGACCTTTAAACCAACAACAACCTTCCCTTGAAGTTCCGGTATTAATTTGGTTCTTGCCTCAGATAAAGCAAATTCTAGAGAATTAATATCTGTATACTTATCTCCTATTTGTATTTTCCCTTCGGTACCAAATTTTTCTTTATATCGAGAACTTGGTTTTCCAGCATAAATAAAAACAGAACGGTCTTTCTTTAGTTTTTCAACTTGATCTGCCTTAGGTAGTTTTTGTTGCACCAGCATATTATCTTTTCTCAATACAGTAACAACCATAAAGAAAAACAATAACATAAATACAATATCTGGAAGGGATGCTGTATTTACTGCAGGCAATTCTCCGCCTTTTTTCTTATTAAACTTAGACATAAAACTGTTTTTTATTATTGAGATTTTTTTGCTTCTGCTTCAGATAATTTCATCGGAAAAAGCGCTTGAATTTCTTTTAGTTTTGCTTGAGCTCTTTCTTCATTACCTTTAAAGTCACCAGTTGCTATAGCGCTTTTTACTTTCGTAAACTCAAAACCAAACAAACGCTCAGATTCTCTGTTTCGCAAGAAGTTATATGCAGCTACGAGTTCATTTTGAACCTGAATATAGGTCTTGTAAGATGTCTCTCTATCACTCTTTACCGTGATAATAGCTTTCTCTGGATTGTCTGAGGAGGTAGGATCTTTTTCGCCTTTACAGTAGTTACAAGAACCATCTCCACCATTATCTAAAAAAGAAATAGCCGCTTGTCTAATATCTTGAATGTCCATTAGCTCGTTGTCTGCAAGAATTTGATCTTCTTTATTTACAGTAACAACAAAAATGTTCTTTTCTTTAATATCTACTGGAGGTTGTTCGTCTTGTTTTGGCGGTAATTGACGTGCAATCCCTTTGTCTTTTTCTATGGTAGTTGTTACCAGAAAAAAGATAAGCAATAGAAATGCAATATCTGCCATAGAACCAGCATTCACCTCTGGTGTTGCTCTTCTTCCCATACTATCGTTTTGTTAATTTTTTTACTCCACTAAATGCCATTGCAACAACTGCTACCACAGACAAAATGTAAAAGGTGTAGAGCCCGGCACCTATATATCTTGAGGCTTGAGCTGTTACTAACTCTCCGTCTTTAGTGAAGGATTCTACTCCATCGGCCATTACATAAGAAATAACAAATATGAGCAAAAATGAACCCACAGACATAAGTGTCTTTTTAACATCACCCCCTAGTATACCTTTAACAACAAAAACTACAACAGTTATGAGTAATAGTGCAAAAGTTAAATACGCTACATAAAGAAAAGAATCTAGACCCTCTCCCCCACTAGCTATTACAGCTTTATCTCCTTTTATCATCAACATCCCCCATAAAAGGACACCAGCCACGCCAAGAACTAAAGCTACTATTTTAGAAATTTTATGTAAACCCATTGTTTGGTTCTTTTAAAGATTATTTTTTGTTTTTGTAGTCAATCAACATATCAATTAGTGTAATTGACGCGTCTTCCATAGAGTTTACAATACTGTCAATTTTTGCAATAATGTAATTGTAAAATATTTGAAGAATAATTGCTACAACAAGTCCAAATACTGTTGTTAGTAGGGCTACTTTAATACCACCTGCTACAAGTGAAGGATTCATGTCTCCAGCTGCTTCAATTTTATCAAAGGCTGTAATCATACCAATTACAGTACCCATGAAACCAAGCATAGGAGCCAATGCGATAAACAGTGAAACCCAAGAAACATTCTTCTCTAGTTGTCCCATCTGTACACCTCCATAAGCTACAACCGCTTTCTCTGCAGCTTCAATACTCTCGTCTGCACGCTCTAATCCTTGATAATAGATAGATGCCACAGGTCCTTTAGTGTTTCTACACACTTCTTTTGCAGCTTCTACACCACCACTTTTAAGCGCCTCTTCTACACCCTCAGCTAATTTTTGAGTGTCTGTAGTAGAAAGGTTTAGAAATATAATTCTTTCAATTGCCATAGCAAGACCCAATATTAAACATACGAGTACAATACCCATAAAACCAGGACCCCCTTGAATGAAACGTTCTTTTAGTTTCTGGTGCCATGTTCTGCTATCTACCTCCTGGGCTGCATCATCTTGCACAAGAGTTACGGCAGATGCTGCTGTCAGTGAGGTTGAAGTTGTTGGCGCTGCAGCGTTTGCTGTTAAAGATCCCGCAAAAACAAGTGCGGCAATTGCCATAATAGAAAATAATTTTTTCATTGGTATAGACTTAAAGTTTAATTTTAATTTTTAGCTAAATTTAGGTTTTAAAGATATAAAAATTATTGTGTAAAAAACAAGAATTTTAAGGTTGCAATTGTATTTTATCTTGATTAGTAAGCCTTAGCTTTTCATTTGCTCTAATTACTAACTATTTACTAAAATACAAGGTGTACTATTCTATGCAAACAACATCAATTTCTGTACCAATAATTAAGATAAACCTCTTTTTTAAACCCTTGTCTATATTAGTATAAACAACAAAGGCTTTTAAAAAAGCAAAAAGGCCTTAGCGAATCTTAAAAATACATCGACATTATTAGATATAACCTTGCAGAGAGGAAGGGATTCGAACCCTCGATACGTTACCGTATACACGCTTTCCAAGCGTGCGCCTTAAGCCACTCGGCCACCTCTCTATTTTTTTGTGCAAAGAAACAATTTTTTATATTTCACAAGGCACAATTTAATTGAAATATTAACTCATTTCTCCTCTTAGGGGAGTCTCAAAGATGGTTTTAAAGTCTTTTCGAGGATCCTCCAGGGCAAGCAAATACATTAATTTTGTAAGTGCTGCCTCCGTTGTGATATCCTTGCCACTTATTACACCCATGTTTTTTAGTTCGGCACTAGTTTCATAAAGGCCCATTTCAACACTTCCCCCAGAGCACTGGGTTACATTAACAACGGGAACCCCAGAGTCAACAACTTTTTTTAAGGCAGCAATAAACCAACCTTGGGTTGTAAGATTTCCGCTACCATAGGTTTCTATAACAAGCCCCTTAAACATATCTACATTAAATAGATGGGTTACCATTTGCTGGGTAATTCCTGGAAACATTTTAACCAGCAGTATTTTTGACTCCAATGCTTTATGGACCAACAAAGGTTTATCCTCGGGTATAAGTAAGGCGTTATAATCTATAGAGAGGTTTACACCACTTTGAGCCAATGCAGGATAATTTAAAGAGGCAAAAGCTTCAAAATGCTCTGCGTTAATCTTAGTGGTACGGTTGGCTCTGTACAATTTATATTCAAAATACAGACCAACCTCTTTAATAACAGAGGTATTATCTTGTTTTAAAGCCGCTAACTGAATGGAAGTAATCAAGTTTTCTTTTGCATCAGTGCGTAAATCTCCAATAGGTAGTTGAGATCCAGTAAAAATAACTGGCTTAGCCAGGTTCTCTAACATAAAACTTACTGCAGAGGCAGTGTAAGACATAGTATCACTGCCATGCAAGACTACAAAACCATCAAAATGATCATACTGGTTTTCAATAATGCTTACTAATTGTTCCCAATATACAGGGGCCATATTTGAGCTATCTATGGGCGCCTCAAAGCTGTGAGTGGCTATGGAACAATCCAACAAATTAAGCTCAGGTATGTGTTTGAGCAAGTCATTAAAATTGAAACTTTTAAGACTACCTGTTTCAGAATCTTTTATCATACCAATGGTACCGCCGGTATAGATTAATAAAATGGTGCTTTTTTGGGTAGTCATAATATAATAGGTGTTTTAAATCTTAAATATTGCAGCCGCATTTGCTGTGGTTATTGCTGCTACTTGTGCTTCAGAAATATCATACAAGGCACTAACTTTACTGGCAATCAAAGATAGGTAACTGCTTTGGTTTCTTTTGCCTCTATAAGGGACAGGTGAAAGATACGGCGCATCTGTTTCTAAAACAATGTGTTTTATGTCAATTTGATTGAGAAACTGATCAATCTTACCGTTTTTAAAGGTGATAACTCCACCAATGCCCAGTTTCATGTTATATCCAATTGCCTGTTTTGCTTGGGCCAAGCTGCCGGTAAAGCAATGAAATATCCCAAACAAATCATCGCCTTTTTCTTGCTCTAATACTTCAAAAACTTGGTCAAAGGCATCTCTGCAATGAATAACTATAGGTAATTTATACTTTTTGGCTAACCTGATTTGAAAAACAAAAGCTTCTCTTTGTATTGCTAAGGTACTGGTATCCCAATACAAATCAATACCGATCTCACCAATGGCAACAAAACTTCGCGCTTCAAGAGCTTTTGTAACAAAAGCTAATTCTTCTTTATAATTTTCCTTCACAGATGTTGGGTGCAACCCCATCATTAAATGTACACAATCTGGATACGAAGCTTCTAAATCATACATGGCTTGTGCATAGCTTGAATCTATAGCAGGAATAAAAAACCGTGAAACTCCACTATCCTTTGCCTGTTGCATAACAGTGTCTCTATCCAGATCAAAGGCCTCGCTGTATAAGTGTGTATGTGTGTCTGTTAACATGATTGCAAAGCTAGCTATTTTGTTTGCTATATTTGTTAAAAAAATACCGTGCAGTTAAGAAATTTATTAGAAGCGAAAGGTTTTCAAAGAATTGTATTACGTAAAATGACCACCGGCCATTATACCTGCCGGGTCAAACTAAATAAAAAAAAAGGTGTTTTTATTATAGATACTGGGGCCTCATCAAGCTGTATTGGGTTTGAACATGCTGACATTTTTAATCTTACCCAAAAAAAAAGTGATGTAATTGCAGCCGGCGCCGGAGACTCAAACATGAAAACAGCACTTGCCTTAAACAATGTTCTGGAACTAGAGGGGTGTCTCACAAAAAACATCTCTTTTGTATTGTTTGATTTGTCTCATGTTAAAAAAGCGATCTCTAAGGTAGATCCTACAATAGTTCACGGCATTCTAGGGGCAGATTATTTAAAAAAACACAGCGCCGTAATAGACTATGGCCGCAATTGCATGTATCTCAAATAAGTTGTTTTAAATACCTGTATCAACAGCTTAGTATATAAATAAGGCCCATACATTGTATGAGCCTTATTTATTTAGAATGTTTTATGTTAAAGCTCTAGGGCTTTTTCAACATCTGAGTGCATCAATAACTCTGTTGGGTTTTCAAGGGCCTCTTTAACAGCTACCAAGAAACCTACAGATTCTTTACCGTCTATAATGCGGTGGTCATAACTAAGTGCTACATACATAATAGGAGCAATAACAACAGCTCCTTCTTTAACCACAGGACGCTCTACGATATTGTGCATTCCTAAAATACCAGATTGCGGAGGGTTAATAATAGGAGTAGAAAGCATGCTTCCAAAAACACCTCCATTAGAAATGGTAAATGTTCCGCCTGTCATTTCATCTACGGTAATTTGCCCATCACGAGCACGAATTGCCAGTCTTTTCACTTCAGCCTCAACACCTCTAAAGGTTAAATTTTCTGCGTTTCTTATCACAGGCACCATCAGCCCTTTTGGGCCAGATACGGCTATAGAGATGTCTTTATAATCATAGGTAAGCATTTCCTTACCATCAATCATACTGTTTACAGATGGATATAATTCTAAGGCACGAACCACTGCAAGTGTAAAGAAAGACATAAACCCTAGGCCAACACCATGTTTTGCTTTAAAGGTTTCTTTGTACTCTTTTCTAAGGGCAAATATTGGCCCCATATCAACCTCATTAAAGGTGGTCAGCATAGCCGTTGTGTTTTTAGCCTCCACCAAACGTTCTGCTACTTTTCTGCGCAACATAGAAAGTTTTGTTCTAGACTCACCTCTAATTTTAGAACCAACAGATCCCATAGATGGAACTGCATTGAGAGCATCATGCTTTGTAATACGACCATCTCTTCCCGTTCCAGAAACACTTGTGGATGTAATTGATTTTTCATCCAAAATCTTTTTAGCCGCAGGAGATGGAGTGCCTGTCGCATAAGACTCTTTTGTGGTCGGTGGTGTTTGTATTGCAGTAGCTTTTGCAGGCTGTTTCTCTTTACTTGGAGAATCTGTAGTGGCTGAAGTACCTTCTGGCCTAGCAGCAGTTGTGTCAATTAAACAAACTACAGCTCCAACGGCAACCGCATCACCTTCTTCTGCTTTTAAAGTAATGACACCACTTGCCTCTGCTGGAAGTTCTAGTGTTGCCTTGTCACTATCAACCTCAGCAATTGCTTGATCTTTCTCTACATAATCTCCGTCTTGAACTAGCCATTGAGCTATTTCTACTTCGGTAATAGATTCTCCCGGTGAAGGAACTTTCATTTCTAACATAGTATGTCTGTTATGGTTTCGACTCGCGCCAAAATTTTAATACTTAATTCTGTTTTAATATACTCAAAGTTCAGAAAAATTAATGCTAATTTTTTCTTGGCAATGGCTTATTTTTTTGGTGTTTGAAAAACACTGTCAATTACTTCTTTATGTCTTGCCTTAGAGCGTGTACTACTTCCTGCTGCAGGAGAGCTATACACTCTTCTGGAGGCAAGGCGCAGGGGTACGCTATCAAAATTCATTAACA
This sequence comes from uncultured Ulvibacter sp., assembly GCA_943789105.1. Taxonomy (GTDB): domain Bacteria; phylum Bacteroidota; class Bacteroidia; order Flavobacteriales; family Flavobacteriaceae; genus Patiriisocius. The sequence goes on along the minus strand of CALSSW010000001.1, from coordinate 64,509 downwards.
TGAATCCCCAAGCGCCCATGTTTTTTGGCTCTTCTTGTGCCCAAACATATTCTTTGGCATTAATATATGTAGCAATAATAGCCTCCAACTGCTCTGTTGGCAATGGAAACAACTGCTCTATGCGCACTATGGCTATATCTTCTCTTTTGTCTTGTGTTCTTCGCTCAAGAAGGTCATAGTAAAACTTTCCTGTACAAAATACTAAAGAAGTAACACTTTTTTTAGCTACCTGGAGATCATCAATAACTTCTTGGAAACTTCCTGAGGCCAATTCTTCTTTTGTAGACACCACTAAAGGATGACGTAACAAACTCTTAGGTGTAAATACAATCAGTGGTTTTCTGAAATTCCATTTCATTTGCCTGCGCAATAGGTGAAAAAAGTTTGCAGGGGTGGTAACATCTGCCAAAATTAAATTATCACGAGAACACAATTGCAAATAACGCTCCATTCGCGCACTTGAGTGCTCAGATCCTTGCGCTTCATATCCATGAGGCAACAACATCACAAGACCGTTTTGTGTTTTCCACTTACTTTCTGCTGCAGATATGTATTGATCTAACATAATTTGCGCTCCGTTTGAGAAGTCTCCAAACTGTGCTTCCCAAATGGTTAATGTTTTAGGACTTGCCATAGCATAGCCATAATCAAAACCTACAACAGCGTACTCAGAGAGTAGTGAATTGTAGATATGCATTTTACCTTGTAAATCAAGTTTGTTATGAAGATTGATACGCTCCCCTTCTTCTTCTGTTTTTATAACTGCATGCCTGTGAGAGAAGGTACCGCGCTCTACATCTTGACCAGAGATTCTAACATCAAACCCTTCTTCCATTAAAGAAGCATAAGCCAACAGCTCTCCCATTGCCCAGTCTAAGCTATTGTGCTGGGTATATTGTTTATTTCTATCTGCAATAATGCGCTCTATTTTACGCATAAAATTTTTGTCTGCAGGTAATTTTGTAATCCCCTCGGCTAGTTTGTCTAGGTTTTTTAAAGCAAATGTTGTGTCTGTAGGAGCTAGGATAGCTTCCTTTCTGCCAAGGGTATATCCTTCCCAATCATCGGCTAGTATTTTGGTAATAACAGTCTTGTCTTTTTTTCGAGACGCCTGCAGATCATCTTCGAGCTCGTCTTTGTATTGTTGCTCTAGTTTTTTTACATATCCGGCATCAATACAATTTTGTTGGACTAATTTTGCAGCGTAAATATCTCTAGGGTTTTGATGTTTTGCAATTGCCTTATACAATTTAGGCTGGGTAAAACGGGGTTCATCTCCCTCATTGTGTCCATACTTTCTATACCCTAAAATATCTAAAAATACATCACGCCCAAACTCAAGTCTAAAATCTAGCGCAAAGCTAAAGGCATGGCAAACCGCCTCGACATCATCAGCATTTACATGCAATACCGGAGACAAGGTTACTTTTGCAATATCTGTACAATAGGTAGAAGAACGCGCGTCTAAATAGTTGGTGGTAAAACCAACTTGATTGTTTGCCACAATATGAATGGTTCCTCCAGTTTTGTAGCCATCGAGTTGCGCCATTTGAATAAATTCATACACAACACCCTGCCCGGCTACTGCGGCATCACCGTGAATTAAAATAGGCAATATTTTGGAGGCATCTCCATTTAGTTTTGTGTCTATTTTTGCTCTAGAAATACCACCAACCACAGCATTCACTGCTTCCAGGTGAGAAGGGTTTGGTGCCAAGTCCATACGTACTTGTTTACCACCATCTGTTTTTCTAAAACTTGTCCAGCCCATGTGGTACTTAACATCTCCATCAAAGAGTTCTGCCTCATCGTATTCTTTAGAGTCAAACTCACTAAATATATCCTCGGGAGATTTTCCGAAGATATTCGTCAAGACATTAAGACGGCCTCTATGGGCCATTCCTACCACAAATTGTTCTACACCTTTTTCTGCTCCCCTTTCCATTAGGGTATCAAGCCCTGGAATCAGCGCATCAACTCCTTCTATAGAAAAACGCTTCTGGCCTACATACTTTGAGTGCAGAAAGGTTTCAAAAGAAAGTGCTTGATTTAATTTTTTTAGTATGTGTTTTTGTTGCTCGGTAGAATAGGTAGGAGCATTGTCATTGGTGTTAATCCAATTTTGTATCCATTTAATTTCTTCTGGGTTGCGTATGTACATATACTCAACTCCAATAGAATTACAATAAATAGCCTCAAGATGACTTACAATTACTGCTAGGGTTGTTTTACCAAGCCCTATAATGGACCCTGCTTCAAATTCTGTTTGAAGGTCAGATTCTTGTAGGCCAAAATTTTCAAGCCCTAAGGTTGGTTGGTATTTTCTTCTCTCTCTAACTGGGTTTGTTTTGGTAAACAGGTGCCCGCGTGTTCTGTAGCCATCAATAAGTTTTATAACCTTAAACTCATTTAATACATCCTGGGGAACGGTATCTGCATCCGTAATACCAAGCCCTTCTGCAACACTACCGCTTTCTATACCAAAGTCAAACCCTTGAAAAAAAGCACGCCAACTAGGCTCTACAATATCTGGAGTTTTTAAGTACGTAGAATATAGTTCCGAAATTTGCTCGGGATGAATTGCATTTAGAAAAGAATATTTATCCATAATTGGAATCCTGCGATGTTTTAAAACAAGGCAAAAATACAACAAATACCTAAAAATACATCTTTGGAAATCGTATATTTATGGTACTAATTGTCATAAGCGATCTCTAATGATGACCCATCAAAAAATAACAAGTAATTTTAACTTTATAATGCAAGTATTTTCCTTTTGTAAGAATTTTTATCTAGAGAAAAACCTAGACGTTTCTATTCATTAAATAATCTGCAAAGCTCTTTAAAGTGTCTTTGTGTTGCTGTGAAATTTTAATGTCTTGTAATAATGATATAGATGTGTTTGTATATCTAGCTATTTCATCTTCGGTTGCTTTTGCAGCTCCTGAGCAGACAAATATTTCTTTTACAGCTGTTATTTTCTCTGAAGGATCTTTGGGCATAGTAGCAAACAATGAAGATAATTCTTGGGCCCCAGAAGGAGTGCTTTTTTGTAAGGCCGTTAAATAGAGAAATGTTTTTTTATTGGCTATAATATCACCTCCGACTTGTTTTCCAAAAGTCAAGGGGTTTCCAAAGGCATCTAAGTAGTCATCCTGTAATTGAAATGCGATGCCTAAATTTTTTCCAAAAGCATATATTTTTTCTTGGCAAGACGCTGATGCATTGGCAATAATAGCACCCATTTGTAAAGAAGCGCCAATTAAAACCGCCGTTTTGTATTCAATCATTTTAATATACTCAGAAATGGTAACATCATTTCTTGTTTCAAAATCTACATCATATTGCTGGCCCTCACAAACCTCTAGAGCTGTCTTGCTAAACAAAACGGCCAATTGAGTGAACACTTTTGGCCTGTAGGTTTCAAAAAGTTGGTAGGCTAAAATTAGCATGGCATCTCCGGATAAAATACCCGTATTGACATCCCATTTCTCATGTACTGTTTGGTGGCCTCTTCTAAGTGGTGCATTGTCCATAATATCATCATGAACTAGCGAGAAATTATGAAACATTTCTACGGCAAGAGAGGCATCAAGGGCCTGTTTGTAATTTCCTCCAAAAAAATCTGCACTCATAAGTGTTAATACTGGCCTCAAGCGCTTGCCTCCTAGAGTAAGAATATACTTGATAGGCTCATACAATGATGCAGGCTCTTTTATTGCAACCTTGTTGGCCAGGTGCGCAACTAAGGCATCACTATATTTTGAAATATCCATGTTGTAAAATTTCCTCAAAAATAAGGATTAACTGGATATTAATGGGAGATGTTCGCAATCTTTTATGACCTGGTTTTAACAAAAGATACCCCATTTTAAAAAAGAGAATATGAGGTGTTAAAAAAAGATTAAACCATGGAAACTTTTTTTGTATCTGAAGTTTCCTTGTATATTTGCCATCGCATTATGAAAAAAAATATCATCCTTAAGGCTACAGAACTCTTCATGAAACTTGGTTTCAAGAGTGTTACTATGGATGACATTGCAAAAGAAATGGGTATTTCTAAAAAAACCATTTACACCCATTTTAGTAACAAAGAGACAGTTGTAGCAGTTGTTACTGACCATGTATTTGAAGTAGTGTGCGAAGATATTGATGCTATTTGTGATTTGGGACAAAACCCGATTGAGGAATTGTACGCCATTAAAAAGAGAGTGATGCAATACATGCAGAAAGAAAAAGCATCTCCATGGTACCAACTTCAAAAATACTACCCTTCTATTTATGATAATATAAAAAAACGCCAATTTGGATATATGCAACAATGTGTTGTTAAAAACCTCAACAAAGGTTTAGACCAGGACCTATATCGTAAAAATATTGAAGTGCAATTTGTAGCCAGAATATATTTTAACGGAATTACTGGCATTAAAGAAGAGTCGTTATTCCCACACACCATGTATGAGGGAGAAACCCTCTATGAAATGTACCTAGAATATCACCTTAGAGGCATTGTTACGCCAAAGGGAAGAAACATATTAAACCAACTGATACAATCAAACCAAGACTAATGAAAAAACACATCATTATACTATGCGCTCTAGTAAGCCTACAGGGATTTGCCCAAGACAAATCCTACTCTTTTTCTTTACAACAGGCCATCTCATTTGCAATTGATAGTAGTTATGCAACCATTAATTCTAGAAGAGAGATCTCTAAGGTGTTAAAAAGAAAATGGGAAGCCACAGCAATGGGGCTGCCACAAATAGATGCTAATTTTTCTTACCAAAATAACCTAAGCCAACGAGTTTCATTACTGCCTGCTGCAGCCTTTGACAACACTACCAGTGTGATAAACACCGTTGAGGAGTTTTTTGGTATACAAGCCACGGGGACACCCATTGCGCCTGAGGGTTTTGTTCCTATAGTTTTCGGGACAAAACAAAATTTAGGAGCCTCTGCCACCCTTACCCAACTTATTTTTGACGGAAGCTACTTGTTTGCACTTGAAGGTGTAAAATCGCTCCTTAGTTTTAATGAAAATTTAAACGAAAAAACAAACCTAGAGGTAAGAAAACAAGTTATCGAGGCCTATGCAAATGTGCTAGTGGCAGATGCGTTTATAACGATTACAAAAAACAACATTGCTAATGTAGAAGAAAACCTCTTTGAGGCAACAAAGGTCTATGAAAACGGCCTTATAGAACAACAAGCTATACAGCAGTTAGAGATTACACTATTGGATGAGAAAACACAATTAAGTAATGCACAAAGGTCTTTTAATATTGCAAAACAATTATTAAATCTAACCTTAGGTATTAGTGTAGATAAAAAAGTGGTGTTAACCAATACCCTTGAAGGGCTCACCGCTGATAATATTTCTTTGGTCCTTTTGGACAACACCTTGGAAATCGAAAAAAACCTGGACTATAAACTTGCAGAAAACCTCACCAACCAGCGCGTGATAGAATTAAAACTTGAACAAAGCCAAGGCATGCCTTCTTTAAATGGTTTTATCGATTATGGGAGTACAGGCTTTGGAAATCAGTTTGATTTTTTCAGTAGTAATCAAAACTGGTATCAATCTTCTGCTTTTGGAATAACTTTAAATGTTCCGGTTTTCTCTAGTGGCTTGAGAAATGCTAGAAACCAACAAGCAAAAATAGCCCTAGATCAAGCAAAAACAGATTTTGATCAAACAATCCAGCGTGTAAAACTAGACTTTGAAAGAGCAAAAAGCAACTATCAGTATAGTCTAGAGCGTTATCAAAACACTCAAAAAAACCTTGTCTTGGCTAGAAGCATTGAACATAAAAATCAGGTAAAATTTAAAGAAGGTTTGGCAACAAGTTTTGATTTAAGACAAGCTCAAAGCCAATTATTTAGGGTACAACAACAACACTTGAATGCTATGGTAGAAATAATAAATGCCAAAGCAGAAATGGAAACGGTTTTAAATACCCCAAATTTAAGGATGTCTGTAGAAGAGATTAAAAACAAATACTAAGATCAAAAAGCAATACAATCAATTATGAAAAATATAATTACACTACTGGCCATAACAATTTTACTTACAGGCTGCGCAGACCAAAAACAAGAAACAACCCAAGAGATAATTGCTTCTGAAAATGTGGATGCAATTCAAAAAAGACGTGACAAAATAGTACTACAGCAGCAAGAAGCAAACAGCCAAATAAAAGCCTTAGATAAGGCTCTGACAGCATTAAATCCAGAAAAAAACATGCCTTTAATAACCTCTTTTGCAGCAAGTAAGACGGTTTTCAAGCATTATGTTGAATTGCAAGGAAGTGTAGAAACAGACCAAAACATTCTAATCACCCCAGAAATGGGTGGTATCTTAAAGAACGTACATGTAAAAAAAGGCCAACGCGTGAAAAAAGGACAGCTTCTTGCCACTATAGATGATGGTGGTATGAGCCAATCATTGGCCCAAATGCAGGTACAGAAGGCACTTGCCAAAACAACTTTTGAGAGACAGGAGCGCCTATGGAATCAAAACATTGGTAGCGAAATACAATACCTACAGGCTAAGACGGCTCTATGATGGACAAGTAAAAGCAGTTAACGCTATGCAACAACAAGTAGCCAAAGCAAGTATTAAGGCTCCCTTCTCTGGTACTATTGATGATATTATTACAGAGAAAGGAAATGTAGTAGCCACGGGACTAACAGCAATATTTAGAATTGTGAGTTTAGAGAATATGTACGTGAAGGCTGATGTGCCAGAAACATATATAACCAGTGTCACAGTAGGAAAACAAGTTGAGGTTTCCTTTGCAGTACTAGGAGAAACCTTCGATACAACAATAAGCCAAACAGGAAGTTTTATAAATCCCAACAACAGGACATTTAAGGCAGAAATAGACCTAAAAAATAGGAAAAACAATATCAAGCCAAATTTAACTGCACGATTAAAAATTAACGACTACACAAACAAAAATGCTATTGTAATACCACAAAGTATTATTTCAGAAAATGCACAGGGAGAACAATATATCTATATCTTAAAACAAATAAATCAAGACAAAGCGGTGGCTAGTCGTGTGATTATTGAAACAGGAAAAAAACAAGGAAATAGCATCGAGGTCTTGTCTGGCCTGAAGGACGGAGATCAAATTATTGAAGAGGGAGCTCGTAGCGTAAAAGATGAGCAGCCAGTAAAAATCATTACCTACTAATTTGTAATAACTATGGCAAAGCATAAAAAAAATACCGAGAAAGAGTTTAAACTTTCATCTTGGGCCATTAATAACAAAACAACCATTTATATGGCAATGGTATTGGTGTTATTTTTAGGATCAAGCGCATACAATAATATGCCGCGTGAAAACTTCCCAGAAATTAGAGAAACAAAAATTTACATTAGCTCTGTGTATCCTGGAAATACCGCAGAGGACATTGAAAAACTTATCACAGACCCATTAGAGGATAAATTAAAAACAGTAAGCAATGTAGTAGAAATAACCTCCACCTCCCAAGAAGATTACTCTATGGTAATAGTTGAGTTTGATGAAGGTATTTCTGTAGACCAAGCAAAACAAAAAGTTAAAGATGAGATAGACACCCAAACCTCCAATGAGGATTGGCCTACTTTTAATGGCGCAAAAGTAGAGCCTACTATTTTTGAGCTCAGTATGAGCGAAGAAATGCCCATTTTAAACATCAATATTTCGGGTGATTATCCAGTAGAAAAATTAAAAGAATTTGCAGAATACCTACAAGATGAAATTGAAAATCTAGAAGAAATAAAGCAAGTTGATATTCGTGGAGCTCAAGAAAAAGAAGTAGAAGTTGCTGTAGACATTTATAAAATGATGGCCTCTTCTGTTAGTTTTAGTGATATTCAAGGTGCCGTATCTAATGGTAACACCACCATGTCTGCAGGTAATTTTAAAACCAGCGGACAGCGCAGAACCATCAGAATTTTAGGCGAAATAGAAAACCCCAAAGAATTAGAAAATTTTGTTGTAAAGTCAGAAAATGGAGACATAGTCTATCTAAAAGATGTGGCTACTGTAAGTTTTAAGGAGAAAGACAGAACCACCTTTGCCAGAGAATACGGTAACCAAGTGGTTATGCTAGATGTTAAGAAAAGATCTGGTAAAAACATGGTTGCTGCGGCCGAAAAAATAGAAAAAATTGTGGCACAAACACAGGCCAATGTGTTTCCATCAAACCTGCAGGTAAACATCACCAATGATCAATCATCAAAAACAATTGGACAGGTAGATGATTTGGTGAATAATATTATTTTCGGAATCATCTTGGTGGTAACGGTATTGATGTTTTTCCTTGGTTTTAAAAATGCGCTATTTGTTGGTTTTGCAATACCCATGTCTATGTTTATGTCGTTAATGATATTGGGTTGGATGGGATACACATTAAATACCATGATTCTTTTTGGACTCATAATGGGCCTTGGTATGTTGGTTGATAATGGTATTGTAGTTGTAGAAAACGTATACCGGTTAATGGACGAAGAAGGTCTTAGCCGTTTAGATGCTGCTAAAAAAGGAATTGGAGAAATTGCATTTCCTATTATTATTTCTACAGCAACAACAGTCGCTGCATTTATACCCCTAGGGCTATGGCCGGGGCTAATGGGGCAATTTATGATTTACTTCCCTATCACGCTGTCTGTGGTGTTAGGGTCCTCGTTATTTGTTGCCATATTCTTTAACTCGGTGCTGGTGTCTCAGTTTATGTCTATCCAAGACAAAGACATGCCTTTAAAAAATATTATTGCCATTTCAGCAATTATGGTGGGTATTGGAACATTTATTATGGCATTTGGAGGCGCTTATAGCGGTCTTGGAAGCCTAATGATATTTACTGCCATTATGTTGTGGGTGTATCGTTTAATCCTGCGCAAACTTGCCAACACATTTCAGACCAAGGTCCTTACTAGATTAGAGAATTGGTACAAAAAAAACCTAACAATAGCCTTTAAAGGTGCAAGACCTTATTTTATTATTGGATTTACTTTTGTAATGCTATTTGGAGCTTTTGCAGCATTTGGAATTTCAGTTTCAAACCAAAGAACAAAAATTGAATTTTTTCCAGACAACACACCCAATCAAATTATAGTATATCTAGAATATCCCCAAGGAACTTCAATTGAAAAAACAAATGCGATTACCAAAGAAATTGAAAAGCGTGTATACAATACTATAAATAGTGATCAGTACACAGATGGAGGATTTAATTATTTGGTAGAGAGTGCCGTATCTCAGGTTGGAGAAGGTGCAGGAAACCCCCAAACGGATGGCGGGTCTGCAGCAGAAATGCCTCATAAAGGAAAAATAACAGCCTCCATGAGAGAGTATAAATACCGCCGTGGAGAAGACAGTGAGGTATTGCGCAAAAAAGTACAAGAAGATTTAAAGGGTATTTATCCCGGCATTATCATCTCTGTAGAGAAAGACTCTAATGGACCACCGCAAGGAGCACCAGTAAACATAGAGCTCTCTGGCAATGACTATAATGAGCTAATCACTGCTGCAGAAAAAATGCGTGCTTTTTTAAACACCAAAAACATAGCTGCCATAGATGAGCTAAAGATAGATGTCAACAAAGACAAACCAGCAATGCAGGTGATCATTGACAGAGAAAAAGCAGGAGAGTTAGGGGTCAATGCTGGGCAAATAGGCCAACAATTGCGCAACTCTTTATTTGGCGCCAAGGCAGGGGTGTACAAAGAAGACGGAGAAGATTATGATATATATATTCGTTTTAACAAGGCAAGCCGTTACAACTCAAGTGCCCTGTTTAATCAAACGATTACCTTTAGAACTGCCACCGGAAAACTGCGTGAAATACCTGTGTCAACAGTTGCCTCTCAAAAAAACAAGTCTGGGTTTAGTGCCATAAAGCACAAACAATCTAAAAGAATTGTAACGCTGTATTCTGCATTATCTCCGGGATATACAGATGCAGGTGCTGCAGTTGCACTGGTAAAAGATGAAATGCTTAACATTGAAGGAATACCAGATAGTGTAAAAATTGATTACACAGGGCAACTAGAAAAACAAAATAAAGAACAGGCCTTTTTAATGGGCGCTTTTTTTAGTGGCTTGGGCTTAATTTTTCTGATATTAATTTTTCAATTTAATTCTGTCTCTAAACCATTTATTATCATGATGGCTATATTCCTTAGCTTTATTGGTGTCTTTGGAGGCATTGTGATTTCTGGAGCTCCATTTGTTATTATCATGACCATGATGGGTATTATATCCCTTGCTGGTATTGTTGTTAATAATGGTGTTGTTTTGTTAGATTATACCCAGCTGCTTATCGATAGAAAGAAAAACACCCTGAATTTAGACACTAATAAATATCTAGAGAAAGACGACCTACTAGAGTGTATCATACAAGCAGGTAAGGCAAGATTACGCCCTGTATTGTTAACAGCAATTACTACTGTTTTAGGGCTCATACCATTGGCCATTGGCTTAAATATAAATTTCTTTACTTTATTTAGTGACTTTGACGCTAATATTTACATGGGAGGAGATAATGTGATTTTCTGGGGGCCTTTAGCCTGGACAGTAATATATGGTTTAATTATTGCCACATTTTTGACATTAATTATTGTTCCCATCCTATTTTATTTTGCTACTCGACTCAAAATGAAAATTGCTGTATTTATCGCGGAACGAAACCCAACTAAACTTCAATAAAAAGGTGTTAAAAAGGAAACCTCAATACATTGGACCCGTATTTTAAAAAAAGTCGCCTGTACTGCTACAGGCGACTTTGTATAATTGAAAACTACGTGTAAGAAACAAAAAACATCATTTTGGCATACGTGCCCAATACTTCTATTGGTTAATCTTGGTTCTTACGGTACACTATAATCCAAAATTACTATGTAAATATATGGCTATGTAAGTTATAAAGCATTATTTTAACTGCTTTTATTGCCCATCTGAGAAAAAGATTGCATCTGTATACAGCTAGAGAGAAGCTGTATTAACATGAAATTTACATGTTAATTTTTAATTATTTCTTTTTGTTGTTTTTGGCATTGCTATAAATACCTTAAAAGGAGGGTCAATATCAAAGAACTTATTAAATTTGCATACATCTTTTGTTAAAAGATATAAAACAAACACGCATGTACAGAACACATACTAATGGCCAACTAAGGGCACAGAACGTAGGACAAGAAGTAACACTTGCAGGTTGGGTGCAAAAAACTCGAGACAAAGGATTTATGGTTTGGGTAGACCTTCGAGATCGCTATGGTGTGACGCAACTTATTTTTGATGCCCAGCGCACACAAAAATCCATGATGCAGCAAGCTCAAAATCTTGGACGTGAGTTTGTTATTCAAATTTCGGGAACTGTAATAGAGCGTGAATCTAAAAACCCAAACATGCCAACGGGGGATATAGAAATTTTAGTTTCAAAAGTTATAATTCTTAACGCCTCACTCACTCCTCCTTTTACTATTGAAGACACTACAGATGGTGGAGAGGACCTGCGCATGAAATACCGCTATCTGGATATAAGAAGAAATCCAGTGCGCGAAAATCTTATCTTTAGGCACAAAGTGTCTATGGCAGTACGCAATTACTTATCTGGACAAGGGTTTGTAGATGTAGAAACACCCTATTTGATTAAATCTACGCCAGAGGGTGCGCGTGATTTTGTTGTGCCAAGTAGAATGAACCAAGGACAATTTTACGCATTACCACAATCACCCCAAACATTCAAGCAACTACTTATGGTGGGAGGTTTAGACAAATACTTCCAAATTGTAAAATGCTTTAGAGATGAAGATTTACGGGCAGATAGACAGCCTGAGTTTACACAAATAGATTGTGAAATGGCTTTTGTGGAACAAGAAGATATTCTTAACACCTTTGAAGGATTGACCCGCCATTTACTAAAAGAAATAAATGGAGTAAGTGTTGGGGCATTTCCAAGAATGCAGTACGATGATGCCATGCGTTTGTATGGAAATGACAAACCAGACATACGTTTTGCAATGGAATTTGGAGAGTTAAACCAAGTTGTAAAACACAAAGAATTTAACGTCTTTAACACTGCAGAATTAGTAGTTGGTATTGCCGTCCCGGGAGCAAATAGTTTTACACGAAAAGAAATTGACAAATTAATTGACTGGGTAAGACGGCCACAAATAGGAGCCCTTGGTATGGTGTATTGCCGTTGTAATGACGATGGCAGCTTTAAATCTTCTGTAGATAAGTTTTATGACCAAGAAGATTTAGCTAAATGGGCAGAAACTACTGGCGGAAAACCTGGGGATTTAATTTGTGTGCTCTCTGGTCAAACCAATAAGGTACGCGCACAATTAAGTGCCCTTCGTATGGAACTGGCTGAAAGATTAGGTCTCAGAAAGCCAGATGAGTTTGCACCCTTGTGGGTTGTTGATTTCCCGCTGTTAGAACTAGATGAGCAAACAGGAAACTACCATGCCATGCACCATCCTTTTACATCTCCAAAACCTGGGCAGATGGAACTTCTAGAAACAAGCCCCGGAGAGGTAAAAGCGAATGCCTATGACCTAGTATTAAACGGAAATGAAATTGGTGGAGGTTCTATCCGTATTCATGACAAGCAAACCCAAGCCACTATGTTAAAACATTTAGGCTTTAGTGAGCAAGAGGCCAAGGCACAGTTTGGATTTTTGATGGATGCCTTTGAATATGGTGCGCCACCTCATGGAGGTATTGCTTTTGGTCTAGATAGGCTAGTTGCAATTCTTGGAGGTCAAGAAACCATTCGCGATTTTATAGCCTTTCCAAAAAACAATAGTGGTCGTGATGTGATGATTGATGCCCCTGCCCCCCTAGATGACACTCAACTTACAGAGCTACACCTAAAACTAGACCTTCAACAATAATAACACATGCGTATACTATTATATATTTTCTTTGTTACAGCAGTTATTTTAGCAGGTTATGGCTTTTATATTGGTCAAGAAGATCTTGCTACATCACAACTATTTATAGGTTTGGGGGTAACAACCTTATTCTTTGTCTGGATGCCAACTTTTGTTTATTACCGCTGGAAAGGAAAGGATGTAAAGCAATATATGCTCAACCAAGAAAACATCTTGAAAATGCGTAAATACACCAATAACAATACGTTATAATATCAAAAAACCGTTTATAGACTATATTTGAAATTTATTTTTCCATACATTTGTTATATTATTAATGTATTACAATTGAAAAATGGAAGGAACAGTAAAATTTTTTAACGAATCTAAAGGGTTTGGTTTTATTACAAATGATGAAACTGGGCAAGATATTTTTGTACACGTCACAGGAGTTAACGGGCCATCTCTTAACGAAGGTGATAAGGTAACATATGTTGAAGAAGAAGGAAGAAAAGGAACTGTAGCTGCCCAAGTAACGGCTATATAATCCTTTTTTAGCAAACCAAACCTCGCTTTACAAAAGCGAGGTTTTTTTTGTTTTACTATTCTAGTTAAGGTTTCTTTTCTCGACAAAAAACTGCTGCATTAAACCCGCAGCTTCTTTGGCAAGAACCCCCCCACGTATTTTGGTTTTAGGATGCAGAGTCGTTTTCATTGCAATACACCCTCTTTGGGAATCAGAAGCGCCATATATTATGTTAGGTATTTGACTCCAAAACAAAGCTCCTGCGCACATTTGGCAGGGTTCTATGGTTACATATAAGGTGCATTTGTGTAAATACTTGCCACCCAAAAAATTTGCTGCCGCTGTAATGGCTTGCATTTCTGCGTGCGCTGTAACATCATTAAGTGTCTGGGTTAAATTATGTGCCCTTGCTATGATTTGATTATCTGCAACAATGACAGCACCAATAGGAATTTCAGACTTATCATAGGCGGCTTGCGCCTCTTGCAGGGCGCGTTTCATAAAATAAATATCGTCGTGAGGTGTAATCAAAATAGCTTTTATTAGCCTTAAAAATAATGGTAATTGAGTTAATACACTAAAAAAATAATCCCGCACATTATTTTATATTCACTTCAAAAACAAAGCGGGCACGATGTATTTATTCTAGTATCTTTGTAGTGTGTCAAAAAACCTATTACAGACCATATCATTTCCCAAAGATCTTAGAGCGCTTCCTAAAGATCAATTACCCCAATTAGCCCAAGAGCTAAGAGATTTTATTATTAATATAGTAGCTGTAAAAGAAGGACACCTGGGGGCTTCACTAGGTGTGGTAGAGCTAACTATTGCATTGCATTACTTTTTTAATACCCCAGAGGACAAATTGATTTGGGATGTAGGACATCAAGCCTATGGCCATAAAATACTCACTGGAAGAAAAGAGATCTTTCACACCAACAGAACCTTAAAGGGCATTAGTGGGTTTCCAAAAATAGAAGAAAGTATTTATGACTGTTTTGGTACAGGACACAGTAGTACTGCAATATCTGCTAGTTTGGGGATGGCTATTGCAGCCCGTTTGGCAAATAACAATACAAGACAACATATCGCTGTAGTAGGAGATGCCTCCATAGCCAGTGGAATGGCCTTTGAGGCCCTAAACCATGCAGGAGTTACAGATACGAACATCTTAGTGATTTTAAATGACAATGCTATTGGTATAGACCCTAGCGTGGGAGCATTAAAACAATATTTCACCAAAGTAACTCTAGACGGCGCCCCAGATACAGACAATATTTTTGAGGCATTAAATTTTGATTATACAGGGGCTGTAGATGGGCACAATATCAGTGAATTAATAGCTGTTTTCGAAAAACTTATACATAAAAAAGGCCCAAAAATACTGCATGTTATCACAAAGAAAGGAAAAGGGCTTAAACAAGCAGAAGAAGATCAGGTATCCTACCATGCTCCAGGTAAGTTTAACCCTGCAACAGGTGATAGGTTAAAAAACAATACGGCCAAGCTCCCTCCAAAATTTCAAGATGTCTTTGGGCACACTCTTGTTGATCTAGCCAAAGATAATGACAAGATCATAGGTATTACCCCAGCCATGCCAACGGGAAGCTCCCTAAAATATATGATGGAGGCCTTTCCTAAGCGCGCTTTTGATGTAGGCATTGCAGAACAGCATGCCGTTACTCTATCTGCAGGGCTTGCCAGCCAAGGATTACATGTTTTTTGTACTATCTATTCAACTTTTTTACAACGTGCCTATGACCAGGTAATACACGATGTATGCTTGCAAAAACTCCCCGTGATATTTTGCCTAGACCGAGCTGGCATCGTTGGAGAGGATGGTGCAACCCATCATGGTATTTTTGACATGGCATTTTTAAGGTGTATTCCAAATATTATTATTGCTGCACCCAGCAATGCAATTGCACTTCGCAACATTTTATACACCGCACAACTAGGTCTAGATTTGCCAATTGCCATAAGATACCCAAGAGGGCGCGGCAGTATATTAGACTGGAAACAGCCCTTTAAAAAAATAGCCATTGGCCAGGCACAGGAACTAAAAAAAGGCACTAGTATTGCTCTTTTATGCATTGGCGGTATGGTACAAAATGCACAACAGGCGATAGATTTGCTTGACTCAGAGTCGCAAAAAAATCAAGTGGGCGTGTATGATATGTGTTTTATAAAACCGCTAGATGTAAAACTACTTGCTGAAATTTTTGAACACTACACAACTATAATAACCTTAGAAGATGGTGTTGTAAGTGGTGGGTTTGGAAGCGCTGTTTTGGAATATAAAGCAAGCACCAACTACACTAATAAAGTGGAGCTACTTGGTGTTAAGGATGAATTTCCACAGCATGCAAGGGTAAGCCAGTTACAAGATTTAGAGGGCATATCCTCAGAAAAAATAAAACAAAGGTTACTTACCTATTGCACATAAAAAAAGAGGCCAAAAACAAAGGCCTCTTTGTTGTCTATATGTATTTGTTTGTTTATTTGATAATTAACTTAGTTGTTGACATAAATCCATCTTTCGATGTAACTTGAACTAGATAAACCCCAGAGATGAATTGACTAACATCAACAGTGGCAGTAGAATCAAGAGAAATTTCTTTGGTAACAATTAATCTTCCATTTATATCAAGTATAGATACATTTGCATCACCAGATACCTGGTTGACACGTATATGAACGGTCTGCTTGGCAGGATTTGGGTATAAAATAATACCTGTTTGTAAAAGTGATCTATCTGCAGAATCTAAAAGACAATCTGGAGTCTGAGGAACATCAAAGGCCTCTGTTTGGTCATTAAGGCTATTGGAGCTTCCTTGTGAGGCAGACAATCCTAATCCTCTTCGCGCAAATGCTTCCCAAATTAAACATTGGTTGGCACCACCATTTGCTAGCATATCTGCCTCAAGTATGGCATCTCTACCAGATTCAAAACCAGGATTACAAGGCTGTAACTTCAGACCATCTAGTACAAGTTGCATGGCGATGTTGTTTCCACCAGTTCCGTTGTATAGATCTAAATCAAACCCATATTGATTTATCAAATCCCAGGTCATTTCCCATAACATCGTTGCCCAAACAAAACCAACACCGTGAGGAACAGAAACATTTCCGTCTGTATCTTGGTAGGTATAATTATTTATAGAAAAATCTGTGCTGTAAGGGGCTTCTCTAATACCGCCACCGTCTGTAGCCTGGCCAGTTGCATAAGTACCAATACCACGAATATCTTCTGGTTGATCTCCAAGTTGTTGTGTTAGCATAAGACCAAACCAATCACTCCATCCCTCGCCCATTTGCTCCTGGTTTGACAAACAACTTGAATTAAATCTTCCTCCTGTGAGCCTAGTGGAGATACCATGGCCATACTCATGCGCTATTATTCCATTATCTACATCACCATCGAGTTGGTATGAAGTGCTGTTAAGTAAAGAACCTTCAATATCTTCACCGGCAAGCAATGCTGCAATAATTGCATCTCCATCTGCCTGAGAAATCATAATAGCGGTTATCGTTACTTGATCTCCAACTTCTCCTGGTGCCATTACAATGGGGCCTCCCGGAACATTATTGACAATAATAACGGCAATAGCTCCTTGATTTTGGGCAGATAATATCTTAAATCCAAATTGACATTCTCCTCTTCTAATTACTGCAATATTACCATTTAAATCTGGTCCATTTAATAAATCATCACAGGCGTCATAGGGGTCTTCAGAGGCTCCTTGGTCATCATCTAGGGTCAGGGCTAGTTGTCCTACAATTGGAGTGTCTTCTGGAAGTGGAGCCCCAAAATTAGCAGGTACCCCAAGATAATCACCCGCAAGAGATCCGTCAATTGTTAAGGCATTGCCTGGAGGGCCATTCCATAAATACATTTGCATTCTTGGGTTACCACCGTCTGGCGGGGTAGAAAAATTAGCATTGTTAGTACCGCCACCATCTTGAGCTTGGGCATCTACAAAATCATTGCCGGTACCGCCATTTCCGTAGTTATTATCTTGAAAATTTCCGCTTGCTTCATCAAAGCCATATTGATAGTACACATCATGCATGATGTTATTCCAATAAAATAAATTAGTAGTTGCTGCAGGTAACATTTCTATAGGGTCTGCATTAAAATTAAAAGGAAAATCAAAGGTCAATGAAGCACCACCATCTGGAGAAACGCCCCCAGAATTATTGTTATCTATATCATCTCTGGCAATTACATTATTCCCTCTAGTGATAGTGTATTCTGGTCCTACCACCCCATCTGTGTCATGCCATCCAAAAGGAGAAGCATCTTGGTTTGCAGGGTCAATTACTAACTCATCACCACCGTGGTTAGGGCTTTCAAAGGGTACTGGAAATACTCTGTAGCTTACCCCGCCTTGTGCATTGAATAAAACTGTGTTTTCTGGTTTATGTAAAAAGCTGCTGCCGGTATTAGTATTTGGAAGATGATTGTGAGTTGGCTTACCAAAATCACAACTAGTTACCCAGTCATTGCTTGATAATAAAGCGCCTGTAATGGCGTCTATTCTCACGGCATAATAATGAGAAGCGTCTAACAAATAGATACTGATATCCCAAGCAAGATTAAGTGTGCCGTCCTGCATTGGTTGAAATACCAGTGAAACAGGTATGTTATTTAAAGAGATTGATCCGGTATTAAAAACAAAACTATTGGGCGCTGTGGTTTCTAGAATCTCTAGTGCTGTTGGAGCACTTATTCCAATAGCTGTAGCTGCCTTAACAATTGCATTTTGAGCAGTGATTACTGGAGTTGTGGTATTAATTTTCTGAGCTGTGTTTGGTATAAAACCCATTTTTGAAGAAACTACAACACCATTTTTGATTCCAAAAACTGAAGTAGAATTGAATACTTCAATGCCAGATATACGCTGAGAGACGTACACATTATCTATTCTCATACTCTTGGAATATGTTGATGAATTTACCTTAAAATCATTAACATCTTCTTGAGAGAGACCCAATTGGGCTCTGTTTGTGTTAAAATGGTTTTCTAGAATGGCTTGATTGTCTTGAGCATTACTAAAGCCAATGGTACATAACAAAATTAACAATGCGTACTTTTTCATAATAAGATGCTATTTTTTTTCAAAGCTACTCACACTACACGAACAAAAAAGAGGAATTAACATTTTTAACAGAAAAAAACTCCTTATATTTTTCCGTTTATTTTTTGAAATATTTGCAAGGCGTTACCGTCTGTTAATCTTGAAACCAAACTACAACATGCCATTACATATTGATAGACAGATTGCGGCTGTTTAATAGAGGCGTCAAAGTGGGTCAAAATAAGCGCATCATAGTGGCGCAACTCTCCAGTGGTATGGTAGTTTTCTATGGCGGTGGTAAAGGTGTCCAGTAGCTCAGATAGTATTTTGTATCCGGCTATTTCTTTTTCAATAACCTCTTGGCTTTGATACACATTGGTTACCGAAATTTTAATAATGTCGTTTATTTGAGCCTTATATTTACTGTTGTCTAGAAGAGATCCTGTGAAGGTTCCTGCCAAAATAGCCTCTTCATTTGCCAAAAATAGTTGTGCAGCCTCTTGTATAAGAACCCCAATGGCCATAGACCTTAGGTAAGTTAACCTGTCTTTACTATCACTTAATTTATGGTATTTTGCTGTGTCTATGGTATGCTTAACTAGTGCAATAAGATATTCTAGGGCAAACTCTTCTTCTATAAGTCCTAGATTAATGCCGTCTTCAAAATCTATAATTGTGTAACATATATCATCAGCGGCTTCTACCAAATATGCCAGGGGGTGACGGTTGTAACTTAAATCCTCTTTCTCTCCACGTTTGGTAAGACCTATCTCTTGAGCGACCTGCTCAAAGAAAAAAACCTCTGACTGAAATACCCCAAACTTTTTGTCTGCAATGTGAGCGGTCGGTTTTTTAGGTAAGGATTCTTTAGGGTACTTCATAAAGGCGCCCAAGGTGGCATAGGTAAGACGCAAACCGCCGTCTAATCCATTTTTGGACTGGGTTAGTATTTTAAAACCATTGGCGTTACCCTCAAAATCTACAAGATCTTGGTACTCTTTATCACTAAGCAAGGCTTTAAAACGCTTTCCTCTTCCGTTTGAAAAATAATCTCCAATGGCCTTCTCCCCGCTATGACCAAAAGGAGGATTACCAATATCATGAGCCAAAGAGGCAGCCGCCACAATAGCTCCAAAGTCATTGAAATGATATCCATGTATCGATTCTAGTTGCGGGTGTTTTTCAAGTATTGCCTTACCTACGGTGCGCCCTAAAGACCTGCCTACTACAGAAACCTCAAGGCTATGGGTTAATCTAGTATGTACAAAAGAGGTTTGTGACAGCGGTATTACCTGGGTTTTATCTTGAAGGCTTCTAAAGGCTTGAGAGAAAATAATACGATCGTAATCTACTTCAAAACCCAAGCGAGTTGGATCTTCTTCTTTACGTAATCTTTTGTTTGATACTCCTTGTTTTTTTAGTGATAGTAGTTGTTCCCATTGCATCATAACGCTCTTGGTTTAAGTGGTAGCAATATACCACTGATTTTACAAATTTAAAACACAAGCCATAAGATAGGGTTGTTAACATTAAAATAACCCAAAGGTTATAGAGACATAATATTTCGGTAACACCAACTTTACGATAGCACCGCATCTTTGCCTTAAACTAAAAATAGTCGACGATGAAACAATTACTTTTTGTATTAACAAGCATAATAGCATCTATAACCCATGCTCAAACAGGTTCTGTAAAAGGGACCTTGACAGACAAACAAATGAACAACGAACCGCTGCCTTTCGCAAACGTAATCATAAAAGACTCCAGCAAAGGAACCACTTCAGATTTTGATGGGCTTTATGCCATAGATGATTTAGCTCCTGGAACTTATACTATAGAATTCAGTTTTGTTGGTTATCAAACCATAGAGAAAACGATCTCTATACAAGCAAACCAAAGCACTACATTAGATGTAACCCTAAGCCCTAGTGCAGCAGCACTTGATGAAGTGGTTATAAAGACTAGCCTAAGAAGAGATACAGAAAGTGTCCTTTTGTTAGAACAACAGAAAGCCTCTACCATAAAAGAGAGTATTGGATCTGTTGCGCTCTCAAAACTTGGAATTTCTAATGCCGCTGCAGCTACCACAAAAATATCGGGGATATCTAAATCTGAAGGGACTGGAGATGTTTTTATAAGAGGCCTTGGAGACCGTTACTTATATACTACACTAAACGGGTTGCCAATACCCTCAGATGATATTGAAAAAAAGAACATAGATCTTGGACTTTTTACTACAAGACTTTTAGAGAGTATAGATGTGAGCAAAACTACCTCATCTGAGCTGTCTGCAGATCAGGCATCGGGTAATGTAAATATTAGCACTAAAAGCTTGAATGGAAGTAAATTACTAAAACTAAAAACATCCAGTACAGTTAATACAAATGTGATAAGTAATGGCGTATTTAGTAATTTTAAAGTATCACCAAATAACGAGAATATTACTGCTGGTTTTTATTCTAGAAATTTAAATACAAGAGAAGCTCTAACCAAGGAGTCTTGGTCTCCGCAAACAATACAAAATCCTATCAACACTTCATTTTCTGTAAGTGCAGGCGGTAAGATCGGAGACAAAATAAAGGTACTGGCAACCCTAGGACAAGCCTCAAATTTTGAATACCGAGAAGGTGTTTTTAGAGAATTTAGAGGAAACTTTATAGACGACACCATTCCAGATGCCATACGATGGAGAAAAACAATTGCTACATCAGGACTTGTTAATGGAAAATTCCGCGCCAATGATGACAATACATTTGAACTGACCTCTTTGTTTATAAACAAAATACAAGACGAGGTGTTTGAGGGAGGTCGCGCAGGAACTACTACAATTTTTGAGGAAACCAATGTTGGGGAAGCATTTCAGTTTATAAGAGATCAAAATACTAAAAACACGCTCACCTCTATCACACAGTTTAGCGGTAAAAATAATCTTGGTCAGAAAAACACATTAGACTGGGCATTAGGATATAACTATCTCAAGGCAGATGAGCCAAACAGAATTAGAAATGAGGTGAATTTTAATTTTGCGGAAGATCCGGCACTGGTACAGCTAGGAAGAAACGGAGGCTTTCAACAACGTAAAACAATTCAAAAAATCAAAGACATAGAATACAATGGGCGCATAAACAATGAATTTATTGTAAAGGACACAGACTCCAAAAATTTTAAAGTTGATGTTGGCGCAACCTACAGAAACAAGGAGCGTAATTTTGGTTCTCAATTCTTTGGCATTCAAGAAACAGTTCTTAATGCAGTGAACCCAACTTCTATTGACGCGCTTTCAGAGATCTTTACCGAGCAAAATATAGATAATGGTCTTTTGAGAATAAATAGACTCCCCGTAGATCGTTACAGGGGTTCATTAGAATCTCTAGGAACTTACATACAAGCAACAGCAGTGATAGGTAAATTCACACTACAAGGAGGTGTGAGATATCAGGATGACCAAATTAATGTACAATATGATGTGGGTAATATTCCTGGAAGATTGGGAATGGTTGATAAAAACTATCAAAGAGTATACCCATCTGTGAATCTTAAGTATACCCCGACAGAGAAGTTAAATCTTCGCTTTGCAAACAGCTACACTACTACCCTTCCAGAATTTAAAGAGATTGCTCCCTTTGAGTACGTATCTGCAGTTGGTCAAGTAACTCGTGGAAACACAGATATTGAAGCTTCTTTGAATACAAATTATGACTTAAAGTTTGAGTACTTCCCATCCAAGGGGCAGCTTTTATCACTTACAAGTTTCTATAAAAAGATTGAAGACCCTATCAACAAAGTACAAGATAGAGGAGCCTCTGGAGCATTCTCATACTTCAACACCTCAGAGAAGGCAACCATATACGGTTTAGAGATTGAAGCTCGTATGTCGCTAATAGATGGGTCAGAAAACAAAACAGCAAACCTAGATGTAAATGTAAATGCTTCAAGAATGTGGCACCAACAGGATCTAAAAGAAATCAGAGATGGAGATGGAAACTTTGTAAACACCTTTAGATATAAAGGATTGACCCAAGAGGGGTTGCAAGGAGCCTCAGATTGGATTGTCAATGGTTCGTTGAGTTATAATTCTAATACACAAAAACCATTTTTAGCTACCATAACTGCAAACTACACTTCAGGAAAGATATTTGCCCTTGGTAATGCTACCATTAGAGACTCTGGAGATGTTAATTATAATGATGCCATTATTGAAAATGGGTTTGTTGCCCTAGACTTTACCACAACAAAAACGCTTTCAGAAAAACTAGTTTTAGGACTTGTGGCGAGAAATTTGTTAAATCCAGAAATAAAAAGAACACAATTGGTCAGAAATCCTAACACGCAATTTGAAACAAATGAAACAGTGCTTTCCTACACCCGTGGTGCACAAATAGGACTAAATCTTACATACACTTTTTAACTTTTAACTTTTAACTATAAATCATGAAAAACAATTATTTTACAATCGCATTAGCAATTCTTTGCTTAATCTTCACTTCTTGTGACTCAGATGATGACTTCATCTCTACAGATCCAGGTGTAGACCCGGCTAACTTTGAGTTAAACGGAGTTCTTGAAAGTGACAGGATACTTGACCCAAGTCAACCTTATAGCCTTACAGGGTCTTACATTGTAAAAGCTGGGGCTACCCTAACCATTCCTGCTGGGACACAAATTATCTCTCAGGTAGCAAGTAACAATTATATTGCTATAGAAAAAGGCGCAAATATTGACATTCAAGGAACACAAAGCCTGCCTGTGATAATGCGAAGTAGTGCAGGCAATCAAGGAGACTGGGGAGGACTAGTTCTTCTTGGAGATGCTGTAACAACAGAGGGAGTTAATGCAACTGCTGAAGTTGGAGGATTTATCTACGGTGGTACCAACCCAAGTGATAGTTCTGGATCCATTAATTACTTAATCATTAAAAACGCAGGAGCTCAAATTAACGCAGACTCTCAATACAATGGCCTTACGCTATACGCTGTAGGAAGTGGAACTAGTATTGATAATGTAGCACTACTTGATGGCGCAGATGATGGTGTAGAGTTTTTTGGCGGAAGCGTATCAATCACCAACTTATATGCAGAAAACAATCAAGATGACTCTGTAGATTGGACGGAGGGTTGGAACGGAACATTAACAAATACCTATATTGTTCATAACAATGATGGGTTCTCTACTGCAATTGAGGCAGATGGTGATAACAACAATCCAACCATCACAAATTTTACAGCCGTATCTACTGTTGGTGGAACAGCATTACAGTTTAAGAAACTCTCGGGTGCTACTATGACAAATGTATTGTTAATGGGATATGATACTAATGTAGATATGAAAGACCAGGGGCCAATTGAAAATGTTATTGTAGACAATACACCAATGAGTGATCCCTCAGATGATGTTTTTAACGGCACAGCCGTTGACATATCTGGATGGGCTTGGGTTGCAGCAGGATTATAGTTTTATTAGCCAAACAGATCCACTTTGTTTGTACTAAAAAAAGCCCCTTACTTAAGGGGCTTTTTATGTTATATATCCTTAAGTTCAGGGCCTATTTGATACTACTCGAGTATCTGTAACGCTCCAGGTTTTAACTTCTGCAATATCTGAGTTTTGATAAGTCACTTGTTTGATACTGTCACCTTGATAAAACATCCAAGTACCTACTTTAAGGCCCTTGTCATAGCGTGCAACGGCAGTTGTATTTCCTTGAGCATCATAACTAATCCAGTGACCATCTAACACATTATCTTTAGTGTAAAACCCGGTCTGAGCTACCATCCCATTATCATGATATAATGTGGCTTTAATGGTTTCTCCATCAGCAACATATTGATTGTTCTTGTGTTGTTGTGCAAATGTAAATTGTACAACAAAAAGGGTAACAAGTAGTAGCATTGTCTTTTTCATCATTAGACGCATTATTTTATTAATAACATAAATTTATTAAAATTTTTACATTCAGACAACGTTTTGATAACATTAAATTAACATTAATCTCTCAATTACCTGTTTTTAAGGTACTTATATATTTTAAATTTTAATTTAAATTTTAATAATTTGGTAATATTCCATTTACACAAAGGGCACATAAATGGGCTTATTTTGTATTTGCGTATGAAAATCATTTAGTTTTTGTCGACTAGATTTTTACGTTTGGGGCCATCTTTATAGATGGCCCTTTTTTTTTATTAAAAATAACACATAAAAACAACATAAGCTTAAAGATTTGTTAACATTGGAATCCTATTTATTTTAGAATTTTGCCCTTGACAAAAACTAAAATAGATTTTTCAACATGAAATTACGCAACTTCCTTATTGTAGTGGTATGTTTTGCATACACAACCTCAAATGCCCAAACCCTTAGCGATGCTAGTTTTGGCAAAGGCCTTTTTAACTTTGTTGCTAAAGACAGTACCTTTAGCATGAAATTTGCACCTCGTATCCAGGCCAGATTTAACTCTGAGTGGGATTATGATGGAGACAGTTATGGTGATGCAGCTCAAAATTTTTCACTTAGAAGAGCCCGTTTAAAATTTAGCGGTTTTGCCTACACCACAAAACTTAAATATAAAGTTGAGCTTGGACTCTCAAATAGAGATGTATCTGGAGCTAGTGAATTTAATCGCAACACACCTCGCATTATTCTAGATGCCGTTGTAATGTGGAATTTCTTCCAAAATTTTGAACTTTGGGCAGGACAAACAAAATTACCAGGAAATGTGGAACGCGTTGTATCTTCTGCAAATCTGCAACTCATAAACCGATCGTTATTAAATAGTAACTTTAATATTGATCGTGATGTGGGAATACAACTAAGACACCACGGAACACTATTTGGAGATTTCATGATTCGTGAAAAAATTGCTATCTCACAGGGTGAAGGAAGAAACATCACTGAAGGTAATGAAGGCGGCTTGCAATACACAGGGCGTTTGGAGTTTTTACCTTTTGGAAAATTTGCTTCAAAGGGAGATTATTCACAAGGAGATCTAAAGCGTGAAAAAGCACCAAAATTAATGGTAGGGCTCACCTACGATTACAATAAAGATGCTGTAAAAACAAGAAGTAATATGGGGAGCTACATGTTTTTGAATGACGGCTCTTTATACCAAACAGATATTACTACATTTTTTGCAGATGCCATGTTTAAATACAAAGGGCTTGCCTTTATGGGTGAATATGCCATGCGTGAAGCAGACGCTGCTGTTGCAGTAAATGCAGATGGAACAGAAACTGGAGATATTGTAAGAGTTGGAAATGCCATAAACATGCAACTAAGTTATTTGCTAAAAAACAATGTTGAGATAACTGGACGCTATACCACCTTAGAATTTGATGACATTACCTCTAGAGATCCTCAAGATCAGTACACACTAGGTATATCTAAATATGTGGTAGGCCATAAATTAAAAGTACAGGCAGATATTAGCTACGCAACCAAAAATGGTGAGCAAGATAATATCATGGTAAGAACTGGTTTCGATTTACATTTTTAATAACAATTTGGTAACAAATTAGTCTTACAAATTAGAGACATTTGTAGTAAAATATTACACTAACTATGGTATGGATAACATTTATTTATTAATGCTGGTAGCACTTGACAATTCTTGCAATTGCAGATATTGTGGTTGGGGTTAGTAATGACGCTATTAACTTTTTAAACTCAGCTATTGGGTCAAAGGTAATTTCACTGAGAACAATCATGATTGTTGCCAGTTTGGGTATCTTTATTGGTGCTGTTTACTCTAGTGGTATGATGGAAGTGGCTCGTAAAGGAATTTTTGTCCCGGCGATGTTTACCTTCGATGAAATCATGATGATTTTCATGGCAGTAATGATTACAGATATCTTACTTCTAGATTTCTTTAACACCCTAGGGCTGCCAACATCTACAACGGTCTCTATTGTATTTAACTTACTTGGTGCTGCTATTGTAGTATCCTTAATTAAAATAAGTGGTACAGATGGAGCTACCATTGCAGATCTTGGAAATTACATTAACAAAGAAAAAGCGCTTACTATTATAAGTGGTATTTTACTTTCTGTAGTGATTGCCTTTAGTGTTGGGGCTGTTGTTCAATGGATATCTCGCAGAATATTTTCATTCCATTTTGAGAAAAAAATAAAGAATTTTGGGGCTCTTTTTGGAGGTTTAGCACTCGCTGCCATCATGTATTTTATTTTTATGAAAGGACTTAAAGGAAGCCCATTCTATAAAGATTTGAAAGGATACCTTGATGGTAATGAATATTTAGTAATGGCGTTGAGTTTTGTATTTTTTACTTTGTTTTCTTATGCGTTCCAAAAAATTACAAAAAAAAGTATCCTACTTGTTGTTATTGCAGTTGGTACTTTTGGATTGGCCTTGGCCTTCTCTGGTAATGATTTGGTAAATTTCATTGGGGTACCAATGGCCGCTTACCACTCTTATGAGGCGTGGTCTGTATCTGGAATTCCTGCCACAGAGTTTACCATGGAGGTCTTAGACAAAAAAATGCCTGCTGAGCCATTCTTGTTATTTATAGCTGGAGGTATCATGGTGGCAACTCTTTGGTTTTCTAAAAAAGCAAAAACAGTTGCAGAGACAGAATTAAGCCTGTCTCGCCAAAATGATACACATGAGAAATTTCAGCCAAATATGCTTTCTAGAGGAATTGTAAAAGGGAGTTCATGGCTATCTAATAGTATTAGCGGTTTTCTACCAAAAGCAACGCAAGAAAAAATAAATGCAAGTTTCACTAAGCCGGATACAAAGCTTCTTACCAAAGACCAGAGTATTGATGCGCCTGCCTTTGACATGATTAGAGCTTCGGTAAATCTAATGGTAGCAGGAGTACTTATATCCATTGCAACGTCCATGAAACTACCACTGTCTACCACCTATGTAACTTTTATGGTTGCAATGGGTACCTCACTTGCCGATAGAGCATGGGGTAGAGAAAGTGCTGTATACCGTGTAGCTGGAGTATTAAATGTTATTGGAGGATGGTTTTTTACGGCATTCGGAGCCCTAGTTGCTGCAGGTACTGTTGTGTATTTAATTAGTTGGAATAAAAATGTTATGATTCCTATATTACTGTTATTTACAGTTTTATTGCTCGTGAGAAACTACTTGTCTCACAAGAAAAGTAGTATTACAACAGTAGATCCTAAAAGCTTAAAAAAGTCTGAGAGTAGTACGGTTCAAGGAATTATTACTGAGAGTGCAGATAATATCTCTAATGTGGTTTCTAGAACCAACAAAATCTATACAGATGTTTTAAAAGGTCTAGCCAAAGAAGATGCTAAAGCACTTAAAAAGGCTAGAAAAGGTGTAGAAAAACTAGACCAGGAGGTAGAAGATCTGAGAGATAATATTTTCTACCTAATTAAAAACCTAGATGAAACAAGTGTTCGGGGGAGTAGTTTTTATATAACCATACTAGCATACCTTACGGATATGACTCAGTCTTTGGACTTTATATCAAAGAAGAGTTTTAAGCACGTTAATAACAATCATCGAAAATTAAAATTCAATCAAATTAAAGATCTCCAAGAAATTGATGATTTTTTGGAAGGGTTGCTCGTTGAAATTGAAGAGGTATTTAACAGCCGTAAGTTTGAAAGAATTAGTTATGTGCTTTCTAAAAAACAGGAACTTATTACAATTATTTCTGAAAAAATTACAACCCAGATTGATAGAACAAGAACCGAGGAAGAAAGTCCAAAAAACACATCTCTATACTTTAATATTTTACTGGAAACTAAAGATTTGGTATCAAGTATTATGAATTTAATGGATGAGTATTATACGAGTTATAAAAAAGAGTAAGCATTGCCTTATTAAACCCCTCAAAGACCCCGCATATTCTTTTGAATTGTGGGGTTTTTTATTACTTTTAACTAGTAAGCTCTATGTCTGAATCTCAAAAATTAAAACAAGTCGCAGCCGTTTTTTTTAAACTCGGTCTCTTTGCATTTGGAGGTCCTGCAGCTCATATTGCGATGATGGAGCATGAGGTCGTCACCAAACGAGCCTGGATGACACGGGAGCACTATCTGGACCTTATAGGAGCTACAAATCTTATACCTGGACCCAACTCAACAGAGATGACCATGCACTGCGGCTTTCAGCGGGCAGGTAAAAAAGGATTGTTTATAGCAGGCATTAGTTTTATTTTTCCGGCAGTTTTTATAACAGCAATTCTAGGGTATTTATATGTCTTGTATGGCGCATTGCCCCAAGTACAGCCTTTTATTAAAGGGATACAACCAGCCGTTATGGCTATAATTGCTTCTGCTGTTATAAAACTGGGGAAAAAGGCGTTAAAAAATTGGGAGCTTGCTGTTTTAGGGAGTCTTTTTTTAATTGCTAGCCTTCTAGGTATTAACCAAATATTGCTACTCCTTGGAGGAGGTATAGCGGGAATGTGTTTGTTTTTAATGCGGTCAAAAATACAACACACTACACCCCTATATGCGCCAACCTTTATGATCTTTATAGTCTCAGAAATAGGGGCTAAATTAACTACGGTTGGTATCTTTTTAAAATTCTTGAAAGTGGGTAGTATACTATACGGTAGTGGGTATGTGCTTTTTGCCTACTTAGACACAGAACTTGTAACTACCGCCTTACTAAATCAAGGGCAGCTCATAGAAGCCATTGGTATTGGGCAATTTACCCCAGGTCCTGTATTATCAACAGCCACTTTTATTGGCTACCAACTAGGTGGTTTTTGGGGTGCTATTGCTGCAACTGCCGGTATTTTTATGCCCTCTTTTTTGTTCGTTTGGCTGTTAAACCCGCTGATACCAAAAATGAGAAAATCTAAGGTCTTAGGCTATTTCCTTGATAGTATAAACGTAGCAGCAGTTGCCATTATGCTTGCCGTTCTTATCACTATGAGCCAACAAACCCTTGTAGATTGGCAAGCTACTTTTATTGCTGTGTTAAGTGGGGTACTTATCTTTAAATTTAAGAAAGTTTCTGTGATGTGGGTGCTTGTTGTGGGAGCTATCCTTGGATATCTACTAGCGCTTATTTAATACTTACATTGGTGTAGGTTTTACTATCTTGAGTATGTAAATGCTATTGTATGAAATTATACGGATTTATTATTTGCTTGGGTTTTCTTTTTTGCTCGTTGAGCTTTAAAGACATTAGCGGTGAAAAGCTAGAAGACAGGCGAGTTTATCTTACTTAAGGATATCAAGATAATCAATGGCATAAAATTTCCAAAAGAGAAAGCCTGGTATTACAACAAAGATGATGGGTATTTGGGGACAGACATTTTACAGTAACAGCCACTAAAAATAAAAAAGGGACACCAAAAGATGGTGTCCCTTTTTTTGTACTCTTAAAAATATAATTTTAAGATCCACACATCAAACAATCCTCATCTGGACCGCCATTTTGTGATTTATTCATTTGGTCCTTAAACTCCTGAGCCGTCATTGGCTTTTGCTCTGTGGCGGTATTGCCTAACTGAGCTTTTGGCGCTGGGCTTGGCGCTGGAGCTGGTACTGATGCCAATGCGCCATCTGCATCAATTGCTGTTGTAGATAGTGCTTCGGCAGCCTTTGGCTGTTCTTTTTTATCTTCTTTAGAGAGTGTAAATTTAATGGCATCTACCGCACTCTTGGTACGCAAGTAATACATTCCTGTTTTAAGACCGCTTTTCCAGGCATAAAAATGCATTGATGTTAATTTTGCATAACTAGCATTTTCCATAAATAGATTTAAAGACTGAGACTGGTCAATGAAATACCCTCTGTGTCTTGACATATCAATGATGTCTTTCATGGAAAGCTCCCACACTGTTTTATAAAGGTCTTTTAAATCTTGAGGAATATCTACATCTTGTACAGAACCATTATTACGCATAATTTGTTCTTTTAAAGTGTCGTTCCAAAGTCCTAGACCTACTAAGTCTTCCAGTAAGTGTTTGTTTACAACTATAAACTCTCCACTTAACACACGCCTTGTGTAAATATTACTTGTGTAAGGTTCAAAGGCTTCGTTGTTTCCTAAAATTTGTGATGTGGATGCTGTAGGCATAGGCGCCACAAGCAGTGAGTTACGCACTCCATGCTCTGCCACTTCAGCTCTTAGAGCTGCCCAATCCCAGCGGCCACTTAATTCATTGTCTTCTATCCCCCATAGGTTGTGCTGAAACTTCCCTTCACTAATAGGAGATCCCTCATAGGTCTCATATACGCCATCTGCTTTGGCTTCTTCCATAGATGCTGTTAACGCAGCAAAATAAAGCGTCTCAAAAATTTCTTGGTTTAGCTTTTTAGCCTCGTCACAGGTAAAAGGTAAACGGAGCATAATAAAGGTATCTGCTAATCCTTGGATACCTAGCCCAACAGGTCTATGACGGAAATTACTGTTTTCTGCTTCTTTTACAGGATAGTAATTACGGTCTATAACGCGGTTTAGGTTTTTAGTTACTTGTTTGGTTACACGAAATAACTCGTCGTGATCAAAGGCGCCATCAGTTACAAACATAGGAAGTGCTATAGAGGCCAAGTTACATACAGCAACCTCATCTGGTGAGGTGTACTCTATGATTTCTGTACAAAGGTTTGAAGAACGTATGGTTCCCAGATTTTTCTGGTTACTCTTACGGTTTGCTGCATCTTTGTAGAGCATGTAAGGGGTTCCAGTTTCAATTTGAGATTCCATTATTTTCTCCCAAAGTGTACGCGCTTTAATGGTTTTTCTTCCTTTTCCTTCAGCTTCGTAGCCTAAGTATAGTTCATCAAACTCATCGCTGTGAACGTTATAGAGGTTTGGACACTCGTTAGGACACATAAGAGTCCACTCTGCATCTTCCTCTACCCGTTTCATGAATAAATCTGGAATCCACATAGCATAAAATAAATCCCGCGCTCGTTGTTCTTCTTTTCCTGTATTTTTCTTAAGATCCAGAAAATCAAAAATATCTGCATGCCACGGTTCTACGTAAATAGCAAAACTACCTTTACGTTTTCCTCCACCTTGATCTACATATCGTGCCGTGTCGTTATATACTCGTAACATTGGCACAATACCATTAGAGGTACCGTTGGTGCCAGATATGTATGACCCTGTAGCACGTACATTGTGTATAGAGAGACCTATACCACCTGCAGACTGAGAAATTTTTGCGGTTTGTTTTAGCGTATCATAAATACCGTCTATGCTATCGTCTTGCATGGCCAATAAAAAGCAGGAAGACATTTGTGGCTTTGGTGTACCACTATTAAATAGTGTAGGCGTTGCGTGGGTAAAAAACCGTTTACTCATTAACTCATAGGTTTCTTTGGCAGCTTCTAAATCATCTAGGTGAATCCCAATAGACACACGCATTAACATATGCTGAGGGCGCTCTGCTATCTGGCCATTTAATTTTAACAGGTAAGAACGCTCTAGGGTTTTAAACCCAAAATAGTCATAGCCAAAATCACGGTTGTAAATAATAGTAGAATCTAATTCTTCTTTATTATCCATAATTACTTTGTGAACCTCATCACTAAGTAAAGGAGCGTCTTTCCCGGTACGGGGATTTACATAGGTGTATAAATCATCCATCACCTCACTGAATGTCTTTTTTGTATTTTTATGTAAGTTAGAAACAGATATCCTCGCAGCAAGCTTTGCGTAGTCTGGGTGTGATGTTGTCATGGTTGCAGCAACTTCTGCTGCCAGATTATCTAACTCACTGGTAGTTACACCATCATACAAACCCTCAATTACACGCATTGAGATACGAACGGGATCCACAAGTTCATTAAGGCCATAACACAGCTTTTTTACACGTGCTGTAATTTTATCAAACATGATGGGTTCTTTGCGGCCGTCTCTTTTTAGTACATTCATATCTTGCGGGTTTTCGAGGTTATTTTTTGATTCTGCTATTATTATGGTAAAGTGATTTCAGGCGTGTGTTTTGTAAAACACACACTATCAAGCACTTAGGTATTATATTTCTAAAGTATGTTTGGCTTAAAAGTCTGCGTCGAAGCTAATTTTATTGGCTTCTTTGTCTGTGGTGTTGGCAACACCTGCTTTTTGATACTCTGCCACTCTTTTCTCAAAGAAGTTTGTTTTTCCTTGCAAAGAGATCATATCCATAAAATCAAAAGGATTTTTGGTGTTAAATTCTTTCTCACAACCAAGCTCTACTAGTAATCTGTCTGTAACAAACTCTAAGTACTGAGTCATTAAGTTAGAATTCATACCAATTAAACTTGCCGGCAGAGACTCTGTAATGAATTCACGTTCTATGTTTAAAGCATCTACAATAATGCTGCGGATACGATCTTTTGGTACCTTGTTTACTAAGTGGTGGTTGTGCAGGTGTACTGCAAAATCACAATGTACTCCTTCATCTCTAGAGATAAGCTCATTGGAAAAGGTAAGTCCTGGCATAATACCACGTTTTTTCAACCAGAAAATAGAACAAAAGGCTCCACTAAAGAAAATTCCTTCTACGGCTGCAAAAGCAATCAAACGTTCTGCAAAACTTGGAGAATCGATCCATTTTAAGGCCCAGTCTGCCTTTTTCTTGATGGCGGGGAAATTCTCTATGGCATTAAATAATTGGTCCTTCTCTTTGTCATCTTTTACGTAGGTATCAATAAGTAGTGAGTAGGTTTCACTGTGGATGTTTTCCATCATGATTTGAAAACCATAGAAGAATTTTGCTTCACTGTATTGTACTTCGTTTACAAAGTTTTCAGCTAAGTTTTCATTTACAATACCATCACTGGCAGCAAAAAATGCCAAAATATGCTTTATGAAATAACGCTCATCTTCATTTAATTTTGAGGTCCAGTCTGTAAGGTCTTGGTGCAAATCGATTTCTTCGGCAGTCCAAAAACTTGCCTCAGATTTTTTATACCACTCCCAGATATCATGATGTTGAATAGGGAAAATTACAAATCTTCCGTCGTTTTTCTCTAAAATTGGCTCTGATGCGTTCATTATATCTTCTTAAATAAATTATTAAAAATGTCTGTTTACTGGGGACTAACAAATATGATAAATATATGAGGTTTAAAAAGAACAAAACACAGCGGGTTTTCAACAAAGTTTTCAACAACGAAAAAATTGAGTTGTTACTATAGTTTTGTTAATTTATTTCACAAAACACTGATAAACAGTAGCTTAAAAGGCTGCCTCTAGATTATTAACAATTCAAAAAAATGTAGTTGAAAAGCCTAACCAGAGTTGATACAGCGGTAGTTTAAGGGCACTTTCACCCTTGTTTTAACAAGATGTTTTTTCAACATATTTTAGAAAAAACTTTAACATATTTTTTAAAAAAAAAAGCAGATTTATAAAAAATGATTTTAAAAACAACACCTTTTTGTAATAAAACAAATTTTAAGGTTGGCTTGTTGGTTTTTGACTGATTTTTTTAAGCTACAGTAAAAAATGTGCTAAGAGAGAGAGCTTGCTACTTTCTCAAGGGCTGCATACCAATGTGGTCCAAATTTTCTAACAAGAGCTTCTTTTACAAATTTATACACAGGCACTTTAAGCTCATTTCCCAGAGTACAGGCATCATCACAAATTGGCCATTTGTGATAATTTACTGCAGAAAACTCACTGTAATCCTGGACTCTAACAGGATATAAATGACATGAAATGGGTTTTTTAAAATCTATGACTCCTGCGTTATGGGCATCTTCTATGCCGCAGCCAGCAGTACCGTTTTCAGAGAAGGTTACATAGGCACATTCTTTTTGATGTACCAAGGGGGTTTCTAGCTCGTTTGTAGTGCTAAGCACGTGTGTGCCTTGCTTATCTATGGCAGCAATACCCTCTGGGCGTAAAAATGGTTTTACCTTTGGGTAGATGTCTTTTAATATAGTAACTTCATCCTTAGTAACGGGAGCTCCTGCAGCGCCAGAGATGCAACACTCACCCTTACAGGCTCCTAAATTACAGACAAAGTCTTTTTCTATGATATCCTCAGATACGATGGTTTTTCCTAGTTGAAACATGCTCGCAAATATACATGTTTTAATAGGTGCTTTTGAAAAATTAAGCCTCGGGGTGACATAATGCTACAAAAAACCATGCGCTAGTTTTTAAATTCCTAATTTTGCACCCTAAAGATAGGTATTATGAGTTTTAATTTTAAAGAAATTGCAACGGCAACAATGGTATTGTTTGCTGTAATAGATATTGTGGGTAGTATTCCTATCATTATTTCTTTGCGGGAGAAAAACGGTACTATAAAAAGTGGAAGAGCCTCCATTATTGCGGCCTTTGTTCTTATTATTTTCTTGTTTATTGGAGAAGAAATCCTAAACCTTATTGGTATTAATGTAAATGAATTTGCGGTTGCAGGATCACTCATTTTATTTTTTATTGCCTTAGAAATGGTCTTAGGGGTTACTTTATTTAAACAAGATGAGTCTAACCTAGAGATGGCAACGGTGTTTCCAATAGCCTTCCCTATTGTGGCAGGTCCTGGAAGTTTAACTACCTTATTATCTTTGCGCGCAGAATACGCCTTAGAGAACATCATTATTGCTATTTTGGTAAATGTGGTGGTGGTTTATATTGTCTTGAAAACCTCTAATAAACTTCAAGGCTTTCTGGGTAAAAACGGAATTAAGATTATTGAGAAAGTATTTGGTGTAATTTTACTTGCCATTGCAGTAAAATTATTTACCTCAAATATTCAAGAGTTATTCAATTAGGCGTATTTTTGTAGCAACATAATACCCGCAGAGTTCATGAAAATTTTCATTTATATATTACTGGCTATTTCTATTTTTATGATGGTTTTTAACATCACAAACATAGATTTCTCTGCCCCCTTTGAAAAAGATAGTACCACAGCAGCTATTTGCACTCTTGCAGCAGCCTGCGTTGGTGTGATGCTGAGTATTTTACTGGTGTCTAAGAAAATTTCAGAAAAAGCAAGACAGCAAAACTAGTTTTACTGATCTGTAACAGCAAGCCTTTGTTGAAGTTCTAATACTTTTTTAATCATAGGGTCTTGGCTATTTAAAATCATCTCATAGGCCTGGGTGCCGTATAATTGCCGGGCTAGAGTGGCCTTAATAAGGAGTTTAAGACGGGGGGTGTAGCCTTTAAAAGTAGTAAGCTCTGTGATGTTTGCATAGCTTAAAAAAGCCTGCAATGTAGCCTTAGAAACCGTGTAATTATCTATAAAATCTTGCTGGGTTTGCCCTTTAAAATCTTGGCGGTGGGTGTCTAGGTACTCAAAGGCAAAATAACTCATAAAGCCATTATTTGAGATATAACTAATGGCCTGATACTCTTGAGTGGTATCTTTACCCACAAACACATCTGGGATAATCCCTCCCCCGCCATATACTACCTTTCCTTTTGGAGTAACAAAACGCAAAGAATCATTAACTACGATACTGTCTAGACTTTGCAGCTCCCCGTTTACATACCTAGACTCATACTCACTGTAATAGGCGTCATTGCCCTTATCGTAGGGTTTTTGAATAGATCTTCCTGTTGGGGTGTAATATCTAGCAATGGTAAGACGCACGGCGCTACCATCTCCAAGGGCCATCTCGCGCTGCACAAGTCCTTTACCAAAAGAGCGGCGGCCAATAATAACCCCTTTATCGTTGTCTTGCAGGGCGCCTGCTACAATTTCGCTGGCAGAGGCAGAGTTCTCGTTAATTAACACATATAGGCTACCGGTTTTAAAGCTGCCTTTATTTGTTGCATAGGTTTTTTCTTGTTTGCCATTTTTGTTTTTGGTGATAAGTATCAGGGTGTTGTCTTGTAAAAACTCATCTACAATAGCCTGGGCAGATGATATGTACCCCCCTGGGTTATCTCTTAAATCTAGCACTAATTTGGTGGCGCCTTGATCAATGAGAGCTGTCAGTGCTTTTTTAAACTCACTATAGGTAGGCTCTGCAAAACGGTTGAGTTTGATATACCCTATAGCATCGGTAAGAAGGTAGGCAGCATCAAGGCTAACCAGCGGTATTTTTTGCCGGGTTACTTTTACAGTTAAAAGGCTGTCTTGGTTTTTTCTTTTTATTTTAAGGGAAACCTTACTATTGCGGGTGCCTTTAAGTTGAGAGACAACATCATACCTGTTTAGACCCTTGCCAAACAAGGGTATGGTATCTGCGTATAGTATTCTGTCTCCAGCTATGGATGCCAGCCTTTTGTGCAGGACCGTCTTCGATGGTGCGTATCACGGCAATACTATCTTGGTGTTGGTAAAAACTAATACCAATACCAATAAAATTTCCGCGCATATCACTTGCAGCATCTTCATAGCTTTTTGATGGGATATACACAGAGTGTGGATCCAGATTTTCAAGGATGCTGTTTACGGTAATATCTACGATGCTGTCTGTATTTACCTTATCTACATACTCAAAGTCTATAAAGTCTATAAGCCTGTTGAGCTTTTCTTTTTTTGAGTTGGAAGAAAACAGCGTGTCACTTACGGTAGTAAAATTTAGTCTTGCGCCAAGAAAAATCCCTACGGCAACAGCAACTCCTAGAAGTAAAGGAATGTATTTTTTCTGGACAGGCATAGTGCTACTGGTTTTCTAAACTTGGGATGTGTGTAATACTAACGCCTGCTTTTTCTAAAAATTTCAATCCGCTGGCATCTTTATAGCCTAAGTGGTAAACAACTCTCTTAATGCCAGATTGGTGTATGAGCTTGCTACACTCTTTACATGGGGACATGGTAATATATAGTGTGGCATCTTTGCAAGATTGGGTAGAGCCTGCTACTTTTAATATAGCGTTTGCCTCTGCGTGGAGTACATACCAATTAGTGTCTCCGTGGTCATCCTCACAAACATTCTCAAAACCTGTTGGGGTACCGTTGTAGCCGTCACTGATAATCATCTTGTCTTTAACAATAAGAGCCCCTACTTGCTTGCGTTTGCAATAGGAGAGTTTGCTCCACTCTCTGGCCATTCTTAAATAGGCAATATCATAGGTGGTTTGTTTGTCTTGCTTCATGGGTTTAATGTGAGAGTATAAAAGTAGGGTATCCAACCCGGGTAACAAAAATAGTGTTATTTTTTCTGAAATAATTAATACAATACACGCAAGGCATTATAAAATTGTTTTATTTTTGAAGCCTCTAAATGCTCAAGTGGCGGAATTGGTAGACGCGCTGGATTCAAAATCCAGTTCTTTCGGGAGTGTGGGTTCGATTCCCATCTTGAGTACAAATTATCCCCAAGAATAATAATTTATTCTTGGGGATATATTTTTTTTACTCGGCCGCTTACGCGGCATTTATTAAATTACGCACCCCTCCTTATTTTCTTGAAAGGTGTTTGTGAGACCGCTTCGCTAAATTGATAAATAATTAAATAACTAAAAAGCCCGAACAGCACGCACATAGTACTGCGCTGACTTATGACGTTGGTCTGACTACCATTGAAGAAACTCTGTTTCCACGCGTCAAAGTTAATCGTACTCCGTAGAACTCCAGTAGGAACTACTAGCAAAATTACCAACATTCCCCAGGCCCAAGAGCATTTCCTTGTCCTATGTTTTCATACATAAGATTTAACTCGTATTTAGAGGGTAAATACCAATCCCAGTTTCTGTCCTCCTCGAAATTTTAAATCTTGACATAATTCGAGCTTGCATAATTATCACCATCATCTCCATGCCACTGGCTGCCTGATTCCTTGACGTATTACCTTCTCCACTGCCAATACCATTTCCATAAGCATAGGCTGTCGAGTATAACCTGCCATGCATACCATCTGAATCCCTGTACTTTGATCACTTGGCGCAGCCACCAATCCATGGCAGCCTGAACCATCTAAATAAAAGATAATACCACCTTGGTGGGTATCACCTATTGATAAGCCACAAGTAGAAGCAGTTAAACTTAACCAATTGGCTGTTGTAGCATCTCCTTCATTAATCTGTAGTGTGTTTGTAGTAGTATTAAATAACACTAATCCTTTTGCAGCACTAATCGCATCACGCTGGGTAGTTGTCATACGTGGTGGCAGTAACCCTCCCGTAGTAGAAGTAATATCTAAAGCCGCAGAAGCATCTGGGTTTTCATTATTAATACCTATTTGAGCATAGGTTGTTGCAGTTAGTAATACTGCTGCTAAAAGTGTAAAAAATTGTTTCATTAATTAGTGATTAAATGATTAATTAAATCTCTCTCAAAAATAGAACATTTCTTTTTAAATACAACTACAAGAGTGAAATTTAAACCGTATTTAAGCGTAGAGTGAAATCTCTTAACCTATCCAAATCTTGTAAGAATAAGTTCGATAATTGGAGTACGTTGTGTACAATTTATCCCCAAGAATAAATTATTATTCTTGGGGATTTATTTTTTTTACTCGGCCGCTTACGCGGCACTTATTAAATTACGCACCCATTGTTATTTTCTTGAAAGGTGTTTGTGAGATCGCTACGCTAAATTGATAAATAATTAAAAAGCCCCAACATTTATGAAAGGGCTTTGATAAAAATCTTTCTTTTTAATAGTTTCTATTTTGAAGAGAGTAATTTTTTAACCAATTGCTTTAGCTCTTCAATTTCCTTTTGCTGCTCTTGTATGGCCTTGGTAAGCACTGGGATTATTCCTGAATAATTCACAGACAGTGTTTTATCCTTATCTGTTCCAACTTTTACCAATTTTGGCATTACTTTTTGTAACTCTTGGGCTATAAATCCATTTTCTTGAATAACATACTCACTGTCAGAAATTGATTTTTTCTTGTTGTAGCTTACTGGGTTTAGCGCCATAACTTTATCTATAGCCTTTGTCATTGGTTTAATATTGTTCTTAAGGCGTCTATCTGAGGTGGTGATATATTCATTAGCGTGCAACGTTTGTCCATAGAAGTTACCCATAGAATTTATAGTACCTGGAGATATTAATAGGCCATTATTTTCTAGAACACCATCACTTCTTAGCATATCCATAGAAATTAAATCATCACTAAAAGTTTTAGTGCCAGCGATTGTTTGATCTCCTATGGTATACACACCATTTTCTACACTTGTAGCTGTTACATCTCCTGTAAAAGAACCATCTACTACCAAATCTCCTTTAATAGTTGTGGTAGCTCCAAGGGCACTTACATCTACAGCACCACCTCCTAAGGTAGTTGTACCCGTTGATGTAGCAAATAATGAACTAGATGCCGTAATGTCTGAATTAACAATACCACCATTGGCATTTAAAACACCATAAGAATTTATAGTATCAAAAGATCTTATTTCCCCAAAAGAATGCATAATTCCTTCATTCCAAAAATCTCCAGTAGAAAATAAATCATCAGTAAAATTTTTAGTGCCAGCGATTGTTTGACCTCCTATGGTATACACACCATTTTCTACACTTGTAGCTGTTACATCTCCTGTAAAAGAACCATCTACTACCAAATCTCCTTTAATAGTTGTGGTAGCTCCAAGAGCACTTACATCTACAGCGCCACCTCCTAAGGTAGTTGTACCCGTTGATGTAGCAAATAATGAACTAGATGCCGTAATGTCTGAATTAACAATACCACCATTGGCATTTAAAACACTATTAACATTAACACTTCCTGTATTAGAATTAGAGATATTACCTGTACCATCATCTAACCAATTGGTGTCAGACCCTCCAGAACCACTTACCGCAGCCCAACTAGTTCCATTATGATAATAAAAACCCGCTGTACCATCTGTTTGGTAAACAAGTAATCCTACAGCTGGGTCTTGAATATCAAGACGCTCCTGGTTGGTCATTCTTGGCGTTAACAAACCCCCTGTGGTAGAGTTAATGTCTAATGCCGAAGATGGATCTGGATTTTCTGTGTTTATACCCACTTGGGCATACGTTGTTGCAGTTAGTAATACTGCTGCTAAAAGTGTTAATAATTGTTTCATTGGTTAATTAGTTTATTAAGGCTAAATTATTTTATAATTATTTTTTTGTTAAATATTTGATTTCCTGACCTTATTTGTACAACATATAAACCGCTTGCTAGGCCTTCTGTAGATACTCTCTGGGTTGTTGTTGTTTGGTTTAATGCTTTTTCTAGTACTGTTTGCCCTAGCATAGAATACAGCGTAACATCCAGTTTACCAAGACTTGGCGTTATACCTGCTATAGTTACAAAGTTTTCTGTATTTGCTTTATATACATTTAGCGTGTTTATACCAAGGTTATCTCCACTAGAGAGTACGCTATTGTCTTTAAAGACAATAAAGAATCTATCTATACCGCTAAGATCGCTTTGAGCCGTTAGCTCAAAGTCTCCGTCTTTTAGTGAAGTAAGGGTACCGTTTAAGGTATCTTCTAGATATACAGAGATATCTTGAGGCAGTTCCATATCTGCAATACTAATGCTGAAGGCCTGTCCTGCATTTTGTCTTATCTCTAGCGGCACTCTAGTGTTTTGCAAATCATCAATATCCATAGCATTTATAGCAAATGCTGTTTCTTGGCTTCCTTGGGCCAGTCTTGAACTTAGTTTTGTTGACTGGTTGTATGCTGCTGCATCATACCCAGGATCAAGACCTAGGGTAAGACCATCTCTAAAGTAGAAATTGGTTGCTGCTCTTTCTATCTCACCATTGTAAAGCTTTAATCCTAAATTGTAAGTAAGTAGCTGTGGTCCTGAAACAAAATCTCCAGTTCCTATAGAAGTACGCATAGCAGCTGTAAAATCAAGAGCGGCATCTGACGTGCTTGCTGCAGCTACCCAAAATCCTTGACCAGGAGCTATTGAAAAACCACCTGAAAGCTGGTTGTAAATATCGTAATCAGAGCCATTCCAACCATATACAGCCAAACGCTCATTATCAATAACAGTGCTGTTTGCATCTATAAAGTTAGTAACTCCTGCAGCAGTATTTCCTGATATATATGAAGGGAAAGGATTTGATACCAAGTTCCATCTTCTACCTCCGGCGCCGTCATGATTGTTAACAATATTGATGCTTTGAGATGTAGTTTCCATAGCACCAGTAAAGGCTACTGTGGTTCCAGGTACGCCACCTGATGGAGGTGGAGGTAGATCCTCTGGTGACATTGCCAATGCATACCCTTGTGCAGGTGTAAAGCTTCCTGTTTGTGAGGCTGTTGCGTATCTAGTATACTGTCCAGTCGCATTATCATACTGAGCGAATGCATAATCATCACCAAGTACTTGTATGTTAGATCCATTTGCTGTTATAAAATCTGCAATGGTCATCCCGGTAGGGGCTCCTACAAAATCCCAACCACCACCATTAAGGTCGTCATACACATTTACAAATCTGTTGTAAACGATGTCTCCAGTTGCAGTTCCTTGCACAATAAGAGAAGAAAAATTATCTGCGGTAGAGTTTAAAGTAACGGTACCACCATTGTTGGAAAAGTTACCAGCAGCAGTTAAATAATTTGTTGCGCTTACCGTTAGAGAACCCCCAGAGGTGACAGTTAAATTTCCTTGGGCTAAAGTTGTTGCAGTAAATAATACCGCCGCTAATAGTGTAAAAAATTGTTTCATTAATTAGTGATTAAATGATTAATTAAATCTCTCTCAAAAATAGAACATTTCTTTTTAAATACAACTACAAGAGTGAAATTTAAACCGTATTTAAGCGTAGAGTGAAATCTCTTAACCTATCCAAATCTTGCAAGAAAAAGTTCGATACTTGGAGTGGGGGGTGTACAAATTATCTCCAAGAATTATTATATTATCCTAAAAAGTTTCAGGTTTAATGTAATCTGTTTTGCGCGCTTATCGATAATTTTTTTAGTTGAATCTGATTTGTAAATAAAACCATCCGCTACCCCTTAAAAATTGTTTTACAGAAATCGAAAATAGTAACACTATTCTTTTGGTGTGCACTTTATCGATTATTTTATTTGAAAGTGTAAGAATTGACGTTTTATAGCATTTTTTTCTTCAAAAAATACGATTAAAAGCAAATATTATCGATAAAAACACACAAAATGCAATAAAAAAACAAAATAAATGTAAAATTGCAGTTTATCGATAAACTTCCTGTTTACAGTGCCTTAATTGTAAGAAAATACTTTTTAAATGCTTAAAAAAACCTTTATTTATCGTTTAAATGTAATTATTATCGGATTAAGTGTTTTGTTTAGAAGTTTATAATTATGTTTGTACTATAAATAACCCCCAAAAAAAATTGTTATGAAAAAACTTATTTTACTCCCATTATTAACTTTGATTTTCTCCTTTACTTGTTACTCAAAAAATTATGAAGAAACTCTCATAAATTTAAGCCACACATCTAATATAATTTCTGAAAGTGAATCTTTGACAAGTGCGCCAATTTTAACCACTTATACTTTATTTTTAAAACTATATAATGGTCAGACAGAAGATGCAGAAACTAGATTTTACTTTCAAAACGGTCTCACCCTAGGTTTAGACCCAGGGTATGATGCAGGAGCTTTTGATCAGGACACTTCTCTGAGTTCAAGATTAGTTGAAGATAACCAAGGGACTAACTTCGCTATAAACGCAATGGGGTTAGAATCTGCCTATAATCAAACGGTTCCGTTAATAATTAATCAATCTATTGGTCAAACTTTTAGAATTAACCTTTCGCAAAACACCTTACCTGACAATGTAAATGTTTACATTGAAGATATATTAGAAAATACATTTACTTTAATATTAGAAAAAGATTTTGAGTTAACGGCTCAAAGTGATTTAAATGAAGAGGGTAGGTTTCAAATCCATTTTACAACAGAAATTTTAGGAGAAGATGTCTTAGCAACTAGCAATTTGTTTGCATCAGATGCCTTTGAAGTTTACAAAGCAAATACAGATTCATTTATCACCATAAAAGGACTTGCTCAAGGGCAAGAAAACACAACTGCAACGCTATACAATATGTTAGGCATGAGTATCCGAAGCAAAAAACTACATAGCACAACACAAACTCAAAGCATCTCTACACTAGGTCTTACAAGAGGAATGTATGTTTTAAAACTAAAATCCGGAAACGCTATGTTTTCAAAAAAGCTACTAATACAATAACAATCAATTAGTAACAATCAACAAAAAAACCTCCACCTTGTAAAAAAGGAAGGAGGT
The DNA here is from genome assembly GCA_943789105.1 of uncultured Ulvibacter sp. Classification (GTDB taxonomy): domain Bacteria; phylum Bacteroidota; class Bacteroidia; order Flavobacteriales; family Flavobacteriaceae; genus Patiriisocius. The sequence goes on along the minus strand of CALSSW010000001.1, from coordinate 21,000 downwards.
TTTTTTCTATAATTATAAAAAGACCTACAATAGTTTGTTTTTGGACATTCTTAATAACTCAGCATAACTTAAGAGTTTGTGTATATTGTTTTCTTTTACATTTGTGTAAATAAAATCTCAAACTATGCCAACACCAAAGATATTTGCTTGTAAACAAAGCCAATCACTAGCCAAAGATATTGCAAATGCCTATGGCCTACCCCTAGGAAATATTATTACCTCAACCTATAGTGACGGTGAATTTCAGCCCAGTTTTGAAGAATCTGTTAGAGGGTGTCGTTTGTTTTTAATAGGCTCTACCCACCCAAGTAGCGACAACCTTATGGAGCTACTGCTAATGTGTGATGCGGCAAAACGCGCAAGTGCTAGACACATTACAGCTGTAATCCCTTATTTTGGTTGGGCAAGACAAGACAGAAAAGACAAGCCTCGTGTGCCAATAGCTGCAAAACTGATTGCTAAAATGCTAGAAACTGCAGGAGCCACCCGTATTATCACCATGGATTTGCACGCAGACCAAATACAAGGTTTCTTTGAAAAACCTGTAGATCATCTATATGCCTCTACTATTTTCTTACCTTACTTAAAAAGCTTACAGCTTGATAACTTAACCATTGCATCACCAGACATGGGAGGTAGTAAAAGAGCCTACGCATATTCTAAGGCCCTTTCTAGTGATGTAGTAATTTGCTACAAACAACGCGAAAAAGCAAATGTTATTAGCCACATGGAGCTCATTGGAGACGTGAAAGGTAAAAATGTAGTCTTGGTAGATGATATGGTAGATACCGCTGGAACCCTTACCAAAGCAGCAGACCTTATGATAGATCGAGGCGCACTTAGCGTTCGTGCTATTTGCACCCACCCTATTATGTCTGGAAGTGCCTTTGAGCGTCTTGAAAACTCAAAACTACAAGAGCTTATTGTTACAGACTCTATACCCATTGGTCAAGAAAGTCCAAAACTTAAAGTACTTACCTGCGCCACTTTGTTTGCAGATGTAATGACAAGTGTGCATAAAAACGAGTCTATAAGTTCTAAGTTCTTAATGTAATTAGACACCCCCACTTTTAGGGGTGATAAAACCTTAAAACTCCTAATACAACCCTACACTTTGAGTCTTTGTGCCAAAATTGTGCCCAAGAGCCACTACTTTACAATATAAAATTTTATCTTTGCAGCCCGAAAAATCGGGAAAACAATATATTATAAATTAAAATTTCAAAATGAAATCAATTACAATCAACGGATCAAAAAGAGAAGTCGTAGGCAAAAAAGCAACTGCAGCCTTACGTAATGCTGGTATGGTTCCTTGCGTAGTATACGGAGGAGACGAGCCAATTCACTTTCAATCACCAGAGCTTTCCTTCAATAAACTAGTATACACACCAGATGTGCATACCGTAGTAATTGAGTTAGACGGTGTTAAAATCAATGCAATTTTACAAGACATTCAATTTCACCCAGTAACAGACAGAATCCTGCACATAGACTTCTATCAAATATTTGATGATAAAGAAGTAATGATGGAAATTCCTGTACGTGTGTCAGGAAATTCTCGTGGTGTTAAAAATGGAGGGGTACTTCGTATTGTAACACGTAAGTTACGTGTGAAGGCAATACCAAAAAATCTTCCAGACTTTATCAACGCAGATATTACAGAGATGAAAATTGGCGCAAAAATGTATATCACTGCTGTTAAAGAAGATACATTCTCTATACTTCATACAGACAACACTGTAATTTGCCAGATTAGAACATCTAGAGTTGCTGTTGAAGATGAAGAAACAGATGAAGAAGAAGCAGAAGGTGCAGAAGGTGCAGAAGATGCAGAAGGTGCAGAAGGCACTGCTGCTCCGGAGGCCGCTGCTGCTCAGTAAGCACAAGAAAGTTAATTATATACAAAGCATTCCGTTAATTCGGGATGCTTTTTTTATTTTTACAAAACCAACACAAAACAATGCTTTCATTTGTTAGAAAATTGTTGGGTCTTAAAAACCCAGCAACAAACAACGTATCTTTAGAGATAGAGAAACAAACAGCCGTACAAACACAAACACTTGCTACAAAGAATAGGAGCTTGGATATGAAAAAATTTTTAATCGCTGGCCTTGGCAACATTGGCCCTGCCTACAAAAATACACGCCATAACATTGGCTTTAGAGTCCTTGATGCCCTGGCAAAACAAGCAGACCTTCCTTGGGAAACCGTAAAACTTGGAGACATCACTACCCACAAAAAAAAGGGGCGCACCCTTATACTTCTTAAACCAAGCACTTTCATGAATCTAAGTGGCAAGGCAGTAAAATACTGGATGGAGAAAGAAAACATCCCCCTTGAAAACCTGCTGGTAGTAACCGATGACCTCAACTTACCCTTTGGAACCTTTAGAATAAAAGGCAAAGGAAGCAGTGGAGGCCACAATGGTCTTAAAGATATCCAGGAGATGCTTGGTACTGGAAAATATCCTCGTTTTAGATTTGGCATTAGTGATGCCTTTTCTAAGGGCAAACAAGTAGATTATGTTTTAGGTGAGTGGACCCCGCAAGAGGAGTCTCATCTTATCACCCAAATCCCAAAGAGCATTGAAGCTATAGAATCTTTTGCCCTTGCAGGGCTAGACAATACCATGAATACCTTTAACGGATAATACTCGATGGAGCAACTCACAACAACCGCTGAATTTAAAAGCAATACCCAAAGCGTGATTACTATTGGCACCTTTGATGGTGTTCATGTTGGCCACCGCGCTATTATGGAGCGCCTTGTTTCGGCAGCAAAAGAGCAGGGGCTTGTATCTACGGTGCTTACTTTTTTTCCTCACCCAAGGATGGTTTTGCAAAAAAACAGCGATATCAAGCTTATAAATACTCTTTCAGAAAAAAAACAACTTCTAGAAGATATTGGCCTAGATTATTTTGTGGTTGAGCCTTTTACCTATGAGTTTTCTAGACTCTCTGCCCTTGAATATGTAAGGGATATTTTGGTGACACAGCTCAAGGCTAAAAAAATTATTATTGGCTATGACCACCGCTTTGGCAGAAATAGAAATGCAGATATCCAAGATTTAAAAAAATATGGGGTAGAGTTTGGTTTTGAAGTAGAAGAAATAAGCGCCCAACAACTAGATGAGGTATCTGTAAGTTCTACCAAAATTAGAAAAGCCCTGGCCCAGGGAGATATCCATACCGCAAATACATACCTAGGCTATGCTTTTACCATAGAAGGCACTGTTACCCAAGGAAAAGCCCTGGGAAGAACCATTGGCTATCCTACCGCCAATTTGCATGTACCACAAACCTATAAGCTTATACCCAAAAATGGAGTATATGTGGTAAAAGCGCAAATAAACAATTCCCTAACCTACGGAATCACAAGCATAGGTACAAACCCTACCGTAGGAGGAACGGCAAAGAGTATAGAAACATTTTTTCTAGACACAAACACAGATCTCTATGGCAAAGAGCTACAACTACAGTTTTTGCAGCACATACGGGAGGAGGCCACTTTTAAAGACTTAGAAAGCTTAAAACAAGCCATCCAAAAAGACGAGGCCTTTGCACGAGACTATATACAACCCCTTGCATAAACTCCTCTTTAAACATATCGACAATTCTGGGCTAGTGCTGTTTAGGGTAGTATTTGGGTTTCTTATTGCCCTTGAAGGTTTTGGAGCCATTGCAACAGGCTGGGTAAAAAAAACCCTTATAGACCCCCAGTTTACATTTAACTTTATTGGTTTTGAGTTGCTGCAACCCTTGGAGGGTAACGGGATGTATATCTATTTTATGTGCCTGGGTATACTAGGGGTTGGAGTAATGCTCGGGTATAAATACAGACTCAGTATGTTTTGCTTTGCTTTGCTGTGGAGCGGGGTATACTTAATGCAAAAAAGTAGTTATAACAACCATTATTATTTAATGCTACTGCTGTCTTGGGGTATGGTTTTTTTACCTGCCAACAAATGGTTTTCTATAGATGCGAGACAAAAACCAAACATAGCATCCAGGTCTATGCCTAGATGGGTTATCTTGGCACTTATTGTGCAAGTTTGGATTGTGTACACCTATGCGGCCATCGCAAAAATATACCCAGCCTGGCTAGATGGAACGGTCACTGGCTTGCTTATGACAGGCAAAAAAGACTATTGGCTCATTGGTCCTTTTTTACAACAACAATGGGTGCATTATGCTATTGCATATGTGGGGATTTTCTTTGACGCACTAATCGTACCATTACTTTTATACAAACGCACTCGCCTTTTAGCATTTTGCTGCTCTATTGTTTTTCATCTTTTTAATGCTGTGGTATTTCAAATAGGTATTTTTCCGTTCATGTCTTTGGCATTTGCCTTTTTCTTTTTTTCCTCCAAAAATTTGCAACAGCGCTTTTTACCAAAAAAAGAACACTATGAGTTGGGAGAGGTCAAAGTGCCACCTAACGGCAAGATAATTAGTAGTATCCTGTGTTTATATTTTATATTACAAATAGCGTTGCCACTAAGGCATTTAGGCATTAAAGATGATGTTTTATGGACAGAAGAAGGGCACCGCCTTAGTTGGCGCATGATGCTAAGAAGTAAAACAGGATACACCACCATGTACACGCTAGATAAAAACACACAAGAAAAAAGCAAGTACAACATCAAGGAAATACTTACCAAAAAACAACAAAGAACCGTAGGCACAAAACCAGATGTTATCTGGCAATTGGCCCAAAGAATAAAGCAAATACAGGCCCAAAAAGGTATTGATGTTGCCGTGTTTGCAGACACAAAAGTGAGTGTAAATGGCGGGCCTTACGCTCGTTTAATAAATGACACCATAGACCTAGGGTCACAAAAATGGACCCCTTTAAAACACCACTTTTGGATTTTGCCTTCTCCAAAAAAATAGCATAGCCGCCCAGAAAAAATAAATAACTATATTTATAAATTAGCTGTAAAACCATAGTATGCTCAACAAAAACTCTAAAAAAGACAAAGCCCGCAACATGCAATCTGTAGTGTTACTGGTTATTTTTATTCTTGTAATTATGGGGTTTTTATTAAAACGTTTTTAGCGATCTCTCCCTTTAAAAAGCAGTACAATGCAATACATCCCTAGCAATAACGTGCTTTAGGCTTTACTTTTGTTGTAAAACAAATCTACTTGCTAATTTCTAGTACAATAAAGCCTTCATTATTACAAATTCCATAACTTTGCCTTATAAAAATTAAGGGAATCATGTTACAAGTTCAGCGCATTAGAGATCACAAAGAAGCCTTCGTCAAAGCCTTGAAAAAAAGAGGTATGGATGCAACACCTGTTATTAATCAAGTTCTAGAGGCAGACGACAACCGTCGTGCTACCCAAGCAAAACTAGATGATCTCCTAGCAGAATCAAACTCCCTTTCTAAAGAAATTGGTATTCTTTTCAAATCTGGAAATGCCGCTGGGGCAAACGCTCTTAAAGAAAAAACAAGCACTTTAAAAGAGACTTCAAAAGCCTTAGATGACCATTTAAAGAGTATTTCAAAAACATTACAAGACCTGCTTTACACCATTCCCAACATACCTCAAGAGTTAGTTCCCTCTGGCCAAGATGAGAATGACAATGAGCAAACCCTTAGAGAAGGTGCTATTCCTGTATTGGAAGAAGGTGCTATGGCTCACTGGGAATTAGCGAAAAAATACAATATTATAGACTTTGAATTGGGTGTTAAAATCACTGGCGCAGGATTTCCTGTCTATAAAGGAAAAGGAGCCCGCCTACAGCGTGCTCTTATTTCTTATTTTCTTGATAAAAATACAGCAGCCTGTTATACAGAGTACCAAGTACCTCATCTGGTAAATGAAGCCTCTGGAATAGCAACAGGACAATTGCCAGACAAAGAAGGACAGATGTATCACGTAGGTGTTGATGATTTGTATCTAATACCAACGGCAGAGGTGCCAGTTACAAACCTGTTTAGAGGTGACCTAGTCCAAGGGGCAGATTTGCCTATATCTTGCACAAGTTACACGCCTTGCTTTAGAAGAGAGGCTGGAAGCTATGGCGCGCATGTAAGGGGCCTAAACAGATTGCACCAGTTTGACAAGGTAGAAATAGTACGTATAGAGCATCCAGATAATAGCACAAAAGCGCTAGAGGACATGGTAGAACACGTTGCCAACATCTTAAGAGCGCTACAACTCCCTTTTAGAATTTTGCGTCTATGTGGTGGAGATCTTAGTTTTGCAGCAGCAATCACCTATGATTTTGAAGTGTTCTCAACAGCCCAAGACAGATGGCTTGAGGTAAGTTCTGTTTCTAATTTTGAAACCTTTCAGGCAAATAGATTAAAGCTTCGTTTTAAAGACACAGATGGTAAAAACAAACTAGCACACACCCTAAACGGTAGCGCTATGGCCCTACCTAGAGTACTGGCTAGTATTTTAGAAAACTACCAAACCCCGCAGGGTATTAAAATCCCGGAGGTACTTGTGCCCTATTGTGGTTTTGACATGATAAACTAACACAACAGTCATAAAAAATAAGTTCAAACCCATAAACCACCAAGCTAATTTAAGCGGTGGTTTTTCTCTTTATAGAGCAGGCTAAAAACACTATCTTTACCCTATGCGGTTATTGTATATCCTTTTATTTTTTCTTGCCAGTAGTTCGGTTTTTTCGCAAAGCGAAATTTTAGCCGAAAACTACTTTGATCGTGGGGAATATCAAAAGGCTATTTCTATTTACGAAAAACTATACGCAAAAACACCCTACAAAAGCCAGTACATGCTCAGACTTGTGGAGGCGCATCAGCAACTAGAAAACTTTCAGGCAGCACAGGCGTTACTGGAAAAACAAGTAAACACGCGCAATGGTCAAAATCAATATTTGGTTGATTTAGGGCACAATTATTCGCTGCAAAAAAAAGACTCTCTCGCTAACAAGTATTACGCCCAAGCTCTTGAATTAGTTGCTCAAAACCCAAATTACGGTTCTGTAATTGCCAAAAAATTCGAAAAGTACAGCTTGCTAGACAGGGCTATAATGGCCTATGAAAAAGCAATGGAGGGTAATCCAGCAGTAAATTACAACATTCAAGTTGCCCGTCTATATGGAGAGCAAGGTGCCCTTGAAAAGATGTTTTTAAAATATATTAATGCTGTAAAACTACAACAGCGTTATAAGCCCTTAGCCCAACGTAATTTTAGTTTGTACATCACACAAGACCCTCAAAACAATGCCAATGTTTTACTGAGAAAAACACTACTGAAAAAATTACAACAAGGACCAGATGTTCTTTATAATGAACTTTTAAGCTGGTTGTTTATACAGCAAAAAGAATTTAATAAAGCGTTTGCCCAAGAAAAAGCCATTTACAAAAGAATGGGAGATCAAGACCTTACGGCTATTGTTGATCTTGCCGTAATTACCTTAGAAGAAAAAGACTATCTCAATGCAGAGCAAATTATTAATTTTTTAATTGATAGATCTGTAACCCCAAGTGCAAAGCTGCAAGGGCATCAATACCTGATGAAAATAAGGCTCGCCACCGCCCAAGAAAAAGACTATAAAAAAATAGCCCAGCAGTTTGAAACCCTGCTAGACCAATACGGGCATGACGGCCAGACCTATTTACTTCAAATAGATTACAATCACTTTTTGGCTTTTACTGCCAAAGAGGTCCCCCTGGCTACTGCCAATCTAAAAAAACTCATTAAAAAACAGCTAAATCCATATCAAGAATCTTTAGTTAAGATGGAACTGGCAGATATATTGGTCTTTGACGAGAAATTTAATAGAGCGCTTATTTATTATTCTCAAATCCAAAACAAAGTTAAAAGTGATGTCTTAGCGCAACAGGCTAGATTTAAAGTAGCAAGAACAAGTTATTTTAAAGGTGATTTTGTTTGGGCTAAAGCCCAGACAGATGTTTTGCGTAAATCTACCACCCAGCTTATTGCCAATGATGCCCTGAAAATGACACTCATGATTCATGACAACACCCTGGAAGATTCTCTGCAAACTGCCTTGAAAAAATATGCTAGGGCAGATTTCTTAGCACTTCAAAATAAAGATGCTCAGGCCATCGAGGTTTTGTCAGAAATTTTGACCACCCACAAAGGTGAAAAAATAGAAGACGAAGCCCTTTTAAAACAAGCAGAACTCTTTGAAAAAACAGGGCAATACAAAAAAGCCGAGGCCAATTACCTCAAAATAATTACTGTCTATAAAGATGAAATCCTAGCAGATGATGCGTATTTCAATCTCGCAAATTTATATGAGCATCAATTACAAGATCCTCAAAAAGCAAAACAGTATTACGAGCAAATTATTTTTGACTTTGCAGACAGTATTTACTTTACCCAGGCTAGAAAGAAATATCGGATGCTGCGAGGAAGATAACATCTAATACTGCTTTTAAAGCCATGAAAACTATAACCTTAATATACCCCTATGTATATATATAATGTCACTATTAACGTAGAAAATGCCATACATCTTGAGTGGTTATATTGGATGAAAAACAGCCATATTCCTGCAATGCTGGCTACCAATAAGTTCAGTAAAGCCCTTATGACTAAAGTAATGGTGGAAGAAGAGATGGGCGGGATCACCTACTCTGTACAATACACCACAGATAGCAAACAAACCCTAGAGAGGTATTACAAAGAAGATGCCCCGGCATTAAGAGCGCAAGGCAAAGCATTTGAGGGAAACTATATAGCCTTTAGAACAGAATTAGAGGTAATATCTGAGCAATAACCCACCCATGGCAAAAAAGAAAAAATACAATAAACATACCGCGTTTCCTAAGAGAGAGTTTAATCCGCAAAACGATGGGGTGCGCGCAAAAAAACACCTAGGCCAGCATTTTTTAATAGACGAAACTATTGCCAACAACATCTCTCAAGCCCTAAAGCTTGAAGGCTATAAAAACGTGCTGGAGATTGGCCCAGGAACAGGTGTAATGACCAAGTATTTACTAGAGAAAGACATCAATCTCGTGGCCATGGAACTCGATAGCGAATCTGTAGATTATCTTATCAATAATTACCCCAACCAGAACTTGCAGATTTTAGAGGCAGATTTCTTAAAAGAAGACCTAAAAGATTATTTTGGAGAGCAGCAGTTTGGTATTATAGGTAACTTTCCTTACAATATATCTACCCAAATTGTATTTAAAATGCTTGAGATGAAACAGCAGGTGCCAGAATTTAGTGGCATGTTTCAAAAAGAGGTAGCCATGCGTATTTGCGCCAAAGAAGGCAGCAAAACCTATGGTATTCTCTCTGTACTTACCCAGGCATTTTATGATGCAGAGTATCTTTTCACGGTTCCACCCACGGTATTTAACCCGCCACCCAAAGTGGAGAGCGGCGTGCTTAGATTGCGCAGAAAAGCCTCCTTAGACATTGATTGTAGTGAGGCCATGCTGTATAAAGTTGTCAAAAATGCCTTCCAGCAAAGACGTAAAACACTAAGAAATAGTTTAAAATCTTTTAATCTTTCAGATAAAATAAAAGAAGATGCTATCTTTGGGCAAAGACCCGAGCAGCTATCTGTAGCGCAATTTATTGCACTAACACAAAAATTGGAAGACGATGCAATTTCAACTCACCAGTGATTTTATAGAAAATATAGCACAACACATTGCCAAAAAAGAGGGTAATACGTTGCGTGAAGTATTGCAAGATTTTCACTTTGCAGACATTGCAGAGCTACTCGATCAGCTTAAAATCGATCAGGCAACCTACCTAATTCAACAACTAGAAAGTGATTTAACATCTGAGGCCCTTATGGAGCTTGATGATGATGTGCGAGAAAAAATTCTTGAGCGTCTTTCTCCTAAAGAAATCGCTGCAGAGCTAGAAGAGCTTGACACAGATGATGCTGCAGATATTATTGCAGAGCTTGATGAAAAAATCCAGCAAAAAGTAATAGATAAAATTGAAGATCAAGAACATCTCGCAGATATTGTTGAACTGCTTAACTATGATGAGGATACCGCTGGAGCTCTAATGGCTAAAGAATTGGTGCAGGTAAAAGAAACCTGGACTGTTGCGGGCTGTGTTCGTGAAATGCGCCGCCAGGCAGAAAATGTAACAAGAGTACACTCTATTTATGTTACCAATAAAGAAGGAAAACTAACAGGTAGGCTCTCTTTAAAAGATTTACTAACCGCAGAAGCAAAAACAAAAATTAGTGATGTATTCATACCAAAGGTAGATTACGTGACTGTGCATACAGAAAACGAAGAGGTGGCACGTATTATGCAAAAGTATGATTTAGAGGCGATCCCTGTTGTTGATGATCAGGGTATTTTGATGGGAAGAATTACCATTGATGATATTGTAGATTTTATAAAAGACGAGGCAGAAAAGGATTACCAAATGGCTGCAGGTATCTCACAAGATGTAGAGGCGGATGACAGCATTGTAGACCTTACAAAAGCCCGCTTGCCCTGGCTAGTTTTAGGACTCCTGGGAGGTCTTGGGAGTGTGTATATTATGAGAGGTTTTGATGAGGCCCTTGCAACCCATGTAGAGCTGTTTTTCTTCACCCCTCTTATTGCCGCCATGGCCGGAAATGTTGGAGTACAATCTAGTGCCATTATTGTACAGGGTTTGGCCAATGACAATGTAAAGGGAAGTTTATTTAAAAGACTGCTTAAAGAAGTAGGCCTTGCTCTTATAAATGGTGTTGCCCTTGGGGTGTTGGTTATTTTATTTGGCGCCTTAACACAGATGGACCAACAAGTGGCATTTACCATCGCCATTTCTATGCTTTTGGTCATTATAGTTGCGGCTCTAGTAGGTACTTTTGTGCCAATTATCTTAGACAAAAAAGGCATTGACCCTGCCATTGCAACTGGTCCCTTTATAACAACAAGTAATGATATTTTTGGGATTTTTCTATTCTTCTTTATAGCCAAACTAATTTTAAACTTTTAGGCTTCTTTTTGGCTAGAGTCTCCCGTTTTTTAAATAGTAGCGCCATGTTTTTGGTATAAAATATAACACAATGCACCCAATTAACATCAAAGAAAAATTTAGCAAATTTGATAAAAAATGGCGCCCACACCAGATCGCTGTTGTGGATGACATGCAAGTTCTACTAGCCAAAATTAAAGGAGAATTTTTGTGGCATAAACACCAGGAGCAAGACGAGCTATTTTTTGTACAAAAAGGAGTGCTAGAAATGCATTTTAGAGATAAAATAGAGATTGTCAAACAAGGAGAAATTATTGTAGTCCCTAAGGGGGTAGAGCATTGTCCAAAAAGCCAGAATGATCAAGAGGTACACCTCTTACTTTTTGAAAAACTAGACACCAAACATACCGGCAATGTGGTGCACGAGAAAACACAAAACACTTATCCTAAAATTTAACTTTTATATAATCTAAGACAATGTATATCTATACAAAGACCTGGTATCTTTGCTTGTTTATCGTGTAATATGAAGATACTGCATCTAGACCAAAACCACCCCTTGCTTATCGAGCAGCTTACCCAAGCTGGTTTTGATTGCCAGGAAGATTACACCTCTTCAAAACAGGACATAGAGAACCGTATAGCCCCTTATAATGGTATTGTTATTAGAAGCAGGTTTAAAATAGACAAACAATTTTTAGATGCAGCTACCCATTTAAAATTTATAGCTCGCGTGGGAGCTGGTCTAGAAAGCATCGATGTCTGTTATGCAGCAAGTAAAAACATCTCTCTATTTGCAGCACCCCAGGGAAACAAAAATGCAGTGGGCGAACATGCCCTGGGCATGCTGTTGTCTTTGTTTAATAAGCTAAACCGAGCAGATAGGCAAGTAAAATCTGGGCTCTGGGAAAGAGAGCACAATAGAGGTTTAGAAATCAAAGGAAAAACCATTGGCCTTATTGGGTATGGAAACATGGGGCGCAGCTTTGCAAAAAAATTAAAAGGTTTTAAGTGTACTATTCTTTGCTATGATATACAAAAAGACCTAGGCAACAAAAACGCAACACAAGTGTCTCTAGAAACATTACAAGAAAAGGCAGATGTTCTAAGCCTTCATACCCCTTGGACTCCACAGACCGATAAAATGGTGGATGCTGCTTTTATAGCCAAGTTTAAAAAACCATTTTGGCTTATTAACACCGCAAGAGGAAAAAGCGTGGTAACCAAAGATGTGGTTTCTGGGTTAAAAAGCGGAAAAATACTAGGGGCTGGTCTGGATGTTTTAGAATATGAAAAACGCTCTTTTGAAACATTATTTACAGAAAAGATGCCAAAAGAATTTAAGGAGCTTTTGGCCATGAACAATGTTATTTTAAGCCCACATGTTGCAGGCTGGACCATTGAGAGTAAAGAAAAATTAGCGCAAGTAATAGTCAATAAAATAGTGACAAGATATAGACCAAACACAAAGTGAATCCAAAAATAATACCTTATGACAACACAAGAATTTTTTAACATTCTAAAAGAACACCCAGGCAAATCGTTGCTATTTCAATACATGCCTGGGCAACTCGTTGGAGCTAATTACCACATTACAGAAGTAAAACACATCACCGTAGAATCTGTAGATTGTGGCGCTAGAGAAGACTCCTGGAAAGAAACCATCATACAACTATGGGAAAGCCCCTCGGAGATAGGAAAGATAGATTTTATGAGTTGTCATAAAGCCTTAGCTATTTTAAATACCGTAGGGAAAATAAGACCTTACACCAATACAAGCACTGTGCGTTTTGAATATAGTAATACGCTATTTCATACCGCCCAATTATTTGTATCGGCAGTAGAGGTAACCAACGACAGCTTACTGGTGCATCTAGCTACTCAAAAAACTGCCTGTAAAGCAGAAGATATCTGCGGAATTCCAGAAATAGAAAACACCCAGCCACAAGCAAATAGTTGCACCCCTGGAAGTGGGTGTTGTTAATAAATTTTAAAATAATAGCTACCATACAAAACAAATGAAAAACATGAAAAACATACTCGTTCTTTGTACAGGTAACAGTTGCCGAAGCCAAATGGCACATGGTTACCTACATCAAATTCTTGGAGATAAGGCAACTATCTATAGCGCAGGAATAGAAACCCACGGCATTAATCCGGGAGCGGCATTAGCCATGAAAAAAGACGGTATTGATATTTCTGGTCATACCTCCAATAATGTAAATGAGTACCAAGAAATAGATTGGCATTACATTATCACCGTCTGTGATCATGCCTATGAAAATTGTCCTTTTATAGCGGCACCAAACGCAGAAAGATTGCATCATAATTTTTATGATCCATCAAAGTTTATTGGTACTGCTAAACAAACGGAAGCTGCATTTATAAAAGCCAGAGAAGAAATAAAAAACTATTGTCTAGCCTTTTCAAATACCCGCTTTAATCTTTAATAACCACCTGCACGGTCTCTCTACTTTCCTGCTTTAATAAAACCTCCTTGTTTTTAATTAGAGACTTTACATCATTAAAAGAAGCGTGGCGGATGGTGTAGAGAGTGACTTCTTCATTCCAACTTACCCTAAAAGTGGAACGAAGTGAGGTGAGTAACACCTCTAGGTTGTTGTATATATTATCGATAACCACAGAAAAACTAATGGCTGAGTTTTGAATTAAGGAAACCTTCATTTTATTTTTATCTAGTAATGTAAATACATCACTTATGTTTTTCTCTACAATAAAACTAAAGTCTAAAGATGATAAGGATAGTAATACTTGTCCTTTCTTTAAAATAAAACAGGCTGTTTTTGGATCTAAGGTAACACCCTTGCCCACACAAGTGCCTGGGCTTAGTGGATCATAAAATGATTTCACAAATAAAGGTATTTCTTTTTTCTGTAAGGGCTGTAAGGTTTTAGGATGTATCACAGAAGCGCCATAAAAAGCCAACTCTATGGCTTCTCTATAAGAAATGTGATGCAATAAAGTTGTGGTTTTAAAATACCTAGGGTCTGCATTTAAAACACCAGGAACATCTTTCCAGATGGTAACACTTGCTGCGTTTAAACAGTAGGCAAGAATTGCGGCGGTGTAATCACTACCTTCTCTGCCCAGAGTTGTTGTGAAATTATTGGTGGCCTCTGCTGCCAAAAAGCCTTGTGTTATTGTAATGCCTGTGGCAGGAATATTTTTAATAATATGCTGCTTTGTGGTTTGCCAATCTACAGAGGCATCTCTAAAACTGGCGTCTGTAACTATGCAAGTGCGTATGTCTACCCAGGTATTTTTTATGGTCTTTTGGGTTAAATACGCAGATACAATGGTGGTAGAGAGAAGCTCTCCATAGCCCACCACCTGGTCATAAACATAGGCCTGGTTGGTAGATTTATTAGTCTGTAAAAAAGAAGAAAGTGTTGTAATTAATGCCTGTATTTGCTTGAAAATTGGAGCGTTAATATCTGTAAATATTTCCTTGGAGACAGACCAGTGATATTCCTTAATATCTTCTATTGCTTGTTTTACTTTTGCAGGTTCTTTAAAATAACAGTTTACAACACCCTCTAAGGCATTGGTCATTTTGCCCATAGCCGAGACTACGATTACAAGATTGACATGGCCTGTTTGCTGTAAAACAGTAGCAACATTTTTTACTCCCTGAGCATCTTTTACAGAAGCGCCTCCAAATTTAAATACATTCATAGTATTGATCACAAAGCTATTATTTAAAGTTAACTACTAGGGCTAATAAAATTAGACAATCCCTCTTGGTCAAATTGAGCTAAATACCAATCTTTTAATATCGTTGCTCCTGTTTTTTCATAGAATTTAATGGCCTGGGTATTCCAACCAAGCACCACCCACTCTACTCTTTTTACATCAAAAGATGCGGCATGCTCCATAACTCTTTTATACAAAGCCATACCAACGCCTTGGCCTCGCTTAGACTCTTTCACAATTAAATCTTCTAGATGAACACTGCGCCCCTTCCAGGTAGAAAATCTAAAATAACACAGTGCCATCCCTACAATTTGACCCGCTATTAAAGAAACAAAACAAGTAAAAAGAGGGTGTTTACCAAAACCTTCAACAACCAGCGTGTCTACATCAATCTGCACAGCATTTGGATGCTTTTCAAAAACAGCAAGTTCTTTGATAAGCTCGAGTACATCTGGCATATCTTCTTTCGTGGCTTTTCTTACAACAACACCCATTGGTTTACGTTTTGATACACAAATATCGGTTCAATTTCTTAAAAAATGCGATATTTGCACTAAATTCCTTGAACAAGCCAATATGCCAAATAAAAATAAAACATTAGGAGAATTTATTATAGAAAACCAAACAGAATTTAAATACTCCTCTGGTGAGCTTTCTAGATTAATTAATTCTATCCGTTTAGCAGCAAAGGTGGTAAACCACGAGGTAAACAAAGCGGGTTTGGTTGATATTTTGGGAGCAGCAGGAGAAACAAATGTGCAAGGAGAGGATCAACAAAAATTGGATATATACGCAAATGATGTGTTCATCAAAACATTGATTAACAGAGAAATTGTATGTGGTATTGCCAGCGAAGAAGAGGATGACTTTATAACCATTATTGGTAGAAATGAAAAAAATGACAATAAATACGTTGTCTTAATAGACCCCCTAGATGGGTCCTCCAATATAGATGTTAATGTTTCTGTAGGTACTATTTTTTCTATCTACCGAAGAATCACCCCAGAGGGAACTCCTGTAACAATTAATGATTTTTTACAGCCTGGAAACAAACAAGTAGCAGCAGGATATATTGTATATGGTACCTCAACAATGATTGTATACTCTACAGGGCATGGGGTAAATGGCTTTACGTTAAACCCGGCTATTGGCACCTATTATTTATCGCATCCTAACATGCAATTTCCAGAAAACGGAAGCATTTACTCTGTAAATGAAGGTAATTATGTGCATTTCCCGCAGGGTGTAAAAGACTATATAAAGTATTGCCAAAAAGAAGAAGAGGATAGACCTTACACCTCAAGGTATATTGGGTCTTTGGTCTCAGATTTTCATAGAAATATGATCAAAGGAGGGATTTACATGTACCCAAACACCTCTAAGGACCCAAACGGGAAATTACGTTTATTGTATGAGTGCAACCCAATGGCCTATATTGCAGAACAATCTGGAGGTAAAGCCAGTGATGGGTATACCAGAATACTAGATATCAAACCCACCGAGCTGCACCAACGAGTTCCTTTTTTCTGCGGAAGCAAGAATATGGTTACCATGGCCGAAAGCTTTATGAAATAAGCCTCATAAAATTTAAAGCGCGTTTTCTTTAATATCTTTCACTACCTCTGGATTTAATAGGGTAGAAATATCTCCTAAATTATCGGTTTGTTTCCCGGCAATCTTACGCAGTATCCTGCGCATTATCTTCCCGCTTCTAGTTTTAGGCAAGCCCTGCGTGAATTGAATTTTATCAAGTTTTGCAATAGCTCCGATCTCGAGTCTAATCTTTGCATTTATTTCTTTGCGGAGTTGGTCTTGATTTGTAACATTGGTGTTTTTTAGGGTTACATACCCGTAAAGAGCGGTCCCTTTTATATCATGGGCAAATCCTACAACAGCACTTTCTGCAATCAAAGGGTGCTGATTTATAGCATCCTCAATGGGGGCTGTGCCTAAATTATGGCCAGAGACTATAATAACATCATCTACTCTTCCTGTAATTCTGTAATTTCCTTCGGCATCCCGAAGTGCACCATCACCTGTGAAATAGACATTTTTAAAGGCAGAGAAATACGTTTGTTTGTACCGCTGATGATTTCCGTATATAGTGCGCGCCATGGAAGGCCACGGAAAGGTGATACATAATTTTCCTTGCCCCTGAGGTGTTGTAATTTGTTGTCCTGTGTCATCCATCAGGGCTAGTTTAATACCAGGCAGAGGCAGGGTTGCGTAGGTAGGAATTGTTTTTGTTATTCCTGGTAATGAAGTAATCATAATACCACCTGTTTCTGTTTGCCACCAGGTATCTACAATAGGGGCTTTATTTTTACCAATATGGTCATCATACCAGTGCCACGCTTCTTCGTTTATAGGTTCTCCAACTGTGCCGAGTACCTTTAAAGAAGATAGATCGTGTTTCTCTACTAGAGATAATGATTCTTTAGCCAGGGCTCTAATAGCTGTGGGAGCGGTATAAAACTGAGTGACTTTGTGTTTTGCAACTACCTCCCAAAAGCGTCCTGCATCTGGATAGGTAGGTACTCCTTCAAACATCAAAGAAGTGGCTCCATTGGCCAAAGGGCCATATACAATGTAACTATGGCCTGTTACCCAGCCAATATCTGCGGTACACCAATACACATCTTTCTCTTGATACTGAAATACATTTTTAAATGAATAGGCGCTATACACCATATATCCGGCAGTTGTATGTACCATTCCTTTGGGTTTACCGGTAGATCCAGAGGTGTATAAAATAAATAAAGGATCTTCTGCATCCATAACCTCAGCCTGGCAAACACCAGAAGCGGCATCAAGTAGTGGTTGTATCCAATAATCACGGTTCTTGTATAGGGTAATTTCGGTTCCTATTCTTTTCACTACCAAAACACTCTGTACTGCCTCACAGCTTAAAAGTGCGGTATCAACAATAGCTTTTAAATCTATGGTTTTAGCGCCCCTGTAGGACCCATCACTAGTTATAACCATTTTACAATCGCAATCGTTTATACGTGTAGCCAAGGCCGCAGCAGAAAACCCAGCAAACACTACAGAATGAACAGCGCCAATTCTAGCACAGGCCAAAACGGCTATTGCCAGCTCTGGAATCATAGGCAGATACAAACACACCCGATCGCCTTTTTGTATGCCTTTACTCTTTAGCACATTTGCCATTTTACAAACGCGCACATGAAGCTCTCTATAACTAATGGCAACAGCAGGTTGCCCGAGATCATTGGGTTCAAAAAGCAAGGCTGTTTTTGACCCTCGAGTGGCCAAATGCCTATCTATACAATTTAAAGTGATGTTTAATTTAGCACCTTTAAACCAGCTTACCGCTGGGATCGACAAATCATGCTCTAACACACTTTCCCAGGGGGCTATCCAGTCAAAATTTTCACGAGCAATAGTATCCCAAAAATCTTCAGGAGTGTTTGTTGCATCTTGGCAGGCCTGATTATAAGCCTCTAAAGAGTCAATATGATAGTGGTTTTGCATTTTAGGGTGTTTTAGAAACAGAAAGATACTTATTTTTTTAAATGCTACTATTTTTTATTAAAATAAGTCCCGTAACTTTAAAGCTCTAAATTAGCATTAACAAACACCTCAACTCTTGAAAAAACTACTCCAGATTCTTAATATTGTATTTTTTATTGGGACTATTTATGTGAACTACGGCTCAAGCACAGGGATGTTTAACAACTCCACACAGGCTGACATAAGCGGTAAATATCAAACTCTTTTTACTCCAGCAAGCTATGGGTTTTCTATATGGGGGGTTATTTATCTTTTACTTTTTGGTTTTGTTATATACCAGTCTAGAAGCCTTTTTGTTAAAGTATCTAATGATGCATTTATAGAAAAAACAGGATGGTGGTTTATACTTAGTTGTACAGCAAATAGCCTATGGTGCTACTTATTTGTTTGTGATCACATACTGCTATCTACCTTTGTTATTTTCTTTATTTTATTTTGTTTGCTACAAATTGTAATGAGAAATAAAATGAAACTTTGGGATGCGCCACTTTCAACAATTGCTTTTTTGTGGTGGCCCTTTGTTATTTATAGTGGATGGCTTACCGTGGCTTGTATTGCTAATGTAACGATCTATCTTACAAAAATTGGCTGGGAGGGCTGGGGCATTTCCCCAGAGGCCTGGACTTTTACAATGATTGGCATTGCCACTTTTATAAATCTTGTTGTTAACTGGAGACGAAATATGCCCGAATTTGCCTTAGTTGGCGCTTGGGGCCTAGTGGCCATTGGAGTGGCAAACACAGGTAATTATGAAGCTATAAAGCAAATGGCCTATCTATGTGCAGGGGTCTTACTTTTGAGCAGTAGTATTCACTCTCTAAAAAACACTGTAAACAACCCACTTAGTAAACTTTTTAAAAAAAATTAATTGTTTAAATATATCTTAAGGCCCTTTGTAAGGATTTAACTTTGGTTTATTTTTGCATGCTATGAGCAAAAAACTTGTTCGCTCTCTCTTTAGAGAGTCTTCTGCACAGGCAGTATTAAAAACCCAGCTTAATCAAAAAAGCAGGGATAACTGCGTGGTATCAGGACTTGTAGGAAGCGCACTCTCTATTACAATTGCTGAACTATTCAAGGAAACAGCCCTTCCTTTTCTACTTATTTTAAATGACAAAGAACAAGCTGCATATCATCTCAATGATTTAGAAAATATCCTGGGAGATGAAAGTGTGTTGTTTTATCCTGGAAGCTATAGAAGGCCTTATCAAATAGAAGAGACAGACAACGCAAATGTTTTACTTCGAAGTGAGGTGTTAAACCGTATCAATTCCAGAAAAAAACCAGCGCTTATTGTTACCTACCCCGAAGCGTTATTTGAGAAAGTAGTTACAAAAAAAGAGCTAGATAAAAGCACCCTAAAAATTTCGGTTGGAGAAAACCTATCTATAGATTTTGTAAACGAAGTATTGTTTGAATACAACTTTAAAAGGGTAGATTTTGTAACAGAGCCAGGAGAGTTTTCTGTTCGTGGCGGTATTTTAGATGTATTTTCTTTTAGTAACGATGAGCCCTACAGGATCGAATTTTTTGGAGATGAGATTGACTCCATAAGAACCTTTGATGTAGAAACACAACTCTCTCTCGAGCAGTTAAAAAAAGTGTTTGTCATTCCTAATGTAGAAAACAAGCTGATGGAAGAAAACAGAGAAAGTTTTCTTAAATACATCTCTGGAAAAACTATTGTTTGTCTTAAAGATCAAGAAATAGTAAACAGCGCTATAGACACTCTTTTTACCAAAGCAACCCAGGCATATGGTATGCTGCAAGGGGAGGTTAAAAGAATTTCTCCTGAGCTGTTATTTTGCACCTCTAGGCTGTTAAAAAAACAATTTGAAGGTTTTAAAACAATAACCTTAGCTAGCAGTAATCCTCATGGGCTAAGAGAAAAAGTAGGTGGTACACTGCCCGAGAATACATCAAAGCTCATTGGCTTTAACACCAAGCCACAGCCCTCTTTTAACAAGCAGTTTGATTTGCTGATTGAAAATCTAAATCAAAACACCGATAAGGGATATACCAATTACATATTTTGCAGCAGCGACCAACAAGCCAAACGCTTTGAAGATATTTTTGCAGACGCCAAGGTAGCTGTAACTCAATTTGAGACGGTTGTTTTTCCGCTTTACCAAGGGTTTATTGACCACCAGTGCAAACATGTTTGCTACACAGATCATCAAGTATTTGAACGCTACCATAAATTTAGCCTTAAAAACGGGTACGCTAAAAAACAAGCCATTACCCTTAAGGAGTTAACCAACCTAGTGGTTGGTGATTATGTCACCCATATTGATCACGGAATAGGAAAATTTGGAGGGCTTCAAAAAATTGAAGTAGAAGGCAAACAACAGGAAGCCATTAAATTAATATATGGGGAGCGTGATATTTTATATCTAAGCATTCACTCATTACATAAAATTTCGAAATACAATGGCAAGGATGGCGCCGTTCCAAAAATTTACAAGTTAGGAAGTGCTGCCTGGAAAAAACTAAAACAAAAAACAAAAGCAAGAGTAAAACACATTGCTTTTAATTTAATAGAATTATACGCAAAAAGAAGGCTTCAAAAAGGATTTCAATATGATCCAGATAGCTATTTGCAACATGAGCTAGAGTCCAGCTTTATATTTGAGGATACCCCAGATCAATCTACGGCAACGGCTGATGTAAAAGCAGATATGGAGAGTGAGCGCCCTATGGACCGTTTAATTTGTGGTGACGTTGGGTTTGGCAAAACAGAAGTTGCCGTTCGTGCAGCTTTTAAAGCCGTTGATAATGGCAAGCAGGTTGCCATTTTAGTGCCTACCACAATATTAGCATTTCAGCACTTTAAAACCTTTAGCGAAAG